>NZ_RCWA01000225.1 GCF_018448905.1 Photorhabdus heterorhabditis | reverse complement strand
GTGTCGGCGAAAACGGCCAGCCAGCAAACGGCGGCGGTGAAAGCGGATAGGAAAGTCAGTTTTGAGGCGCTGAGCGACAGCTATTATGTCGCCAGCGTGACGGTGGATGTGGATAAAGACGGGAAGCGTTACAACAACGGCACGGACAGTTATACCTTCACGGCGACGGTGAAAGATGGGCATGGCAATCTGGTGGTGGATAAA
>NZ_RCWA01000224.1 GCF_018448905.1 Photorhabdus heterorhabditis | reverse complement strand
GGCCAGCCGCGCACCGGGGCTGAGGTAACCGCGCAGCGCCCTTGGGTGGGCGGCGCCGACATAATGTTTGTTAAGCGCGGCGGGCCGTTCAGGCCCATTGCGCTTAATGCCACATTATGTTGAATGGGGGTTGACCGGCAACCGTGTTGACAGAGAACACTTGAGTTGAGGGCCGGGCGGCCACCATTTACCGCCGGCACTCCGAAGG
>NZ_RCWA01000223.1 GCF_018448905.1 Photorhabdus heterorhabditis | reverse complement strand
ATGCCAGCCGAGACATCCAACTGAGTTCCAGCCAGAACACCGAACAGACTATCGGCAAAAACAGTAGCCACGGTAGCGCGCTGGGCGTGGGTGTCACCGCCGGCCCGGGCAGCACCGGCTTGACGGCGTCGGCCAATGTCAGTCGGGGCCGCGGCCATGAAAATGGCAACGGCATCAGTCACACGCACACCACATTAGAGGCGGGACA
>NZ_RCWA01000222.1 GCF_018448905.1 Photorhabdus heterorhabditis | reverse complement strand
AAATTTACCCAGTACAAACCCTGGCTGGGGTCAGACTACATGCAGCAGCAACTCACCCATGACCCGGCTTTGGTGCACAAACGGTTAGGCGACGGGTTCTACGAACAGCGGCTGGTGCGGGAGCAGATTACCCAGCTGACCGGTCAGCGCTATCTGCCGGGCTACAATAACGATGAAGCCCAGTTTAAAGCGCTGATGGATGCCGGCGTTGCCTTTG
>NZ_RCWA01000221.1 GCF_018448905.1 Photorhabdus heterorhabditis | reverse complement strand
TGGATGTGGATAAAGACGGGAAGCGTTACAACAACGGCACGGACAGTTATACCTTCACGGCGACGGTGAAAGATGGGCATGGCAATCTGGTGGTGGATAAACCGATCGAGATTGACTGGCAGACAGATAAAACGGTGGTCGGGTTAAAACTGACAAAACAAAGCAATTCGGTGAGTAACGCGCAGGGACAGGTGACCGCGACCTTAACCAGTACGGCGG
>NZ_RCWA01000220.1 GCF_018448905.1 Photorhabdus heterorhabditis | reverse complement strand
AACTGGAGTGAGTGCCGCCAACTTGAAAGATGACGGGGATAGACAACGAGTAGTCATGACTACCTGATAAGACAGAGAAACAGACTGTGGCGAAGAAAGAAAAACGGCCTCACCATGACGCGTTATTCAAGCATTTTTTAACGCAGCCCGAAACGGCCAGGGAGTTTTTATCCCTTTATCTGCCCGAAGAGATCCAGTTGTTGTGTGATTTAGCCACAT
>NZ_RCWA01000219.1 GCF_018448905.1 Photorhabdus heterorhabditis | reverse complement strand
GATTAAGCGTAAACTGTTGCGTCTGCTGCGCCACCAGTTCCCAGCCGTCAAACACCAGATGGCGGATCATTTTCAGCCGGCCATGCTGGTATTCGCGGATTTCCGCCGGCACGTCGCCGTCCCACACGTCTGGCGGATCCTGGTGTCATCATATCGCTGGGCGGACTTTTCCCCCTGATTTAGCAGCCTTTTTTTCTGCCGTTTTTCCCCGCTTTGTTAAAG
>NZ_RCWA01000218.1 GCF_018448905.1 Photorhabdus heterorhabditis | reverse complement strand
TTGACACGTAAATCGACCCGATTTTTATCGTATCCGGCTTCGTTTAATGCTTTAAAGCGCTGCCCTGGCAAGAATTGCGGTGAGTTAATCGGTTACAGAAAACATTGGTTTAGTGGAAACGATGAATCTGGCGAAAAGTGCGTTTCCAAAAGCAGGTGGGATTGTAAACGGGAATGTGGATGCGACTGGATATGTAAAATCCGGAGAAGGCAAAGATGTTGTATCTAGTCA
>NZ_RCWA01000217.1 GCF_018448905.1 Photorhabdus heterorhabditis | reverse complement strand
GAAACCTGGAATGCGACGGAAACGGCGTACCCTGACCCGTGGTGTGTTCACCAATTGTTTGAACAGCAGGTAGAGAAAACCCCGGACGCGACTGCGTTAGAGTATGAAACGCAGACGCTCAGTTATGCGCAATTGAATGCCCGCGCTAACCGGCTGGCTCATCAGCTGATTGCTCTGGGCGTGGAGCCGGACCAGCGGGTGGCGATTTGCGTATCACGTTCTCCGGCCATGGT
>NZ_RCWA01000216.1 GCF_018448905.1 Photorhabdus heterorhabditis | reverse complement strand
TCATTCATCTATTTTAACCGGTTAGGTGGATATATCAATTGAGTCATCAGCATGAGGCACTGGAGGGATTTCTCCGAAAACGACACAGCGTCAGTAAACTGGTTGTGCATCTGATTTTCACGACAAAATACCGTCGAAAGCTCTTTGACAGGCATATGATTGAGCAGCTACGGGAAGCATTCCTGTCTGCCGCCGCAAAGCTCGAATGCGAAATCATAGAGATGGACGGTGAGC
>NZ_RCWA01000215.1 GCF_018448905.1 Photorhabdus heterorhabditis | reverse complement strand
TTTGCTCTGCATTCGTAGATGTGTATTCTGCTGGCGTAGTAGCCGTGATGATACTGATTTCAGGTTGTTAACCATCACGCTCACTGCCAGCTTTGGCGGGTATGCGACCAGAAGGTGTACATGATCCCGCTCACCGTCCATCTCTATGATTTCGCATTCGAGCTTTGCGGCGGCAGACAGGAATGCTTCCCGTAGCTGCTCAATCATATGCCTGTCAAAGAGCTTTCGACGGTA
>NZ_RCWA01000214.1 GCF_018448905.1 Photorhabdus heterorhabditis | reverse complement strand
TAAATTCAATCAGGTATTAGTTAATGACTCAGATTATAAATTCAAAGTTTAATTAAATTTTGGATAATTATTTTTAATTATTATTAATGTTTAGTATTTTTAACCAAATATAACAGTTTGGTGCATTTTGTTTGGTTTTAAAAAATATTAATCAGAGATTTTGAAACCCTATTTTGCGCTGGATATCGAGTGCATGGAATTGAAATCCTGCACTGCTATTTTTTTATGGTTATAGGTGT
>NZ_RCWA01000213.1 GCF_018448905.1 Photorhabdus heterorhabditis | reverse complement strand
AATACCGTTTTTAGATAGTCATAAATAGTCATTTTTTAATAGAAAATATCAGCTTGTAAGCTTTGTAATTATATATTTGGAAATTATTAGGTAATAAAAAGAAACTAAACAGAATGCACCAAACTGTAAATATGTTCCTACAAAACCACCTCTTAAGTCAAATTTTGTGTAATGCCAGATTGCCAATATTTAACTATTTATAATATAGAGAGTTTTTTCAGTATTTTTTACTATTTTTC
>NZ_RCWA01000212.1 GCF_018448905.1 Photorhabdus heterorhabditis | reverse complement strand
GAACATCAATACTGACCCGATTTTTAATTTTGCCTCTTTTTTCATAGCGACCATAGCGTTTACGATAGGGTTTTCTGGCAATTCGCAGATGTTGCCATAAATCACCCCCCTCTATTTTATCTTGATAAATCAGTCTATAAATTGTCTCATGATGCAAAAATATCCCTTTATGCCGCTTCAAATAATCAACCACCTGTTCAGGACTCAAATCTTGCCAAATTAACCGTTTTATCCATTTTTT
>NZ_RCWA01000211.1 GCF_018448905.1 Photorhabdus heterorhabditis | reverse complement strand
CGGCGGCAAGAGCGCGAATCCCCGGGAGCATAGATAACTCTGTAACTGGAGTGAGTGCCGCCAACTTGAAAGATGACGGGGATAGACAACGAGTAGTCATGACTACCTGATAAGACAGAGAAACAGATTGTGGCAAAGAAAGAAAAACGGCCTCACCATGACGCGTTATTCAAGCATTTTTTAACGCAGCCCGAAACGGCCAGGGAGTTTTTATCCCTTTATCTGCCCGAAGAGATCCAGTTGTTGTG
>NZ_RCWA01000210.1 GCF_018448905.1 Photorhabdus heterorhabditis | reverse complement strand
GCTATGGGAGGGACTATTGGTGGTATAGGATGTTGTTTTATATATTATCGCGAATATAACTCACGTAAATAGTGGAGCTAATCCTACCCCCTTGAATCGAGATTGTAATTTTTGTTATTGAGAATAATGCACTAAGCTTGCCAAAAGGGCTGGCGGATTACGGTCGGTCAGCATCCAGTCTGGCTACCGCTATGCTAAATGAAGGTAAATCCCCTCAAGAGATTTCGGCAGCATTGTCAAAACATGCCA
>NZ_RCWA01000209.1 GCF_018448905.1 Photorhabdus heterorhabditis | reverse complement strand
TATAATTTGGACTGGATAAAGGTCTACCAGAAGCATCAAAGCCAGTTAAGCCTAAGGGGTCGATCCACGACACCGGATTCGGCACGTACGCATACAGGTTCAGACCCCCTGCTAATCCTATCGGGTCGGCACTCAGGTAACAACAGCCTTCCGGCAAATAATACCTGAACCGATTATAGAATAAACCACTTTCTTCATCAAAAAGTTGCCCGGCAAATCGGAGGCCCGGGTCCAGTTGCGGATTCTCGCCGT
>NZ_RCWA01000208.1 GCF_018448905.1 Photorhabdus heterorhabditis | reverse complement strand
GAACATCAATACTGACCCGATTTTTAATTTTGCCTCTTTTTTCATAGCGACCATAGCGTTTACGATAGGGTTTTCTGGCAATTCGCAGATGTTGCCATAAATCACCCCCCTCTATTTTATCTTGATAGATCAGCCTATAAATTGTCTCATGATGCAAAAATATCCCTTTATGCCGCTTCAAATAATCAACCACCTGTTCAGGACTCAAATCTTGCCAAATTAACCGTTTTATCCATTTTTTGACTTCCGGCGTTA
>NZ_RCWA01000207.1 GCF_018448905.1 Photorhabdus heterorhabditis | reverse complement strand
CTAACCGTTTGTGCACCAAAGCCGGGTCATGGGTGAGTTGCTGCTGCATGTAGTCTGACCCCAGCCAGGGTTTGTACTGGGTAAATTTCGGGTCGGTCTCCACCAGATAGTGGCTGTCACTGCCCGGTTGCACGGTATACAGGCTGTTATCCGGCAAACGCGTATCGGGCGTCACCACGCGTATCACCGGGTCGACTGTTTGTCCTTTGACGGTTTCCGGCGGCAAACTCAGTTCAAACGGCTGACCGGGCGGCA
>NZ_RCWA01000206.1 GCF_018448905.1 Photorhabdus heterorhabditis | reverse complement strand
GGGGGGGGGGGGGGGGGGGGGGGGGGGGGGGGGGGGGGGGGGGGGGGGGGGGGGGGGGGGGGGGGGGGGGGGGGGGGGGGGGGGGGGGGGGGGGGGGGGGGGGGGGGGGGGGGGGGGGGGGGGGGGGTGGGGGGGGGGGGGGGGGGGGGGGGGGGGGGGGGGGGGGGGGGGGGGGGGGGGGGGGGGGGGGGGGGGGGGGGGGGGGGGGGGGGGGGGGGGGGGGGGGGGGGGGGGGGGGGGGGGGGGGGGGGGGGG
>NZ_RCWA01000205.1 GCF_018448905.1 Photorhabdus heterorhabditis | reverse complement strand
CGTCGCCGGCGGCGCACTGGCGGGCAATATTGGCGAACTGCATAATATCGCCACCCAGGGGGAACGCATCACCACGGAGACCGGCAGCCAGACCCGCTGGTACGTCAAAAAGAAAAAACGGAACAAGTTTGGCATTGGCGGCACCAAAACCTCGCAGGGAAAAGACACCACCGGTTATACACCGGACCCGGTGACCGAAACGATTGACCTGAACACGCTGGCCTGGCAGGACCATACCCGTCCACCGGGGACCGA
>NZ_RCWA01000204.1 GCF_018448905.1 Photorhabdus heterorhabditis | reverse complement strand
AACTGATTGAACAATCTCCGGAGCATGAAACGATGTTGATGACTATTGCAGAACAGCTTGAACAAAAAGGGCGCGAGCAAGGTATCAAGCAAGGTATTGAGCAGGGTATCGAGCAAGGTATTGAGCAGGGTATTGAGCAAGGTATTGAGCAAGGTATTGAGCAGGGTATTGAGCAAGGCCGAGAGGAAGGTAAAGTGGAAACGGCTCGAGCCTTATTACGGCATGGCGTCAGCCTGGATATTATTGTCACCAGTACCGGAC
>NZ_RCWA01000203.1 GCF_018448905.1 Photorhabdus heterorhabditis | reverse complement strand
CACAATGCTAGAATCGGGGGAGCAAGACCCACACCCGCCCCCCTAGACGGAGCCTGCTCCTCCCTCTGCCTGTATCTCTGCCTCTCTCTCTCTCTCTCTCTCTCTCATAAAAAAAAAAATAAAATCTTTTTTTTTTTTTTTTATTTTTTTTTTTTTTTTATTTTTTTTTTTTTTTATTTTTTTTATTGGTAGCAATTTGACATTGATTTCTTTTTTCATCCAGTCATTTCACGTACGCGTTCTGATTTCTGTTTTTCTATTTATTATATTACT
>NZ_RCWA01000202.1 GCF_018448905.1 Photorhabdus heterorhabditis | reverse complement strand
CCAGCTGGGTCTCGGTTGCTTTTGCGCTGTTATTGAGGATAACCCCGTGTTTATCGACATCAAACTGGCGGTAAGTATTGTGCGACACCCCGGCAGCACTGGGGGTCTGGATATTGACCTGCGGGGTACCGTTGGCACTGGAAATAATGGTCGGTTGTTGATGACCCGGCGCCTGTCCATCGGCCACCATCGCCGCCTGTGCGGTGAGTGAAATCCCGCCCAAAGCCAGTAATAAACTCAGCCGTAATGCCGTGAAGCGGCAAAGTCGTTGAG
>NZ_RCWA01000201.1 GCF_018448905.1 Photorhabdus heterorhabditis | reverse complement strand
TGGATCTCTCACACTTTGTCCATCAACTGATTGAACAATCTCCGGAGCATGAAACGATGTTGATGACTATTGCAGAACAGCTTGAACAAAAAGGGCGCGAGCAAGGTATCAAGCAAGGTATTGAGCAAGGCCGAGAGGAAGGTATTGAACTAGGCCGAGAGGAAGGTAAAGTGGAAACGGCTCGAGCCTTATTACGGCATGGCGTCAGCCTGGATATTATTGTCACCAGTACCGGACTGAGCCGGGATAAAATTGAAGCGTTAAAGCATTAAATTAAT
>NZ_RCWA01000200.1 GCF_018448905.1 Photorhabdus heterorhabditis | reverse complement strand
TAAGGTTCATCAGGCGCGGAACTCATCGAGGCGCAGGTTCCTTGCCTATAGTGACGCCGGATAGATTTAAGCAAGCCCAAAATTCATCAAAATGAGTGTTGCAAAAACGAGGGCGACCATAGATTTTATGGATAATTTTTTGAACAGGTAATACCAGATCGAGTAGGAGGCGGGGTCACTCCCGCCGTCCTCTCACACCACCGTACATGCGGTTCCGCATACGGCGGTTCATGTTAACGCTGGAACTGCCGTTGCTGTTCCACCAGTGATATTAAGCCATGCCCTCTGAACCACGCTGTCTT
>NZ_RCWA01000226.1 GCF_018448905.1 Photorhabdus heterorhabditis | reverse complement strand
TGGGGTAAAAAGGTCTGAGCCAGAACGAACTGGAGCAAATACACCACTAACTCGTCTTGAGAGTCCTCAATCAGCATTCAACGATCCGTGTGAGATGAGGATCTTACGGCGACTGGCAGAACAGGCCCCGTGGTATGAGGAGGTACTGGTGACAATAGCACAAAGATTGGAACATAAAGCACGTCAAGAAGGACGTCAAGAAGGGCGTCAGGAAG
>NZ_RCWA01000199.1 GCF_018448905.1 Photorhabdus heterorhabditis | reverse complement strand
ATCCTGCCAAAGAGAAACACAACCATCTGGAACAGGTTGAGTTCCGCTACGAAAAAATCACCTGGACGTACAAAGACGGCAACATCATTCACTCGGATGCGTGGAATGAGCGCAGTCAGGCGTAATAGCTGACAGGCAGCCATACCTCGGTATGGCTGTCATAACGACGCGAATGAAGCGCTGCCGGGTCGTCTTAACCCGGAAAACCTGAAATAAAGAGTGTGCAATACAGGAGATTTTATTGTGATTAACCCGGGCTGTAGTTTTTGTACCCGTAAGGGGCTGCCTGTTTTACTTGTTCGTCCTGCCATC
>NZ_RCWA01000198.1 GCF_018448905.1 Photorhabdus heterorhabditis | reverse complement strand
CCGGCCTCGCCCCCCACCCCCCACCCCCCCATCCACCCATGACCCACCCCACCCACCCCCCCCCCCCCCCCCCCCCCCCCACCCCCCCCCCCCCCCCCCCCCCCCCCCCCCCACCCCCCCCCCCCCCCCACCCCCTCCCCCCCCCCCCCCCCCACCCCCCCCCCCCCCCCCCCCCCCCCGCCCCCCCCCCCCCCCCCCTCCCCCCCCCCACCCCCCCCCCCCACCCCCCCCCCACCCCCCCCCCCCCTCCCCCCACCCCCCCCCCCCCCCCCCCCCCCCCGCGCCCCCCCCCCCCCCCCCCCACCCCCCCCCCCCC
>NZ_RCWA01000197.1 GCF_018448905.1 Photorhabdus heterorhabditis | reverse complement strand
AAAATTAACCAGACCGGCAGCGGTGAACTGACGCTCCATACCCGCACCCTGAATAACCAGGAGGGGACCGTGTTCAATCAGGGGACATTGACCCTCACCACTGACCGGCTTAATAACCGTCAGGGCATTATTGCCAGTCAGGGCGAGGACCTGCATCTCACCGCGCATCAGGCCGATAACACCCAGGGGACGGTGCAACTGGCCGGTCAGGGCGCGCTTTCACTGAACACCCGACACTGGCTGGGCCATCAGGGCCAGTTGCTCACCAACGGCGCCCTGACGATACAGGCTCATGATTTACAACTGAATCACGCCGTCACCCGGGC
>NZ_RCWA01000196.1 GCF_018448905.1 Photorhabdus heterorhabditis | reverse complement strand
CAACCACCTGTTCAGGACTCAAATCTTGCCAAATTAACCGTTTTATCCATTTTTTGACTTCCGGCGTTATTTTTACGGCTTTTTTAGCAAAATGACGACGAGCTAATCCCTTCAAATGAGCCTGTTCCGGGCAATAGGTTTGAACTTCTTGATTTCTCTTCAATTCTCTGCTGATGGTCGACGGGCTTCGCTTAAGTGACTCAGCAATGAAACACTGTGAAAAACCGGCTTTTTTTAAACTGGAAATCGGGTATCTTTCTGTTTCGGTCAGTTGTATATAGGTCATTGTGCATTTTCCTGTGGCGGGAAAGATGCCTACTATAGCAACTGACCGCCCTTCT
>NZ_RCWA01000195.1 GCF_018448905.1 Photorhabdus heterorhabditis | reverse complement strand
GATAAAATTGAAGCGTTAAAGCATTAAATTAATCTTCTTTTTATACAGCAAAATGCCGATATTCAAGATCGGCATTTTTGTTCTTATTTATACCCTATGGATTTCAAGATGCCTCGCGGCGGCAAGAACGCGAATCCCCGGGAGCATAGATAACTCTGTAACTGGAGTGAGTGCCGCCAACTTGAAAGATGACGGGGATAGACAACGAGTAGTCATGACTACCTGATAAGACAGAGAAACAGACTGTGGCAAAGAAAGAAAAACGGCCTCACCATGACGCGTTATTCAAGCATTTTTTAACGCAGCCCGAAACGGCCAGGGAGTTTTTATCCCTTTATCTG
>NZ_RCWA01000194.1 GCF_018448905.1 Photorhabdus heterorhabditis | reverse complement strand
GGATATGCTGGAATGGATACCCCAATTGGTGGAACTCTTGAATGCAGGGTATAATACAACCGAACAGCGCAATGTGGTATTAAGCTATATTTTACTGAATGGGCATACGCTGGATCTCTCACACTTTATCCATCAACTGATTGAACAATCTCCGGAGAATAAAACGATGTTGATGACTATTGCAGAACAGCTTGAACAAAAAGGGCGCGAGCAAGGTATCAAGCAAGGTATTGAGCGAGGTATTGAGCAAGGCCGAGAGGAAGGTAAAGTGGAAACGGCTCGAGCCTTATTACGGCATGGCGTCAGCCTGGATATTATTGTCACCAGTACCGGACTGAGCCGGGATAAAATTGAAGCGTTAAAGC
>NZ_RCWA01000193.1 GCF_018448905.1 Photorhabdus heterorhabditis | reverse complement strand
ACCCGCCAAAGCTGGCAGTGAGCGTGATGGTTAACAACCTGAAATCAGTATCATCACGGCTACTACGCCAGCAGAATACACATCTACGAATGCAGAGCAAAACAGGGTTGCTGTGGTCAAGATCGTATTTTGTCTGTAGCACCGGAGGGGCAACGATCGAAACATTCAGAGCCTACGTTCAGAGTCAGTCAACGCCTGAGTGTTCTTGAAAGCCCCACGGGCTTTTCGCCTTATATCCCCGCCCGCACTGAGGGTGTCGCAAAAGACTGGCATTGAAAATAAACCCACAGAGATTGATTGCCTGTTATTGGGACTGACAACCCATAACAGGCTAAAAATAGCCCATAATATCAGGGCAACTGCCCTTGATAAGTTA
>NZ_RCWA01000192.1 GCF_018448905.1 Photorhabdus heterorhabditis | reverse complement strand
GTTGATAAAAAAGAACGTATTGGGGACTGGGAAGGAGATACGATAATAGGGAAAGATAAAAAAAGTGTCTTATTAACATTGGTTGACCGCAAGACGCTGTATACAATAATCGTTAAACTTGATAGCAAGCAGGCATCAGAAGTCGCGAAAGCGGCAGTGAAAGTATTATACCCGTTAAAACAAAAGGTTAAGACCATCACGTTCGACAACGGTTTGGAGTTCGCAGATCATGAAATCATCGGTGAAGAATTAGAAACCCAAATTTACTTTGCTCACCCTTATTCGCCTTGGGAAAGAGGGATCAATGAGAATATCAATGGGTTAATCAGACAATACTTTCCAAAGGGAACCAATTTTAATGAAATCTCTGATCAGGAAAT
>NZ_RCWA01000191.1 GCF_018448905.1 Photorhabdus heterorhabditis | reverse complement strand
CTTGTTCCGTTTTTTCTTTTTGACGTACCAGCGGGTCTGGCTGCCGGTCTCCGTGGTGATGCGTTCCCCCTGGGTGGCGATATTATGCAGTTCGCCAATATTGCCCGCCAGTGCGCCGCCGGCGACGATTTGGCTGTCGTGATTGGTCACCTTCGCGCTATTGAGCGTCAGATTGCCCCCGGCCAGCATTTTACCGGGGTCACTGTGTGTGACCTGCGTTTCCCTGACGGTCCGGGTGTACTGATATTCATCAAAGTTATCGCTGCGGCTACCCTCCGGCATGATGGCCTCGTGCACGCCGTATTTGTTGTGGTGAGAAGTGTCCACCTGTGACCAGTCATAGCGGGTAGTCTGGCCGCGCAATACCGCGTCGTGATGCGGCGATTTTTCCGTTTCGACGA
>NZ_RCWA01000190.1 GCF_018448905.1 Photorhabdus heterorhabditis | reverse complement strand
AACAAACGCTCACCAATCGCGGCGGCCAGATTCAGGGGGATGACCGGGTGACGCTGAAAGGCCGCGATATCACCAGCGCCTCGACCGTACGCGGGGATGAAGCTAACCGCTGGCTGGACCGTCCGGCAGGCATTTATGTGCAGAACGATAACGGCACCTTATCGCTGAGCGCCATCAACAATGTTCAGCTCACCGCCAGTGACGTCAGGAATGCCGGTCAAGACGGTCACACCGAAATAACGGCAGGCCATGACCTGACGCTGGACACCTTAAACACGCGACGTACCGAAAGCGGCGACTGGGGCGGCGGTAACACCCGCCACCTGACCCAACAGACCGATATCGGCAGCCAGATAACCGGCGCCGGTGAGGTGACCCTGCAGGCCGGGCATGACCTCAAGG
>NZ_RCWA01000189.1 GCF_018448905.1 Photorhabdus heterorhabditis | reverse complement strand
CACTTTGTGATTCATGACTGGGGTGAAGTCGTAACAAGGTAACCGTAGGGGAACCTGCGGTTGGATCACCTCCTTACCTGAGATGCGTTGAGTGAGTGTTCACACAGATTGTCTGATGAAAGAAGAGCAAGAATGCGTCTGCGAAGCTGACTATGGGTCCCCTTCGTCTAGAGGCCTAGGACACCGCCCTTTCACGGCGGTAACAGGGGTTCGAATCCCCTAGGGGACGCCACTTGCGGATGACGGGTGAAAGGCGTTGTCGTGTTATCGTTAAGCGGATTTTGATTGAGTCGGCTTAACGATAAAAGCTCTTTAACAATCTGGAACAAGCTGAAAATTGAAAACTGTCAGTAATATCGAGAGGTATTATTGAAGAGTCTCTCAACACTCTGCGACCCAAGACGTCTTTGGGTTGTGAGGTTAAGCGAATAAGC
>NZ_RCWA01000188.1 GCF_018448905.1 Photorhabdus heterorhabditis | reverse complement strand
ACTCTTGCCAGTTAATGTGAATTTAATTCGGAGCATTTGAATTCCCGGTCAGGAGCTGAAATAGCAGTTTAAAGATATTCTTTGTATTGCAAAAAATAAGATAAACAGGAGACGTTAATATGCCAATACCATTACTGGCCCCTGTCGCAGTAGGTGCGGCTGAACATACCCAATAGATTTCAATTTGCAGCGAGGCGGCAAGTGAACGCATCCCCAGGAGCATAGATAACTATGTGACTGGGGTAAGTGACCGCAGCCAACAAAGCAGCAATTTGAAAGATGAAGGGTATATGTCGCTAGTGCTTGTGCCGGGGTACTAATTGCTGTCGGCATCATGGAAGCAAGTAAAGAAAAACCGGTTGAAGACGATGGACACATTCACCGAAAGAAAATGGATTTTGTGATAAGTCCTGAAATCACGGATGAAGACAGAAATATTG
>NZ_RCWA01000187.1 GCF_018448905.1 Photorhabdus heterorhabditis | reverse complement strand
TCACCACCTTCACGTTCTCCAGTCGGGTGTTGAAATATTCCTTCTCCTGACCCGCGTCATCAATTTTGTACCACTTGATTTCCGCTGATTTCAGGGTTTGGCCAGAGGTGACCGCTTTATACAAATAAGGGCTTGAAGAATCGACTTCTTTAGTGAACACTAGCGGCGCGTGCACGCGGGTTCCGGTCAGCTTGCCAGTATTGTTGTCCGTCGGGATATGCAGCGCATGTTCCAGCGCCACAATTTCGATGCTGCCTTCCCGGTTCTGTACATCCACAGACCCTTTGATGTCCGCACCGCCGTCATCTTTCAACCACAAATAAGCGGGGATAGCCATAATATGACTCCTGTTTTTGAGTGTGTGAGGTCGCCTGCACCGGCGACGTTGTTGTTGATAAAGAGCCTGACACTTGTTGCAGTCGCTGGCAGGCGACTGCGTTAGGTACCAGACGGATTTCAACTCTGCGGTTGGCAGCACGCCCCGCAGCCGTTGAAT
>NZ_RCWA01000186.1 GCF_018448905.1 Photorhabdus heterorhabditis | reverse complement strand
TGCTATCAAGTTTAACGATTATTGTATACAGCGTCTTGCGGTCAACCAATGTTAATAAGACACTTTTTTTATCTTTCCCTATTATCGTATCTCCTTCCCAGTCCCCAATACGTTCTTTTTTATCAACAATTTCCGGGCGTTCATCAATACTGACCCGATTTTTAATTTTACCTCTTCTTTCATAGCGACCATAGCGTTTGCGATAGGGTTTTCTGGCTATTCGCAGATGTTGCCATAAATCCCCCCCTCTCTTTTATCTTGATAAATCAGTCTATAAATCGTCTCATGATGCAAAGATATCCCTTTATGTTGCTTCAAATAATCAGTCACCTGTTCAGGGCTTAAATCTTTCCAAATTAATCGTTTTATCCATCTTTTTACTTCCGGCGTTATTTTCACGGCTTTCTTAGCAAAATGACGACGCACCAATACCTTCAAATGAGCCTGTTCAGGGCAGTATGTCTGGACTTCTTGATTTCTCTTCAATTCTCTGCTGATGGTCGATGGACTTCGCTTAAGTGACTCCGCAAT
>NZ_RCWA01000185.1 GCF_018448905.1 Photorhabdus heterorhabditis | reverse complement strand
CAAAAATGCCTTGTTTGGTGATAATTAATGTCCCCAATTGTTCTTTATCATTGGCAATAGGCAAGATTTCAGCTGCCATTGGTAATAATGCGGGATCTATAACAAAGGGTAAATAAATCATCCACCCAGCACTCAGCCTGTCGGGGAATACCTGATTTTTCTTCAAGGTATAACCGTTAGTTTCTACCATAATGTAGGGAGCATTACGGCTGAGAACTAAAAAGGTAATAAAATTAATCAGCCGTGAAAACTGAAAATCTTTTTCGTCAATATTGAGTCTTATTGTTATATTAGTTTGTCCTAACCTGTCACTACGATAGTTCTCATAAAATAGGGAACAGGAAAAATCGTCATCTTCACCATCCCAAATACTTTTTCCTATAAAAGGGAAATTTTCTTTGTAATTTTTTTCGAATACCTGAACTGCTTTTTCTGTCGGGTGGCCCCCTTCAAAAACAAGGTGTTCTAATGCTTCCTTACGAGTATGACCTGTCAAATACCAGGTTTTTTGACGCCTAAAGAATTGGTTAATCTGTTGCGTTATCTTATAC
>NZ_RCWA01000184.1 GCF_018448905.1 Photorhabdus heterorhabditis | reverse complement strand
TGGTAAACCGATTAAATAATCGCCCCAGAAAAACACGGGGAGGGAAAACACCGAATGAATTATTTAAAGGAATACGAACATGTTTACTTCCGGATTAACGATGTTGCACTTATTATGTGAATCCAAGTGTTGAAATATAATGGAGCTGAAATTATTCGTAACAATCTGGTTCGTGATGGTAAGTATTATGAGTATCATGAGGCAAGCGATGTTATTAAAACTTTATGGTTGACCCCAGATGAGAATAAGCGCGTCTCCTCACCGTCGACAAACTTAATTAACATTGATATCAATTCCTCCCCACAGCCGCAGAAACATATTCAGGGCGAAAATAAAGTGCAGCAGGATGTTGCCAACGGTTATATCCAAAATTCCGCGACCCATAAAATATTCACCCTCGCGGGCATTCTCAATAAAACCGATTTTGCTTCAACACAGATGGCTAGCCTTGCCACCGGCGGCATTCGTCCCGGTGAAATGCAGCTCGACCCCAATGTCCGGCCCAACGCCTATCTATCGCAGTTCTACCTCGACCTGACCTTGAATGGCAATA
>NZ_RCWA01000183.1 GCF_018448905.1 Photorhabdus heterorhabditis | reverse complement strand
CGGCCTGCGCCGTCAGTGGCTGACCGGCGTTGACATGAGCGGCGGTGGCCTTGAGGTCATGCCCGGCCTGCAGGGTCACCTCACCGGCGCCGGTTATCTGGCTGCCGATATCGGTCTGTTGGGTCAGATGGCGGGTGTTATCTTTCCCCCAGTCGCCCTGCTCTGTGCGGCGCGTGCTTAAAGTGTCCAGCGTCAGGTCATGGCCTGCCGTTATTTCGGTGTGACCGTCTTGACCGGCATTCCTGACGTCACTGGCGGTGAGCTGGACGTTATTGATGGCGCTCAGCGACAGGGTGCCCTTATCGTTCTGCACATAGATGCCTGCCGGACGGTCCAGCCAGCGGTTAGCTTCATCCCCGCGTACGGTCGAGGCGCTGGTGATATCGCGGCCTTTCAGGGTCACCCGGTCATCCCCCTGAATCCGGCCGCCCCGATTGGTGAGCGCCTGTTGGGCCGCTAAATCCACTTTGCCACCACGAATAAAGCCGCGGTTGGTCAGGTTGTTGGCCGTCAGTTGAGTCACATCCCGCCCGTTAATTGTGCCGCTGTTGGTGATAT
>NZ_RCWA01000182.1 GCF_018448905.1 Photorhabdus heterorhabditis | reverse complement strand
GTGTGGTGAAAATCCTTGGTTAAGGTGACCGCCATATCGCCCTGCGATAACAGTTGGCCGTCGCCGCTCAGGGCTTCGGCGTTAATATCTGCCTGTTCCCCGGCAATCAGGGTGCCTTGCCGGTTGTTAATCATCAGATGCGGTTGCTGAGCCGCACTGTTGAGAGTGAGCTGTTTGCCGGCGGATATCAGCCCCCGGGTATTGTCCAGCGAGTGAACCACCCGGGTTTGTAAATGACTGGCCGCCCGTAAAGCGCCCCCGGTATTGTCCACCTGCCGGGCGTTTATCGTCAGATTTTGCGCCTCCACGCCGTTATCCGCCGGCGTTGTCTCACGGTTAATCAGCTGAGGCGTATTCAGGGTGAGTTGTGAACCGCCCCGCATCAGGCCACCGGTGTTGTCGGTTTTTTCCTGCACGTTCAGCGTGGTGTCGCCCACCGCCTGCACCTGACCGTGACGATTGTCGAGCCAGTGGGTCGTCAGGGTAAACCGGCCCGCGGACAACAGTTTGCCATTCTGATTGTCAGTCCCGGCCTGTCCGGTCTGGATAACCAGCTGTCC
>NZ_RCWA01000181.1 GCF_018448905.1 Photorhabdus heterorhabditis | reverse complement strand
AGTAAGAAAGGGAATTATCAGTTTGCCTTGCTGTTTGATAAAGGGGATGACTATGAGGAAATGAAAAGGCGGCTTGAGTTGTTCGGGAATGTTGATAAGGGCGGGGTAATAACCCCAGTTTCGCTTCATCTGGTTAAAGATAGCAAGATTTTTTTTGACAAGAAAATAAATGCAGGAGGACGTGGTTGGGGGCGTTCCTTCGATTACGAAGGAAGAAGAGTAAATATAGCTGTGCGAAATATTAAAATACTTGAATTACCCCCTGGACGTTACTCTGCGGTCATTACGACTCTAGAGGATGTGCCTGCTTTTAGTGGTATTGAGAGTTTTGTCGAGTTTGCCTATTACAATCCGAAAATTTAAGAAGATTTAAAATGGTGTCAGTATAAATAAAGAAAATATCAAAGTTTGGAGTGACGAAATGAAAGTATTACGTATACATAAAAGGTTTAAAAATTGGCGAAATATTATTTTTTTTTATGAGCTGTACCTTATTAATGTCCTGCTCTAAGTACATTGATATATACAGGCCGATTGACGTATCGAAGTCTGGTCAATCAGTCAAAATTGATTTTGAACTCAGCAAGGAAGGTAATTATCA
>NZ_RCWA01000180.1 GCF_018448905.1 Photorhabdus heterorhabditis | reverse complement strand
CGTCGCCGGCGGCGCACTGGCGGGCAATATTGGCGAACTGCATAATATCGCCACCCAGGGGGAACGCATCACCACGGAGACCGGCAGCCAGACCCGCTGGTACGTCAAAAAGAAAAAACGGAACAAGCTTGGCATCGGCGGCACCAAAACCTCGCAGGGGAAAGACACCACCGGTTATACACCGGGCCCGGTGACCGAAACGATTGACCTGAACACGCTGGCCTGGCAGGACCATACCCGCCCACCGGGGACCGATATCACCATTACGGACCGACAAACCGGCCAGATACACGCTGCCCCCACGGCGGTCACACCGGTGAACGGTATCAAAAATCAGCCGCTGGTATTGCCGCCCGGTCAGCCATTTGAACTGAGTTTGCCGCCGGAAACCGTCAAAGGACAAACAGTCGACCCGGTGATACGCGTGGTGACGCCCGATACCCGCTTACCGGATAACAGCCTGTATACCGTGCAGCCGGGCAGTGACAGCCACTATCTGGTGGAGACCGACCCGAAATTTACCCAGTACAAACCCTGGCTGGGGTCAGACTACATGCAGCAGCAACTCACCCATGACCCGGCTTTGGTGCACAAACGGTTAG
>NZ_RCWA01000179.1 GCF_018448905.1 Photorhabdus heterorhabditis | reverse complement strand
CACTTTGTGATTCATGACTGGGGTGAAGTCGTAACAAGGTAACCGTAGGGGAACCTGCGGTTGGATCACCTCCTTACCTGAGATGCGTTGAGTGAGTGTTCACACAGATTGTCTGATGAAAGAAGAGAATACGTTATTGCGACAGGCTTGTAGCTCAGGTGGTTAGAGCGCACCCCTGATAAGGGTGAGGTCGGTGGTTCAAGTCCACTCAGGCCTACCAAACGCTTTTCCTCCGTGGCATTTTCGGACGCTGCATGACGCATGTGCTGGTGCACGCTGCGTGCTCCGCGTTGAAACTGACGGCGGTGAAAAGGTTTGTATAAACTGCGATGACGGTTTATTTCTGTATGGGGCTATAGCTCAGCTGGGAGAGCGCCTGCCTTGCACGCAGGAGGTCAGCGGTTCGATCCCGCTTAGCTCCACCATATAACACTATTTCAGAGTATATTGGTGACAGTATGCTGTGAATTATTTTGCTCTTTAACAATCTGGAACAAGCTGAAAATTGAAAACTGTCAGTAATATCGAGAGGTATTATTGAAGAGTCTCTCAACACTCTGCGACCCAAGACGTCTTTGGGTTGTGAGGTTAAGCGAATAAGC
>NZ_RCWA01000178.1 GCF_018448905.1 Photorhabdus heterorhabditis | reverse complement strand
AAACCCAAATTTACTTTGCTCACCCTTATTCGCCTTGGGAAAGAGGGAGCAATGAGAATATCAATGGGTTAATCAGACAATACTTTCCAAAGGGAACCAATTTTAATGAAATCTCTGATCAGGAAATCAATTTTGTGGTAAACCGATTAAATAATCGCCCTCGAAAAACACGGGGTGGGAAAACACCGAATGAATTATTTAAAGGAATGCGAACATGTTTACTTCCAGATTAACGATGTTGCACTTATTATGTGAATCTACCAACTAAAATAAATAACACAATAATTTTCCGAAGCACTCAATGAAAAATGGTATTTCAGGTCTTCCTCTGTGAATATATAAGGTTTTCCGTTATCGTCTATTATTATCTCATAATCAGATAGATATTGATTCAAAACATAATATAATGCAACTCTTCTAAATATAAATCTTTTCCGTCTATCAGCTAAATAAATATGATTATAATGAATCAATACATTATTAATAGTTCCCAACAATAAATAACTTTTCAAAATAATAGATCACTTGGAGGGAACTCAGTCCGATTTTTGCGATCTGATCAATTGCGAAAAATCCCAAACCCCAACACGGACTGAGTGATGCCTATCATAGCACCTATACCTC
>NZ_RCWA01000177.1 GCF_018448905.1 Photorhabdus heterorhabditis | reverse complement strand
CCGCGCCTAAAATCGCATGGGCCAGCGTATTGGTGGCGATATCTACCTGATGGGTTTGTGGGTCCGTCGTCAGTTCTTTAATCACGCCCGCCAGATAAGGAGAAGCGCCTCCGGCCAGCGCCTGACCCAGATTGTTCCCTGCCAAGCCCTGAATGGCTGCCGTAGCGGCCTGTAAGGCTTTCTGATAAGTTCCGCCGGTCCCGAAGCCCGATTCATTCAGCGCCTGCGTGTAAGCGGTGTCATAGATTTGTTTATTGATATCCGCTGGCGAGGGGTCTTTATTACCTGCGTTGATCAATTTTTCTCTGGCCGCGGCTTTGTCCGGTTCACTGATATGATTCAGTTTCGCTTTCGCCGCTTTGGTGGCGATAATTTTCCCTTCCGTACTGGCTATCTCGGTCATCTGGGCGCTGAGTTCGCCCATCAGTTGCGCCTGTTTCAGCCGTTGCTGTTCTTTTTCCTTATCAAATATCGGACTCAGGACATTGGCGGCGTTATCGGTATCGCGACTTAAGTTCGCGATATCCTGCGTCTGGTGCGCTTTGTCCCGGATAATCAGGTTGCCGTCACTGACGGCGGCGTGCGTGGTGGTGCTGTCATGGCCCTGGTTATTGGAACCGCTCAG
>NZ_RCWA01000176.1 GCF_018448905.1 Photorhabdus heterorhabditis | reverse complement strand
GGTGCCATTGCCCCAACCACATTGCAGTCCACCGTCAAAAGCGACAGGGGTTTATTACACATTGTGCCGAAGTAAATCACCCGGTAACGGAAATAACCGCCCTCCGGCTCACGCGTATCCAGCGTAGAGTACATAAACCAGGCACGGGAATCATGCACCTGATTGTCATACAGGGCCACCAGTAATGACTCCGGGGATTCTGGCTGACCGGTTTTTCTCGCCGGAACAGCCGGGAAAAGCCGGTCGACCAACGCCTCTCCCGCGGCTTTCATTTGCTGATATTCCCGCTCCTCATCCTCACTGTTCAACAGATAAAGGGCGTTGCCCAGAATGTTTTCGGCAGCAAATTGCTTCGCACCGGATATCTCACGCCGTTCTTTCCGGTAGTCACTGCGAAATTCCGCTGCCGCTTCCCGCAACTGCTTCTGGGCGATTTCCGGGTCAAAATCCGGCACACCGGGTACTAACACCGGCGGTTCCTTACCGCCGCTAATAATGTATTCCAGTCGCTGGGCTTTCCGTTTCTTTGACACAGCATCCTGCCTGTCTTTCCTCGCCTGTTCACTCTGCGCATAATGCGCCTTATCCGCGTCACGGTTAGGGGCGGCAAGAAAAAACGGCGTACTGAGTA
>NZ_RCWA01000175.1 GCF_018448905.1 Photorhabdus heterorhabditis | reverse complement strand
TCCGGCATGATGGCCTCGTGCACGCCGTATTTGTTGTGGTGAGAAGTGTCCACCTGTGACCAGTCATAGCGGGTAGTCTGGCCGCGCAATACCGCGTCGTGATGCGGCGATTTTTCCGTTTCGACGACCTGAGTCACCAACCCGGCGTTGGTGTTGTTAATCTGGTCGGCATTAATTGTCAAATGACGTCCGGCTTCTATTGTCGCCGCGTGATTATTGAGCACCCGGGCCTGACCGGTCGCGGACAAGGTGTTATCCAGCTGGCCGCCGATGTGCATGTCGCCCACGCTGTCAATCTGCGCATGATGCTGGTTGTTGAGCGTGCCGGTGCCGATATCCAGCCGGTCACGGGCCGCAATGACCGCAGCTTTGCCGTCCTGTGCGGTGTTATTCAGCGTGCCCGTCTGGAGGGCGAGCTGGTCCCCGTAAATCCGTCCGGTGCCGGTGTTGGTCAGGGTGTTAGCCGTGAGATGGGTTAAGCCGCCGTCTATCAGTCCCGTATTATTCAGGGTGTCGTGAACATTAACCTGCGTTTTCCCGGCGCTGATTTCCGCGGTCTGAGTATTGGTAAGGTTTTTGGCGGTCAGCTGCACGGTTTGCCCGGCGACGATGGCCCGGTCATTGGTGAGATTGCC
>NZ_RCWA01000174.1 GCF_018448905.1 Photorhabdus heterorhabditis | reverse complement strand
AGAGGGGGGTGATTTATGGCAACATCTGCGAATTGCCAGAAAACCCTATCGTAAACGCTATGGTCGCTATGAAAAAAGAGGCAAAATTAAAAATCGGGTCAGTATTGATGTTCGACCAGAAGTCGTTGATAAAAAAGAACGTATTGGCGACTGGGAAGGTGATACGATAGTGGGGAAAGATAAAAAAAGTGTCTTATTAACCCTGGTTGACCGCAAAACGTTGTATACCATAATTGTTAAACTTGATAGCAAGCGGGCATCAGAAGTAGCAAAAGCGGTAGTGAAAGCATTATACCCGTTAAAACAAAGGGTTAAGACCATCACATTCGATAACGGTTTGGAGTTCGCAGAGCATGAAATCATGAGTAAAAAATTAGAAACCCAAATTTATTTTGCTCACCCTTACTCGCCTTGGGAAAGAGGGATAAATGAGAATATCAATGGACTCATCAGACAATACTTTCCAAAGGGAACTGATTTTAATAAAGTCTCTGATCAGGAAATCAATTTTGTGGTAAACCGATTAAATAATCGCCCCAGAAAAACACGGGGAGGGAAAACACCGAATGAATTATTTAAAGGAATACGAACATGTTTACTTCCGGATTAACGATGTTGCACTTATTATGTGAATCCAAG
>NZ_RCWA01000173.1 GCF_018448905.1 Photorhabdus heterorhabditis | reverse complement strand
CGGTCAATCGGCTGAGTTGATTATTCATGAAGTGGTGGGAACGTTAGCTTCAAATCTACAGGGCTTATTGGAAGTGGTGGGGCAAAAAGCCGCGGTCTTCATTGCCAACCCGAACGGTGTAACCTGTTACGGCTGTAGCTTTATCCATACCCCGGCGGTCACCTTATCGACTGGGAAACCAGTGTTTGATAAAGCGGGCGCATTAGTGGCGTTGGAAGTGAAAAAAGGCACCATCACCGTTGATGAAAAGGGGCTGGATGCCACGGCGCAGGATGATGTCGATATTATCAGCCGGGCCACGAGACTTCACGGCAAGGTGCAGGCGAAAAACCTGACATTGACACAAGGGGCCAACCGGATTGATGTCAAACGCGGGACCCTTGTCCCCATTGCCGGGGACGGTGATACCCCGTGGAAAGCGATGGATACCGGGTTATTGGGGGGAATGTCTGCCCATAAAATCCGGCTGGTGAGTACCGAGGCGGGTAAGGACGTTAACCTGACCAACCTGACCGCCACGCAAGGCGACATCAGTCTGACGGCGGATGGCAAGGTGACGCTGGGCAATATACAGGCCAAAACGGATATCACCGTGAGCAGTAAAGACATTAAAACGGCGGAACAGAGTCATGTGCAGGCGGGGA
>NZ_RCWA01000172.1 GCF_018448905.1 Photorhabdus heterorhabditis | reverse complement strand
CGGTCAATCGGCTGAGTTGATTATTCATGAAGTGGTGGGAACGTTAGCTTCAAATCTACAGGGCTTATTGGAAGTGGTGGGGCAAAAAGCCGCGGTCTTCATTGCCAACCCGAACGGTGTAACCTGTCACGGCTGTAGCTTTATCCATACCCCGGCGGTCACCTTATCGACTGGGAAACCAGTGTTTGATAAAGCAGGCGCATTAGTGGCGTTGGAAGTGAAAAAAGGCACCATCACCGTTGATGAAAAGGGGCTGGATGCCACGGCGCAGGATGATGTCGATATTATCAGCCGGGCCACGAGACTTCACGGCAAGGTGCGGGCGAAAAACCTGACATTGACACAAGGGTCCAACCGGATTGATGTCAAACGCGGGACTCTTGTCCCTATTGCCGGCGAGGGTGATATCCCCTGGAACGCGATGGATACCGGGTCATTGGGGGGAATGTCTGCCCATAAAATCCGTCTGGTGAGTACTGAGGCGGGTAAGAAAGTTAACCTGACCAACCTGACCTCTACGCAAGGCGACATCAGTCTGACGGCGGATGGCAAGGTGACGCTGGGCAATATACAGGCCAAAACGGATATCACCGTGAGCAGTAAAGACATTAAAACGGCGGAACCGAGTCATGTGCAGGCGGGGA
>NZ_RCWA01000171.1 GCF_018448905.1 Photorhabdus heterorhabditis | reverse complement strand
TGTTCTACCAACCGGGCTTCAATTTCCCCCGGCTCTATCCTGAAACCACGGATTTTAACCTGATGGTCGTTACGGCCCAGGAACTCCAGATTGCCCTCCGGCAGGTAGCGGGCCAGATCCCCGGTACGATACATGCGGGCGCCCGGTTTATCACTGAACGGATCGATAAGGAAACGTTCCGCAGTCAAATCCGGGCGATTGAGGTAACCGCGCACCACCCCCGCGCCCCCAATGTAAATCTCACCCACCACCCCCAGTGGCACCGGTTGACCGTACTCGTCCAGCAGGTAAATACAGGTATTGGCTATCGGACGCCCGATACTCTCAACAATCCGTTCTCCCCGCTGTATCGACAGCCAGGTGGAATAGGTTGTCGTTTCCGAAGGCCCATAGAGATTACATAACCGCTGTATCTGCGTTTCTTCGAAAATCTGTTCAATTAAGGCCCGTTTCAGCGGTTCACCGGCCAGATTGACCGTCTGAACCGACGCCATCAGCGCCTGTGCCTGCAATAACGGTTTCATGGCAGACGGGACTGAGTTGAGTAAGCTCACCGGCAAAGCCTGCTGCATCAATGACAGGGCATCATCCACCAGATGAATCGCCCCCCCCCGGGACAACGGCATCAGACATTCAAAAATCGACAGGTCGAAGTTCATCGA
>NZ_RCWA01000170.1 GCF_018448905.1 Photorhabdus heterorhabditis | reverse complement strand
AAGAAAGAAAAACGGCCTCACCATGACGCGTTATTCAAGCATTTTTTAACGCAGCCCGAAACGGCCAGGGAGTTTTTATCCCTTTATCTGCCCGAAGAGATCCAGTTGTTGTGTGATTTAGCCACATTGAAACTGGAACCCGGCAGTTTTGTAGACCGGCATTTACGTCAACTGCACAGTGATGTGCTGTACTCGGTTGAAACGGCCCGGGGGCAGGGCTATATCTATTGTCTGATTGAACATCAGTCTACCCCTGACCCGTTGATGGCCTGGCGGCTGATGTATTATGCCATGTCAGCTATGGCGGCCCACCTGAAAAAAGGCCATACCGAACTCCCTTTGGTGATGCCTCTGCTGTTTTATCATGGTGAGATTCGTCCATATCCTTACTCAAACCGGTGGCTGGATTGTTTTACGCTCCCTGAACAGGCGGCCCGCTTATACCGTCAGGCGTTTCCGTTGGTGGATGTCAGTGTGCTCAGTGATGAAGAGATCCTGACGCATAAAGGCGTTGCCCTGATGGAACTGGTGCAAAAACACATCCGCTGCCGGGATATGCTGGAATGGATACCCCAATTGGTGGAACTCTTGAATGCAGGGTATAATACAACCGAACAGCGCAATGTGGTATTAAGCTATATTTTACTGAATGGGCATACGCTGGATCTCTCACACTTT
>NZ_RCWA01000169.1 GCF_018448905.1 Photorhabdus heterorhabditis | reverse complement strand
GTACTGAGGGCGCAGGCACGCGAGTGACCTCCACCCACAACGATATCACGACCACGGCTTACGCCAGTCAGAGTGAAACAGATGAAACCCTCAATGCGGAGCAACTGGGAGTCAGCAATCTGTATGGTGGCAGCGGCAATGATACGCTGATTGCGGCAAAAACCGGCAGCTGGCTGGTTGGGGGCGCCGGGAGCAATACCTATGTTGGTGGTGCCGGTGATGACGTTTTTGTTATCAGTGCTGCTGACGATACGAAAAACATTCACGGCAATGGCGGGCACGATACGGCGATCATTGTTGGCAAAAAAGGTATAGAGCTGAACATGGCTCAGGCCGGTTTAACTATGGCTCAAGGCGGGAGTGGCAGTGATGTCATCAGAAGCGGTGGAGCTAATGGTGTCTTTATCAAGGGCGGCTCCGGCGATTCGGTGTTAGTCGGTGGCATGGGTAACGACGTCCTGGTCGGCGGCAGTGGGCACAACACCATCATTGGTGGCAGTGGCAAGTCGGTTATCTATGCCGGTTCTCAGGGCGACTCAATCTATGCTTCCCAAGGCGGCAGCGTCATTCACGCCGGTGGCGGGGACGATAAGATTTTCGGCGGTGTGGGTGACGACGTGATCGAAGTGGGTCACGGGAGTGCAACGATTGATGGGGACGGTGGGGTCAATATAGTCAGCCTGCACGGTAACCACGGCG
>NZ_RCWA01000168.1 GCF_018448905.1 Photorhabdus heterorhabditis | reverse complement strand
GTACTGAGGGAACCGGTACGCGAGTGACCTCCACCCACAACGATATCACGACCACGGCTTACGCCAGTCAGAGTGAAACAGATGAAACCCTCAATGCGGAGCAACTGGGAGTCAGCAATCTGTATGGCGGCAGCGGCAATGATACGCTGATTGCGGCAAAAACCGGCAGCTGGCTGGTTGGGGGCACCGGGAGCAATACCTATGTTGGTGGTGCCGGTGATGACGTTTTTGTTATCAGTGCTGCTGACGATACGAAAAACATTCACGGCAATGGCGGGCACGATACGGCGATCATTGTCGGTAACCAAGGTGTGGCACTGGACATGGATCAGGCCGGTTTAACCATTGCCGAAGGCGGGAGCGGCAATGATACCATCATAAGTGGCGGTGCTAACGGTGTCTTTATCAAGGGCGGTTCCGGCAATTCGACTCTGATAGGTGGCATGGGTAACGACGTCCTGGTCGGCGGCAGTGGGCACAACACCATCGTTGGTGGCACGGGTAAGTCGGTCATCTATGCCGGTCCTCAGGGCGACACAATCTATGCTTCCAAGGACGGCAGCATCATTCATGCCGGTGGCGGGGACGATAAGATTTTCGGCGGTGTGGGTGACGACGTGATCGAAGTGGGTCACGGGAGTGCAACGATTGATGGGGACGGTGGGGTCAATATAGTCAGCCTGCACGGTAACCACGGCG
>NZ_RCWA01000167.1 GCF_018448905.1 Photorhabdus heterorhabditis | reverse complement strand
GATCCCCCGGGCCATACTAGTACTGGATGCATCTGCAGGATATCGCGGCCGCACGGTCATCAATTCTTTAAGTGCGGAGGCGCCAGGGGGCACAGAGAATCTTTTTTTTCATAGCGGGCCCTCGTCAGCTCGTGTTATTGAAGCATTCTGTTCCCAGTGCCCACACATGTGAAGCATCCTCACTGATCTACTTCCCCACCTACCTGATGTGGCTCAATTCTGACAAGAAAGCAACTTTGGAGAACCATGAACCTACCTTTAGAGCTGGACGTGGACCCATCAGCATTCAAAATCATGTGTAAAAAACAGGAGAAAATGTCACTTTTTTTTAACCCTTGAATTTTTTTGGTAGACACTCCCGGCTTCTGGGTTCCTTTTTGTGATGGTTCTTATTACTCTTCAAAAGCTCCCAATCTTCAAGACCATTGACCGTAATTGGAAGCCTAATGTGCGTAAAAAGGGGCGGAGCTTCAAGTTTTAGAGAATGGACTCTGGGAGAGGGTATGTGGCAAAGGTTACTCAATTTAATGTCCCTCACATGGAAATAACATTGGGATCAAGAGCTTTATTATCTTAAATTCTAAAGTCCACATCCACCATTTCCCTAGTAAAAAGAGGGGCTCTGTTATTTAGCCATTTGTGTACTTTTTGTGAGGAGGTTATGTCAATAATATCCTTTTTGCTGCTGAAGTGGCGGAGAGTTTTGG
>NZ_RCWA01000166.1 GCF_018448905.1 Photorhabdus heterorhabditis | reverse complement strand
GCGTATTTAAGGTGTCCAGCGTCAGGTCATGGCCTGCCGTTATTTCGGTGTGACCGTCTTGACCGGCATTCCTGACGTCACTGGCGGTGAGCTGAACGTTATTGATGGCGCTCAGCGACAGGGTGCCGTTATCGTTCTGCACATAAATGCCTGCCGGACGGTCCAGCCAGCGGTTAGCTTCATACCCGCGTACGGTCGAGGCGCTGGTGATATCGCGGCCTTTCAGGGTTACCCGGTCATCCCCCTGAATCTGGCCGCCGCGATTGGTGAGCGTCTGTTGGGCCGTTAAATCCACTTTGCCGCCGCGAATAAAGCCGCTGTTAGTCAGGTTGTTGGCCGTCAGTTGAGTGACATCACGCCCGCTGACCGTGCCGCGGTTGGTGATATCGCCCTGACTGTTGAGCGCCACGGTATTCCCGGCCAGCAAGGCGCCATCACTGCGCAGGTCGCCGGATTTCACCCGGGCGTACACCTGCGGCACCGTCACCACCTCAGTAGTGCCGTCCGGCAACGTGACCGTCTGGTTGGTCAGCCAGATAATGTCCGAGGTCAGCAGCGCCATCTGCGCCGGACTCAGGGCGACGCCCGGTGTTAACTGTTGCTGTTTGCCAAAGGCAACGCCGGCATCCATCAGCGCTTTAAACTGGGCTTCATCGTTATTGTAGCCCGGCAGATAGCGCTGGCCGGTCAGCTGGGTAATCTGCTCCC
>NZ_RCWA01000165.1 GCF_018448905.1 Photorhabdus heterorhabditis | reverse complement strand
CTGACCCAACAGACCGATATCGGCAGCCAGATAACCGGCGCCGGTGAGGTGACCCTGCAGGCCGGGCATGACCTCAAGGCCACCGCCGCTCATGTCAACGCCGGTCAGCCACTGACGGCGCAGGCCGGGCATAACCTGACGCTGACCACCGGGACGGCCTCCTCCGACTTAGTGGAGCACAGCAAACAGACCAGCCAAGGCTGGCTGGCGAAATCGTCAGTGGAAACCCACGATGAAGTGCATGACCGGCAGGCGCTGAGCACCACCTTCAGTGGCGATAAGGTCACTCTCCAGGCTGGCAACGACCTCAATATCCGCGGCAGCAATGTGGCGGGCACGCAGGATGTCAGCCTGAGCGCCGGTCATCAGCTCACCGTCACCACCGCGGCGGAAGCGCACGATGAAACCCATTTGCGACAGGAGAAACAATCCGGCCTGATGGGCACCGGCGGGATTGGTTTTACCGTTGGCAAAGCCAGCCAGAAAGTCACCACCGACCGTGACAGCCAGCTGACCAAAGGCAGCACGGTGGGCAGCAGTCAGGGTCATGTCACCCTCAACGCCGGTGACCAGCTCAACATTCATGGCAGTGATATCGTCGCGAAAAAGGACCTGACCCTCACCGGTCAGAGCGTCAGTATCACCAGTGCGGAAAATCATCACACCACCCTGACGAAAACCGAACAAAAGCAAAGCGGCTTAACCGTGGC
>NZ_RCWA01000164.1 GCF_018448905.1 Photorhabdus heterorhabditis | reverse complement strand
ATGATGCTATTTTTGCGTACTGGACGGGCGCATTCACGGCTAATACTGGTTTGTGGGGCACAATAGCCTGGAATGCAGGTATGGGGGCAGCTTCAAGTTATGTCAAAGGGGATGATCCGCTAAAAGGGGGAATTATTAGTGGGATTGGCGCATCAGTAGGTTATGGTGTGGGCAAGTATGCTGCCTCTGGTACAAATGCTATAGGTAAATGGATAACTGGTGGCTGGGACCCGAAATTTAATCCCAACTTACTTAAGTACTCAGAAGTAAAAGGCCAGTTAGGGATCTCGAAAGAGATGTCACCAAGTAAGATCCCTGGTGTTGTTGGCAATGTAGGTTCATCTGTAGCAACTGAAATTACTAATGATCAGATTAGTAAAGGGGTAAAAAAATTGGATGAGGATAAGAAGAAATGAAACTGAGTAAACTAAGTTTTTTTCTCCTTTTTCTACACTTATTCAGTTCAATTATTGTTGGTATGATCCTAACAGGATTAATTTTAAAACTAATTATTGCCTTAATCTTCTTTTTCTTATCTGGAGATTTTGATTTTACTCAAGAAGATTTCTTACTTTGTTTAAAAGTAGGAGCTATGGGAGGGACTATTGGTGGTATAGGATGTTGTTTTATATATTATCGCGAATATAACTCACGTAAATAGTGGAGCTAATCCTACCCCCTTGAATCGAGATTGTAATTTTTGTTATTGAGAATAA
>NZ_RCWA01000163.1 GCF_018448905.1 Photorhabdus heterorhabditis | reverse complement strand
TTGAATGTAGACATTGCTTTTATTAGCACCAGTTCATGGGATCTGGAGCATGGTGTCTCCACACCACATGAAGAGAAAATATTAGTCAAACAGGCAGTACTAAAAACTGCCCGCCGCCGGGTCTTAGTTTCTGACAGTAGTAAATATGGCAAATACGGTATGTTTCGTGTCTGCCCGCTTTCGAGTTTGGATGATATTGTCTGTGATAGCCAACTTTCCCCAGAAGTGCAGCAACAATTACGAGAGCACAACCTGATATTACATACCGTTAGCATATAAGAACAAAAAATCTACTTACAAGCACAAATAGCCCAAAGCTATTAAACAAGGAGAGTCGCAATGAAAGTGATAATCACGGGTGCCGCAGGTTTTCTGGGCCAGCAACTTGCCAGTGCTTTGCTTAAAAATAACCAAAATTTAAACTTCGATCAGGTGACTGCTCCCCGCCGTAAAAAACGGCGAGGCTTCCCACTTCTCAGGCCGCAACCGTTGGTGCAACGGATTTACGCAGGCCTCCATGGGCAGAAACGGCGAGTCCCGCCGCCTGTAATACTGTTATGCCCTTGCCCTGGATGTTGATCGCCGCATTGATATCGCGGTCATGTTCGACTCGACAGAAAGGGCATTGCCAGATCCGCTTATGCAGCGGCATATCCGGCATTTTGTGACCGCAGCAATGACAGGTTTTCGAGCTGGCGAACCACTGAGCCAGTTTGA
>NZ_RCWA01000162.1 GCF_018448905.1 Photorhabdus heterorhabditis | reverse complement strand
GGGTGTCGTGAACATTAACCTGCGTTTTCCCGGCGCTGATTTCCGCGGTCTGAGTATTGGTAAGGTTTTTGGCGGTCAGCTGCACGGTTTGCCCGGCGACGATGGCCCGGTCATTGGTGAGATTGCCCGCGGTCTCCAGCGTCAGCGTGCCATTGGCCGCAGTGTGCCCGGTGTGGTGAAAATCCTTGGTTAAGGTGACCGCCATATCGCCCTGCGATAACAGTTGGCCGTCGCCGCTCAGGGCTTCGGCGTTAATATCTGCCTGTTCCCCGGCAATCAGGGTGCCTTGCCGGTTGTCAATCACCAGCGAGGTGTGCCCGCTCCTGTCGTCTACGGTAAGCTGTTTGCCCGCGGAGATTAACCCCTGAGCATTATTCAGCGTGTGACTCACCTGAGCCTGCAGATGGTTAGCGGCCCGTAAAGCGCCCCCGGTATTGTCCACCTGCCGGGCGTTTATCGTCAGATGTTGCGCCTCCACGCCGTTATCCGGCTGCGTTGTCTCACGGTTAATCAGCTGAGTCGTGTTCAGGGTGAGTTGTGAACCGCCCCGCATCAGGCCACCGGTGTTGTCGGTTTTTTCCTGCGCGTTCAGCGTGGTATCGTCCACCGCCTGCACCTGACCGTGACGATTGTCGAGCCAGTGGGTCGTCAGGGTAAACCGGCCCGCGGACAACAGTTTGCCATTCTGATTGTCAGTCCCGGCCTGTCCGGTCTGGATAACCAGCTGTCC
>NZ_RCWA01000161.1 GCF_018448905.1 Photorhabdus heterorhabditis | reverse complement strand
CGGATTTCCGCCGGCACGTCGCCGTCCCACACGTCTGGCGGATCCTGGTGTCATCATATCGCTGGGCGGACTTTTCCCCCTGATTTAGCAGCCTTTTTTTCTGCCGTTTTTCCCCGCTTTGTTAAAGTGCATTCCAACTGGCCCCGACGGGCACTTTGTCGATGTTAGCTCACTTTTTCCCCGATGTCAGTGCCGGGTTTCGGCCCGCTTTTTCTGCCGGAACCGGATTTTATCGGGAACCCGTGGTGGCGGGGCAGCTTGTCTGCGCCGCTGACGCGGGTTGGCCGGGTGCGGGCGGGCCAGGCCCGCAGGTAACGCTTTTTAACAGGGAAGCCCCCCTGGGGGCTGCACGGGGCGGAGATGGCGAGTACGGGAACGCGCAAGGAGCCTGCGACTGCGAGCCGGACGCAGCCAGTGCAGCGGGGTTGGGTGGGGGCAATAAACCGCGGCCCGCTTGCTGGCCTGCCTTCAGGGCCGTTGACCCTGACGGCCTGACCGGCAACGGCTTAAGGTCGATGTTAACACCGGAGCCGCCAGGGACGGCGGCGACTGCGGCGGTGGGATTTTGCACTGCGGCTGACAGCGGAAGGCGTCCGCCTTGCGCGCCACGGGGGCTAAGAAGCTCCACCCGGCGGCCAGCCGCGCACCGGGGCTGAGGTAACCGCGCAGCGCCCTTGGGTGGGCGGCGCCGACATAATGTTTGTTAAGCGCGGCGGGCCGTTCAGGCCCATTGCGCTTAATGCCACATTATGTTGAATGG
>NZ_RCWA01000160.1 GCF_018448905.1 Photorhabdus heterorhabditis | reverse complement strand
ACTAGAATAGAGGGCAACGATGGTCGGTATATTGTTGATTACAATACGGTGATCAGTATGAACTCGACTTATATGGAAACGGTAGACAAATACTATAGAGATAAGGGATATGTTAGTTCATTATCTGCGACGTTATTTTTTTGTTATTTAGGCATGGCCTTATTTTCTATTGGTTACACAATTTACCAATATATAAAAGGAGATCATGACATATTGCTAAGTCTTTTAATTTTTTTACCTGCTGCTATATTTATTTTATATTACAGTGGAAAGTTTACCTTAAAAGAGTGGTTTGCAACGACACATTATCCAATTCGGTTTAACCGCAAAACCCAGATGATCCATGTTTACCGTTTTAATGGCACGGTATTATCGATTCCCTGGAAAACGGTATTTTTTACCCGGACAATAGGAAAAGGTAAGTGGCCGGAATGGAGCATCTACGGTCATATTCTGGCAGATGATCAAGAAACGGTATTGGATACGTTTAATCTTGGGCTTTCCGGTTTGCGGGAAATGATGCCAGGTTATTGGGAATTTATTCGCTGCTATATGGAGGAAACGTGTTTACAGGAACAAGCGAACATTATCTTATTATGTCCTCCTATTGAGAAACAGAAAGAAACCTTTGTTTTTGGATTACAGTACCAGATACAAATAACTTCTCGTCTGGAATGGTTATCTGAGATTATACAATTACCTATAACCTTATTAACCAGTATCGCTCGCTATGTTGGTATGAAAACTAGCAAAATACCGCAATGGCCTCAGGAAGTAGAAGA
>NZ_RCWA01000159.1 GCF_018448905.1 Photorhabdus heterorhabditis | reverse complement strand
TACTGCCCTGAGAGCGGAGAGTTAATGCGCCACCACTGGTCAACCGACTGGCGTGTTGCGTAAAGCGCTCAATATTCCCCTCGCGGATAAATTCTTGTCGCGACTCAAAACGCACATTCCCCCCCGCGGACAGCTGCATATCCCTGCCGGATGTCAAGCTGGCCCCGGAGGTCAATAGGTTGCCCGCTGCAACTAAGGTGAGATTTTGGGCCGCGTTGATGGCGCTGGTGGCATACAGGTAGTGTTTATCGCCATCATTCATCGGCGAATATTTCCGGGCAGAGAGCAGTAAATCCCGGCCAGCGTTAACCGAGACATTGCCTTTAGTCGATGTTAATCTCGCGATACCCGCGATATCTTCCCCTGCACTGAGTTGCAGGTGATCACCCGCGGTAATTTGCGTGCCTAATTCAGAGAATTTGTCTACTCCATTTAATTCGGATAAATAAAACAGGCTCTCTGGCGTATTGGGGCGAGAGAGATCAATATCGCGGCCCGCACTGAGCATGACTTGTTGCCCCGCCCGGATACCCGCTTGCCGCAACATTAAATCCTTTCCCGCCAACAGATGAATATTGCCCGTAGCGTTCAATTGGCTCTGACTGGCATTCAGGTGACGGCCCGCACTGAATGTCAGATGACGGGATTTAGCTAACTGGATACCGGCAAGATCCAGATCGCGGCCCGCGGAAATCCGCAAATGATTATCCGCCGAAATGGTGGGTAATAATGACTCAGGCTGTCTCCATCCCAGTTGGATGTCGCCTTCACGCACCAGTAGCTC
>NZ_RCWA01000158.1 GCF_018448905.1 Photorhabdus heterorhabditis | reverse complement strand
TGGCTAATCCATCTTTACCCAATACAGCGGTTTCATGTTCTAAAGAGTATTTCTGTTCTGTCATTATGCTGCTCTCACTATGTAGTTAAAGGCGATATTGCGGGGGCGGGTTTCGTTTGCAGTACGTGCGACACGTGATGCGTTAAAATTCCAATCCCCGGATACCCCCCAATTTTCGCCTGTGTGTCCTGAATCAGCAATTTTTTTAAATATTGCTGTAAAAGCCCCTGCCGCCTGCGGACCCTCTACCCCTTTTCTCATTCCGATGGAGCCCGTAATATTTTGGAGCGCATCTTCTTGCCACGAACCACACACACGCCCAGGATCAACACCCCGGCTATCATCCCAACCTCGAATAAATTCCCCTCTTAAATCGGGTAATACGCCCGATGGGTAAGCAACAGCTAATTGTGAATATTGCGTTTTATTAAATGATTGACCATTGCATGCTAGATAGCCAGCAGGCACATTTTGTAACGGCCACGGAATTGGAGAACCCACAGGGTAACTACCCACTGAGCCCCCTGCTACATCTCCGTTCGAGTTTAGAAAATATGCGTGTAGTACACCGTCGGCAGATACATATATCTGCCCGACATCACCTGATAGTCCAACATTAATACCCTTTGCCCATCTCGCATTTCTTTCACCAGAAAATGGTCCGATGAATGAGCGAGATGGGATGTTGTTAACTGAAACAACACTCGGAAAAGCCCCCACATCCCCGGCACTTAAACTGACATCCCCACTCAACGCCTTGCCATTCACTTTCCGGCTGTTCGGTACCGCATTATTCGCCTGATTCACCGTCTCCACCAA
>NZ_RCWA01000157.1 GCF_018448905.1 Photorhabdus heterorhabditis | reverse complement strand
TTTTTGAAAGGTAATCGACGTATTGCAACACGCTATGAAAAAACAGCACGAAACTATCTGTCGATGGTGAAATTAGGCTGTATTCGACTCTTTTGCCGGAGATTATATAATTAAGGGACACTACCTAATATTGTCTTCGTATTTTCTTTTTGTTTATTTTATTTCAAGAACGATTTCAGGTCTTGCTCTGTCACACCTTTTTGATCCTCTTGATAAGAAAAAAACTCTTATTTTACTCAATATTATATTTCTTTCTATGATGAAAATTATGGTGATTTATGAGCATATTGACAGAAGTTAATAAGTATTTTCAGATTGATAAAGGAAAAATATAAATAACATTTCAAAATAATAGATCATCTGGATGGAATTCATCCCAATTTTTTCGATCTGAATATCCAAGATTAACGTAAATATAAGTAATCGATATTTTGATGAAATGGTTATTATTATGCGAATGTAAGTTAAAAACTTACTTAAATGAATCCGCCAATGACTTTTATTGAGTGGCTGTTGTAAATATAATATTTTCTCGTTTTTTCTTTTCTAGTATTTTATTCTTTAGGCTCTTCTATTAATGCATTCGGTAAAGATTTGCCTGAGGAAATCTGAAACAATGTTTTTTGTAACTTGGTAAAAATACTATACCTTGACAATGAGTAGTAATGACTACCTGATAAGACAGAGATAACAGATTGTGGCAAAGAAAGAAAAACGGCCTCACCATGACGCGTTATTCAAGCATTTTTTAACGCAGCCCGAAACGGCCAGGGAGTTTTTATCCCTTTATCTGCCCGAAGAGATCCAGTTGTTGTGTGATTTAGCCACAT
>NZ_RCWA01000156.1 GCF_018448905.1 Photorhabdus heterorhabditis | reverse complement strand
TACTGCCCTGAGAGCGGAGAGTTAATGCGCCACCACTGGTCAACCGACTGGCGTGTTGCGTAAAGCGCTCAATATTCCCCTCGCGGATAAATTCTTGTCGCGACTCAAAACGCACATTCCCCCCCGCAGACAGCTGCATATCCCTGCCGGATGTCAAGCTGGCCCCGGAGGTCAATAGGTTGCCTGCCGCAACTAAGGTGAGATTTTGGGCCGCGTTGATGGCACTGGCGGCATACAGGTAGTGTTTATCGCCATCATTCATCGGCGAATATTTTTGGGCAGAGAAAATTAAGTCCTGGCCAGCGTTAACCGACACATTTCCCTGCGTCGAGGTTAATCTGGCAATCTTACCCACGATATCGCCCCCCGCACTGAGTTGCAGGTCATCACCCGCGGTGATTTGTGTGCCTAATTCGGATAAATCAACCGAGGTCAGCCGTTCTTTTAAGGCTAATAGTTTGTCAAATCCATATAATTCGGATAAATAAAACAGACTGTCTGACGCCTGCTGCGTATTGGGACGAGACATATTGATATCGTGACCCGCACTGAGCATGACTTGTTGCCCGGCACTGATCCGCGCTCTCTGCAAAACTAAATCCTGGCCCGCAAACAGATGAATATTGCCCGCCGCATTCAAGTGACTTTGGTAGGCATCCAGGTGACGGCCCGCACTGAATGTCAGATGACGGGATTTAGCTAACCGGATACCGGCAAGATCCAGATCGCGGCCCGCGGAAATCCGCAAATGATTATCCGCCGAAATGGTGGGTAATAATGACTCAGGCTGTCTCCATCCCAGTTGGATGTCGCCTTCACGCACCAGTAGCTC
>NZ_RCWA01000155.1 GCF_018448905.1 Photorhabdus heterorhabditis | reverse complement strand
CAACGCCATATTCAGAGCCTGAGCTAACCCAATGCGATTCTCATTATCCTCCAATAAACTAAAATGGTTACCCGGAACAGCAATCAACCGCAGTAAAGTATCAGGCATCACCTGTTCCCAGCCGAGCGACGGTTCTATATTTAACGGCTCTGGTTTTTCATCCGTGGCAAAAGAAGTCGATGAAGAAGGCTCCATAGCGTACAACTGATGCAACGTTATCGCTAATGCTTGCGGCTGATAATCTCCGACGATTTGCGTATAGTGCTCTATCTGCTGCCAACGTTTCGCAATAACACCCGCACTTAGATTGGCCGGATATAACGCCAATTGTTGGGCCGCCTCAATAAATTGCACCAAATTCAGCTCATCAAGTCGCTGGTACAACGCCGCAACCTCTCCTGTCTGCTGTTCTCCCGCCTGCCGGGCCAGCTCACTAAAGAAATGATGTTTAGGTTGCATCGGCTGTTCCCCAAAATAATGCGGCGCTGGTGTATCAATTAAACCTAAGAAATTAACCGCCTCACCAGCGCTCAAAAGCCGCTGCACAATCGCATAAGCCAATATGCCGCCAGAGGAGTAACCCCCTATCCGATACGGACCATCCGGTTGAACCGCCTTCATCAAGGTGATCATTCTGGCTGCCAGCTCCTCCATCGTTGCCATTGGCTCCTCATCAATAGACTGCCAGGGCAGTGCATAAATCGGGTAGCCGGATGGCAGATGGTTAGCCAGCCCGAAGACATAGGAATAGTCCCCCATTCCACTGGGAACAAAGAACAATGGCTGCTCTGTTCCATCAAGTCGCACCGATATGGCACTGTTTTGTGGCTGGGACAGCGAATCTGA
>NZ_RCWA01000154.1 GCF_018448905.1 Photorhabdus heterorhabditis | reverse complement strand
GCTTCAACACAGATGGCTAGCCTTGCCACCGGCGGCATTCGTCCCGGTGAAATGCAGCTCGACCCCAATGTCCGGCCCAACGCCTATCTATCGCAGTTCTACCTCGACCTGACCTTGAATGGCAATAAACAGGACACCAGCCTGCGCAACGCTGTGACGTTGAACGGCTTATCGGCAATGACGACGTTTAACACCTATGTTGATCCATTGTTATTGGATCTGAGCGGCAATGGCGTGCACATGACTGATATTCGTGACGGTGTGCTGTTCGACATGGATAACAGTGGCACGCTCAAGCGCAGCGGCTGGGCGGATCGCAATACGGGAATATTGGTGATCGACGATGGGCGCGGTCAGATAAAAGATGTCAGCCAGATGTTCTCCGAATACTACGGTGGCAAGGCCGGAATAAACGGTGCGGCGGGCGAAAAAAAATTCAAGGAGGGTTTCGGGGCCTTAGCCAGTGAAGATGCCAACAAAGACGGCGTGATTGATGAACGTGATCCGATCTGGAGTAAATTACGGGTCTGGGTTGATGGCACCCACGATGCAAAAGTCGATGCGGGCGAACTCAAGACACTGGCGGAATGGGGTATTACTCAGATAAACGTCCGGGCTTCGGACAAAACAGACGTGCGTGATGGGAATAAGGTCGTTGCCAGTGGGTCGTTTACTATCAAGGGTAAAACTCAGGAAGTGCTGGCCGTCGATTTTCTCGGTGACCCCGTCAGCAATACCCTGAGTACTGAGGGAACCGGTACGCGAGTGACCTCCACCCACAACGATATCACGACCACGGCTTACGCCAGTCAGAGTGAAACAGATGAAACCCTCAATGCGGAGCAACTGGGAGTCAGCAATCTGTATGG
>NZ_RCWA01000153.1 GCF_018448905.1 Photorhabdus heterorhabditis | reverse complement strand
CCTCAGTAATTAATGGCAGTAATCCCAAATTCAACAACTGAATTTCAATATCATTGGCTTTATCAATATCATCCTGATTTTCGCCGTCAAAAATGCCTTGTTTGGTGATAATTAATGTCCCCAATTGTTCTTTATCATTGGCAATAGGCAAGATTTCAGCTGCCATTGGTAATAATGCGGGATCTATAACAAAGGGTAAATAAATCATCCACCCTGCACTCAGCCTGTCGGGGAATACCTGATTTTGCTTCAAGGTATAACCGTTAGTTTCTACCATAATGTAGGGAGCATTACGGCTGAGAACTAAAAAGGTAATAAGGTCAATCAGCCGTGAAAACTGAAAATCTTTTTCGTCAATATTAAGATCTATTGTTATCTCAGTTTGTCCTAGCCTGTTACTACGATAGTTTTCATAAAATAGGGAACAGGCAAGATCGTCATCTTCACCATCCCAAATACTTTTTCCTATCAAAGGGAAATTTTCTTTGTAATTTCTTTCGAATACCTGAATTGCTTTTTCTGTCGGGTGGCCCCCTTCAAAAACAAGGTGTTCTAATGCTTCCTTACGAGTATGACCTGTCAAATACCAGGTTTTTTGACGCCTAAAGAATTGGTTAATCTGTTGCGTTATCTTATACAAATCAGTGAGTGCCATTTGTGGAGTCAGCGATTCTTTCCAGTCAAAATACAGTTCTATTTCCAGTGATAAAATAGCCATTTATTACCTCGCATTATTCAAATAAAGGAGTGTGAAATGCCGCACTGATAAGGGCAGATATTAAACCTCAGTAATTAATGGCAGTAATCCCAAATTCAACAACTGAATTTCAATATCATTGGCTTTATCAATATCATCCTGATTTTCGCCGTCAAAAATGCCTTGTTTGGT
>NZ_RCWA01000152.1 GCF_018448905.1 Photorhabdus heterorhabditis | reverse complement strand
AGCGCATAGGCGGCCTGCCTGACGCCTTCCTCTTCGGCAATGGCTAAGATTTTATGCTGGAGATTGGTTTCCCCCAGATAGAACAGACTCTGGCCGGTCATGGCGCTGTATTGCAGCCGTTCCTCTTCCGGTATCAGATTGAGGACCGCATCCATCAGTGAGCTTTTCCCGGCGGCACTGCTGCTTTGTATCAGCACGGCCAGCGGACGGTCCAGCTTGCGACTGACGGCGGCTAAGTAACCGGCCAGCAGGTTGGTGCTTTCCCCCACCACGCCACAGGCGGCTAAATCAGCGGTGATGCGCTCACTCAGTTTCGGGTCTTGCAGCAGCGCCAGCGCCGCGGCCCGCTGGTCCCCGCTCAGTTCGGGAACCGGTGGGGTTTCGGTTTGTTCACTGACGCCGGCCTGTTGACACTGTTCCAGTACCAGCAACACCTGCCCCAGCGCCCGGCGCAGGTCACCTTCGGCCAGCCCGAGTTCGGTGGCGGCCAGCCGCGCATACCCGCCCCGGCTGCGGGCGCTCATCATGTCCACGCTGTCGGCGAACATCACGCCGCTGTCGGTATCAACCACCTGAACATTCACTTTCATCACCGCCGCCCCGGCTTTCACCTGTGACAGGCCCCGGATACCCCACTGTTGTGTGCCCAGCGTCAGGGATATCTCGCCGTTAGCACCGGTTTCCCAGACCACATTTGGCATCGACGGCAACGCAGCTATACCGGCGGCTAATGTGCTGACTGTTTCCGGCACCGGAACCGGCTGATGTTCAGCCAGTGCGGCCCGCTCTGTTGCGGTGGTGGCCTGTACCTCTGCCGCTTCCTGCATCGGCACGGCACTGTCCAGCAACAACCCGAAGGCCCGTTCCGGCTCGGCGACCTGACACAGATA
>NZ_RCWA01000151.1 GCF_018448905.1 Photorhabdus heterorhabditis | reverse complement strand
AGCGGCTGGTGCGGGAGCAGATTACCCAGCTGACCGGCCAGCGCTATCTGCCGGGCTACAATAACGATGAAGCCCAGTTTAAAGCGCTGATGGATGCCGGCGTTGCCTTTGGCAAACAGCAACAGTTGACGCCGGGCGTCGCCCTGAGTCCGGCGCAGATGGCGCTGCTGACTTCGGACATTATCTGGCTGACTAACCAAACGGTGACGCTGCCGGACGGCACTACCGAGGTGGTGACGGTGCCGCAGGTTTATGCGCGCGTCCGTCAGGGCGACCTGCGCAGTGATGGCGCCTTGCTGGCCGGGAATACCGTGGCGCTCAACAGTCAGGGCGATATCACCAACAGCGGCACAATTAACGGGCGGGATGTGACTCAACTGACGGCCAACAACCTGACCAACCGCGGCTTTATTCGTGGTGGCAAAGTGGATTTAGCGGCCCAACAGGCGCTCACCAATCGGGGCGGCCGGATTCAGGGGGATGACCGGGTGACCCTGAAAGGCCGCGATATCACCAGCGCCTCGACCGTACGCGGGGATGAAGCTAACCGCTGGCTGGACCGTCCGGCAGGCATCTATGTGCAGAACGATAAGGGCACCCTGTCGCTGAGCGCCATCAATAACGTCCAGCTCACCGCCAGTGACGTCAGGAATGCCGGTCAAGACGGTCACACCGAAATAACGGCAGGCCATGACCTGACGCTGGACACCTTAAATACGCGACGTACCGAAAGCGGCGACTGGGGCGGCGGTAACACCCGCCACCTGACCCAACAGACCGATATCGGCAGCCAGATAACCGGCGCCGGTGAGGTGACCCTGCAGGCCGGGCATGACCTCAAGGCCACCGCCGCTCATGTCAACGCCGGTCAGCCACTGACGGCGCAGGCCG
>NZ_RCWA01000150.1 GCF_018448905.1 Photorhabdus heterorhabditis | reverse complement strand
GGGTCGTCTTAACCCGGAAAACCTGAAATAAAGAGTGTGCAATACAGGAGATTTTATTGTGATTAACCCGGGCTGTAGTTTTTGTACCCGTAAGGGGCTGCCTGTTTTACTTGTTCGTCCTGCCATCAAAGCGCAGGGTGATGGTGTGCCGGATTTACCTGCAAGCATTCAAATGCCGCCGGTAGAGAGAAAAGGCGAAACGGGCTATACCACTCGTCTGTTGCGAGCAGGCTTTCTGTATATCTGGGATGAGCTGGTGAGTGGCTGGATCAATTATTACGTGACCCGCGAGGGGTATTACTATCCCCTGCCGGAAAATGGCAAAGTGCCTCCCCGCTTAGCCAGCGGTGAAATGAAACCCTGCATTGATCAGCCCAATGAGTTGGCGCGAGCTTCGCTGGTGACATTACCGGTACTGCCGGAAGGTTTCGAAAACAAGGCTTTTTGGTTGGCCTGGTCGGCGGTGGCGTGGACGGATGCGGTACGTAAAAAGCATGAAGATCCGGCCTATCGAGCGCGATATATGCAACGTTTTGATATGGAAAAATGGCTGAACAGTGGAGAGGGGGAGAATGCGCTGCCGTTCTCGTCACTGACGGATACTGTAGCGGAATATCACACGAGAATAGATACTAACCGGCGTATTGCCGATTACACCCGCTCTCAGTGGAATGGGAAATATCTATTTGATCAGAATAACCTCTGGTGGGCAGAGAGAGAATTAATGCCAGGCAAAGGGGTCATCCTGTTCCTGCCTGATCCGGTTGCAATGGTGCAGGACATTACCGCGCTGATGAATTATCGGTTAAAGACCCAGTTTCATGAAAATCCACATTACATCAGAGGGATTGCACTTTCGGCTTCTCTAGGCACGCTGAAAGAGGCGTTGTGTCGGCAGTTTGA
>NZ_RCWA01000149.1 GCF_018448905.1 Photorhabdus heterorhabditis | reverse complement strand
TAGGCTGTGTCCCTTAATATCAATTAATAGTATTATTATCTGATTGATTTCGATGCAGGAACAAAATAGTGGCACGTTACGACATTTCTGATGATGCTTGGATATTGATAGAATCTTGTTTGCCCCCTGTACGTTCAGGGCAGGCAGGACGTCCACATGTTGAACACCGCAGTGTGATGAATGGGATGTTCTGGGTGTTATGTTCAGGTGCGCCGTGGCGCGATTTGCCTGAACGCTACGGTCCCTGGAAAACGGTTTATAACCGATTTAACCGTTGGTCAAAATCAGGCATTATCAATAAGATATTTAACCGATTACTGTCCATTCTGGATGAAAAATGCCTCATAGACTGGTCTGAAATTTGTCTGGATGGCAGCCATGTTCGTGCCAGTAAAGATGCTGCCGGGGCGAAAAAAAACATCCCGATATCGCTGACGATCATGCGTTGGGTCGCTCACGCGGTGGTTATGGCACCAAAATCCACCTGGCAACTGACGGAAAGGGCTTCCCACTCAACCTGATGTTGACGGCAGGCCAGGCCCATGAAAGTCAAACGGCTATTCCTTTGCTCGATGGCATTGGCGTCCAACGCAAGAATGGTTTTATGAAACGGCGTGGCAAAGCGGTGTTGGCAGATAAAGGCTATTCGGGAAGAAAACTCCGCGGTTACCTGCGCAAATTGAGAATAAAGAGCATTATTCCTTATAAAATCAATGAAAAAGGGAATAGTGATGGTCGTACACAATTTGATGAACAGGCTTATTGTGACCGTAATGTTGTCGAACGCTGTTTTGGTTTTTTGAAAGGTAATCGACGTATTGCAACACGCTATGAAAAAACAGCACGAAACTATCTGTCGATGGTGAAATTAGGCTGTATTCGACTCTTTTGCCGGAGATTATATAATTAAGGGACACTACCTA
>NZ_RCWA01000148.1 GCF_018448905.1 Photorhabdus heterorhabditis | reverse complement strand
AAGGCAAAGCCAGATGAATTACGTTTAGAGCTGTGGAGGTCATTAAGACCCTGAATAATTGCTTTGATGGACCCATGCTGCCACAAAAAAAGATATAGGGGGCTGCCTTTATCCATGACATATAGCCACATCGGAGACATTTAATGATGCAATTTGAGCCCTGTGCCGAAGCTCAGTACCATATTACATGCCTCAAAGTGGTATCCAACCGTTAACTACAAATTAGAAACGTATACGGATCCCCCGGGCCATACTAGTACTGGATGCATCTGCAGGATATCGCGGCCGCGTCTTCAGAGGGGGATAGCATGACCTCACGCCTTCTATAAAAGCCCTCCCTTAGTCTTTTGATTATCCCATGACATTACACTTATTGTGAGGGGGTTATTTGACCGGACAGCTCTAGGGTTCGCAATGCTCCTCACAATATATCAAAGCCACCAAACATCCGGCCATCTATTCCGCTCTTCTCATGTTGGTTGTGAATATGTAATGCAGTCCAGGCTTCGTAGAACACAATGATCTAATAGAGGTGCATAAGTTGTGCAGAACCCTTGGAGTCTCATGGAATCGCGAATGGTCTCTAGGATCCCCCGGGCCATACTAGTACTGGATGCATCTGCAGGATATCGCGGCCGCCATCTGCCCTACGTTTGAGGGTTATAAGCTGGGTAGTATTACTCCTACTAACGGGCTGCATACCTCCATCTTCTAGCAGGTGTGGTCAGCTTCTCAGTGTAATCGGAAGGGACCTGTGAAAAAAAGGTTCAAAAGCACTGATGGGCAAGTGTTCTCCAGACGGTCTTAGAACGGACATTAGCGGTTTTGACAGATAAGGATCCCCCGGGCCATACTAGTACTGGATGCATCTGCAGGATATCGCGGCCGCTCGACGTAGAACTCAATCTAAAACTTCGATTTGCAACTTACCAAACAAAAAGAGCAACTCTTAAAGGGTTATACGAGCTCGCTGCATTTGGAACGTAGGATCCCCCGGGCCATACTAGT
>NZ_RCWA01000147.1 GCF_018448905.1 Photorhabdus heterorhabditis | reverse complement strand
GTACCGGGGATCTGGCCCGCTACCTGCCGGAGGGCAATCTGGAGTTCCTGGGCCGTAACGACCATCAGGTTAAAATCCGTGGTTTCAGGATAGAGCCGGGGGAAATTGAAGCCCGGTTGGTAGAACATCCGGCGGTGAGTGAATCGGTGGTGCTGGCGCTGGGTGACGGGCAGGAAAAACGGCTGGTGGCTTATGTGGTGGCGGAAGCTCATGAGGGGCTGGTCAACAGTCTGCGTACTCACCTGAGTGCGATTTTACCGGATTATATGGTGCCGTCGGCCTTTGTGCGGCTGGATGTGTTGCCATTGACGCCTAACGGTAAGTTGGATCGTCAGGCGCTGCCAGCCCCGGACAGTGAGGCGTTTGCCCGTCAGGTCTATGCGCCGCCGGAGGGGGAGACAGAAACCATTCTGGCGGCGATTTGGTGTGAGTTGCTGGGGATTAAACAGATTAGTCGGCACGATAATTTCTTTGCTTTGGGGGGCCATTCGTTGCTGGCGGTACGGATGATAAACCGGGTAGCGGCGTTAGGTATTGAACTGCCGCTGACCACCCTGTTTACGTCTCCTACTTTGATGGCTTTTGCTGAGGTCATAGCGGCCCGGTCTGGTCAACAGAACGCTAGCCTGCCGGCCATTCTGCCGATATCCCGCGAGGAAGCGCTGCCGCTGTCATTTGCTCAACAGCGCCTGTGGTTCCTGGCTAAGTGGGATGGTGTCAGCGAGACTTATCATATCCCGATGGCCCTGCACTTGGGTGGTCAACTGGATATCGTGGCCTGGCAGCAGGCGCTGGATACCCTGTTCGCCCGTCATGAGGCGTTACGTTCTGTTTTTGTCTCGGTTGACGGTCAGCCGCAGGTACGGCTGTTGGAAGCGGATAGTGGCTTGCCTTTATCTCAACATGACCTGCGCGGACTCCCGGATGCCGATATGGTGCTTGAGCGCTTGAGCGCCGGAGAAATCCATACGCCATTTGATCTTGACCGTGGGCCGCTTATCCGCGCCAGCCTTATCC
>NZ_RCWA01000146.1 GCF_018448905.1 Photorhabdus heterorhabditis | reverse complement strand
GTACCGGGGATCTGGCCCGCTACCTGCCGGAGGGCAATCTGGAGTTCCTGGGCCGTAACGACCATCAGGTTAAAATCCGTGGTTTCAGGATAGAGCCGGGGGAAATTGAAGCCCGGTTGGTAGAACACCCGGCGGTGAATGAAGCGGTGGTACTGGCGCTGGGTGACGGGCAGGAGAAACGGCTGGTGGCTTATGTGGCGGCGGAAGCCCATGAGGGGCTGGTCAATAGTCTGCGTACTCACCTGAGTGCGATTTTACCGGATTATATGGTGCCGTCAGCCTTTGTGCGGCTGGATGTGTTGCCGTTGACGCCTAACGGTAAGTTGGATCGTCAGGCGTTGCCGGCCCCGGACAGTGAGGCGTTTGCCCGTCAGGTCTATGCGGCGCCGGAGGGGGAGACAGAAACTACCCTGGCGGCGATTTGGTGTGAGTTGCTGGGGATTGACCAGATCAGCCGGCACGATAATTTCTTTGCTTTGGGGGGCCATTCGTTGCTGGCGATGCGGGTGATGAACCGGGTAGCGGCGTTAGGTATTGAACTGCCGCAGACCACCCTGTTTACATTCCCCACGTTGATGGCTTTTGCTGAGGTCATGGCGGCCCGGTCTGGTCAACAGAACGCTAGCCTGCCGGCCATTCTGCCGATATCCCGCGAGGAAGCGCTGCCGCTGTCATTTGCTCAACAGCGTCTGTGGTTCCTGGCTCAGTGGGATGGTGCCAGTGAGACTTATCATATCCCGATGGCCCTGCGCTTGGGTGGTCAACTGGATATCGTGGCCTGGCAGCAGGCGCTGGATACCCTGTTCGCCCGTCATGAGGCGTTACGTTCTGTCTTTGTCTCGGTTGACGGTCAGCCGCAGGTACGGCTGCTGGCGGCAGATAGTGGTTTACCTTTATCTCAACATGACCTGCGCGGACTCCCGGATGCCGATATGGTGCTTGAGCGCTTGAGCGCCGGAGAAATCCATACGCCATTTGATCTTGACCGTGGGCCGCTTATCCGCGCCAGCCTTATCC
>NZ_RCWA01000145.1 GCF_018448905.1 Photorhabdus heterorhabditis | reverse complement strand
GCTGGTCAGGGTGGTTTTGCCCTCTGCCGCGATTACCCCACCGGTGTTATTGATGTCGCCGGTGCGCAAAGTTAAGTGTCCGCCGCTTAACAACCGGCCACCTTTTTTGTCCGTCGTGGCAGCGTTGGCGAGCCAGTGACCGTGGGTATCAATGGACATCTCGCCACCCGCCTGTAGCAGCCCCGCAGTATTATCCAGCTGACCGCTATTTAAGGTCAGGGTGTCTTCGGCTATCACCTGTCCGGCGGTATTGGTGAAGGAATGGCCTGTGGTCTGGCTGTCAATGTGTTGCGCCAGCAACACGCCCTGGGTGTTATCCAGCGTCTGGCTGGTCGTAGTCAGTTGGGTTTTGGCTTCAAGATGACCGTGGGTGTTTTGCAGGCTTTTCCCGACCGTTAATGTGGTCATACCGCCCGTGGCGGCAATAGTCCCCTGTCGGTTATCCAGCTCAGAGGCAGTCAGCCAGAGATGTTGCCCGGCAGCCAGATGACCCGCCTGATTATCCAGCGCATCTTTAACCGTTAACGTCAAATTGCCGTTTTGGGCCGCCACCAGATGACCTTCTCGGTTATCCACGGTCGAGGCGTCCATGTTGAGGTGACCATTGCCCGCTATCGTGCCGCCCTGATTATTCAGCGTGTTGACCGTCAGCGACAGGTTATCGGCGCCCGCTTGTTGCATCACGCCCTGCTGATGGTTCAGGGTGTCGGCGGTGACCGTGATTTTGTTCGCCCGGGTGACGGCGTGATTCAGTTGTAAATCATGAGCCTGTATCGTCAGGGCGCCGTTGGTGAGCAACTGGCCCTGATGGCCCAGCCAGTGTCGGGTGTTCAGTGAAAGCGCGCCCTGACCGGCCAGTTGCACCGTCCCCCGGTTGTTATCGGCCTGATGCGCGGTGAGATGCAGGTCCTCGCCCTGACTGGCAATAATGCCCTGACGGTTATTAAGCCGGTCAGTGGTGAGGGTCAATGTCCCCTGATTGAACACGGTCCCCTCCTGGTTATTCAGGGTGCGGGTATGGAGCGTCAGTTCACCGCTGCCGGTCTGGTTAATTTT
>NZ_RCWA01000144.1 GCF_018448905.1 Photorhabdus heterorhabditis | reverse complement strand
GCTGGTCAGGGTGGTTTTGCCCTCTGCCGCGATTACCCCACCGGTGTTATTGATGTCGCCGGTGCGCAAAGTTAAGTGTCCGCCGCTTAACAACCGGCCACCTTTTTTGTCCGTCGTGGCAGCGTTGTCGAGCCAGTGACCGCGGGTATCAACGGCCATCTCGCCACCCGATTGTAACAGCCCCGCGGTGTTATCCAGTTCGCCGCTGTTTAAGGTCAGGGTGTCTTCGGCTATCACCTGTCCGGCGGTATTGGTGAAAGGATGGCCGGTGGTCTGGCTGTCAATGTTTTGCGCCAGCAACACCCCCTGCGCGTTATCCAACGCCTGACTGGAGGTGGTCAGGCGGGTTTTGGCTTCAAGATGACCGTGAGCGTTTTGAAGGGTTTTGTCAACGGTGAGGGTAGCGCTGTCCCCGGTGGCCACAATGTTCCCCTGACCATTATTCAGTTGGGATGCCCTGAGCTGGAGCGCGTGGCCCGCTTCCAGTCGGCCCGCCTGATTATCCAGCGTGTCTTTGACCGTCAGGGCCAGCGAACCTTTGTCGGCGGCCACGATGTGGCCGTGACGATTATCGACGGTCGTTGCTTTAAGGTTCAGGTTGCCGTTGCCCGCAAGGGTGCCGTGCTGGTTATCCAGTATCCGGGTGGTGAGGGACAGGGTATCTTTGCCCTGTTGTTGCATCACGCCGCCTTGATGGCTCAGGGTGTCGGCGTTGAGGGTTATCTGCCCGGCCTGAGTCTCGGCCTGGTTGAGTTGCAGTTCACCGGCCTGTATCGTCAGGGCACCATTGGTCAGTAGTTTGCCCTTATCTCCCCGCCACCGTTGGGTGTTGAGCGATAATCGCCCCTGACCGGCCAGTTGCACCGTCCCCTGGGTGTTATCGGCCTGATGCGCGGTGAGATGCAGGTCCTCGCCCTGACTGGCAATCGTGCCCTGACGGTTATTAAGCCGGTCAGTGGTGAGGGTCAATGTCCCCTGATTGAACACGGTCCCCTCCTGGTTATTCAGGGTGCGGGTATGGAGCGTCAGTTCACCGCTGCCGGTCTGGTTAATTTT
>NZ_RCWA01000143.1 GCF_018448905.1 Photorhabdus heterorhabditis | reverse complement strand
CGGGCGATTTTTTATAGCCCGGATAATGCGGCGTTTCAATTTTATGAATTAGGTAAAAATCCGATAGCAGGGCCGGGCACGGATTATAAAATAAGTTTTTCCAGTCATAACCTGCCGGTCGATTTGATAGAAAATGACCCGCTGAGTTTTATTGCCTCGTCATTATTTCAGCGGGGGGATCTGAATCATTTACCGCGGACAGATTATATTCTTACTCTGACGCAATGCTACGGCCAGCCCTTTGCCCAGCGTTCATTCTCTTTGCCGGACGATAAAGTGAAAGCATTGTTATTGGGCACGGTGGATGCCCTTGACACGAAAATTCATGTTTTGCCGCAATATGAATGGACGATTGATATAACCCTAGGGGCAGAGCAGGAAATACAGGAAAGAAGCGCGGAAGAGAGAAAAGCGGAAGCGCTAGAGAAAAGAAAAAAAGCCAATCCGAACGCGAAAAAGCCGGGTCAAAACTGGCATAAACACACGGCGGGTTATGAATTAACCAATACATTAAATATCGAAGGAAGTTTTGCTTACACCGTGGGACCTTATTCACGCACGCTGACCCGTGAACTGAAAAAAGAATTTAAAGAAAAACGCCATAAACTGGGTTTATTGAATAAAAGCAGTCAGGCGGTAGAGACCTTGCAAAAACTGTTTTCCAGTGAGGGCAGTCAGGAAATAAAACTGCTGAAAACGGAAATCCAGACGCCGGAAATAAAATTAGGCGGCGGCAGTAAACTGGTGAATGCCACGCATGGCAATGGGGCATATTTTGAGCATGCCGTTGAGGTGGCGTTATCGCCGCTGATTGGGGTGAAATTGCAGGTGGATTTAATTCAGGCATTTGCCACGGAATTCGGTGCGGAGAAATTAATTGCCTTAATTCGGGAGCAGGGATTAAAGGGCAAGGAGGCAGTAGAAGCAGGGCGGAATGGGGCTTATCTGGGGGCGCAATTAGATATGATTCTGGAGGGCGCGTTAAATCTGTCATTTAAATATGCCAGCAATGAGGAGAGGGAAATGGAATTTCAACTGGGGGATATGGTGAAAGGGAC
>NZ_RCWA01000142.1 GCF_018448905.1 Photorhabdus heterorhabditis | reverse complement strand
AATATTGACGCATCACGGAATTTGGTACTCCATCGTGCCCAAGTCACCGGCGGCTCAGAAGAAACCACCCAGGAAATCATGAAGATTATGGGGCAGACGGGAATTGCGGCGTCTGCGGGAGTGGCTGGAGGGATCAGTAAATCTGGAGCAAAAGGAGTCAAAGGAAGTGCTGTACCAGTACCTAATCCAGTGACAGCGAATAATGGATTAGTTTATAAATCAAACAGTAAACACACTCTGGGAGGAAATGGAAATAGGCCAAGTGCTGGCCTTGAACCGCAAAATTCTCTCAATTTATTTGAAAAGTCAATACCAACAAAAGATCCTAAAGTTAGATTAGCGATAGACGAAAAAGGTAATATTCATAGATTTTTTAATGAGAGAAAAGATGGTTCAGGTTCATTCCATTGGAGTGGAAGCACTGGTGATGGTAAAAATGCTCTGGGTCATAATGAACTTCGGAAGTTTAACAGTGAAATAAAGCAACTAGGGGGTAAAAAATGATCTACGGACTTCCTTATGAATTTGCTGTTGCTTATGAAGTTTGTGAATCGTCAGAAGATGGTTATTGGCAATATGGAATATTTAATTTTGTCATAGATGACGTGATTGTTCCTGCCATCGGTTCAAACTACACACTTCATATGGCGATAAATCATCTGAAAGACAGCTTAGCGGAGTTTCCATCATGCAAGAAAATTGATACCTCCTTGTTTAGTCAGAACAAAGAAATTATGGAATTTATTGCTCATTCACATAATATTCTTTTGGATACAGATGATGATGATCTAGAGTTGCCAGAAATGGAGCAACAAGGAATAGATTTAACTCCTGTAGAATTTACAGATATTGGATTCTATATTTTTTACTATATTACAAATAATAGCGAGGATGAATTTATCATTTATACCAGTGATAGAGGATTGACTGTTACGATAAAACATTTTGAGAAAAATACCGTCAAAAATGTTATCGAACAACTACCAGAATTTAAAAAAATCTAATGCATATAAGTAAGTTGGAGTAAAAATCCCAGTCGATGTGAGCTGTACCCCAAATGTTAG
>NZ_RCWA01000141.1 GCF_018448905.1 Photorhabdus heterorhabditis | reverse complement strand
CAGCCGCAGCAAACTGCACAGCAGTTATGACAGCGTGCAGGAGCAGACCGGGCTGTATGCCGGTCAAGGGGGCTATCAGGTGAATGTCGGCGACCACACCCAGCTGGACGGTGCGGTGATAGCCAGTCACGCTGACAAAACAAAAAACACCCTCAACACCGGCACACTGGGCTTTAAAGATATTCAGAATCAGGCGGATTTTAAGGTTGAACAGCAGAGTGCGGGCATCAGCGTCGGCAAACCGACCGCCGGTCAGGTCCTGAACAATCTGGCGGTCAATGCGCTGACGGGCTCGAATAACCAGGGCCATGACAGCAGCACCACCCAGGCCGCTGTCAGTGACGGCACCCTGATTATCCGGGATAAGGCGCACCAGACGCAGGATGTTGCGACCCTTAGCCGCGATACCGATAACGCCGCCAATGTCCTGAGTCCGATATTTGATAAGGAGAAGGAACAACAGCGGCTGAAACAGGCGCAACTGATGGGTGAACTCAGCGCCCAGATGACCGAGATAGCCGGGACGGAAGGGAAAATTATCGCCACCCACGCGGCGAAAGCGAAACTTAACCATATCAGTGAACCGGACAAAGCCGCAGCCAGAGAAAAGTTGATCAACGCAGGTAATAAAGACCCCTCGCCAGCGGATATCAATAAACAAATCTATGACACCGCTTACACGCAGGCGCTGAATGACTCCGGCTTTGGGACCGGCGGCACCTATCAGAAAGCCTTACAGGCGGCTACGGCAGCGATTCAGGGCTTAGCGGGGAACAATCTCGGTCAGGCGCTGGCCGGAGGCGCTTCTCCTTATCTGGCGGGCGTGATTAAAGAACTGACGACGGACCCACAAACCCATCAGGTAGATATCGCCACCAATACGCTGGCCCATGCGATTTTAGGCGCGGTGGCGGCAGAAGTCAGCGGTAATAATGCGCTCGCGGGTGCTGCCGGGGCGGCTTCGGGTGAGCTGGCGGCTCAGGTCCTGATTAAGCAACTTTACGGTGATGGGGCCAAAGTCAGTGAGTTAACGGAGGAGCAGAAGCAAACTATCAGCACCCTTTCCAC
>NZ_RCWA01000140.1 GCF_018448905.1 Photorhabdus heterorhabditis | reverse complement strand
GCGGGGGGGAATGTGCGTTTTGAGTCGCGACAAGAATTTATCCGCGAGGGGAATATTGAGCGCTTTACGCAACACGCCAGTCGGTTGACCAGTGGTGGCGCATTAACTCTCCGCTCTCAGGGCAGTATTTTATTCCAGGCGACGGCGTTAATCGCCAAAGGGGTGATGGATATTGCGGCAACCGGCGGTTTTCTCTATGCGCAGGCCATGGAAGAAACCTATAAAAGTGAAGAAACGCGGAAACGCTGTCAAGGTTTCGGCCCCATAAAGTCGTGTAAAGTGTTTGGGTCTAAAACAGAACATAAAACACAAATCAGGAAGACCAACAAAGTCACAGAATTGACTGCCGGGGGGGATATTACCCTGAGGGCAAAAGATGACGTGACATTGGAAGCGAGTCGGCTAGAAACCGGTAAAAACGCGAAAATCACCAGCCAGACCGGGAAAGTGTACTTCCGGGCCATGCCCAATACCGCTTTTGAGCAGACTGTCGCGACATCAAAGGGCTTTTTTATTACGCACCACGATAAAGGCCACAGTGAGACAACCTGGGCCATCCCGTCCGTGCAGGTGGGCGGTACGCTGACCGTGGAGGCAGCAGCCGGTATCAGTGCGGATGTGAAAGTGAAAGACGAGCAGTTACTGGAAGACACGCTGGCAGTACTGGGTCACACCCCCGGCACCGAATGGTTGAAAAATCTTCAAGGCCGCAATGATGTCCAGTGGGATCAGGTTAAGGACGCTTACCGTCGCTGGGACAAAAAAATCACAAGCTTAAACCCGGTGGCGGGCGCCGTGATTGCGATTGCGGTCGCGGCGGTGACGGCGGGTTCGGGCCTGGCGGCCTGGGCGGGAAATGGCGTGGTCGGTGCGACAGGGGCCACGGGAGCCACGGCGAGCGCGGTTTATGGGGCGGCTTATGGCGGAATGATCGGATTGACCTCGCAGGCGGCGGTGGCCTTAGTTGAAAATAAAGGGGATCTCACCCAGACACTGGCGGCCTTAGCGAAGCGCGAAGCCGTCAAATCCCTCGTGACCCAAATCGCCGTGGGTGGCGCATTAGGGGGTTTAGACCACACGATGGG
>NZ_RCWA01000139.1 GCF_018448905.1 Photorhabdus heterorhabditis | reverse complement strand
CAGGGCGCGAGCATACTTTTTTAACGCCTATTGAAAGTAGAGTAATGACATGATCTAATCACGCTTATTTCTCTTCAGATAGCTCAATGATGACTCTGATTGAACACCTCGCCGTTGTTAAAGAAACCCGCTCTGATATCAATCGTCAGTACGAGCTGATTGATGTCATTTTTCTGGTCGTCAGCGCTATTATGGCGGGAGCCGAAGGCTGGCAAGACATTGAGACTTATGGTCATGCCAAAATTAAGTGGCTGAGAGAATATCGCTCTTTTCCCAATGGCATACCGTGTCGGCACACCATTGCCAGAATACTGTGCGCTATCGAGCTTGACTCCCTGTTGGAAGCCTTACTCAACTGGGTTAATGAACAGCGTGAATCGGGCGGCAAACCCGTTATTGCCTTTGACGGGAAAGTGCTGCGACATGCTTATCGTAATGAAAAGAAGAACGCAGTCCAGCTGGTCACTGCTTATGATACCGAGGCAGGATTAGTGTTGAGTCAGAAAGCCACCGCTACCAAAGAGGGGGAAATCAGTATCGTTCGCCAGATGCTGGATATCCTTAACCTGAAAGGCAGTATCGTGACCCTTGATGCCTTGCATTGTCAGCGTGAAACACTGGAAAAAATCCGGGAAAAGAAAGCCCATGTGGTCGTTCAGGTGAAGAAAAATCAGCCTCACCTGTGGGAAGCGGTTCAGTCCCAATTTCAAGGCGTGTTTGATGCCAGCAAAGAGCAAATTATTACGGAAATCAAGCAAGAAGCCCATGGCCGACGTGAAGAGCGTTATGTATTCCAGTTAAAACCGAAATTCTCCCCTGAAATGGCCGCTAAATGGCCGACCATTCGTAGCATTATTGCGGTTGAACGCCACCGGATACAAAATGGCACAGGGACAGTGGATACGTCCTATTATGTGAGTTCACTTTCTCCCCGGCATAAATTATTGGGGTACTATATTCGTCAGCATTGGCGAATTGAAAATAGTCAGCATTATATTCTTGATGTCGTTTTTAAAGAAGATGATTCACGGATTGTTCTGGATGGTGCGATTGAGAATCTTGCGTTATTCCGGCGTCTTGTCTTGAACATGGTTAAACAATGTGA
>NZ_RCWA01000138.1 GCF_018448905.1 Photorhabdus heterorhabditis | reverse complement strand
TGTTGTGGTCAATAAAAATTGGTCACTAGCTTAGAGTTTTCCCAAAATAATCGTTCTGATTCGTTGGGTGTCAACCCATTGTTGTACCCATGGGGGCGAAGCTGGCTATAATAACCCGCTATATAATTCGTGATTGAACGAAAGGCTTCTCTAAAATCTGAATATCCTTCTTCAGGAACCCATTCACTTTTTAAGCTCCTAAAAAAGCGCTCCATTGGGCTATTATCCCAGCAATTACCTCGGCGGCTCAGGCTTTGTTTGATACCATAACGCCACAATAACCGTCTGAACGCTTTGCGGGTATAGTGGCTACCTTGATCACTGTGAAACATGACCCCTTGTGGCTTCCTCCTTGATTCAAACGCCATTTCCAACGCTCTCTTTGTCAACTCAGAGTTGGCAGAGAAAGACATCGCCCAACCAATGGGCTTACGAGCAAACAGGTCAAGTACGACGGCCAGATAGGCCCAACATTTACCTGTCCAGATATAGGTCACATCACCACACCAAACTTGATTGGGCTCGGTGACCGTGAACTGACGGTCAAGATGGTTAGGAATATCAAGATGTTCTTGTTCCTGACGTGAATAGCGGTGTTTTGGCTGCTGACGACGGACCAGCACCAGTTCAGCCATTAATTTTCCTGCCCGCCATCGGCCTAATGGTATGCCTTTGGCGGTCACCATGGCGGCAATCGTTCGTGTGCCGGCGGAGCCGTTGCCCTCGTTAAACGCTTCACGGACTAAAATTTTTAACCTGATGTGCTCAGTATCGGGCTTTTTCACTCGATGGCGCCAGGCCTGATAGCTGCTACGATAAACCCCGAACACGAACAGTTGGCAAAGGAAAGCCACTGGATAATGCACTCTGAATAGCTCAATTAACGAGAACTGTTCAAGTAGTCCGACATCAAGAGTGCGGAAGATTTTTTTAATACTTCATTTTCCATTTCAATACGTTGCAGTTTCTTTTACAGCTCACGTATTTCAATTTGCTCCGGCGTGATGGGCATGGCTTTAGAAGATTTGCCTTGCCGCTCCTGCCTCAACTGACGAACCCAGCTCCCCAAGGCTGATTTGCTGACATTCATCGCTTTAGCGGCTTCCA
>NZ_RCWA01000137.1 GCF_018448905.1 Photorhabdus heterorhabditis | reverse complement strand
TTTAGGTCTGGCTACTCCAACGTATCCTGACTGAATTGATATCTGCCTGTAAAACAGGCTAAAATGAATGCACTTTATCAATGAGCGCTGAATATGTTAAGAGCGACCAAAGTCCGCATCTACCCCACACCCGAACAGGCCGGGTATCTTAATGGCCAGTTCGGTGCGGTCCGTTTTGCGTACAACAAGGCGCTGCACATCAAAAAGCATGCTTACAAACGTCACGGTGTGAGTTTACATCCACGCAAAGACCTCAAGCCGCTCCTGGCGGTCGCGAAGCAATCCCGCAAGTACGCGTGGCTCAGGGCATATGATTCTATCGCGTTACAGCAGGCGGTGATTAATCTGCATACTGCATTTGATAATTTCTTCAATCCGAAGTTGCGCGCCCAATTTCCCACGTTCAAACGCAAACAGGGTAAGCAATCCAGCTATCACTGTGTTGGGGTGAAAGTGCTGGAGGATGCGGTGAAGATCCCGAAATTGTCGCCGATAAAGGCGCGCATACACCGAGAAATTGAAGGGGAAGTGAAGAGCATGACGCTATCCCGAACCCCTACGGGAAAATATTACGCCGCTATCCTGTGTGACGATGGGAAAGATGCGCCGGAAAAACCGGGCGTTATCCCCCGCGTGACCGGTTGCGATATGGGTTTGTCCCACTATCTTATCGAGTCGACCGGGGAGAAGGTCGATAACCCCCGTCACCTTATCAACGCCACCCGTAACCTGCGTCGTAAACAGAAATCGCTGTCCCGTAAACAACAGGGCAGCGCTAACCGCGGCAAGGCCCGATTACGTCTGGCGGCAGTCCATGAGCGGGTAGCCCATGGCCGCGCCGATTTTCAACACAAACTCTCTCGAACAATGGTTGACGAAAACCAAGCGATCATTGTTGAGACGCTAAAATCGGCCAACATGATGAAGAATCACCGCATTGCCCGCGCTATCGGGGATGCGGGCTGGCATGGTTTCATCAAGAAACTGGAATACAAAGCCGTAGCGGCGGGCGTCCATCTGGTCAAACTGGCTCAGTGGTTCGCCAGCTCGAAAACCTGTCATTGCTGCGGTCACAAAATGCCGGATATGCCGCTGCATAAGCGGATCTGGCAATGCCCTTTCTGTCGAGTCGAACATGACCGCGATAT
>NZ_RCWA01000136.1 GCF_018448905.1 Photorhabdus heterorhabditis | reverse complement strand
TAAATAAGGTTTCATAATAGTGCTACACCCATTCTTTGTCTTCCTGGTTTTTGCTGTGATGAAAACGATGCCAAAAAGGCATCAACATAATTAATCAACTGCCACATAAATTGACAGCTATGATTTCGTGTTATTGTCTCATGGAGCGATTGCCATAACCGTTCTATTTTATTTAGCCACGGTGAATAGACCGGTAAAAACAACAGAGTAAATTTTGGATGTTGGACCAGCCAATCCTTTACCTTCTGACTTTTATGAATACAGTAGTTATCTAAGATTAATGTGAGGGTTTCCGCATGAGGATATTGATGATTCAATTCATCTAACATTTTGATAAATAAATCAGAGTTCTTTTTTATTCCTTTAACATAGGTGACTTGTTCTGTTTGGGCATTGAGGCAACCTGCAAGGTAATATTTTTCATTTTTTCCCGGAGTGATAACCCGTTTTTGTTGCCCTTTGAAACACCAGTCCGCTCCGATCTTCGGGTTGAAATCAATATCCACCTCATCTTCATAGAAAACGGGATGTTTTTCTGAGATATTCGCTTTAGCTTCCGTAACCTTTGCCATTTTCTCATCATATTCAGGATCGGGTTGTTTTACCGTGGGCGCCGCTCTACGCCAGACAATCCCCACCTGAGCAAAGTAACGATAAAGGACATTTTGCGTCAGAGAGAGGTTGAGTAATTCATTGAGGGTATGAGTCATGAGTTCAAGGCTCCAGCGAGAGCGGAGATAGCCTAACTTTTGGGGGGATTGCTGTAATAAGAAAAGTAAGAGGTTATAGAGCGGGGAGAGATCCCAGACAACAGGTCGGCCAACAGGTAAACTTTCGAGTCCTTCCAGCCCATATAATGTAAACCACTGAACCCAACGATTGACGGAAGAGCGTGCGGCATGAAGGGTCTTGGCGACATAAGTCACTGTCAATCCTTCATTGAGCATCAATAACGCCGTTAATCGACGGGAATAGTTCTTATCACGGGTTTTATGGATAAGTTTTCTCATTTTCTGGCATTCATCTTGAGGTATAGGTGCTATGATAGGCATCACTCAGTCCGTGTTGGGGTTTGGGATTTTTCGCAATTGATCAGATCGCAAAAATCGGACTGAGTTCCCTCCAAGTGATCTATTATTTTGAAAAGTTATTTA
>NZ_RCWA01000135.1 GCF_018448905.1 Photorhabdus heterorhabditis | reverse complement strand
ATAACTTTAGCAACAACACCAGCACCTACTGTACGGCCACCTTCACGGATAGCGAAGCGCAGACCCTGGTCCATTGCGATTGGCGCAATCAGGGTAACTACCATCTGAATGTTATCACCTGGCATCACCATTTCTACGCCTTCTGGCAGCTCAATAGTTCCGGTCACGTCAGTTGTACGGAAGTAGAACTGTGGACGGTAGCCTTTGAAGAATGGAGTATGACGGCCACCTTCGTCTTTGCTCAGAATATAAACTTCTGATTCGAAAGTGGTGTGTGGCTTGATTGAACCTGGTTTTGCCAGCACCTGACCACGTTCGATTTCGTCACGTTTGGTACCACGCAGCAGAACACCTACGTTCTCACCCGCACGACCTTCGTCCAGCAGTTTACGGAACATTTCTACACCAGTACAAGTGGTTTTAGTGGTATCTTTGATACCCACGATTTCAACTTCTTCGCCCACTTTAACGATACCGCGCTCTACACGACCGGTGACAACCGTACCACGGCCAGAGATAGAGAACACGTCTTCGATTGGCAGCAGGAATGGCTGGTCAATTGCACGCTCTGGTTCTGGAATGTAGCTGTCCAGGGCTTCTGCCAGTTCGATGATTTTTGCTTCCCACTCTGCATCACCTTCCAGTGCTTTCAGCGCAGAACCACGGATAACTGGAGTGTCATCACCTGGGAAATCATACTGAGACAGCAGTTCACGGACTTCCATCTCAACCAGTTCCAGCAGCTCTTCATCGTCTACCATGTCACATTTGTTCAGGAATACGATGATGTAAGGAACGCCTACCTGACGGCCTAACAGGATGTGCTCACGCGTCTGTGGCATTGGGCCATCAGTCGCCGCAACTACCAGGATCGCGCCGTCCATCTGAGCAGCACCGGTGATCATGTTTTTAACATAGTCGGCGTGGCCTGGGCAGTCAACGTGCGCATAGTGACGGCTTGGGGTGTCGTATTCTACGTGAGAAGTAGAAATAGTGATACCACGCGCTTTTTCTTCGGGTGCGTTATCGATCTGGTCGAATGCACGAGCGTTACCACCGTAGGTTTTAGCCAGTACAGTAGTAATTGCAGCAGTCAGGGTAGTTTTACCATGGTCAACGTGGCCGATAGTACCAACGTTAACGTGCGGTTTTGTACGTTCAAA
>NZ_RCWA01000134.1 GCF_018448905.1 Photorhabdus heterorhabditis | reverse complement strand
AAAATCTATGGTCGCCCTCGTTTTTGCAACACTCATTTTGATGAATTTTGGGCTTGCTTAAATCTATCCGGCGTCACTATAGGCAAGGAACCTGCGCCTCGATGAGTTCCGCGCCTGATGAACCTTAAAAGTGTGTCGGCTTCAAGGAGCCAATTTTTACGCCAGGTTTCTCATCAGGCCGGTAGGCCGTTCATGTCATCAATTATCAGTCTTCGCAAAACCTGTGGGGTCTCGTTTCAAATTTGTTCACAATAGGCTTGATTTAAGCTTCAAATACCGTGTGTTTTGTCGTAATAGCCCAGGCTATCCGGGCAAGTTTATTAGCCAATGCACAGGCCACAATATTAGAATGCTTTCGTTCAAGTTGCTGCTTAACCCAGTCAGCCAGTTTGCCCTTTCTATGCTCAATATGCATTATGAATGTTCGGGCACAGAGCACCAACAGTTGCCGGAGTGTTTTGTTACCCCGTTTACTGATCCCCAATAAGGTTGTCTTTCCTCCGGTACTGTACTGGCGGGGCACCAATCCCGTCGAGGCTGAAAAATCCCGGCTGTGTGCGTATTGTTTCCCATCGCCCAGTTGTGAGGAAAGCACACTCGCCGTGATGGGGCCAATGCCGGGGATCGTCATCAGCCGTTGTCCGATATCATCCTGAGCAATCTCCTGTGATAGAGCAGTTTCAATTTCGGTGATTTGCTCAACCAGATAGTGATAATGTGCCTGTAACCGCAGTAATACCTGCACCAAATAAGGAGGAAGTTCATGTTCAGCCAGCACAGCAGAGAGCCGTTTTATCACGGCAATCCCCTTGGGCATGCTGAGACCAAATTCAAGCAGGAAAGCCTGCATCTGATTGGTGGTTTTGACTTTATCCCGGACCAGCGATTCCCGGACACGGTGCAGGGCGCGCATGGCTTGTTGGGCTTCTGTTCTGGGCTGAACAAAACGCATTGAGGGCCGTGAAGCAGCTTCACAGATAGCCTCCGCATCAATAAAATCATTCTTGTTACTTTTGACAAAAGGGCGGACAAACTGCGGTGAAATCAGCTTGGCCTCATGCCCAAAATCAGCGATCCGTCTTGCCATGAAATGCGCGCCCGCACAGGCTTCCATCACCACTATTGCCGGAGAGCAGCCAGCTAAGAATTCCATCAATTTAGTTCGGGT
>NZ_RCWA01000133.1 GCF_018448905.1 Photorhabdus heterorhabditis | reverse complement strand
TGCCCTGACGGTTATTAAGCCGGTCAGTGGTGAGGGTCAATGTCCCCTGATTGAACACGGTCCCCTCCTGGTTATTCAGGGTGCGGGTATGGAGCGTCAGTTCACCGCTGCCGGTCTGGTTAATTTTTCCCTGCTGGTTGGATAAATCCGGTGTGGTGAGGTGGATTGCCCGCGCCACTAACTGGCCGCCGTCGTTGTTAAACTGACCCGGTGTACTGGCGGTCAGGCGGTCTGCGTTAACCGTGGCGTGTGCGGTGCTTATTCCCGGCTGGCCGGCGGTCAGCTGAATGTTACCCGCCACGGTTTGACTGTGGCTGAGGTCAATCTGCTGGCTGTGCAGGGTCAGCCTGTCGGTGGCCAGATTTTTCCCGTTAGCCTGAACCTGCTGCGCGGTCAGGGTCAGGGAGCCGGGGCGGGTGGTGTGGCCGTTATCATCCAGTCCGGCGGCCCAGACACTGTGGCGGTCACTCTGTATCGCCTGTGCCGTGGCCGTAATATCCCCGCGTGCCTCAACCCGACCACGATTGTTCAGGTGTTCGCCTGATTGCAGGGTCACCGTCGATTGCGACAGCAGTTTGCCCTGATTGTCTATCCCGGCGGTACTGGTTAATTGCAGGGCATCCCGGCTGCTGATAGTGCCCCGGTTCTCAATCCGGCCGTCGGCGGTGAGGCGCACTTCCCCCGCCGGTACCCCGATGTCGCCGGCGTTACGTACCCCGACGCCGGCTTCGGTGCCGACCAGGATAATTTTATGCGCATACATCCCGCCTAACGCTGAGCTGTCCAGCGCGAACAGCGGGGGTTTCTCATCCTCTGCCGCGGATTTTTTCTCAATATGCTGGTGCGCGGCATCCACGCGATTGCGCCCGGTGGTTACTTTCAGGTCCTGCGCGTGTAATTTGGCGTTGAGGGCAACCGCACGGGCAATGATGTCGGTGTAATTTTGCTGCCGGCTGTCCATCCCTTGCCCCTCAATCCGCACTTCGCCCTGATTAACGTCAAAGCCTTTCAGGTGACCCTGCTCCATCCGGGCCTCACCCGTAGTGAGCGTGGTGCGGTGGGCGTTGATAAAGCCACAGCCGTTACAGGTAATGCCGGACGGATTGGCAATCACCACCTCGGCTTTGCGTCCGGCCACTTCAATCCAGCCGTTAAGGTGACTGGGGTCGC
>NZ_RCWA01000132.1 GCF_018448905.1 Photorhabdus heterorhabditis | reverse complement strand
AATCTGGTATCTTTCTGTTTCGGTCAGTTGTATATAGGTCATTGTGCATTTTCCTGTGGCGGGAAAGATGCCTACTATAGCAACTGACCGCCCTTCTGAAAAATTGCACTTATTAGTCGAATCCGCCCTTAAAATAAATATCTTGCAAGGTTAACCTCATATATTAAATATATAACTTAAAATCACAAAAATATAAAATAAATAAGAAGGCAAACAAAGGAATAATATAGAAAAATATAAGATTAATGGTAAATATATACATAGGCTATATTTTGGCTATTTTATTCTGTTTTCTCTCTGAAACAGCAAAAAGCCGGAATCGCTTCCAGCTGGTTTCTTTCTTACCGTGGCTAATACCCGTGATACGCCAGTGCCGACTGGAGCCGCCCTATCGCAGCCTTGATAACCCAGGCTTCCGTGTCATCAACCGCACAGGCGCGTATCTCCGCCCAGTTGGGCCAAGGCCAGCGCTTCAAGGTGGGTTAACTGAATGCCCTGTAAATGTTCAATGGCTATCGTCATCTCATGTTCTCCCCTTAACCCGCAAAACCGGTTATCAACGCCCGCATCTGCTGCTTAATCTCCCGCAGTTGGGCCTGTTGCCGCTGGTACTGCTGATGCTGTTGTTGCGTGGCTTCACTGTCAAGGATCAGCATCAGACAACCGTCCATCACTTTCACCGTAATCTGGCCGCCGGTATTAAATCCCGCCTGTCTCAGCCACTGCCCCTTCAGATGTATCGCCGGTGTGGCGTTGTTGGCCTTATTCCCATTCGGCACATAGCCCACCGTGTAATAACGTTCTGTTTTCACGGCTTTATTTATCGCCGCTTCTGCCTTAGAATGCGCCTTAGCCATAATTAACTACCCTTATTAGTTGCTTGTGGTGAGCGGCACCGGGGTGTCGTAGCACCTCAGCGCCGCGTTAAATCAAGTCAGCTTGATGTGGCACAGTAATTTTGGTCACCGTAATAAAGGTGATATTTTTACTTCAACAATCAAACAGGTGACATGATGAAAAGAAGTTTTAGCTCTGAATTCAAACTGGAATCCGCCCAGTTAGTCCTTGATCAAAATTACAGTGTTATGGAAGCCGCTAAAGCGATGAATGTCAGCAAATCAGCCTTGGGGAGCTGGGTTCGTCAGTTGAGGCAGGAGCGGCAAGGCAAATCTTCTAAAGCCATGCCCATCACGCCGGAGCAAATTGAAATACG
>NZ_RCWA01000131.1 GCF_018448905.1 Photorhabdus heterorhabditis | reverse complement strand
GGGCCATACTAGTACTGGATGCATCTGCAGGATATCGCGGCCGCACGCCCATATAAACGATCGGATAAATAGCTGAATTTCCATGCCTTACGCGGTTGTCAGGACACAAGCACCATAAAGAAACAAGGGTTGGTCCGGAAGCCTTTAGCCAAGTTTAGCCACCCTGAAAGTATCTCTGGGAGGTGTGGAGGGAAAAACTGCTGTGATTTTAAACCTAAAAGTAACTTAACTCATAATAAGTTGGTAGTTAGACCACATGAAAAAATTGCTTTTGTTGGCCCAGTTCTGTTGATCTTTGAACCATGGTGGGAAAAGTGTAGTTTTAGTCAGTCTGAAGCTGCCATGTAACCAGTGCAAATGAGATAGTGAGTTACATAAACAATATACTTTGTGCTTTTTTTACTGCGCTGGTACATTTTAATGAAAGCAACTAAAAGGGAATCCCAAAATTGCATTTAGGGGGTCAGGCCAGGGCAATCTGTTGGGATATTTAATGACACACCTGGGGAGACTTTACAATAACTCTTTTTAAATCCATCTCCATTTAACTGGCTCTTAAAAGTTTGTACCATGATAATTTACTATCCAGGCAACAGCACAGACTAGACGAGCGCGAACCCCTTAACAGGCTAAGTGCGAGCGGATCCCCCGGGCCATACTAGTACTGGATGCATCTGCAGGATATCGCGGCCGCTCTAAACGTGGTAAATTGTTAACTCCGAGCTAGACTTCAGGTGGCCGTATTTATCAGATTTCCTCGTTGTGTCCTCAGAAAAAAATGCCAATACCACTTTCAGCTGTGAATATCCACCATGAAGGGCAAGACATGCTCATAATTAACTGTCAGGCAGGCCAGGCCTTCAGCTACAACGACCTTGAATTGGTTTATTCTGCTTGTCCTCTATAAGTTTGCCAGAGGGAATCACACATGAGCCAAACCTATTGAAGAAAGCATTAGGACAGTGCCAGTCTTAATCACAGTGGGGGGTATGTTATTCCCAATGAAGTCGTCCAGAAACGGACTAGGTAGTTAGCTTTTTCTAGTGCCCAACACATTAGAGGTGTGGTTTTTTTTCTCTAAAATAAGGGTGGCCATAGGCTCTTTTAACCAGAATCGGTGTAGTCAGCTGAAATTGACTTGCACGCCTGGGTCCTGTGTGTCTACTAACTTTCTCGCGAACGATAGCTAACGGATCCCCCGGGCCATACTAGTACTGGA
>NZ_RCWA01000130.1 GCF_018448905.1 Photorhabdus heterorhabditis | reverse complement strand
CCTTTATCTCAACATGACCTGCGCGGACTCCCGGATGCCGATATGGTGCTTGAGCGCTTGAGCGCCGGAGAAATCCATACGCCATTTGATCTTGACCGTGGGCCGCTTATCCGCGCCAGCCTTATCCGGCTCGCCGATGACGAATACCGGTTCTTACTCACCCAGCATCACATTGTTTCCGATGGCTGGTCTGCCAGTGTGTTGATTCATGAGCTGAACACACTCTATACGGCGTTTCTGGCCGGGCAACCGGACCCGTTGCCACCGCTGGTGATTCAATACCCGGATTATGCCGCCTGGCAGCGCCAGTGGCTGTCGGCTGAACGTACCCGGATTCAATCCGACTATTGGCGCACCATGCTGGCTGACGCGCCGGTTCTGCTGGATCTACCTACTGACCGGCCCCGTCCGCCTGAGCAGTCGTTTGCCGGCAATGTCGTGCCGGTTGTTTTGGATGCAGAGTTAACGGCGGCCCTGAAACGCCTGAGTGAACAGCACGGTGTCACATTATTTATGACGCTGTTGTCCGCCTGGTCGATAGTCCTGTCGCGCCTGTCAGGTCAGGAAGATGTGGTGATAGGCACGCCGAGTGCCGGTCGTGGTCGTCAGGAAGTGGAACCGTTGATCGGGTTCTTTGTGAATACGCTGGCGTTGCGTATGGATTTATCGGGTGAGCTGACCGTGACGGAATTACTGGCGCGTGTACGGCAAACCGCCTTAGCGGCACAGGAGCATCAGGATTTACCGTTTGAGCAGGTGGTGGAAATTGTGCAGCCGCCGCGCCGACTGGCGCATACGCCGTTGTTCCAGGTGATGTTTGCCTGGCAGAACAATGAAAATACGGAATGGAAACTGCCGGGGCTGGATGTATCAGCAGTCGATCAGGTCCTTGATGTTGCCAAGTTTGATCTTGATCTTAGCTTGTCGGAAGAGGCGGGCGGGATTGTGGGTACGCTGGGTTATGCCACCGCGCTGTTTGATCAACCGACCATAGAACGGCAGGTGGGATATCTGCACACGGTACTGCAAGCCATGGTTGCTCATGCTCAACAGCGGATCGGGGAAATCAATATCCTGTCCCCGGCAGAGCGCAGGTTGTTACTGGAAACCTGGAATGCGACGGAAACGGCGTACCCTGACCCGTGGTGTGTTCACCAATTGTTTGAACAGCAGGTAGAGAAAACCCCGGACGCGACTGCGTTAGAGTATGAAACGCAGACGCTCAGTTATG
>NZ_RCWA01000129.1 GCF_018448905.1 Photorhabdus heterorhabditis | reverse complement strand
CCACCGCCTGCACCTGACCGTGACGATTGTCGAGCCAGTGGGTCGTCAGGGTAAACCGGCCCGCGGACAACAGTTTGCCATTCTGATTGTCAGTCCCGGCCTGTCCGGTCTGGATAACCAGCTGTCCGCCCTGAAGATGGCCCTGACGATTATCCAGTGTGCCGCTGGTCACGGTGGTTTTACCCTCACCGAGAATACGCCCCTGTTGGTTATCCAGTAACTGCCCGTCAGTCTCCAGCGTCAGGGTGTCGGCGGATTGTAAGCTGCCCTCGCGGTTTATCAGTTGCCGGCTGTGAATGCCCAGTCCGCCATTGCCGGCTATCTGTCCCTGCGTATTATTGAGCGCAGTGCTGGTCAGGGTGGTTTTGCCGTCCGCCGCTATCATGCCGCCGGTGTTATTGATGTCGCCGGTACGCAAAGTTAAGTGTCCGCCACTCAACAACTGGCCGCCTTTTGGGTTGGTATTGCGGGTATTAGCCAGCCAGTGACCGCGGGTATCGACGGTCATGTCGCCACCCGACTGTAACCGCCCCGCGGTATTATCCAGCTGACCACTGGTGACTGTGGTAGCGCCCTCACTCAGAATTCGCCCCTGTTGGTTATCCAGTAACTGCCCGTCAGTCTCCAGCGTCAGGGTGTCTGCGGATTGTAAGCTGCCCTCGCGGTTTATCAGTTGCCGGCTGTGAATGCCCAGTCCGCCATTGCCGGCTATCTGTCCCTGCGTATTATTGAGCGCAGTGCTGGTCAGGGTGGTTTTGCCGTCCGCCGCTATCATGCCGCCGGTGTTATTGATGTCGCCGGTACGCAAAGTTAAGTGTCCGCCACTCAACAACTGGCCGCCTTTTGGGTTGGTATTGCGGGTATTAGCCAGCCAGTGACCGCGGGTATCGACGGTCATGTCGCCACCCGACTGTAACCGCCCCGCGGTATTATCCAGCTGACCACTGGTGACTGTGGTAGCGCCCTCACTCAGAATTCGCCCCTGTTGGTTATCCAGTAACTGCCCGTCAGTCTCCAGCGTCAGGGTGTCTGCGGATTGTAAGCTGCCCTCGCGGTTTATCAGTTGCCGGCTGTGAATGCCCAGTCCGCCATTGCCGGCTATCTGCCCCTGCGTATTATTAAGCGCGGTGCTGGTCAGGGTGGTTTTGCCCTCTGCCGCGATTACCCCACCGGTGTTATTGATGTCGCCGGTGCGCAAAGTTAAGTGTCCGCCGCTTAACAACCGGCCACCTTTTTTGTCCGTCGTGGCAGCGTTG
>NZ_RCWA01000128.1 GCF_018448905.1 Photorhabdus heterorhabditis | reverse complement strand
GCTGCCGCAAACTGTATCAGCTTTGCTTCACTGGTAGGTATGCCACCGGCAACAATTTCCGCCGCCTTTTGCGGTGTCATCTGCTCATTTGATAACACGACATCCAATGGAACACCAAAGAAGTTCCCCCACGCAATAATCAGACCTTTTGCCGGGTCCTGACCATCAGGGACTTGCCCTTTTAGATAGTGAGTTAAGGCTGCGTTGATTTCTTCGGGTGTTGCCCCGGATTGAGCCATCTTTTGAGCCAGCGACTCCGCACCTTCAAAATGTTTAGCGCCTTCGGCACCAAACAGACTTCCCATGCTAAGGGCATTATTATCCGCAACAAGTAGTATCCAAACTCGCGATCATACTGGCTGGAATTAAGTAGCTAAGGCTCTGAAGAGGATTTTCTTTTGCGAATTTCTTCTATCTTCGCCAATACCCAAATTCCAATTCCAACAGGCAATCCTGCACCAACTCCTACTCTCGCAGTGTAAATAAAATCATTCCAATGATAATTAAAATAACCATTTTCAAAATAATAAAATGCAGGTACAGCTAACCCTGCAATAAAGGCCAAAAGAAAAATAAACGATGTCCAGTAAGCTGTAAGTAGGATAAAAGCTTTTAATCCTATTCGTTTATTTTCCATTTTTAGCTCCATTTTCTTTTATCTGGTTTTCAATACCAGTGCCTATTACTGTACCTACAACAGTACCTCCGATAGCCCCACCTATTTCTGACGCTACAGGACTGATAACGACAGGAGCCAGTTTATCTGTAATTATTTTTCCACCTTTAGCACCTGCTACCGTACCAACAGCCGCACCTATAACAGCTCCAGTTGCATCTTCACCTTTAAGCTTGCTACCTAGCCAAGCTCCACCAATATTTACCCCTTCTGTATATATCAAACCTTTACCTTGGGTTAATGCTCCTACTCCGGCAGCTATAAGCGTGTCAGTATAACTGTAACTCTCGTTTGGTTTCATAGTGATAAGCTGTTTTCCGGTGTCAGATATTGCACCAAGTAAAGCTCCACCCGCTACGGCTGCGGTCCCAGCAACAGGCGCAACTATAGTCCCTCCCACAGCAGAAGCACCTGCTCCCCAAGCGACTAACAATCCTCTTACCGGATCTTGTCCTTCCGGGTGATCACCTTTGGCATGTTTTGACAATGCTGCCGAAATCTCTTGAGGGGATTTACCTTCATTTAGCATAGCGGTAGCCAGACTGGATGCTGACCGACCGTAATCCGCCAGCCCTTTTGGCAAGCTTAGTGCATTATT
>NZ_RCWA01000127.1 GCF_018448905.1 Photorhabdus heterorhabditis | reverse complement strand
TCCCACTTCTCAGGCCGCAACCGTCTGTGTGACGGATTTACGCTGGCCTCCATGGGCAGAAACGACGAGTCCCGCCGCCTGTAATTCCTGTATGCCCTTGCGCCGGATGTTGAGCGCCGCATTGATATCTCGGTCATGCTCAACGCCACATTCAGGACATGACCAGATGCGCTTATGTAACGGCATTTCCGGCATTTTATGACCGCAACAATGGCAGGTTTTCGAACTGGCGAACCATTGATCCAGCTTCACCAGATGAACGCCTTTTTCTGCTGCCTTGTATTCCAGTTTTGTGATGAATCCATTCCAGCCAGCGTCACTGATAGCGCGAGCCAGCCTGGGGTTTTTCATCATATTTGCTGTTTTCAGCGTCTCCACAATGACCGCTTGGTTTTCGTCAACAATTGTGCGGGAGAGTTTGTGCTGAAAATCAGCGCGGGCACTGGCTACCCGTTCGTGTACGGCTGCAAGCCGTATACGGGCTTTACGACGATTCGCACTGCCTTTTTTCTTTCGTGACAGCGCTTTCTGCTTACGTCGCAGGTGACAACTGGCATTGATGAGATGACGGGGATTAGGCACCTTATTCCCGTCCGATTTGATAGCGAAATGCGTCAGCCCCATATCCAGACCTGTAACGCCTGATATCCGCGTTGGTTTCACTCGCGCTTCTGCCCCATCATTACAGAGTATCGAAGCGTGGTATTTACCCGTCGCAGAACGCGTGATTGTGATGCTTTTCACTTCCCCGTTAATTTCACGATGAAGCCGGGCTTCTACTGGGGCCAGTTTGGGGATTTTGATGGCACCATCCAGCACCTTCACCCCGACACAATGATAACTCGACTGTTTCCCCGGTTTGCGTTTAAACGCCGGGAAACGCGCTTTCAGCTTCGGATTAAAAAAGTTGGAAAATGCGACATCGAGGTTAATCACCGCCTGCTGCAAGGCGATGGAATCGTATTCTTTCAGCCAGCTATAGCGGCGGGATTTCTTTGCGGCTGCCAGTAACGGTTTCAGGTCCTTACGCGGGCTTAAATTCACGCCGTGGCGTTTATAAGCCTGTTTTTTGATGTGCAGAGCCTTGTTGTACGCAAAACGCACCGCACCGAACTGGGCATTAAGATAGTCAGCCTGTTCTGGTGTGGGATAAATGCGTACTTTTGTGGCTCTTAACATCGTCAGTGCTCATTGATATCATTCATCTATTTTAACCGGTTAGGTGGATATATCAATTGAGTCATCAGCATGAGGCACTGGAGGGATTTCTCCGAAAACGGCACAGCGTCAGTAAACTGGTTGTGCATCTGATTTTCACGACAAA
>NZ_RCWA01000126.1 GCF_018448905.1 Photorhabdus heterorhabditis | reverse complement strand
TCGTCGAAACGGAAAAATCGCCCCATCACGACGCGGTATTGCGCGGCCAGACCACCCGCTATGACTGGTCACAGGTGGACACTTCTCACCACAACAAATACGGCGTGCACGAGGCCATCATGCCGGATGGCAGCCGCAGCGATAACTTTGATGAATATCAGTACACCCGGACCGTCAGGGAAACGCAGGTCACACACAGTGACCCCGGTAAAATGCTGGCCGGGGGCAATCTGACCCTCAATAGCGCGCAGGTCACCAATCACGATAGCCAAATCGTCGCCGGCGGCGCACTGGCGGGCAATATTGGCGAACTGCATAATATCGCCACCCAGGGGGAACGCATCACCACCGAGACCGGCAGCCAGACCCGCTGGTACGTCAAAAAGAAAAAACGGAACAAGTTTGGCATTGGCGGCACCAAAACCTCGCAGGGAAAAGACACCACCGGTTATACACCGGACCCGGTGACCGAAACGATTGACCTGAACACGCTGGCCTGGCAGGACCATACCCGCCCACCGGGGACCGATATCACGATAACCGACCGCCAGACCGGGCAGGTGCAACAGGCCCCCACTGCCGTGAAACCAGTGGCCGGGATAAACACCCCCGTCCTTAGTCCTCCCCCCCGGTCAACCCTTAGTCCTGCCGCCCGGTCAGCCGTTTGAACTGAGTTTGCCGCCGGAAACCGTCAAAGGACAAACAGTCGACCCGGTGATACGCGTGGTGACGCCCGATACGCGTTTGCCGGATAACAGCCTGTATACCGTGCAGCCGGGCAGTGACAGCCACTATCTGGTGGAGACCGACCCCAAATTTACCCAGTACAAACCCTGGCTGGGGTCAGACTACATGCAGCAGCAACTCACCCATGACCCGGCTTTGGTGCACAAACGGTTAGGTGACGGGTTCTACGAACAGCGGCTGGTGCGGGAGCAGATTACCCAGCTGACCGGCCAGCGCTATCTGCCGGGCTACAATAACGATGAAGCCCAGTTTAAAGCGCTGATGGATGCCGGCGTTGCCTTTGGCAAACAGCAACAGTTAACACCGGGCGTGGCGCTGAGTCCGGCGCAGATGGCGCTGCTGACCTCGGATATTATCTGGCTGACCAACCAGACGGTCACGCTGCCGGACGGCACTACCGAGGTGGTGACGGTGCCGCAGGTGTACGCCCGGGTGAAATCCGGTGACCTGCGCAGTGACGGCGCCCTCCTCGCCGGCAATACCGTGGCGCTTAACAGTCAGGGCGATATCACCAACCGCGGCACGGTCAGCGGGCGTGATGTCACTCAACTGACGGCCAACAACCTGACCAACCACGGCTT
>NZ_RCWA01000125.1 GCF_018448905.1 Photorhabdus heterorhabditis | reverse complement strand
ATGGCAGTGATATCGTCGCGAAAAAGGACCTGACCCTCACCGGTCAGAGCGTCAGTATCACCAGTGCGGAAAATCATCACACCACCCTGACGAAAACCGAACAAAAGCAAAGCGGCTTAACCGTGGCGCTCAGTGGCACGGCAGGCGGCGCCATCAACAGCGCGGTACAGACAGCCCGGGCAGCACAGCAGACCGCCGACCCGCGCCTGAAAGCGTTGCAAAATACTCAGGCCGCGCTCAGCGGGGTTCAGGCTACCCAGGCGGTCCGACTGGCGGAAGCGCAGGGCCGTGACGACCCGGGCAAGAATAATCTGGCCGGGGTTCGCCTGTCCTACGGTCGCCAGTCTTCGCGTTCAGAACAGCAGCACCGCCAGACCACCCAACAGGGCAGCCATCTCACGGCCGGGGATAACCTCACCATAACCGCCAAAGGGGATGGCAAAGGCGCATCAGGCCAGAATGGCGATATCCGTATTCAGGGCAGCCAGTTACAGGCGGGTCAAGACCTGCAACTCAATGCCAGCCGAGACATCCAACTGAGTTCCAGCCAGAACACCGAACAGACTATCGGCAAAAACAGTAGCCACGGTAGCGCGCTGGGCGTGGGTCTCACCGCCGGCCCGGGCAGCACCGGCTTGACGGCATCGGCCAATGTCAGTCGGGGCAACGGCCATGAAAATGGCAACGGGGTCAGTCACACGCACACCACATTAGAGGCGGGACAGACCGTTACCCTCAACAGTGGCCGGGATACCACGCTGCAAGGGGCGCAGGTCAGTGGCGAACAGCTGACCGCCGACGTGAAACGCCATCTGACATTAAGCAGTGAACAGGACCGCCAGCGCTATGACAGCCAGCAGCACAACGCCCGTGCCGGGGTCAATGCCACCGTGGGTCCGCAGCCGGACGGCACATTAAGCCTGAATGCCAGCCGCAGCAAACTGCACAGCCACTATGACAGCGTGCAGGAGCAGACCGGGCTGTATGCCGGTCAAGGGGGCTATCAGGTGAATGTCGGCGACCACACCCAGCTGGACGGTGCGGTGATAGCCAGTCACGCTGACAAAACCAAAAACACCCTCAACACCGGCACACTGGGCTTTAAAGATATTCAGAATCAGGCGGATTTTAAGGTTGAACAGCAGAGTGCGGGCATCAGCGTTGGCAAACCGACCGCCGGTCAGGTCCTGAATAATCTGGCGGTCAATGCACTGAGCGGTTCCAATAACCAGGGCCATGACAGCACCACCACGCACGCCGCCGTCAGTGACGGCAACCTGATTATCCGGGACAAAGCGCACCAGACGCAGGATATCGCGAACTTAAGTCGCGATACCG
>NZ_RCWA01000124.1 GCF_018448905.1 Photorhabdus heterorhabditis | reverse complement strand
AAATAACTTCTCGTCTGGAATGGTTATCTGAGATTATACAATTACCTATAACCTTATTAACCAGTATCGCTCGCTATGTTGGTATGAAAACTAGCAAAATACCGCAATGGCCTCAGGAAGTAGAAGAGGCTTGTCAGGTTGATCCTGATGACCCGATTAATGCCAGTGCAGCGAATAATCCTGTGCATTTATGGCGTTATATTTTGGCGAATCAGACGCGGGAAGAACGTCAGGTGTTATATGATCGTAAGTCATCGGCACATGCGCGTTTGCAAGAGAAAATTGCAATGGCTCATTCAACTTCGGCGGAGGCGTAGTTATGAAATGGAATATTTTGTATAACCCTTATAAATTGAATCGTCCTTTGACTTGGGTAGAGAAGCATGATCAATTTTGTCAGGGAAAACCGACTAAGATAACCGCTAAATATGGTCTGTATATTGTTGATCACGATACGGTGATCCGTATGAATTCTACTTATATGGAAACGGTGGATAAGTATTATAGAGAGAAGGGATTTGTTAGTTTTCTTAATGCAACGGTATTTTGTTGTTTCTTAGGAATGGCTTTATATTTTACTGGAAAGACGATCTATCTATCTATTTTGAATGGAGCAATTAAAGAAAATACATTAATAGGGTTCATGATTATGATCCCTGCAACTGTGTTTTTTTTATATTTCAGTGGCAAATTTATCTTAAAAGAGTGGTTTGCTAAGACACACTATCCCATTCGATTTAACCGCAAAACCCAGATGATCCATGTTTACCGTTTTGATGGCACAGTATTATCGGTTCCCTGGAAAGAAGTGTTTTTTACCCCAACAATAGGAGGTGGTAAGTGGCCGGAATGGAGTATCAGCGGCCATATTCTGGCAGACGATCAAGAAACGGTATTAGAGACATTTAGTCTGGGACTTTCTGGTAGCTTGGAAGTGATGCCGGGTTATTGGGAGTTTATCCGTTGTTATATGGAGGAAGAGTGTTTACCGGAACAGGCGGATATTATCGCTTTATGCCCTCCTATTGAGAAACAGAAAGAAAGTTATATTTTTGGATTACAGTATCTGATGCGGATGGGTTCTCGTTTGGACTGGCTTTTTGGATTTATGATACTGTCAGTTGCTCTAATTACCAGTGTTGCCCGTTATATTGCTATGCAGACCAGCAAAATACCGCAATGGCCTCAAGAAGTGGAAGAGGCTTGTCAGGTTGATTCTGATGACCCGATTAATGTCAGTGCCGCGAATAATCCCGTGCATCTATGGCGTTATATTTTGGCGAATCAGAAGCGGGAAGAATGTCAGGCATTATATGATCGCCAATTATCAGCATATACCCGTTT
>NZ_RCWA01000123.1 GCF_018448905.1 Photorhabdus heterorhabditis | reverse complement strand
CAGCCACTCCCGCAGACGCCGCAATTCCCGTCTGCCCCATAATCTTCATGATTTCCTGGGTGGTTTCTTCTGAGCCGCCGGTGACTTGGGCACGATGGAGTACCAAATTCCGTGATGCGTCAATATTTGACATGGCACCGCGTAAATTTGCCCATTCCCGCACTTCTGCTGGCGTGAGGGAATCCAGTCCTTGCATTCTGGCTTTTTCCTGAATTTCGCCTATCCGAGCACTGTAGTCACCTTGCAATGCCCGCAGCTCTTTAGCAACGGCAACGCACTGGTCAGCGCCTGAACACGTTGCTATCCGCTCCTGAACCTTGTCATACTCTTGCCGATATTTATCCCTAACGGCAGAACGGCAACTGATATCCCCCTGACAATTAACCAGTTCCTCACTGCGCGATTGGTTCTTCTCCACACTTAGGTGGTTGTTGTCCACATCTTATTTTACAACATCTCGTGATAAGAATAGGCCAGTATAAGGATCGAAAAATATTCTTCTTCCATAAAAATCAACAACAAAATATTGCCCTTCAACAACGTTCAATCCTTCATATGGGTAACTTATTTGACCTTCTTTTTGTAAATCTGAAGGCTCTATTTGCCAAAGAAATTCTCCATTATTTGTATAAGAAAATAGGTTATTTAGTCCATCATCTCCTATAGGAATATCAGTTAAGACAAGAACAGAACCATTATCAATTTCTATCGCCTTAATAATCTTTTGATTAAATATAATTAAGTGCTCATTAATATTAATCTTGTTATCGTTTACTAAGATAGCCATTTTGATACCCTATTTTCTCTGAATAGCCCGTTCATTAGTGAATGTACCTGTTCTTTGCCCCATAAGATCAAACTGGGTTCCTCCACCTTTATAGCCAAACAGACTATTTGCAGAGCCTACTCTCATCTTAGTACCTGCTTTAATTTCAACATCCGCAACGTATTTTGGTTTATATGGCAAAGCAAACTTTTCTTGAATTTGTTTACTACTTAATCCTTTTATATCTTCAGCTTTCATCATCCATCCCCCTCTCATTTGTGAATGAGTACCATCATAAACCCTAACAAATTGCGTGTTAGTTGCTAATTCAAATTCCTTTACTGTAGTTCCTGGAGTATATGGAGGTTGTTCATATCCCTGATTTTTCCACCAATTATTTACTTCTGTTGCTGTTACCTCTTTAATGGGCTTTTCAGGGAGTCGTCCAGAAGTACCTTTGCCCTCATTTATAGATGAAATCGTCGTCTTATTTCCAGTAATATTCACATCAGCCAGAGAACTTCCTTTCCCCTCAATGACTTCTGTCGACTGGTACTTACTTAAAGACAAAAACGCTTTTGCTGCCGCAAACTGTATCAGCTTTGCTTCACTGGTAGGTATGCCACCGGCAACAATTTCCGCCGCCTTTTGCGGTGTCATCTGCTCATTTGATAACACGACATCCAATGGAACACCAAAGAAGTTCC
>NZ_RCWA01000122.1 GCF_018448905.1 Photorhabdus heterorhabditis | reverse complement strand
TAAGGTTCATCAGGCGCGGAACTCATCGAGGCGCAGGTTCCTTGCCTATAGTGACGCCGGATAGATTTAAGCAAGCCCAAAATTCATCAAAATGAGTGTTGCAAAAACGAGGGCGACCATAGATTTTATGCTCTCTAAAAAGGGCGTTAGTTGCTGCGGCTGACGACGCCCTTAATGGGATTCTTTCTGGTGTCAGAATCAATGACGGATCTGCGCCAACTCGTCTTCAGATAAGCCAGTCGCTTCGAGAACAGCCTCGCGAGGCATCCCCATTTTCAAAAGGCTGTGGGCAACGTCGAGTTTACCCAGCCGCACACCTTCTTCACGCCCTTTCTGTTCACCCAGCCGCACGCCTTCTTCAAGTCCTTTCTGTTCACCTAACTGCATCCCTTTCCGAATCCCGCGTTGTTCGCCCTCGAGGCGGAGTTTTTCAGCAATAGTCATCAGAGCTTCCTCATGCTGTGGCACACGTGATGCCAGAGTGTTTAGCAAAGCAGCCGGATCGTGAGATTCTCCCGCCTGCAGCATATAGTTTATCACAGATATCAGCTGTTCCTGAGTGGTATATCCTTCCAACAACAATGTTACCAGCTGGTCAAGCAGCTCAGTCAGATCACGCTGGCGAATGTGTTTCTGCAACATTTCGAGCACAGCCATACGACGATGTTTCATTATTTCGTCGTCCGGAATAACGGTAATATCAACCAGTGGAAAATCTTTATTGTACAACTCGCCGGCAAGTTCCGGATCATCGAACTCCAAAAGCCAATTCATCGGATACGGATACGGACTGATCTTTCCCTGGTAGAATAGTACGGGTATCACCAACGGTAACGTTTTATGACCAGCATCAAGATGACGTTGCATGGCAGCAATGGCATAACGCAACATCCGAAAAGCCATGTGTTTATCAGGCGAGCTTTGATGTTCAATCAGACAGTATACATAACCGTCACCCTTACCCGTTTTTAGTGAATACAAAACGTCACTGTAGTATGGCCGCAGATCGTCTTCAATGAAGCTTCCCGATACCAGTTGCAGCGTATTCAGATCACAAACCTTCAGCAGAGTTAGTGGCAAATGGAACTGTAGAAAATCTCTGGCCGTATCTGGATGTGTCAGAAACTGCTTAAAAATAGCATCATGTAATGTTGGCGTAGTGTTCTTCTTCATTGTGCATCATATCCCTGTAACCCCGATACTCATTTTAACATATCCTTGATCACTTGTTTGCAGCTTTCGCCTTCACAGGTGCGGGCTTTATGCGCAAAATTGTCCAGCTCATTCACGCTCAGATAGTTATTCTCAATATCAACCTTTTGTTAGAGAAAAAATATTCTCATTCCTTCCTAGTGCGAGAGCATAAAAAAGTCTGGGGCACTTGAGTTATTTAGCGGTAAAGTGGGCAATTCAACCGGACTATTACCCATTATCGGCCCATGAATACTTATACGTTAAAGTGGCTTCTTTAGCTGCTTTG
>NZ_RCWA01000121.1 GCF_018448905.1 Photorhabdus heterorhabditis | reverse complement strand
GGCAACGCCCGGCGATCCAGCTTACCATTCGGGGTTTGCGGGAAGGTATCCAGCTGCACAAACGCGACCGGCACCATATAATCCGGTAAAATCGCACTCAGGTATTCACGTAAATCAACAGCCAATCTCGCATTCTTTTCCGCCGCTACATAGGCAACCAGCCGTTTGCTTCGTCCATCATCCAATACCAGTACCGCTGCCTCTTGCACCGCCGGATGTTCCACCAACCGCGCCTCAATTTCCCCCAGTTCAATCCGGAAGCCCCGGATCTTAACCTGTTCGTCGTTACGGCCCAGGAATTCCAGCTCTCCGTCCGGCAGGTAGCGGGCCAAATCCCCGCTACGATACATCCTCTCACCGGATACCGGATTAAAGGGGTCCGGCATAAAACGTTCCGCGCTCAATTCCGGCCTGTTCAGATAACCCCGGGCCACCCCGACACCACCAATATACATTTCACCCACACAACCGGCGGGTACCAGTTCGCCATATCTGTCCAGCAGGTAGATGCGGGTATTTTTAGCTGGCCGCCCGATAGAACGAGCATCCTCCACGGATAACACATCTTTGTAGGTCACCGTCACGGTATTTTCTGTCGGACCATAACCATTCAACAACCGGGGCCGGTGGCCTGCCTGCTTAAACCAGTCCTGAACGGCGTTTCTCTTCACCGCCTCACCCCCAATGATGATGAGTCGCAGGCAATCCGGCAGCGGTAATCCGGTGTCCCGGGCCGCCAGTTCCGACCAGAATAAGGTCGGCAGAGAGATAACCGTAACACCATGTTTCTGGGTTAAAGCAATAAATCCCGACACCGACGCCAGCCAGCTATCATCACGGATCACCAGCGTAGCCCCGTTGCATAATGACGAGAAAAATTCTTCCACTGAAACATCAAACGCAAAAGCCGCAAATTGCAACACCCGGTCTTGCGCGGTGACGTCATAAAGCGCATTAAAACCCAGATAACGTTGATACACCGCCTGATGTTCCACCATCACACCTTTCGGCTGCCCGGTGGAGCCGGAAGTGTAGATGACGTAAGCCAGATGCTGTGGCGTTAACCCTGGGACCTGCGGATTGCTGGCCGGCTGATCAGGCTGGATATTCGGATCAAGTACTGTCAGCCCGACCAACGCAGATTCACCCAATGCCGCCCGCCCAGTTTCATCAACCAGCACCACTGACGGGGCCGTATCATTCAGGATATACGTCAGACGTTCCGCCGGATAAGTGGTATCCAGCGGCACATAGGCGCCACCGGCTTTCAGTACCGCCAACAGCGCCACCACCATGGCCGGGGAACGGGCCGCACAAATCGCTACCCGCTGGTCTGGCATGACGCCCAGAGCCATCAGTTGATGAGCCAGACGGTTAGCACGGGCATTCAGTTCCGCATAACTGAAAATCTGTTGTTGATATTCTAACGCTGTCGCCTGTGGGGCCTGCTCTGCCTGTTGCTCAAACAGCTGATGAATACATAACGG
>NZ_RCWA01000120.1 GCF_018448905.1 Photorhabdus heterorhabditis | reverse complement strand
CAGCCACTCCCGCAGACGCCGCAATTCCCGTCTGCCCCATAATCTTCATGATTTCCTGGGTGGTTTCTTCTGAGCCGCCGGTGACTTGGGCACGATGGAGTACCAAATTCCGTGATGCGTCAATATTCGACATGGCACCGCGTAAATCTGCCCATTCCCGTACTTCTGCCAGCGTGAGGGAATCCAGCCCCTGCATTCTGGCTTTTTCCTGAATTTCGCCTATTCGCGCACTATAGTCACCTTGTAATGCCCGCAACTCTTTGGCAACCGCAACGCACTGGTCAGCGCCTGAACAAGTTGCTATCCGCTCCTGAACCTTGTCATACTCTTGCCGATATTTATCCCTAACGGCAGAACGGCAACTGCTATCACCCTGACAATTAACCAGTTCCTCACTGCGCGATTGGTTCTTCTCCACACTTAGGTGGTTGTTGTCTACAACAAAAATACTAATTCCAGCTCAAATGATGGAATTAGTTTCATTTATGTGAATTATAATATTGGTAATATCTAAACCAAAATCCTATGCCACTAACAGAACCACCATAAAAACCACCTTTGATACATAACAAAACGTCAGTTTTAGATAATTCAAAAGGTAATCCATAAAAAATCATATAAAATAGACAGATGACTATTTTTGTTATTACTGCTCCTAGGGTTACAACCATAATACAGGCAACTACTAAATAAATTAGTATAATTAGCCACTTTCTCTTTAATATATTCATTTATGTTCTCCTTCGATCTTACTAACTTCCTTATTTATCTGATCGTTGGAGAATTCTGTTGAAACCGAACTAACTATATTACCAGCAACTCCCGGTAATGAACTTAAAGGTAATGGCTTCGAGATCCCTATTCCTACATTAACCCATTCATAATTTTTCCAGTTTGGATTAATAAATTTTTCCAAGGGATTTTGAGCCAATTTACCTACCCCATAACCAATCCCAGAAGCGGCGCCGCTGATCATCCCTCCTTTTAGCGGATCATCCCCTTTGACATAACTTGAAGCTGCCCCCATACCTGCATTCCAGGCTATTGTGCCCCACAAACCAGTATTAGCCGTGAATGCGCCCGTCCAGTACGCAAAAATAGCATCATTGGGGTCGACATTGCCATTAGCAAGATATTGGATACCGGTATTGGCTACGGCACCAATCAGGCCCGTTGTTGCAGAAGCTCCCGATAACCATGGTAAAGCTAATACACTCCCTTCTGCGGCAACCATAGTCTGGCAAGAAAGTGGCGTGTTACCACTACAGGCTTTCTGGATTTCGGTTTGCTTGTCCTGTTGCCATTTCTCAACTGTGCCTTTTTTATTCGCTTCTGCCGCCGCCAGTACACTCGCTAGGGCATTATTGTCCACTGCATTCTTCCCCGCCTGTGCCCCGGTAACGGCGCTGGCGGTGGAGTCACCGGCAATGCCGCCGGCTAATCCCGCGGCCAGCGTGGAAAGGGTGCTGATAGTTTGCTTCTGCTCCTCCGTTAACTCACTGACTTTGGCCC
>NZ_RCWA01000119.1 GCF_018448905.1 Photorhabdus heterorhabditis | reverse complement strand
AAACGCAGACGCTCAGTTATGCGCAATTGAATGCCCGCGCTAACCGGCTGGCTCATCAGCTGATTGCTCTGGGCGTGGAGCCGGACCAGCGGGTGGCGATTTGCGTATCACGTTCTCCGGCCATGGTAGTGGGAATATTGGCGGTACTGAAAGCCGGTGGGGCTTATGTGCCGCTGGACCCGACCTATCCGAGTGAACGTCTGACCCACGTTCTGCGTGATGCAGCGTCATCAGTGATACTGGCTGATGAGGCAGGCTGTGCTGTCGTGGGCCGAGAAGCGCTGGCCGGACTGACGGTGCTGGACCCTAATATTTTGCCAGACCAGAGGGAGACGAATCCGCAGATAGCCGGGCTGACGCCACGACATCTGGCGTATGTGATTTATACCTCTGGTTCGACGGGGATGCCGAAAGGCGTCATGGTTGAACATGATTCGCTGTTAAATCTGCATGGAGCGCTGACAGCCCGCGTATTTGCGCCGTCATCATCTGCGCCTTACCGGGTCAGCCTGAATGCCAGTATTGCCTTTGATGCGGCATTGCAAAACGTACTGGGTTTGCTGAATGGCTATACGCTGGTCATTGTTCCACAAGATGTTCGAGCGGATAGTGCGGCTTTCTTGCAGTTTTTAGTCACGACCAATCTGGACGTGCTGGACTGTACGCCAATGCAATTAGAGATGTTGTTGGCAGCGGGTTTGTCTGAATATAACAAAGCGCTGGTGCTGTTGATTGGGGGAGAACCCATATCAATCCAAACCTGGCAGACAATAGCGGGGATGCCGCAGTTGACGGCCTATAATGTCTACGGCCCAACGGAATGCACGGTGGATGCGACGCTGGCCTGTATAGAGGCGGCGCATCCTTATCCGACAATCGGACGTCCGCTGACCAATACCCGTCTGTATTTACTGGATAGAGAAGGTCATCCTGTGCCGCTGGGGGCGATAGGGGAATTGTACATAGGTGGAGCGGGCGTGACGCGAGGCTACCTGAATCGCCCGGATTTGACGGCGGAACGTTTCCTGATAGATCCGTTCAGTGATAAACCGGGTGCGCGGATGTACCGAACCGGGGATTTGGCCCGTTATCTGCCGGACGGTAATCTGGATTTCCTGGGGCGTAATGACTATCAGGTTAAAATCCGTGGTTTCAGGATAGAGCCGGGAGAAATTGAGGGCCGGTTGTCGGCACATCCGGCGGTGAGTGACTGTGTGGTGCTGGCGCTGGGAGAAGGGCAGGAGAAACGGCTGGTGGCTTATGTGGTGGCGGAAGCCCATGAGGGACTGGTTAATAGTCTGCGTATCTACCTGAGCGCCCTGTTGCCGGATTATATGGTGCCGTCAGCTTTTGTGCGGCTGGATGAGTTTCCGTTGACGCCTAACAGTAAGCTGGATCGTCTGGCGTTGCCGGCGCCGGACGGAGAGGCGTTTGCCCGTCAGGTTTACGAGGCCCCGCAGGGAGAAACGGAAATCGCGTTGGCGGCGATTTGGCATGAGTTGCTAGGGATTGAGCAGATCAG
>NZ_RCWA01000118.1 GCF_018448905.1 Photorhabdus heterorhabditis | reverse complement strand
GGAATGGGGCCTATCTGGGGGCACAATTAGATATGATTCTGGAGGGCGCGTTAAATCTGTCATTTAAATATGCCAGCAATGAGGAGAGGGAAATGGAATTTCAACTGGGGGATATGGTGAAAGGGACGTTAGCGATTAGAGCAGAAACTAATATACAGGTGGGGTTTAAATATTATCTGGTGGAGGGTTATTTTAAAGCGGATGCAGATATTGAAGCGCAGGGATGTTTTGAACTGGATAAGCAGGATAAGGGGTTATATCTGGTGTTTTTCCATGAGGGCATCACTGCCAGTTATTATGTGGAGTTTGGGGTGGGGTTAGTACCATCTGAAAATAATGGTAAATCTATTATAAAAGGGAGCAAAGTGGATAACAAAAAACAAAAAAAATGGGAGATATATCCGAAGTTACCAAAAGAAAAGTCGACATACAAACTGAGGTTATCGGAATGAGGAAATTTTTCTTATTTTCTATGACATTATTTTCACTATCAGCTTATGGAGAAAATACAATGGATAAAGTTAAATATATTGCTTATTTAGAAACAAATCAGGCATTTTGTGTACTCACAGTCAATGGGATCTATACTTTAAGTAATTTTGGCTCGATTAACGGTACTATATCAACTGGCTATAATATTGCAGTGATATTACAAAACGGTAAAAATGTTATCAGCCTTAATATGGGGCCATTAAGTGCTCGGGATGATAAATATGTTTATAAAGAAAAAGATGCAGAATGTAAGGTTCGATTAGTGAGGGTGACTCCCTACGATTCCAGGGAAGTTACGAATATTATCACCAAGGTAGCAGATAAAGATGGAATACTGAGACCTAACAGTATGCAGTCTATTAATTTTAATATTGATACTGCACAATCCAGTAGAATTGCTACGCAAGAATACCCTGATGAGTTTTATTATCATACGGAGCGGACGGTAACATTAAATGATTTGCCTGCTTGGGCCTGGACGACGGCTACGCCTTTGCCAAAAACGGAAACAAGCACGGAGTTAGTAAAAAAAGCCTATGAAGATATTTGGCAAATAATGAAAAATAGAGATTCAGTAGCTTTGCAATCAGCAGCTAAATTAATGTTGTATGAACATGCTCAGGCCAATAATAGTACAGAACAAAGTTATTTTGATTCTTTAGACTTCAAGAGAAATTTTGACGACGGTTATCGGGCCATACCGATAGACTGGAGAAAATATAAGCTGGTGCGTTATCTGGGGGGGCGGTTATTTCGGTTTGAAATTGAAGATAGCAATAATTCACCATTGTTAATTAGAGATAGGAATGGTGAAAATGGTCGCACATTTAGCCCCTATTTCTCTTTAATCAATGGAAAAGTGGTGATTTCAAGATAGCTATGGTTTGTTTTAACTCACTCAGTATTAACTGTTTTTGCAGTTAATACTGAGAAAGAAGGAAAAAATATGCTTTCAGTTAATATGCGCAGTGCGGTTTGTGATTGCAAAATCCCGGACCCCTGTATTCACAAATTAGTGTTAAAAGTCGGTAAACGGGTTTTCAATTATAACCAGATTGAACC
>NZ_RCWA01000117.1 GCF_018448905.1 Photorhabdus heterorhabditis | reverse complement strand
GGTTCAATCTGGTTATAATTGAAAACCCGTTTACCGACTTTTAACACTAATTTGTGAATACAGGGGTCCGGGATTTTGCAATCACAAACCGCACTACGCATATTAACTGAAAGCATATTTTTTCCTTCTTTCTCAGTATTAACTGCAAAAACAGTTAATACTGAGTGAGTTAAAACAAACCATAGCTATCTTGAAATCACCACTTTTCCATTGATTAAAGAGAAGAGAGGGTTAAATGTTTGACCATTTTCACTATTATTTTTGTCCTCAATTAACAGAGGAGATTGTATCCCATCTTTAACTTCAAACCGGAATAATCGGCCATCCATATAGCGCACCAATTTATATTTACTCCAGTCTATCGGTACAGCCTGATAGCCTTTATCAAAGTAATGTTTAAAATCCAGCGAATCAAAATCGATTTGCTCAGTACTGTCATTAGCCTGAGATTCCTCATGCAACGTTAACTGATAAGCTGATTTCAGTGCCGTTAAGTCCTGATTTTTCAATATTTGCCAAATATCTTCATAGGCTTTTTTAACCAGTTCGGTACTGATTTCTGTTTCTGGCAAAGGCATAGCTGTAGTCCAAGCCCAAACAGGCAAATCATTTAATGTTACGGTTCGCTCTGCATAATAAAACCCTCTACCTTTAAGATCTTTCTCCTTAATTTTGCTATAGTTAGCGGTATCAACATTAAAATTAACGGATTTCATACTGGTTGGTTCCAACGTGCCATTTTTATCTGCCACACTGGTGATAATATTAGTCATTTCATCAGATTCATAAGGCGTTACCCTTACCAGTTTAACCTTACACTCAGTACCTTTTTCTTGATAAACATATTTCTCGTCTACATCAATAAACGGAGCCATTTCGATATAAATAGTATTCTTACCATTTCGCAATAATGGTGCAATATTGTAACCCGTTGATATAGTGCCGGTCCTTGAGCCCAGATTGCTTAAAGTATAAATCCCATTGACTCTGAGAACACAATAAGCACGGTTTGTTTCTAAGTAAGTGATATATTTAACTTTATCCATAGTGTTTTTCCCATAAACTGATAATGAAAATAGGGTCATAAAAAATAGAACGAATTTTTTCATTGCGATAACCTCAGTTTATATGTCGATTTTTCTTTTGGTAGCTTCGGATATATCTCCCATGTTTTTTGTTTTTTATCATCCTCCTTATTTCTTTTCCCAGCAGAACTACCGATATTTTTAGTTGTACTTTTCCCCATCCCAAACTCCACATAATAACTGGCAGTGATGCCCTCATGGAAAAACACCAGATATAACCCCTTATCCTGCTTATCCAGTTCAAAGCATCCCTGCGCTTCAATATCTGCATCCGCTTTAAAATAACCCTCCACCAGATAATATTTAAACCCCACCTGTATATTAGTTTCTGCTCTAATCGCTAATGTCCCTTTCACCATATCCCCCAGTTGAAATTCCATTTCCCTCTCCTCATTGCTGGCATATTTAAATGACAGATTTAACGCGCCCTCCAGAATCATATCTAATTGTGCCCCCAGATAGGCCCCATTCC
>NZ_RCWA01000116.1 GCF_018448905.1 Photorhabdus heterorhabditis | reverse complement strand
GAGGGTGTCGCAAAAGACTGGCATTGAAAATAAACCCACAGAGATTGATTGCCTGTTATTGGGACTGACAACCCATAACAGGCTAAAAATAGCCCATAATATCAGGGCAACTGCCCTTGATAAGTTATAGGCTATGGCGTGCAAGGTAAATTCCACTCTGACTGCCGATAAACCTCTACGCCGAAAGCGCTCCAGTCTCTGGATACCCCGTAAGGCGGAAAATACGGGGTCGACCATGACTTTTCTTTGACTCAATATCCGCTTTGACTCCGGTTTGTCCATCCGTGAACGCAGTTTATCCCGCGCTTCATCTTCCGGGTAACGTTTAATTTTTCTCCCCTTTTTCGCCTGAGTACACTTTTCTTTTTCCGGGCAATCAGCACAATTTGCTCCGGTATAGACCCGATGCCCACGGCTTTTTTCGGAACGTCTTACTGTACTGACATGACGTAACCTATCATTGGCCGGGCAAATATACAGGTCTTTCTCCGCATGATAAATAAACCGCGATTTTGGGTAGATTTTTCTTGGACTCTGTCGGTCATTACCTTCAGGGCAGAACAACAGGATCGCGTGTTTTTGAGCCTCAGCAATAACCTCATCATGAAAATAACCGGCATCCAGTAAGAGCGTTTTGGGATGACATCCTGATAGCGGATAGTGCTGAGCCAGTCAGTCAGCGATAACCCGAGTTTCACTGACGGGGTCGACTGTCTGGGCGACAATGATACGGGCCTGATTCACTCATACCGAGGGGTTATACGCACTGGAAAATCCCCGTCCCCGTTTGAGTTTCTGGACCACGGCTTCCGGTTCTGCTGGGTTGATACGTAACCGGCTGGCGTTTTTACCGCCTTTTTCACGATTTTCTTGTCGGATTTGTAAGATGGCGGCAGACTGTTCCAGTCGCCTGATTTTAACTTCTTTTTGGGGATTAACTGGGGCGGTAGTTAAGGTCTTTTTTTCTCGCAAAATGGCTTCCTGAGTCAGGAGGTAATAATGAGAACACGCCGCTTCTATCACTGTGCCATCCCCCGCCAGACAGGAAACACCGGATTGACTGTGATGTAATACGGCCGAAGCGACCCCTTCAAAAAACGAGCCCGTCAGTGTGGATTGATGTTGAGAGAGGAAACGTCCGAGACTGGCATGCTCAGGTGTAATGCCATGACTGACAAAGAGACATCCCAAATCCAGACGTGCCAGCCGTTCAAGTCCTCTAAGAGAATGAATCCCTTTCATGATCCCATAAAGCAAAATCCCCATCATGGAACGCGGGGAATACGGGGCTCTGCCTGATGAGGCGTAATCGCGTTCGAAAGGGGCCCAATCCTGCTCATCAAGGATATCGGAGACAATAAATGCCGCGCGCTCGCCGACGTGTTTCAGGTAGTCATGGAGGGAAAGGGCCCCGCTCAGTACAGGCAGGTGCTGAGCGGTGACAAACTGACGCCCGGTGTGAACGGAAGGCATCAGTTGTCGTAGGAATGTGGTCATAATAGAAGTTCTGAATTTGGAATGGGAACCAAGATATTAACTGATAAGGGATAACTTTTGCGACACCCTCGCACTGGGC
>NZ_RCWA01000115.1 GCF_018448905.1 Photorhabdus heterorhabditis | reverse complement strand
CGCAGTTCAAAGCCCTCGCCCCGTTTATCCGGGTGCGGGCGCTGACCATCGACAAGATGCCCCAGATTCAGCTGACTCTTGCCGCCGTATTCCGTACTGAGTTTGATGTGCTCTTTCCCGCGCTCGTCATCCATCCGCAGTTTGTTATTCGCCGGCGTGCGCAGCACGTTACGTTTGTAGTTATAAAATGCGACGTGATCCGGGTGTTTCGAGTCGTGCAGCGCGTGTGCGATATAGGGCCTATCCGGGTCGCCCCCTTCAAATGCGATCGCCACTTCCGTCCCCGCCAGCAACGGCCAGTGAAAACCGTAGGTGTCCCCCGCATAGGGCCGCGCCAACCGTACCCACAGGCTTTCTCTCCCCTGCGGCCAACTCGCCCGGTCAAAGTCAAACGACACCCGATACAAGCCGTCTTTGTCGATATCCCCGTACGGGTCGTTCACGATAGTACTGGTCACTCTGGCCGGTAATGTGCCCGCCATCACCGGTTTCGGGATTAATGCCGGGCGAAAACACACGGTTTCTGAATAAGGTATGGCGGTGAATGCCATTTCAAAACTTTTATCCCGGCGGGCGCCGCTGGTGATACCGGTGATAATCGCGCCTTTACGAAAAGCTTCCGGCGCCTCCCCCCGCACTTTCAGCTCCTGCCCCGGTACCAGCGTCGCCGAGGTGGTTAACCCCCGCAGCCGGGTTTGCTGATTCAGGTAACGTTCGTGGTGCAGCCGGGCATAGAACACCCCGCTTTCCACTTCCGGTTCGATGGCGTAACGGTTTCCCAGTACCCGGTAGTTATCGATGTAATGGTAAGCTTCCCCGTAAGTTGTGGGGTCCCCGCGCGTCACATCCGCCTCCACATCCATCCCATACCGCGGCAGCGCGTCGCGGTAGTCGTAATCCCGGGTCAGGATTTTCCCTTCCACCACCTGATGGGTGGTTTCCATGCCCCACACCGCATCCGCCTCTCCGCCGTGCATCCCCGAAGGAGAACGGGCCGGCAGGTACACGTTAAACTGGTAGTAGCGCTGGTCGTCGTAAAACTCCACCACGTCAATGTTCAGCCGCTCATCCGCCGTCACTTTGTACCAGATACCCACTTCCGCCAGCAGCCGCTGCACAAACCGCAGGTCATCCTCGCCGTACTGCATCACCTGTTCCCGCTTCGGGTAGGGATAAGCCAGCGTGAATAAAAAATCCTGGCCCCGGAAATCGTGCCGTTCACGCAAGATTTTTTCCACAATCTCCGGCACCGACATATTCTGGTAAATCGCCGACTGATGGCTGTTCGCCAACAGGGCCAGCCGGGGCACCAGCGTCACCTCGTAATGGCTTTCATCCCGCGAGGTAGACAGCAGTTTAAAGCCACTGATCACCCCATATACCGTACGCAATGGCGCCGGGGGGACCACCGGCATCCCGCGCAGACCCGGATTAACCGGCGGGGAAGTCAGGGTAAATGAGGCGTCCTGCATCAGCATCTGCGCCGGCGCAATCGCCTTCTCCGGGCTGGTAAATTCAATGGTGTAGCAAAAAGGCTGGCTTAAATATTCCTGTCCGGTAAACGCCAGCACATCCAGCGGT
>NZ_RCWA01000114.1 GCF_018448905.1 Photorhabdus heterorhabditis | reverse complement strand
AAAGTGGCGTGTTACCACTACAGGCTTTCTGGATTTCGGTTTGCTTGTCCTGTTGCCATTTCTCAACTGTGCCTTTTTTATTCGCTTCTGCCGCCGCCAGTACACTCGCTAGGGCATTATTGTCCACAACAACGCATTCCATTGCGAAGTTGACCGCCGGACGCTGATTTTCTCAATGTTCTCAGTCAGTTACAACCCGTTTTTCCCAGTGTGGTTTGAGGCTCGACCCACAACGCCCCGATGCGACTTTTTAGCCTGTAAGCCACTTTGCTCCGACTTAATCAACTACACCTTAAATGGTCAGATGGTTGTCCAACATTTACAGTGTAGTTTACGAAGCCAAGGTTTATATTCAGGCAACTGGAGTTGCTATATATCGTTCGAGTACATAGACGTCACTGACATCACATTCTGGGTAAATCCATTTTGCCCAGTTATCTATAATCCATTGGGTGCTTAATCCCCTTGTTTCAATTAAACTACATTCTGCTGGTAGTTTTACCAATATCAACCCAGCCTTATATCCAGAAGAGACAATTAATCCATATGGGCGTTCATCATCCTGAGTTTCAAAAACCATAAAATCAACTTGTTCTTCATAGGGCCATGTTGCCGGCAACCTGAATACGGTTCCTCTGGATATATATTTTTCTATACGATCGATGAGTTTCATTATTTTACCTTCAAATTATGACCGCCGGATGTATCAGCCGATTTTCTCATTTGCATAGAGAAGTCAACTTCACCTAAGTGCTTACCTTTTGGAGAAACAACTTCAAATCGGCCATGCTGTGTATCAAGAGCATACAGATTTCCATCTTTACCTTTGTACACATCGCGTCCACCGTTCATTTGGGTTAATTTGCTATCTTTAACCATACCTTGCTCGACAATAACTTTTGCAGCAGTTTGTTTTACAATAGCAACACGTTCTCCCGGAGGAAGTCCCACTAAACTTTTTTCGAAACTGCCTACGCTTTGTCCCGTCGCAATTTTTGTGCTGGAATTAATCGGTGGAAGTCTATTACTAGCCTTACTAATCCCACCAAACGCCGATGCCGCTGCACTCGCTACAATACCCGCCTGAACCTCATCCAGACCGTATTCCTTCTGGAGAGCCTCAGAGACTTTGTTTGTAGCAACAACACCTTCTGCTTGCATTTGCTGCGCAAAGGTCGCCGTCAGATCGTAGACCATTTTGATCGGGATATCTTCACCCAAGGCACGATCTATCGCCTGTTTCACTGTCAGACTATCGGTCAGCACATTACCGTACTTCTGCTGGCAGCTCGCCGGGCTAGCAGCACAGTCACTTATTAGCTGTTTCTGTTGTGCGGTACTCAACTCCTCATATTTTTTAATGATACCTTCACAGTCACCGCCACCTGCTTGGCAGGACTTCATTTCCGCAGACCAATCATCTATTTGCTTACTGCTCAGATAATTATTTTCCACTGCATTCTTCCCCGCCTGTGCCCCGGTAACGGCGCTGGCGGTGGAGTCACCGGCAATGCCGCCGGCTAATCCCGCGGCCAGCGTGGAAAGGGTGCTGATAGTTTGCTTCTGCTCCTCCGTTAACTCACTGACTTTGGCCC
>NZ_RCWA01000113.1 GCF_018448905.1 Photorhabdus heterorhabditis | reverse complement strand
TGGCTGCCTTCGCGCCCCCAGCACCGGCGACGGCCATGCTCGGTGATGTCGAGCAACAGCGGCTGCAACCTGTACTGGCAGCCAACTGGCACTGATCGGTAACAAGGCCCGTGATGGTTATCGCGGGACTTTATAACCGATATTCCGCATCCCATTCAGGAAGAAAAAAACGCATACCATTGACCGAATATTTTCAACAGGTCACTTTGGTACGGTTGTATACCCGTTACCCTCCGATGTTCTTGAAACTCGAAGGGATTAATCTCTTCAAAGGTTAAAAATACCCAACGGGCGGTGGGCGATTGTGTCTGATTTCAGCGTGTTTTTCGTAAAAGTCTGTGCTTCATATTGCGCGGCGGCCGGACTAGCACACTATTTTTAAATCAGGCATGTGGTGCGGAATGACGGACAGACTAATTTGTGTAAAAAAAATTATATATTAATGGTGTGGTCATATATTCCCTGACGTTTTTTGATCATTGTTTGCTCGGTTGTTGGATTGGGATTTTTAAGCCTGATAAGCATATCATTAATATTATTAATAAGTATTCTGGTTTGTCGTGCTGACTTCGGTAAATGTGCCTTTTTATTTTTGTAAAAAGTTCTCGATTGGGTGATTGAAAAATTCTCGTGCAATAAGCTAGCCTATACAAAATAAATGTGTCTTAAACCTACCTGTATACCAAATTTTGGCTAGTTTATAATTGAAATCTCTTTTCTTAGTCTTTTTTGTTGAGCGATTATTAGCTGCTTTGTCCAGTCGGTAATACCGATTAGTTTCATTGTGATGGCGATAACTGATCGATATCTTAATTTCACCGATTCAAGAGTCGTTGCAATGACTGAATCAAATTGTTGATGTTTATGTTTTGTTATCAATGTAAGCGTGAAAATTATAAATTTAATAAATTTTAATATTATTGTGTGGTTAATGTCACTGTTTGTGAATGTATTAAATGAAATTTATTATTATTTGATGATATAATCGCCTAATTATATGAATTGTGATTTGTTTACTAAACGGATTGCGGGTGTGTCTGGATAGCTTGCTAGGGGTGAGATGAATATCCAGATTTTTGATTTAAGGATTAAGTTGTCTGATGCAAGATAATGAAATGAGTACTGAGCCACTGATATGTCCTCGCTGCGCCGGCAGATTGGCGTGGTGTTGCAGGACAATATGCTATTCAACCGCAGCATTCGCGAAAACATTGCCTTGAGTGATCCGGGTGCGCCGCGCGAAGTGGTCGTGCACGCCGCCCGCCCGCCTGGAGCCCATGAATTCATCCTTGAACTGCCCGAAGATTTGGAGTGACAAGATGAAAGTATTACGTATACATGAAAGGTTTAAAAATTGGCGAAATATGATTATTTTTATGAGCTGTACATTATTAATGGCCTGCTCTAAGCCCATTGATATATACAAGCCGATTGACGTATCGAAGTCTGGTCAATCAGTCAAAATTGATTTTGAAATCAGTAAGAAAGGGAATTATCAGTTTGCCTTGCTGTTTGATAAAGGGGATGACTATGAGGAAATGAAAAGGCGGCTTGAGTTGTTCGGGAATGTTGATAAGGGCGGGGTAATAACCCCAGTTTCGCTTC
>NZ_RCWA01000112.1 GCF_018448905.1 Photorhabdus heterorhabditis | reverse complement strand
GGGGGCAAACAAGATTCTATCAATATCCAAGCATCATCAGAAATGTCGTAACGTGCCACTATTTTGTTCCTGCATCGAAATCAATCAGATAATAATACTATTAATTGATATTAAGGGACACAGCCTAATTCCTTTAGCAACCCCAGGAGCTGCTGAAATCCCCACTTGACCCATAATCTTCACGATTTCCTGGGTGGTTTCTTCTGAGCCGCCGGTGACTTGAGCACGATGGAGTACTAAATTGCGGGACGCATCAATATTCGACATCGCACCGCGTAAATCTGCCCATTCCCGCACTTCTGCCGGTGTGAGGGAATCCAGTCCCTGCATTCTGGCTTTTTCCTGAATTTCACTCATCCGGGTGCTGTAATCACCTTGCAATGCCCGCAACTCTTTGGCAACGGCAACGCACTGGTCAGCCCCTGAACACGTTGTTATCCTCTCTTGAACCTTGTCGTATTCCTGTCGGTATTTATCCCTAACGGCAGAACGGCAACTGCTATCACCCTGACAATTAACCAGTTCCTCACTGCGCGATTGGTTCTTCTCCACACTTAGGTGGTTGTTGTCCACAACAACGCATTCCATTGCGAAGTTGATTACCGAACTCCGATTTCCCCAATGCCCTCAGTCAGTTACAATCCGTTTTTTCCAGTGTGGTTTGAGGCTCGACCCACAACGCCCCGACGCGACTTTTTAGACCGATAAGTAACTTTACTTGACGCTGTTAAAAGGCAGTGCCTAAGAGCTGAGTATTTCCCTATATGGCTATTAACTGAATTGAGTTCTATTCCGGTGGGTTGATGCTGAAAGCTATAAAGTGAAATAGTCGTTCAAACAATTTCAGAAGAAATCTTGCCTCTTAAACTAGATGTCCGTTCAAGAGGCAGGAAATTACTTGAAATTATCCTATATTGGTTAAAATATTTTTGATTATAGATGTTACTGATTCATCTAGCCTTTTTTCATCGACTGTATAGATCAATAGCTCTATCTCATTCTCTGCATCAAATAAAATTGTGCGAAGCCACTTTTCTTCAAGTGCAACTATTTGATTTTCTGCTTTATAAATCTCTGACTGAATATCCTGTATTGTTATCTTTCCTTCAAGAAAGCTCCTACAAGCTCCTTTCAGACACTCAATTACTTCAGGGTAGATCCAATCATTCATTTCACACTCCTACGAAGGATCGTAACAATTACATTACCATTTTTTTCAGTCACGACACCAACATCACCATTCCAATATGTTGTCCGGGTAACACCATTAACAACACTGTTTTGTGGAGTACCAGTTTTAATTACATGATCTACAATGTTGGGCGTCACATTTCTACCAGGTCCGGTTGTTCCTGCTGGTGAACCAAGACCAGAAGGTTGCATTCTATCCACAGCATGTTGTGAATAAAGACGATCACCAATTTTGGCGTATTGCCGTCCATCAACAGTAGTTTTTTGATAATGTTGCCATGAATTCCACTCTAATTTTTCAGAAGGAGTTGTCGTCTTATTTCCAGTAATATTTTTATCAGCTAGAGAGCTTCCTTTCCCCTCAATGACGTCTGTCGACTGATACTTACTTAAAGACAAAAACGCTTTCGCTGCCGCAAACTGTATCAGCTTTGCTTCACTGGTAGGTATGCCACCGGCAACAATTTCCGCCGCCTTTTGCGGTGTCATCTGCTCATTTGATAACACGACATCCAATGGAACACCAAAGAAGTTCC
>NZ_RCWA01000111.1 GCF_018448905.1 Photorhabdus heterorhabditis | reverse complement strand
TGGTAAACCGATTAAATAATCGCCCCAGAAAAACACGGGGAGGGAAAACACCGAATGAATTATTTAAAGGAATACGAACATGTTTACTTCCGGATTAACGATGTTGCACTTATTATGTGAATCCAAGAAGCATAAAAATAACAAAGCCGGAAGATCACGGGGATCTTTCCGGCTTTTTCATGAGAATATGTTTTCTATATCAACTAGTTTTTAATATTATTGGATTAAAGGCGACTATTTTTTCATCCTTAGTCATTCCGCATGGATACAACCCTTCTTTATATATCTCAAAGATCTTTTCCAAGATTGATTCTTTTTGTTCACCTAATATATACCTTTGAATAGATAACATTTTTAGTTGATAATATACTTCATCTAAAATTTCAAAATAAAAATCATCATATTCTGTATTTGTTTTTTTTATTTTAGATTTTCTATAAATTAATGTCTTTTCCTCTTGTAAGTCACTGTATTCTTCGTCAATATCTTCTAAGTAATCTTCAGCTTCAGAATAGTTATCTTTTAAAGAAAATTCACCAACGCTATTTTCTATAAGGTCTTGCCAGACTAAATATCCATCTGGTAAATCTTGACTTAATGATAATCTGAGGGATTTGTCTTTATCTTCCAATAGGATAATATCAGAAGGTGCTTTTACTCCCCCTGACAAAAAATTATCTGAAAATAAAAAACTCATTGGTTCAGTTATAAACTTCTTATTTTCGCTTTTCATTATTATACCCCTAAAATTTTATTCCACATTTCTAAAGCACGTTGATTGCCTATTTTGGCTTTTCCTTTCGAGATATCTTTAGCTCTTATTGGTGTTCCATTCATCATTCCTTTTTTAGCTAAATTTTGTATATCAGCAACCTGTTTTGATATCTCATTAACAGACTGATTTAAGTTTATTTTGTCTAGTGCATTTTTAATAGCCCTAGAGTAACCGTTGTGATTACCTTGATGCCTTGCCATTGCACTAATTCCATCATCGACTTCTCTTAGAAAAATTCCATTTGCTGAATTATCGATATCGTACTTGATTTTTTTCAAGGCAGGATGATTAGCATATTGTTTGGGAATAACGTGATGAGCTTGATAACCACTCCATTTAGTTGAACGCGGTAACCCCATATCTTCCATCATGTTTTTACCCAGTTTAGTCGAGCACCCTGCCAAGCCGAGCGGATCAATCCATCCGGTCGGATTTTGCACATAGCGATAGGTATTCTCACCACCCCAGAGGCCCGTAGGATCGGCACTCAGGTAACAACAGCCTTCCGGCAAATAATAGCGGAACCGATTATAAAATAAACCACTTTCCTCATCAAAAAGTTGCCCGGCGAATCGGAGGCCCGGGTCCAGTTGCGGGTTCTCGCCGTGTCTGCCCAGCCGCAGGCCATATAGCGATTGCTTCGGCCGCCGCCACACCCGTTTACCCGTCGGGTCGAACAGCGTCAGCGGCTCGCCGGTCGGGGCGCTGACCGCATACTGGGTCTGCACCTCCCCGGCCATCAGTTCCACCCGGTTGTCCAGATTAAGCGTAAACGCCTGCGTCTGCTGCGCCACCAGTTCCCAGCCGTCAAACACCAGATGACGGATCATTTTCAGCCGGCCGTGCTGATACTCTCGGATTTCCGCCGGCACGTCGCCGTCCCACACGTCTGGCGGATCCTGGTGTCATCATATCGCTGGGCGGACTTTTCCCCCTGATTTAGCAGCCTTTTTTTCTGCCGTTTTTCCCCGCTTTGTTAAAG
>NZ_RCWA01000110.1 GCF_018448905.1 Photorhabdus heterorhabditis | reverse complement strand
TAAGGTTCATCAGGCGCGGAACTCATCGAGGCGCAGGTTCCTTGCCTATAGTGACGCCGGATAGATTTAAGCAAGCCCAAAATTCATCAAAATGAGTGTTGCAAAAACGAGGGCGACCATAGATTTTTATGCTCTCCTATAAGCAAGATCGAAAATTGATATATAAATCACATTTTCACACGTCATGAAACCGGTTACATGAACAGCAAACGCTTCTCACATTCTACCTTAAATGAATTCGTTACTCTATTGTAACAACAATTCGAAACTGGAGTTTGAACTGTATGATTAAGAACAATCTTAATCAGGGGACACTCATACTGTTGAGATCATAGCAATACTATAACTTCTAGTTATACCCAATAGATTTCAAGATGTTTCGCGACGGCAAGGGAGTGAATCCCCGGGAGCATAGCTAACGATGTGACCGGGGTGAGCGAGTGCAGCCAACAAAGAGGCAACTTGAAAGATAACGAGTATATAAGGGAATCGTTCCCTATAGAACAAATAGTTGTTCTTGCTGATTGTTGAAATATTTTTCCCTTTATATTCAATAATTATTGAAGGTCCTATATGAGTCAAATTACCCCTCAGTTAATAAATATGTGGGATAGAAGTCATGAATCATGGTTTGTAAAAGATAAGAAACTTCGTTTTATATATGCAAATAAAGTTTTTATTAAATTAAGTAAGTTACCTGAACACTTTAATGTCAAGGGGTGTACGGCTAAAGAGTTACCTATACCGTTTAATCATCTGGCTCACCTTTTTGAAGAACATGATCGTAAAGTATTACAGGCTATGCAACGAATATCATCTATTGGGACTTATCTTCAAAGCGATAGCCAACAACTTAAGTCCTATTTTTGTGAGAAATACCCATTCATAGATGAAAATAACCAATGCATGGGGATAATTGGTCACATTAAAGAAATAAATCATTTTTCAATACATCATTATATTAAAAATGATACAACTATATCTGTTAAGCTTAGACCGCCTAATCATATATTGACAGAAAAAGAATGGACAATAATCTTTTTATTCTGCCGCGGCATCAGTAGTCAATGCATTGCTAATGAAATGAAAGTTTCATGCCGTACCGTGGAAAAGTATTTCCAAAGTATCTATGAGAAATTATCAATCGGATCAATTATTGAATTGAAACTATTTTGCGCAGAAAATAATTATGACCTCTATATTCCACACAAATACTTTAAATCTATGAACCATTTTCTTTTGGATTAAGCATGATCCCTGTGCTCTATATAAATAAGATTTCAAAATAGTAGATCATTTGAAAGGAACTCAGTCCGATTTTTGCGATTTGATTAATCGTCAAATAATACCCCGAAATGAATGACATCAGATGAAAAAATTTATCCATAAAACCCGGACAAGATTGAACGCTTGTGGCAATCGTTACATGAAACGGTAACACGAAATCATTGCTGTCAGTATGTGCAACAGTTACTTAAATATGTGGAAGAGTTCATGAAGGCGCTTTCGTTACAGCGACAACCTAGAATGATAAAAATGGGTGTATCACTATTATGAATAGCTTATTTATATTCTGTCACTTAATCAAGGTAAATGACAGAATATGACACTCAAAAAATCCATGACGCAAACTAGGCTGTGTCCCTTAATATCAATTAATAGTATTATTATCTGATTGATTTCGATGCAGGAACAAAATAGTGGCACGTTACGACATTTCTGATGATGCTTGGATATTGATAGAATCTTGTTTGCCCCC
>NZ_RCWA01000109.1 GCF_018448905.1 Photorhabdus heterorhabditis | reverse complement strand
TTAGCGAAAAACGCCGTAAACCCTCGGCCAGTGCGGGCGGGGATATAAGGCGAAAAGCCCGCAGGGCTTTAAAGATCAATCTGGCGTTGACTGACTCTGAACGTAGGCTCTGAGCGTTTCAATCGTTGCCCCTCCGGTGCTACAGACAAAGTACGATCTTGACCACAAAAGTCCGGTTTTACTTTGCATCCGTAAATGCGTGTTCTGCTGGCGTAGCAGACGTGATGATACCGATTTCAAATTATTGACCATCACACTGACAGCAAGCTTTGGCGGGTAGGCAACCAGCAGGTGTACATGATCTGGCTCCCCGTCCATCTCAATTATTTCGCATTCGAGCTTTCCGGCAGCAGAACAAAAAGCATCACGCAACTGCTCTATCATTCGTCCGTCAAACAATTTTCGGCGGTATTTTGTGGTAAAAATCAGGTGTACAACCAGTTTGCTGACACTATGCCGTTTACGGAGGAACCCCTCCAGCAAATCATCATGATTACTCAATTGATATATTCCGTTAACCTGTTAAAATAACAGAAGTATATCAATGAGCGCTGATTATGTTAAGAGCCACGAAAGTACGTATTTACCCGACACCGGAACAGGCGGAATTTCTCAATGCCCAGTTCGGTGCGGTGCGTTTTGCGTACAACAAAGCTCTTCACATTAAAAAACAGGCTTACCAGCGGCACGGGGTGAGTTTAAGCCCCCGTAACGACTTGAAACCTTTACTGGCCGTAGCAAAAAAATCCCGTAAATACGCATGGCTTAAAGAGTATGATTCCATCGCGTTACAGCAGGCGGTGATTAATCTCGAAGTGGCCTTTTCCAACTTTTTCAATCCGAAACTGAAAGCCCGTTTCCCGACGTTTAAAAGTAAGCACGGAAAGCAATCTAGCTATCATTGTGTTGGAATCAAAGTCATTGATGGTGCGCTCAAAATCCCGAAAATCTTGCCGATTGAAGCTCGTTTACATCGTGAAATTACAGGAACGCTGAAAAGTATCACATTGAGCCGCAGCGCAACCGGAAAATACTACGCATCGTTACTCTGTGATGACGGAATGGAAGCACCTACGAAACCAGCACTGATATCAAACGTTACAGGGCTGGATATGGGGCTGACGCATTTTGCCATCAAATCGGACGGCAATAAGATTGCCAATCCGCGCCACCTTATCAATGTCAGTCACAATCTGCGCCGGAAGCAGAAAGCCCTTTCGCGTAAGAGAAAGGGGAGCGCAAACAGACGTAAAGCCCGAATACAACTTGCGGCAGTTCACGAGCGGGTAGCCAACGCCCGCGCCGATTTCCAGCATAAATTATCTCGCGCAATTGTTGACGAAAACCAAGCGGTAATTGTCGAGACGCTGAAAGCGGCAAATATGATGAAAAATCACCATCTGGCTCGTGCGATAGGCGATGCTGGATGGTCTGGATTGGTCGCAAAACTGGAATACAAAGCAGCAGAGAAAGGAGTGCATCTGGTGAAGTTGGAGCAATGGTTCGCCAGTACGAAAACCTGTCACTGCTGCGGTCACAAAATGTCGGAGATGCCGTTAAATAAACGCATCTGGCAATGTCCTGAATGCGGAGTAGAGCATGACCGCGATATCAATGCGGCGATCAACATCGAACGCAAGGGAATACTGGAATTACAAGCGGCGGGACTCGTCGTTTCTGCCCATGGAGGCCAGTGTAAATCCGTCACACAGACGGTTGCGGCCTAGGAAGTGGGAAGCCTCGCCCGACAGGGCGGGGAGCAGTCAC
>NZ_RCWA01000108.1 GCF_018448905.1 Photorhabdus heterorhabditis | reverse complement strand
GGAATGGGGCTTATCTGGGGGCGCAATTAGATATGATTCTGGAGGGCGCGTTAAATCTGTCATTTAAATATGCCAGCAATGAGGAGAGGGAAATGGAATTTCAACTGGGGGATATGGTGAAAGGGACGTTAGCGATTAGAGCAGAAACTAATATACAGGTGGGGTTTAAATATTATCTGGTGGAGGGGTATTTTAAGGCTGATGCAGATATTGAAGCGCAGGGATGCTTTGAACTGGATAAGCAGGATAAGGGGTTATATCTGGTGTTTTTCCATGAAGGGATTACGGCCAGTTATTATGTGGAGTTTGGGGCAGGTGTTTCACCATCTGAGAATAGTAATGAATCTTCTAAACAAAATAGTAAAAGGGATGATAAGAAACAAAAAAAATGGGAAATATATCCAAAATTGCCAAAGGAGAAGTCAACATACAAACTGAGGTTATCGTAATGAAAAAATTTTTCTTATTCTTTATGGCATTATTTTCATTATCGGCATATGGGGATAAAACAATGGATAAAGTCAAATATATTACTTATTTAGAAACTAATCGGGCACGGTGTGTCATTAGGGTTAATGGGATGTATACATTAAGTAACCTAAATTCAATGACTGGCACTATATCAACTGGGTACAATGTTGCGACATTGTTGCAAAATGGTAAAAACACCATCTATATTGAAATGGCACCATTTAGTGATGCGGAAGAGGGGTATATTTATAAAGATAAGGATGCAGAGTGTAAAGTTCGACTGGTAAGAATAACACCTTACCAGTCTGATGAAGTCACGAATATTATCGCCAGTGTGGCCGATAAAAATGGTATAGCAGAGCCTAATAGTATGAAATCCGTTAATTTTAATACCGATACTGCACAGTATAGTAAAGTTACAGAAAAGAATCTCAAGGATGAGGGTATTTATTACGCTGAGCGAACAGTGACATTAAATGATCTACCTATTTGGGCCTGGACTACAGCTACCCCTTTGCCGGAAACGGAAGCAAGTATTGAACTGGTCAAAAAAGCTTATGAGGATGTCTGGCAAATCATGAAAAATAAAGATTTGGCCGCTTTACAATCGGCAGCTAAATTAATGTTGCATGAACATGCACAGGCCAATAATAGCACAGAACAAAGTTATTTCGATTCTTTTGATTTTAAGCGAGATTTTGATAACGGTTATCAGGCCATACCGATAAATTGGAAAAAATATAAACTGATACGTTATATGGATAGCCGACTATTCCGATTTGAAGTCGCACATGGATCACCATCTCCATTATTAATTAGGGATAAGGATGGTAAAAATGGCCGCACATTTAGCCCCTATTTCTCTTTAATCAATGGAAAAGTGGTGATTTCAAGATAGCTATGGTTTGTTTTAACTCACTCAGTATTAACTGTTTTTGCAGTTAATACTGAGAAAGAAGGAAAAAATATGCTTTCAGTTAATATGCGTAGTGCGGTTTGTGATTGCAAAATCCCGGACCCCTGTATTCACAAATTAGTGTTAAAAGTCGGTAAACGGGTTTTCAATTATAACCAGATTGAACCGATTGGTGATATTTGGGTGATTGATGAAACCGGGGGTATCCCGGTGACTATTTCACTGGTGGGAAAAAGATGTATCACGGAAAATGCGCAATGCCCCCGGGCGATTTTTTATAGCCCGGATAATGCGGCGTTTCAATTTTATGAATTAGGTAAAAATCCGATAGCAGGGCCGGGCACGGATTATAAAATAAGTTTTTCCAGTCATAACCTGCCGGTCGATTTGA
>NZ_RCWA01000107.1 GCF_018448905.1 Photorhabdus heterorhabditis | reverse complement strand
ATCGTCTGGCGTTGCCGGCGCCGGACGGAGAGGCGTTTGCCCGTCAGGTTTACGAGGCCCCGCAGGGAGAAACGGAAATCGCGTTGGCGGCGATTTGGCATGAGTTGCTAGGGATTGAGCAGATCAGTCGGTACGATAGTTTCTTTGCACTGGGCGGCCATTCACTGCTAGCGGTACGCATGATTGAACGTCTGCGTCACTTGGGGCTGACGCTGGCGGTGCGTGATCTGTTCCAGTCGCCAGTGTTATCTGAACTGGCGCAAACACTGGGGCAACATCAGTTAGTAGTGGTACCGCCGAATGTCATTACGTCAGCGACGACGACACTCACCCCAGCCATGTTGCCGCTGATTGATCTGACCCAAACTGAGATCGACCGTATCGTTGAGCAGGTACCGGGTGGGGTGACCAATATTCAGGATATCTATGCCTTGTCACCGTTGCAGGATGGGATTTTGTTCCACCATTTATTGGCAAACGAAGGTGATACGTATCTGGTAGTCAGTCAGATGGCTTTTGCTGAGCGGTCTCAGCTGGACCGTTATCTGGCGGCGGTGCAACAGGTGGTTGATCGCCATGACATCTTGCGGACCGCCTTTATCTGGCAGGGATTATCTGCGCCGGCTCAGGTGGTTTGGCGTCAGGCTACCTTATCAGTGATGGAATTGACGCTGGACTCGGCTGATGGGCCGGTTCGTACTCAACTGGTGCAACGTTTTGATCCCCGTCATTATCGCCTCGATTTGGGCCAGGCGCCGTTATTGCGCTTTGTGGTCGCTCAGGAGACTGATGGCCGCTGGATTGTGCTGCAATTGTTGCATCACCTGATTGGTGACCACACTACGCTGGAAGTGATGAACCGAGAAGTACAGGCATTCCTTGCCGGGCAAGGGAATAGCCTGTCGGCGCCGGTCCCGTTCCGTAATCTGGTGGCTGAGGCCCGGTTGGGGGTCAGTCAGGAAGAGCATACCCGTTTCTTTACCGACATGCTGGCAGAGGTGGAAGAGCCAACTTTGCCGTTCGGACTGGCGGAGGTGCATCTTGATGGATCTCAGGAGACGGAGTCTTACCGGATACTGCCTGCCGGGTTGAATGACCGTCTGCGTAGTCAGGCTCGACGTTTGGGCGTCAGTTTGGCGGCGCTGTGTCATCTGGCTTGGGCGCAGGTGTTGTCGCGTACCAGTGGTCAGGAAAAAGTGGTGTTTGGCACGGTGTTGTTTGGGCGCATGGCGGCAGGGGAAAGGGCTGATAGTGGGATGGGGCTGTTTATCAATACCCTGCCATTACGTTTGGATATCGATGAAACCCCGGTACGGGACAGTGTGCAGGAGGTGCATCTGCGACTGGCCGGCTTGCTGGCGCATGAGCATGCTTCACTGGCGTTGGCTCAGCGGTGCAGTGGGGTTGTCGGTGGTACGCCACTTTTTAGTGCCTTGTTCAACTATCGACATAATGCCCTGCCGGCAACGTCGAATGACCCGATGAGCGACATTGAATTCTTGGGTGCACAGGAACGCACTAACTACCCCTTTGGGTTGTCGGTGGAGGATTTTGGTGAATCGCTGGGATTGACCGCTAATGTGGTGCAGCCGTTTGATCCAGATCGGCTATGTGGTTATATGCAGCAGGCGTTGGAAAGTCTGGTGGAGGCATTGGAGCAGGCCCCTGAGACTCCGGTACGGGCACTGAACGTTCTGCCTGAAATGGAACGCAGGTTGTTACTGGAAACCTGGAATGCGACGGATTCATCTTATCCAGATCCGTTATGTATTCATCAGCTGTTTGAGCAACAGGCAGAGCAGGCCCCACAGGCGACAGCGTTAGAATATCAACAACAGATTTTCAGTTATGCGGAACTGAATGCCCGTGCTAACCGTCTGGCTCATC
>NZ_RCWA01000106.1 GCF_018448905.1 Photorhabdus heterorhabditis | reverse complement strand
GGGTGTCGTGAACATTAACCTGCGTTTTCCCGGCGCTGATTTCCGCGGTCTGAGTATTGGTAAGGTTTTTGGCGGTCAGCTGCACGGTTTGCCCGGCGACGATGGCCCGGTCATTGGTGAGATTGCCGGTCGTTTTCAGGGTCAGATTACCATTGGCCGCAGTGTGGCCGGTATGGTGAAAATCCTTGGTTAAGGTGACCGCCATATCGCCCTGCGATAACAGCTGGCCGTCCCCACTTAAGGCGTGGGCGTTAATCGTGGCCTGTTCCCCGGCAATCAGCGTACCTTGCCGGTTGTCAATCACCAGCGAGGTGTGCCCGCTCCTGTCGTCTACGGTAAGCTGTTTGCCCGCGGAGATTAACCCCTGAGCATTATTCAGCGTGTGACTCACCTGAGCTTGCAGATGGTTAGCGGCCCGTAAAGCGCCCCCGGTATTGTCCACCTGCCGGGCGTTTATCGTCAGATTTTGCGCCTCCACGCCGTTATCCGGCTGCGTTGTCTCACGGTTAATCAGCTGAGTCGTGTTCAGGGTGAGTTGTGAACCGCCCCGCATCAGGCCGCCGGTGTTATCGGTTTGAGTGTCAACATTAAGCTGCGTGTCGCCCACCGCCTGCACCTGTCCGTGACGATTGTCGAGCTGGTGAGTGTGCAGGGTTAACGTGTCGGTGGATAACAGTTTGCCGTCCCGGTTATCGGTCTGCGCCTGTCCGGTCTGGATAACCAACTGTCCGCCTTGCAGATGACCGTGGCGATTGTCCAGTGGGCCGCTGGTGATAGTGGTTTTGCCCTCACCGAGAATTCGCCCCTGCCGGTTATCCAGTAACTGGCCGTCAGTCTCCAGCGTCAGGGTGTCTGCGGATTGTAAGCTGCCCTCGCGGTTGGTGAGTTGTCGGCTGTGAATGTCCAGCCCACCATTGCCGGCTATCTGGCCCTGCGTATTATTGAGCGCGGTGCTGGTCAGGGTGGTTTTGCCGTCCGCTGCTATCATGCCGCCAGTATTATCGATGTCGCCGGTGCGCAAAGTTAAGTGTCCGCCGCTTAACAACCGGCCACCTTTTTTGTCCGTCGTGGCAGCGTTGGCGAGCCAGTGACCGTGGGTATCAATGGACATCTCGCCACCCGCCTGTAACCGCCCCGCAGTATTATCCAGCTGACCGCTATTTAAGGTCAGGGTGTCTTCGGCTATCACCTGTCCGGCGGTATTGGTGAATCGATGCCCGGTGGTCTGGCTGGTGATATGTTGCGCCAGCAATGTTCCCTGGGTGTTATCCAACGCCTGACTGGTGGTGGTCAGTCGGGTTTTGGCTTCAAGATGGCCGTGAGCGTTTTGAATAGTTTTGCCAACGGTGAGGGTGGCGCTGTCCCCGGCGGCAACAATGCTCCCCTGACCATTATTCAGTTGGGATGCCCTGAGCTGGAGCGCGTGGCCCGCTTCCAGCCGACCCGACTGATTGTCCAGCGTGTCTTTGACTGCCAGTGTCAGCGAGCCTTTTTCGGCGGCCACGATGTGGCCGTGACGATTATCGACGGTCGTTGCTTTCAGGTTCAGGTTGCCGTTGCCCGCAAGGGTGCCGCGCTGGTTATCCAGCCGCCGGGTGGTGAGGGACAGCGTGTCTTTACCCTGTTGTTGCATCACGCCGCCTTGATGGTTCAGGGTGTCGGCGTTGAGGGTTATCTGCCCGGCCTGAGTCTCGGCCTGGTTGAGTTGCAGTTCACCGGCCTGTATCGTCAGGGCACCATTGGTCAGTAGTTTGCCCTGATGGCCCAGCCACCGTTGGGTATTGAGCGACAGTTTCCCGTTGCCAGCCAACTGCACCGTCCCCTGGGTATTATCCGCCGTTTGCGCGGTGAGATGCAGGTCCTCGCCCTGACTGGCAATCGTGCCCTGACGGTTATTAAGCCGGTCAGTGGTGAGGGTCAATGTCCCCTGATTGAACACGGTCCCCTCCTGGTTATTCAGGGTGCGGGTATGGAGCGTCAGTTCACCGCTGCCGGTCTGGTTAATTTT
>NZ_RCWA01000105.1 GCF_018448905.1 Photorhabdus heterorhabditis | reverse complement strand
TGAATTGAAAAAAACTAAATCTCATCTGCTGTTTTTACCGGTTTATTCACCTAAGACTAATTATCTGAAATCATACGTTGCCAATATACGTAGTAATTATTGGAAAAAATAAATCAATTTATATTTGTCGCTTCCCCCTTTCCAGAGAGACAAATGAACAGTAAAAATGTAGTGGTATTATGTAAAATTATTTAATAAAAAATCCAATTTAATATTTCCCAATCATTGATAACGTTATTTTCGAGCAATAAAACGCTTAAAAGATCAAATTAATTATTACCTTTGTGACTAATATTTCAATATAACATTTCTGCAACAATGCATTTTGCCATGAGCAACAAATTAGCCTACATAAACACCTATCAGGATAAGCGCTTATAACTCATTTATTCTTGTATTAATTCATACAAATTACAACTCACCACCAACAAAAAATACAATTGAATATTATCCTATTATTGATAAAGTGCTCCCCCGAAAAACAAAGCGCTTAAAGAAATTCAATTCATTTCTATTTATTTAAAAAGGATTAATATATGAACTTACAAGAAACCCTGAATAACGAAGATTATTCTGATAATAAAGACTACAACAAAGAACTGATTAACGGCTCGTTTAATGAAGGATACAAAGGCTGGAGAATCCCAGCCCCTGAATCAGTAAAAATCTTATCTGAAAATGGCGTTCACTTTATCAGAATCCAAAGCGTTACTGGTTCTGGCGTCATTGATCAAATTATCGAAGGATTAGAACCTAACACTAAATATAAATTAACAGGTACAGCGCGCGTATCAGCAGAATGGGCTTCATCAGCTTATTTTGGTTTACAGAGTCGCACCGATGGCCCCAACTCTTTTGCTGTAAACAGCACCGATTTTACAACGGGATCGATAGAATTAAGCACAGATCAAGAGGGACTTTTACGCGTTTACTTGTTGAAAGACCAGGTTGGCCCTCGACCAGACGGAGAAACCGCTGACTTTACCGGTTTTGTTTTAGAGAAAGCCTAAACATTTAGCTTCGACATAGTTTGATATTAAAACACCCGCAGCTCACCGCTCTGGGTGTTTTAATACTATAGCCATTGATATTATATTATTATTCACCTTATTTCTTCTCTAAATATAGCTATACCCTTCATCTTTCAAGCTGCTGCTTTGTTGGCTGCGTTCACTTGCCACCGCACTGCGGCTTGAAATCTATTAGGTATAAAGTTCCGATACAATATCCTAATCACTATTTTTGTATTCATTAATACAAATCCAACTCTCAATCACAAAAAAATAAGATTGAATATTTACCTATTATTGATAAAGTATTTGTTGAAAAAAATCATTAAGAAAAACTCAATGATTACTCGTTCAGATAAGGATTAATATTATGAGAATAAAAAGATTGCTAAACAACGAAAACTTTTCAAATATAAAAAATGCTAATGAAGAGCTGGTTAATGGTTCATTTAATGAAGGATACCGTGGCTGGAGAATATCAAATCCTGACACTATAGAAATTTCATCCGAGAATGGCGTTAATTTTCTTAGCATCCAAAACTATTCCAGCGCTGGTGTCATTGATCAAATTATAACAGGACTGGAACCTAACGTTAGATATAGACTGACAGGTACAGCACGCTTATCGACAAAACAAAGACCACAAAGAGCTTTGTCAGCTTATTTTGGTTTACAGAATCGCACATTTGGCCCTGAATCTTTTGCCGTAAATAGCTTCAATTTTACGGTCGGTTCAGTTGAATTAAACACAGATGAAGAAGGGCTTTTACGTGTTTATATGCTGAAAGACCAACTTGTGGGCCTTCCAGAAGAAGCAACCGCTGACTTTACGGGTTTTATTTTAGAAAGGGCAAGCATCTGACTTTGATCGAGTAGGAGGCGGGATCACTCCCGCCGTCCTCTCACACCACCGTACATGCGGTTCCGCATACGGCGGTTCATGTTAACGCTGGAACTGCCGTTGCTGTTCCACCAGTGATATTAAGCCATGCCCTCTGAACCACGCTGTCTT
>NZ_RCWA01000104.1 GCF_018448905.1 Photorhabdus heterorhabditis | reverse complement strand
GTCGTTGAGCCGATGGCCGACTACGGCGGCGGGCGGTGCTTTGTTGTCCGCCAGTAGCAATCTCGGCCACCACCATCGGCAGATTTCGGGAGTGGTTAAAGATAATACGATATAAGTGTTTATTCATAACATGGGTTCCACGCACAGGCTACAGGTTGGCAGCCGGTTAGGTTGAATTAGTACTGCCAGTACAGATTGAATCCGGTGGTGACCGGGGAAGTTTGGAAACCGGCGGGTTTGGACAGCGGGATGCCGACAAACAGGTCATAGTTCAGACCTTTCAGACGGCCCCGCCAGCCCAGGGCACTGCCCGCCAGGTGTTTACCGAGCAGGGCTTCACTGCCCGGGCCGCCCACTTCACCGTAATCAAGTGCCAGATACAGCGATTGCCCGTGCAGCGGGGTATGCCAGTCCAGCTCGTTACGGCTGTCCCAGCCCCGGTCAGCCGATAAGGTCAGCTCGCCGTCAAAGCCGCGGACTGTCCAGCGTCCACCCAGGGAAAACTGGTCCTGGGGCGTGAGCGGGGTGGGACTTATCTGGCGCAGGTATTGGGTTTGATAAGAAAAAGGCTGGGAAAATAATCGCAGGGGACCGGACAGGGTGGCGGAAAACTGGATGATTTTCGATAACGCGGTCCCGGTATGTTGGCACTCTTCCGGGGCCGGTTGGGCGCCAAACCAGCGCATCCCCTGCTGGTAAGTCACACCGGTATCCAGCGTGGCACTGCCGATGTCATGACGGTGGGACAGGCCCAGTTTCCAGCCCGCGGTTTCCCGATGCTGAACCGCGATTTCGGTGTCATCAATAAAATTGCGGGCGGTGCGACGATAGATTTCGCTGTTTAACGTGGTTTTCTGCTGGTCGTTACGGTACAAAACCCGGCTGAGCTGGACGGACAGGTTGTGGCTTTTGCCCCGGTATTGTATCGCCTGATTTAGTCCGGCTATCGTCTGGTGATAATCGTAATGACTGGCGGTCATCCCCGCCATCCAGTAGCCAAAGGGCAGTGAGTAATGCAGGGTGTCGTTCTGGCTGCCCTGACCGGCGACGGTGTGGATATCGCGCCCGGCAGAGATATAGAACAAATCACTTAATGCCAGCGGGTTATCCAGATAGAAGGTGAATCCGCCCTGATAGCGCCCGGTGCTTTGCGTGCCTGAATCATCCCAATAGGAGGCTAATCGCCAGTGCCGGGACTGACGCCAGTCCAGCACAATATCGCTCTCGCCCGGTTGCTCATCCGGCTCAATGCGCATATTGGCCTGAACGGTCGGCACGCGTTGCAGGTTTTCCAGTCCCTGCTCAATATCCCGTAAATCTAATAGCTTACCTTCACGGGCGGGGAACGGGGTTATCCGCTGGATATGACGTCCGCTGTCAGGGGTGTAACGGATGTGGCGGATGTTGCCCGGTATCACGACCAATTTTAAGGTCCCGGAATTCAGGTCCTGAGCGGGGGCCAGGATTCGGCTGGTGACATAGCCGGAGTCGATGAGCCGGTTTTGTAACCGGTTCATTAATTGGTTAATGCCCTGAGTACCGAGGCAGTGGTGTTCGCCCTGGCGTGCCAGTCGCGTCAGGGGCAGCCAGTGCGGGAAATTCTCCGTGCCTGTCAGGGTGACCCGGGTCAGGGGAAAACAGCCGGCTTCCGCCGGAAAGGCGGCGGGCACAGTTTTTTCCGGTACCGACAGGCGAACATCCGCAGGGGGGGAAGCCAGTTGAGCCTCCAGCGCTTGCTGACGTGCCTGTTGATGAATGAGTTGTTGATCTGCCATGTCGGCAGCCTGACTGCCTGAAGCCAGGCTACAAAAAACTGCCAATACCAAAATACCGCTTTTCATTGTTGCTTAATCCCACAAATTTGAAGCGGTATTAACCCTAAATTTCACTTAGCGATCAATGTTCGGGGTTGATTATTAGCCTGATAACTAAAAGCCGGGGTTTGGTTAAGATAGCAGCAAAAACAGGGGGTTATATTTTAAAACAAAAAACAGGCCAATGTTATTATTCTGTTACAAAATATATAAAAAATGCATTAATATTAATCATTTAATAA
>NZ_RCWA01000103.1 GCF_018448905.1 Photorhabdus heterorhabditis | reverse complement strand
CAGATAATGAACTAACATATCCCTTATCTCTATAGTATTTGTCTACCGTTTCCATATAAGTCGAGTTCATACTGATCACCGTATTGTAATCAACAATATACCGACCATCGTTGCCCTCTATTCTAGTCGGTTTCCCCTGATAAAATTGATCGTCTTTCTCTTGCTGAGTCAACAAACGATTCAGTTTATAAGGGATATACAACCCATCTAATTGCATAATTATGCCTCCGCCGAAGTCATTAATTTGTTAAAAGCGTCCATTTCCATTCTGCTATCGGGCCAGATAACAGGAACATCCCCTTCACCTGCCGGAATTTTGCGCCACAAGCAAGCCATCAACCATTTCTGGATCTCATTCTTCTTTTTCATCGCCAGATAGATATTGGCGCCAAAGAATAAAACCAAAGCAACAAAAATACCTAATGGACCTAAGACACCAGCAATCCACAGACCTGCACTCACCGCCGAAATCAGATAGGCAATTCCCAATCTTCTATTTTTTTTGAAAAATATCTCATCTATTGCATGATACCCATCCCATACCACCCCAACGATCCCAGCCAAAGATCCAAGGAATTTTACCCTCCCAATCCACGTTATTACCTTGGTCAATAGCTTTTCCCCCAAGACAGAACCCAGCAGAGGCTTTAACCTGAGTACCTGAAAATTATTCAACAACCGCTCACAGATTTCAGCAAGAGCCCCCATTGCAGCGACCAGATCCGCCGCAAACCGGGTACATGCCTCTGTATTTTCCTTAGGCCACCCAGCCGCGCGCAATGCGGAAATCTGCAACACCATAGAGAAGGTACAACCAATAAAGGGCGGAACATGTGCCAACTGCTTAGCAATATTTTCAACCGAACTGCCCTCTAACTGCGCCAGTTTTGTGCGTAACGTCCTCGGAAACAGCGCCGCACGGATCTCATCGACAGAATGCAAGGTTTTCACCACAGACTTGGCCCGTTCCGCTTCGGGTAAAACCCGGGTTTTTTCCGCTTCACCTGCGTCTGCCAGCGTAACAAAGTTGAATTCCTGATCCCCCTCCATCGGCAAGCCATCAATCTTCAAACGACGCATTTCAGCATCAACATGGTGACGCAGCTTATCTGAGGAAGCAGGCTGTTTCAGATCCGCCATCAGGCTCAGTTGAGTCACCACCGCGCTGAGAAAATGTTTACGTTTTCCGACGAACTGAATGACTTTTAATTCCCTGCCATGCAGCTTAGCTAATACGACCAGTGCCGGAAGCGGCACTTTCTCCACGGCTTTATTCATCACTGCAAACAACGTGCTACTCAGTTCATTCAGGTATTTTTCTATCGTGAGGGAAGCGGGTCCATGAAAGTGCTCAGCAATATCTTTAAGTCCATCGGGGATTTTATCCCAGGCGAGAGAGCCGTAATCTGCACCGGTCTTTAAGACGCCGTGAGTTTGCTCTATTTTTTTATCGCTGTTCATCACCAGTGCACGCAACAGCAGATTATCCGGCGTGATGCTGTCGCGCATCATCTGCTCTTGAAAATAATGCGAGGCCCCCAGTTTGTCCTGCATCCCGTAAACACAATCATGAACCGACTGGGTAAACAGCGCGCCGCTGTAATCGTCCGTGCTGTCAAAGTTATGGTCAAAATAGTCCAGCAGGGTCTGGCTTTTCAGCCAGTCCAGATACATTTCGGTCATCGGGGAGATAATGGTGTTGTCATACCGCGTCAGGTCGGTGGTGAACCGGTCCATAAATGCTTTTTCTTTCTCACGGTCGATGTACTTCTCGTAATCTGACCAACATTCCTGTACCTGCCGTTTTAATGTCGAACTGTCTAACTCACGCCCGGTATCCACAGTCCCGGGATGACCCGACAGATAGGCTCCGCCAGAAGTGTAGTAGCCGTATTGTATTTGGGTTTCCAGCGTTTCATATCCACTTATCTGATCCCGCTCAAACTGCCGACACAACGCCTCTTTCAGCGTGCCTAGAGAAGCCGAAAGTGCAATCCCTCTGATGTAATGTGGATTTTCATGAAACTGGGTCTTTAACCGATAATTCATCAGCGCGGTAATGTCCT
>NZ_RCWA01000102.1 GCF_018448905.1 Photorhabdus heterorhabditis | reverse complement strand
AGGACATTACCGCGCTGATGAATTATCGGTTAAAGACCCAGTTTCATGAAAATCCACATTACATCAGAGGGATTGCACTTTCGGCTTCTCTAGGCACGCTGAAAGAGGCGTTGTGTCGGCAGTTTGAACAGGAACAGATAAAGGAAAATGAAATTCTGGAGGCACAAAAACAAGCCCCATACGCTTTCTATTTGTCTGGTGGGACATATCTACCGAATAATCCTGCGCTTGTGGGTACCACCAAAAGCACGTTAGACAGTTCGACATTAAAACGGCAGGTACAGGAATGTTGGTCAGATTACGAGAAGTACATCGACCGTGAGAAAGAAAAAGCGTTTATGGACCGGTTCACCACCGACCTGACGCGGTATGACAACACCATTATCTCCCCAATGACCGAAATGTATCTGGACTGGCTGAAAAGCCAGACCCTGCTGGATTATTTTGACCATAACTTTGACAGCACGGACGGCTACAGCGGCGCGCTGTTTACCCAGTCGGTTCATGATTGTATTTACGGGATGCAGGACAAACTGGGGGCCTCGCATTATTTTCAAGAGCAGATGATGCGCGACACCATCACGCCGGATAATCTGCTGTTGCGTGCACTGGTGATGAACAGCGATAAAAGGATAGAGCAGACTCATGGGGTTCTAAAGACCGGTGCAGATTACGGCTCTCTCGCCTGGGATAAAATCCCCGATGGGCTTAAAGACATGGCTGAGTACTTTCATGGACCCGCTTCCCTCACGATAGAAAAATACCTGAATGAACTGAGTAGCACCTTGTTTGCGGTGATGAATAAAGCCGTAGAGAAAGTGCCGCTTCCGGCACTGGTCGTATTAGCTAAGCTGCATGGCAGGGAATTAAAAGTCATTAAGTTCGTTGGAAAACGTAAACATTTTCTCAGCGCGGTGGTGACTCAACTGAGCCTGATGGCGGATCTGAAACAGCCTGCTTCCTCAGATAAGCTGCGTCACCATGTTGACATTGAAATGCGTCGTTTGGAGATTAACGGCTTGCCAATGGAGGGAGATCAGGAATTCAACTTTGTCACGCTGGCAGACGCAGGTGAAGCGGAAAAAACCCGGGTTTTACCCGAAGCGGAACGGGCCAAGTCTGTGGTGAAAACCTTGCATTCTGTCGATGAGATCCGTGCGGCGCTGTTTCCGAGGTCGTTACGCACAAAACTGGCGCAGTTAGAGGGCAGTTCGGTTGAGAATATTGCTAAGCAGTTGGCACATGTTCCGCCCTTTATTGGTTGTACCTTCTCTATGGTGTTGCAGATTTCCGCATTGCGCGCGGCTGGGTGGCCTAAGGAAAATACAGAGGCATGTACCCGGTTTGCGGCGGATCTGGTCGCTGCAATGGGGACTCTTGCTGAAATCTGTGAGCGGTTGTTGAAAAATTTTCAGGTACTCAGATTACAGCCTATGCTGAGTTCTGTTTTGGGGGGAAAAAATCTACTTAAGTTTCTGAAAGGTCTTGAAGTAATGAAATCCTTTGGATCTTGGGCTGGGATCGTTGGGGTGGCATGGGATGGATATCATTTTTGGGATGAGATTTTTAATAAAGGCGATATGAGTTTGGGAATTGCCTATCTGGTTTCTGCGGTAAGTGGAGGGGTGTTGGTTTTCTGCTCCTTGGGACCGGTAGGTGTTGTTATTACCTTGCTGTTTTACTTTGGTGCCAATATTTATCTGGCGATGAAGAAGAAAGATGAGATCCAGGAATGGTTGGCAGCCTGCTTGTGGCGCAAAATTCCGGTAGGTGAAAAGGATATTCCTGCTATCTGGCCCGATAGCAGAATGGAACTGGATGCGTTTAATAAATTCATGACTTCGGCGGAGGCATAATTATGCAATTAGATGGGTTGTATATCCCTTATAAACTGAATCGTTTGTTGACTCAGCAAGAGAAAGGCGATCAATTTTATCAGGGGAAACCAACTAGAATAGAGGGCAACGATGGTCGGTATATTGTTGATTACAATACGGTGATCAGTATGAACTCGACTTATATGGAAACGGTAGACAAATACTATAGAGATAAGGGATATGTTAGTTCATTATCTG
>NZ_RCWA01000101.1 GCF_018448905.1 Photorhabdus heterorhabditis | reverse complement strand
ATGGCAGTGATATCGTCGCGAAAAAGGACCTGACCCTCACCGGTCAGAGCGTCAGTATCACCAGTGCGGAAAATCATCACACCACCCTGACGAAAACCGAACAAAAGCAAAGCGGCTTAACCGTGGCACTCAGTGGCACGGCAGGCGGCGCCATCAACAGCGCGGTACAGACAGCACGGGCAGCACAGCAGACCGCCGACCCGCGCCTGAAAGCGTTGCAAAATACTCAGGCCGCGCTCAGCGGGGTTCAGGCTACCCAGGCGGTCCGACTGGCGGAAGCGCAGGGCAGTGACGAAAAAGGCAATAATAATCTGGCCGGGGTGAGCCTGTCCTACGGTCGCCAGTCTTCGCGTTCAGAACAGCAGCACCGCCAGACCACCCAACAGGGCAGCCACCTCACGGCCGGGGATAACCTCACCATAACCGCCAAAGGGGATGGCAAAGGCGCATCAGGCCAGAATGGCGATATCCGCGTGCAGGGCAGCCAGTTACAGGCGGGTCAAGACCTGCAACTCAATGCCAGCCGAGACATCCAACTGAGTTCCAGCCAGAACACCGAACAGACTATCGGCAAAAACAGTAGCCACGGTAGCGCGCTGGGCGTGGGTGTCACCGCCGGCCCGGGCAGCACCGGCTTGACGGCATCGGCCAATGTCAGTCGGGGCAACGGCCATGAAAATGGCAACGGGGTCAGTCACACTCACACCACATTAGAGGCAGGACAGACCGTTACCCTCAACAGTGGCCGGGACACCACGCTAAAAGGGGCACAAGTCAGTGGCGAACAGCTGACCGCCGACGTGAAACGTCATCTGACCCTCAGCAGTGAGCAGGACCGCCAGCGCTATGACAGCCAGCAGCACAATGCCCGTGCCGGGGTCAATGCCACCGTGGGGCCGAAGCCGGACGGCACATTAAGCCTGAATGCCAGCCGCAGCAAACTCCACAGCCACTATGACAGCGTGCAGGAGCAGACCGGGCTGTTTGCCGGTCAAGGGGGTTATCAGGTGAATGTCGGCGACCACACCCAGCTGGACGGTGCGGTGATAGCCAGTCACGCTGACAAAACCAAAAACACCCTCAACACCGGCACACTGGGCTTTAAAGATATTCAGAATCAGGCGGATTTTAAGGTTGAACAGCAGAGTGCGGGCATCAGCGTTGGCAAACCGACCACCGGTCAGCGGCTGAACAATCTGGCAGTCAATGCACTGAGCGGCACCCATCATCAGGGCCATGACAGCACCACCACGCACGCCGCCGTCAGTGACGGCACCCTGATTATCCGGGATAAGGCGCACCAGACGCAGGATGTCGCGACCCTTAGCCGCGACACCGATAACGCTGCCAATGTCCTGAGTCCGATATTTGATAAGGAGAAGGAACAACAGCGGCTGAAACAGGCGCAACTGATGGGCGAGCTCAGCGCCCAGATGACCGAAATAGCCGGGACGGAAGGGAAAATTATCGCCACCAACGCGGCGAAAGCGAAACTGGACCATATCAGTGAACAGGATATTGAAGCTGCCAAAGCCACCCTGGCGAAAACGGGTCACGCCGACCCGAGCATGGAGGACATTAAAAACCAAATCTACACCACTGCCTATCATCAGGCGCTGAATGACTCAGGTTTTGGGACTGGCGGAACTTATCAGAAAGCCTTACAGGCGGCTACGGCAGCCATTCAGGGCCTGGCAGGGAACAATCTGGGTCAGGCGCTGGCTGGCGGGGCTTCACCGTATCTGGCGGGCGTGATTAAAGAGCTGACCACCGACCCGCAAACCCATCAGGTAGATATCGCCACCAATACATTAGCCCATGCGATTTTAGGCGCGGTAGCGGCAGAGGTCAGCGGCAATAATGCCTTGTCAGGCGCAGCCGGTGCCGCGTCGGGGGAGCTGGCGGCTCAGGTCCTGATAAAACAGCTTTACGGCGACGAGGCTAAAGTCAGTGAATTAACGGAGGCACAGAAACAGACTATCAGCACCCTCTCCACGCTGGCGGCAGGATTGGCAGGCGGTATTGCCGGTGACTCCACCGCCAGTGCCGTTACCGGAGCACAGGCGGGAAAGAACGCAGTGGACAATAATGCCCTAGCGAGTGTACTGGCGGCGGCAGAAGCGAATAAAAAAGGCACAGTTGAGAAATGGCAACAGGACAAGCAAACCGAAATCCAGAAAGCCTGTAGTGGTAACACGCCACTTT
>NZ_RCWA01000100.1 GCF_018448905.1 Photorhabdus heterorhabditis | reverse complement strand
GTGCTCGTCGGGGCCAGTTGGCATGCTCTTTAACAGGATGGGAAAAGCTGGCGAAGAAAAAGGCTGCTAAATCAGGGGGAAAGGTCCGCTCAACCGTATGATGGCGTCGGGATAGTCCCTAAGACCCCATTAGATTAGCAGGTGGATTAAACTTATATACTTACGCGCCTAACCCAATGAGTTGGATCGATCCGTGGGGGTTATACAAGGGTGAGGGACAACGGAGTTTAGGGAAATACCATGTCTTCCATGAACACACCCTGAATTCATCGGAATATCAACTATCTGATGGTCAGCACTTTAAACGGGGCAACCAATCTGTGTACGAAAGAATGCAGCGCGATCCGGCATTCAGACGTGAGATGCAGACTAAATATCCTGGGGTAGTTGAACATGTTCAGCCTAATTCCAGAGGGAATTTCAGTAGATATTCTCCTCCAAATATGACTTGGCATCATGAAAATACGTCGGGGAAATTAAGCCTAGTTGATTACAATGACCATAAATCCTATCACAAAATATACCACCCAGATGGTTCTGGGGGGAGAAAAAAATGGGGAGGCGGCGATAAATGTCGCAGATAAGGTGAAATTATGAAAATGATTAATGGTTTTGATAGCTTATTAGCAATATATGAAGAACTTCCTGGTATTGGTGGTTTTTTTGTTGATGCTGATTATATTAGCAACTCTAGTTATATTAATAATGCGAATTATTATCTTCCAGATACAGAGGAAGAAGATGAGGATATGTATGAAATGGAAGATAAATATAAAAGTTGGTTAGAATATCCCACTTTCAAAGCTATTATTAACAACAAACTAGAGCATCACCCCAACGCAACCCGTGATGAATTGTTAGAAGCTGTGGTTTATTATCTCGAAGAAGATGATTTCTTGGATTAAATCAGACGGGAAGCTCAAAGAAAGCTTCCCACTGTGCTTCATGGTTATCTCGTGCCATAGTTGTTTAATCATCTCCTGTATCCACAGCTTTATCTTATGTGTCAGGCAAAACCTGCGCTATGCAGGACAATATTTTGACAAAGACAAATTTGTTGGTAACAAATTTGAATAGCGCGGTAGCGCTACCCTGAAAGGGTGAGTATCAGGATGATACGAGTAAACCGGCTGTATTTTAATACGTATCGATATTATGCCCCGGAGATTGGCCGGTTTATCACACCCGATCCTCTGGGGTTGACAGGGGGCATAAACCTATACACTTATGCGCCCAATCCGATGATGTGGATCGACCCGTGGGGGTTAACCGGAAAACCGATGAACTCACCGGATGTCGGTAAATGGGTAAATAAAAAAGGCGGAACCGTCTGGCAAGAAATGGACTCGAAAACGTGAGTATATAAAGATGCCTCCGGTATGTCGTTCGTTATCCAAATGGATACCCTGACTTTTCTCCGTATGAAAGGCAACGTGTGGATATTCCAGATCTGAAAGGTAACCACGGTCATTCAGCAAGTGGAGACTTTGGTAAAGCCGATGCTGCTGCGCCAAAAGGGAAAGCTAATTATGATTTGAATACTTGGCATCACCATGAAAATGGAAGAACAATGCAAGAAGTTCCTAAAAACATACACAAACCCTTTACTCATAGAGGCGGTGTATCAAAGATCAAGAATAAGTGTTAATTATCGGAGGAATTATGCCAATCGTATATGGTGAGGGCTTGAATAATGAAAAGATTATTGAAATTGAAAATAAGTATTCAATTTCCTTTCCAAAAGAGTATGCTGATTTTCTAAATAAAAAGAATGGGTTGATTATTAGAGAGCCAGAGTTCTGTGATCTTCCTTATAGCAAGGTAGATAATGGTTATATATCATTTCATGCTTTGTTTGGGCTTGCGTTTATTAATAAAAATTTTGATCTCATTGAAAATAATGATGATTATTTGGATGAGATATCTTTCACTGGCTCTAGCTTTATTATTGGGTCAGACCCGGGTGATAATTTTTATGTCTTAGTTTGCAGTGAAAATAATAATGGAGTTTATTATTGGGATAGGACACATTTACATGTAGAGGATGATGCACAAGATTACGACTTCGAAGAAGTGGATGAGTGTGGACATTTATATAAAATATCTGATTCATTTGGTTCATTTTTAAAGTGCATTATCGAAAATACTAGGCTGTGTCCCTTAATATCAATTAATAGTATTATTATCTGATTGATTTCGATGCAGGAACAAAATAGTGGCACGTTACGACATTTCTGATGATGCTTGGATATTGATAGAATCTTGTTTGCCCCC
>NZ_RCWA01000099.1 GCF_018448905.1 Photorhabdus heterorhabditis | reverse complement strand
GTTTCTTTAACAACGGCGAGGTGTTCAATCAGAGTCATCATTGAGCTATCTGAAGAGAAATAAGCGTGATTAGATCATGTCATTACTCTACTTTCAATAGGCGTTAAAAAAGTATGCTCGCGCCCTGGATGTGACAGAGGGTGAAATTGATATATCACATTTGGAATTTTTATTAAAGAATAAGAGAACTAAACTATTAGTGGTTCATAGTTGCTCCAATACTATTGGCACATTTTGTAATATAGATGAGGTAGGAAAACTGGCACATTTATATGGCACGATGGTTTTAGTTGATGGTTCACAATCTTTTGGTTCACAACTAATTGATTTATCGAAAGGTAATATTGATTACCTTGTTTTTAGCGGGCATAAAAGCTTAGGAGGAGTGTCAGGTATTGGGGGATATTTCATTCTTGATAATGAATTTTCTCATAGTGAATTAATTCAAGGTGGGACAGGTGTATTATCAAGATTAACAAAACAACCAACTGGAATACCATACAAGTATGAATCGGGAACACAAAATACGATTGGCATACTTTCATTACTAGCATCCATAAGACGTTTAAAAAAAATCGGGATAGAAAATATTCAAAATCAATTACAAACTCTGCGTACACATCTTATAGATGAGCTATCACAATTAAAGAAGGTCAAGTTAATCTGTAAATATAACGTTGGGGTACCAACAATTCTTTTTACAGTAGAAGGTTATCATCCCGGAGAAATTTCTTATATACTAGAAAACAAATACAATATTATTACACGTCCCGGATTGCAATGCGCGCCATTAGCCCATAAAAAATTTGGAACTTATCCTGATGGCGCGGTTCGGGTGAGCCTTGATACGTCACATACAATGGAAGATATTTTAAAAATAAAATCTGCCTTAGTTAATATCACTGAGGAAAATTATAGAGAAAATACTGATAATTAATGAGAATAATTTAGGGGGTTAGGCGATTTAGTAATAATCTGAGCTGCGAATAAAACATTTATAGTTAATGTTTTTAATGTTAAAAAACAATAGGTTGCCGTTAACGAATGGTCTGGCAATCACCAGGTGAATCAATTTGATATTTATTTAAAAAGAGTGAAAATATATCATTAATCACCATTGGTAAATAACGGGTATAATAATGTAACTTAATAAATATGTGATTATATAATAAAGCGATATATATTTAATTAACAATAATAGCATATGAGGATAAATATAAATATGCCGAACAAGCATGAACGTTATATAATCGATTTAATTGATGGTAAGTTGAATTATATACATATTGATAGAAACGGGGACTTTAACGATACAAATATAGATTGGAAAAATGCTTTAATTTTATCTGGTTCTTTCAATCCATTTCATAAAGGACACGAAAAATTAAAAGAAATCGCCACAGCAGTGACTAAAAGAAAATCCTATTATGAACTATCAATCAAGAATGCGGTAAAACTTACCATTTCAACCGATGAAGTTTTCAATAGGATAAGACAATTTAAGGAAAAAGGGGATGTTATTTTAAGTGATGCTAAATTTTTTACTGAAAAATCGCATATTTATCAGGGAGCAATTTTCGTCATTGGCGCTGATTTATGTCAAGAAATTAATAATCCTATTTATTATGGAGGTGAAGAAGGGTTAAAGAAATCTCTTATGACAATTAAGAATAATGATTGTAGATTTATTGTGGCTGGACGTTTTTTTAATAATAAATACCATACAGTTAATGATTTAGTGAATATTAAAGATGAACACCGATTTTTATTTGAATCTATTCCAGAGAATCTATTTCGCTTAGATATATCATCAACGGAAATAAGGTTAATGAACAAATGACAGGAGAAGGAAAATGAATAAAGAAAATAATAAAAAGCTGTTGGGTGTGGGAATTAATTTAAATTCAATATACTTAACCAAAGAGATTCAGAGAAGACTAAAACAAGCCTCATTTATATTTAATCCTGATTGTAGATCCTTACATTTTCAGTTAAATAGCTCACATGTTAAATTGTTTTATGGAATATATTCTTTCCTGGAACAGGATGGTAATTTAGATATTCTTGCTTCTTGTATACATGACTTATGGTGTGCAAAATATTTAGTTGATAATAAGACGGCTATGCAAGACTCAATAACAAAACTTGAAATTGAGTACAACTTGCAAATAAATTTCTTAAAACCTTATCAAGAATTCACTGAAAAAGAAAAGCAGTTTGAGAAAAGGTTAATAAAGAGTGACCTGAGCATTATATCAGAAGTAATAAAAGATATTTATTTATATGACGATAATATCGCACCTGATAATTTTAATTATGAAATCTTGCTTTCTACAAACGATGCTATTTTTTCTGATTTAATGACAATATTAGGCCATAATGACAATATAATAGAAGTTGCAGCAAAGAGAATCCATGCTAAATAACTTTTCAAAATAATAGATCACTTGGAGGGAACTCAGTCCGATTTTTGCGATCTGATCAATTGCGAAAAATCCCAAACCCCAACACGGACTGAGTGATGCCTATCATAGCACCTATACCTC
>NZ_RCWA01000098.1 GCF_018448905.1 Photorhabdus heterorhabditis | reverse complement strand
TAAGGTTCATCAGGCGCGGAACTCATCGAGGCGCAGGTTCCTTGCCTATAGTGACGCCGGATAGATTTAAGCAAGCCCAAAATTCATCAAAATGAGTGTTGCAAAAACGAGGGCGACCATAGATTTTACGCTCTCCTACTATACATTCTCTTCATTCATATAAAAAATGGGTGAACAGGAGATACAGTCAATGAATATCATATTAATTGCGGCAAACCCAGATGTAGCAAGGCGTTCAGTGAATTATGCAGAGGGTGGACAGCGAAGGAGGCGAAAAAGATTTTTAGGGGGTATTTCTGGCAGGCAAATAAAAGCCGGATGAGTCTGGGATAATAAATTTAGTGCATAATTTTTTTATTATGGTAAGACTGAAATTAAAATTAAGTAATTGTCTGATTTTGCTTAAGAATAGAGATTCATCACAAATTTAAAGGTGGATCTTTTCCATGCTGGAATGGGTAAGTATTGTTGTTATATCCTGTTTAATTGATGCTACATCGGAAATCTTGACACAAGTCAATCAATTATTAATTTGATATTGAGTGCTACGGAGAATTGAGGAATGACACATAAAAAATATAATCCCACTTGGGATGGTTATATGGGCGATTTTTTAAGGGGTAATGTAGGGATTAATCAGCTAAAACCCCAGCATGAATTTTTTGATGCCATTGGGTTAGAAAAAGTATTGAGTGATAATACCCAATATCACTTTGTTCTTACATTAGCGCAAGCCAAAAGCATTATTGAGGATATCAGTCCCTCCCATCCACAAACCCCAAGTCATGGAGAAGCATTTGCAAGAGGTACGGAAGCAGAAAATCTAAGTTACGGAGACGAATTTGCAAGAGGCACGGAAGTAGATAACAAGAAAAAAAATCCTATGGCGCATGTATTTTCTGTCACAGATCCTATTTCCACCTATGTGGGAAATATTTATGATTCACATGGGTTTTTTGATGTTTGCCGGGAATTTAAGAGGTTAAGTATTACTGCAAAAACCTATGTGGGAGAAAATGGGGAAAAATATATTCATCTGTCAGGTCATGCTGGTCTTAGGCGTCTTGTCAGGGGAACCCGATACGGTGCTAGCCACCCTCAAATGTTAGCCATGGGGATAGGACAGCAGGGTCTTAATGCTAGTATTATCAAAGGTGTTAGATTCTGTATTGTCTTTTCGATTGGCTATAGATTGATAGAAAGTATTTTTAAGGATGAATATACTTTAGCCGATTTTATCGGCAACATAACAATGGATATGGCTAAAACTGCTATTATTGCTGCTTCCTCTTGGATTGTAGGATCACTTTTAACTGCCACTGCTTTGGTAGGTGGAAGTATTATTGTTGTTGCGGGAATAGTTTTAGCTGTTGGAATTCTAGCGGCTATCGGTTTAGATCTTGTTGATAAGCAATATGGAATAAGCGAAAAATTAATAGCACTTTTTAAAGAAGAAATGAAGAGAAAGCCAAGAACACCGGAAGCAGACTTACAATATTTTTTTAATACGATGGGAAGAATTAGGTGAATAGCAAATATTTAAAAGCCTTGGGTGGAGTAATATTGTTATTATTCCTTACATTTCTGATGTTCTTCATTATTAAATCTGCTGTTTCATTAGTATTAATGAAAGATGAAATAACATTCTCCAGCGCAGTTGTTATAAGTATTCTATCTTTCCCTATAATATTTTACTCTTTATCAGGTTCTATTTTTTTCTTTATATTTGATAGATTACCTAAATACAACAAAATACTTGTTAAGTACCTGAGTAGATTGATGATTGCATCATTTGTCATTAGCTTACCTATCTCTTTTTATGTTGATTATAAGTTAAAAAATGATGGTTATTTGACATGTGATAAAATATCGTGGATGTCACCAACAACCTATGTAAGAAATTTATTACTTTGTAAATGAAAAGTTTTGTAAATATTTTGTCTTCATGTTTCCCCTTGTTTAGCCTCTAAATCACAGAGGCTTTTTTATTATTTTTCACGGTGTTAAATAGTGTTTTAAAGAAAATAACTATTCCAAAAACACCATGAAAAAACTACTCGAATTACACCAACATAAAACCGATTTAACCCAACAAATGCGCTCGTTGCTTACCAAAGCCGAAGACGAAAAGCGCTCACTGACTGCCGAGGAAGCCAAACAGTTCGACGAATTGCGCAGCCAATCCGATACGCTCAATACAGAAATTGCCCGCTATGAAGCCTTGTCTGATGAAGAACGCAGTCAGGCGGGTAAAAACCCAGCCGACCAGTAAAAAACTCAGCAATGACGAACTAGGAGAGCATAAAAAAGTCTGGGGCACTTGAGTTATTTAGCGGTAAAGTGGGCAACTCAACCGGACTATTACCCATTATCGGCCCATGAATACTTATACGTTAAAGTGGCTTCTTTAGCTGTTTTGCTACATAAATGCCCCACACTAATGAGATGGCCGCCCTCACCCTGTTAGCAATATATTGACAGCGTGTGATTTATTTTTTATTTAAGAGGCCACCATCATGAACACTATCGCATTGATTGGCATCGATCTTGGCAAGCATTCCTTTCATATCCATTGTCAGGATCAATCAGGAAAAGC
>NZ_RCWA01000097.1 GCF_018448905.1 Photorhabdus heterorhabditis | reverse complement strand
CTGAGTTGAGTAAGCTCACCGGCAAAGCCTGCTGCATCAATGACAGGGCATCATCCACCAGATGAATCGCCCCCCCCCGGGACAACGGCATCAGACATTCAAAAATCGACAGGTCGAAGTTCATCGATGTCGAGAAAAGTGTCTCCCGGCTTTCTTCCGCCGCAAACGCCTGCCGCGCCCAGCACAAGAAGTTCACCGTATTCCGGTGCTCAATCATTACCCCTTTGGGTACGCCGGTAGAGCCGGAGGTATAAATCACGTACGCCAAATGACTGGCAGTCAGCGCAGATATCGGTGGATTGCTGTCCGGCTGCTCTGGCTGAGTATTCGGGTCAAGCACAATCAGGCCGGTCAGGGCTGTCTCACCCAGTGCGCCGCATCCCGTACTGTCTGCCAGGACAATCGACGGGGCGGCATCAGTCAGAATATGAGCCAGACGTTCCCCCGGATAAGCCGGGTCCAGTGGCACATAAGCCCCACCAGCTTTCAGTACCGCCAAGATCCCCACCACCATGGCCGGAGAACGTGATACGCAAATCGCCACCCGCTGATCAGGCTCTACGCCCAGAGCAATCAGCTGATGAGCCAGCTGGTTAGCGCGGGCATTTAATTGTGCATAACTGAGGGTCTGCGCTTCATGCACTAACGCAGTTGAGTCCGGGGTTTTCTCCACCTGTTGTTCAAACAACTGATGAACACATAACGGGTCAGGGTAGGCGGTTTCTGTGGCGTTCCAAGTTTCCAGTAACAACCTGCGCTCTGCCGGGGCCAAAATATCGATTTCCCCGATCCGCTGTTGAGCAGGAGCAACCATGGCTTGCAGTACCGTGTGCAGATATCCCACCTGCCGTTCTATGGTCGGTTGATCAAACAGCGCGGTGGCATAACCCAGCGTACCCACAATCCTGCCTTCCTGTTCTGACAAGCTAAGTTCGAGATCAAACTTGACAACATCAAAGGCTTGATCGACCGCTGACACGCCTAGCCCCGGCAGTTTCCATTCCGGGTTCTCATTATTTTGCCAGGCAAACATCACCTGGAACAACGGCGTATGCGCCAGTCGGCGTGGCGGTTGCACGATTTCCACCACCTGCTCAAACGGTAAATCCTGATGCTCCTGTCCCGCTAAAGCGGTTTGCCGTACACGCGCCAGTAATTCAGTCACGGTCAGTTCACCGGACAAATCCATGCGCAACGCCAGCATATTCACAAAGAACCCGATCAACGGTTCCACTTCCTGACGACTGCGACCGGCACTCGGTGTTCCAATCACCACATCTTCCTGACCTGACAGGCGCGACAGGACCGTCGCCCAAGCGGATAACAATGTCATGAATAACGTGACACCGTGCTGCTCACTCAGGCGTTTCAGGGCGGTCGTTAACTCTGCATCCAAAACAACCGGCACGACATTGCCGGCAAACGACTGCTCAGGCGGACGGGGCCGGTCAGTAGGTAGATCCAGCAGAACCGGCGCGTCAGCCAGCATGGTGCGCCAATAGTCGGATTGAATCCGGGTACGTTCAGCCGACAGCCACTGACGCTGCCAGGCGGCGTAATCCGGGTATTGAATCACCAGCGGTGGTAATGGGTCCGGTTGCCCGGCCAGAAACGCCGTATAGAGCGCGTTCAGTTCACGTATCAGCACACTGGCAGACCAGCCATCAGAAATAATATGATGCTGGGTGAGCAGGAACCGGTATTCGTCATCGGCAAGCCGAATAAGGCAGGCACGGATAAGCGGACCTCGATCAAGATCAAATGACGTGTAGGTTTCTCCGACGCTCAAGCGCTCAAGCACTATGTCGGCATCCGGGAGTCCACGCAGGTCATGTTGAGATAAAGGCAAGCCACTATCCGCTTCCAACAGCCGTACCTGCGGCTGACCGTCAACCGAGACAAAAACAGAACGTAACGCCTCATGACGGGCGAACAGGGTATCCAGCGCCCGCTGCCAGGCCACGATATCCAGTTGACCACCTAAGCGCAGGGCCATCGGGATATGATAAGTCTCGCTGACACCATCCAGTTGAACCAAGAACCACAGACGCTGTTGAGCAAATGACAACGGCAACGCTTCCTCGCGGGATATCGGCAGAATGGCCGGCAGGCTAGCGTTCTGTTGACCAGACCGGGCCTCCATGACCTCAGCAAAAGCCATCAAAGTAGGAGACGTAAACAGGGTGGTCAGCGGCAGTTCAACACCCAACGCCGCTACCCGGTTTATCATCCGTACCGCCAGCAACGAATGGCCCCCCAAAGCAAAGAAATTATCGTGCCGGCTGATCTGGTCAATCCCCAGCAACTCACACCAAATCGCCGCCAGGGTGGTTTCTGTCTCCCCCTCCGGCGCCGCATAGACCTGACGGGCAAACGCCTCACTGTCCGGGGCCGGCAGCGCCTGACGATCCAACTTACCGTTAGGCATCAATGGCAACACATCCAGCCGCACAAAGGCCGACGGCACCATATAATCCGGTAAAATCGCACTCAGGTGAGTACGCAGACTGTTGACCAGCCCCTCATGGGCTTCCGCCGCCACATAAGCCACCAGCCGTTTTTCCTGCCCTTCTCCCAGCGCCAGTACCACCGCTTCATTCACCGCCGGGTGTTCTACCAACCGGGCTTCAATTTCCCCCGGCTCTATCCTGAAACCACGGATTTTAACCTGATGGTCGTTACGGCCCAGGAACTCCAGATTGCCCTCCGGCAGGTAGCGGGCCAAATCCCCGGTGC
>NZ_RCWA01000096.1 GCF_018448905.1 Photorhabdus heterorhabditis | reverse complement strand
ACTCTATATCGTTAAAGATGGCAAGATTTTTTTTGATAAGAAAATAAACGCTTCAGGGTCCGAAGGAGGGCGTGTCTTCAATTACGAAGAGAGAAGTATAAATACGGCTGTGAGAGAAATTAAAACATTTTCATTACCTCCCGGACGCTACTCTGCGGTAATTACCACCCTGGAGGATGTCCCTGTTTTTAATGATATTGAGAGTTTTTTTGAATTCACCTATTACGATCCAAAGATTTGATTTATGTAGAAAAAACAAAGAAAAATAACCAGTAGAGGAAATAATAAGTATGGAAAAGAAATACACTGTAACATCAAAATTTGGAGTGACGAAATGAAAGTATTACATATACATGAAAGATTTAAAAATTGGCGAAATATTATTGTTTTTATGAGCTGTACCTTATTAATGTCCTGCTCTAAGTACATTGATATATACAGGCCGATTGACGTATCGAAGTCTGGTCAATCAGTCAAAATTGATTTTGAACTCAGCAAGGAAGGTAATTATCAGTTTGCCTTACTGTTTGAAACTGGGGAGGGTCATGATGAAATGGCAAGGCGGTTTAAGTTTTTTGGGAGAGCTGATAAAGATGGAGTAATAATCCCTGTTTCACTCTATATCGTTAAAGATGGCAAGATTTTTTTTGATAAGAAAATAAACGCTTCAGGGTCCGAAGGAGGGCGTGTCTTCAATTACGAAGAGAGAAGTATAAATACGGCTGTGAGAGAAATTAAAACACTTTCGTTACCCCCCGGGCATTACTCTGCGGTCATTACCACTTTGGAGGATGTCCCGGTCTTTAATGGAATCGAGAGTTTTGTCGAATTCACTTATTACAATCCGAAAATTTAACGAGAATTACTTTATTTGGAGTGAAGAAATGAAAGTATTACGTATACATAAAAGATTTAAAAATTGGCGAAATATGATTATTTTTATGAGCTGTACATTATTAATGGCCTGCTCTAAGCCTATTGATATATACAAACCGATTGACGTATCGAAGTCTGGTCAATCAGTCAAAATTGATTTTGAAATTAGCAAGAAAGGGAATTATCAGTTTGCCTTGCTGTTTGATAAAGGGGATGACTATGAGGAAATGAAAAAGCGGCTTGAGTTGTTCGGGAATGTTGATAAGGACGGGATAATAACCCCTGTTTCGCTTCATTTGGTTAAAGATGGCAAGATTTTTTTTGACAAGAAAATAAATGCAGGAGGACGTGGTTGGGGACAGTCTTTCGATTACAAAGGGAGAAGCATAAATATGGCTGTGCGAAACATTAAAATACTTGAGTTATCCCCCGGACGCTACTCTGCAGTAATTACCACCCTGGAGGATGTGCCTGCTTTTAATGACATCAAGAGTTTTGTCGAATTCGCTTATTTTAATCCAAAAATTTGATTTATTCAGAAAAAACAAAGAGAAATAACAACTAGAGGAAATAATAAGTATGGAAAAAAAATACACTGTAACATCAAAATTTGGAGTGAAGAAATGAAAGTATTACGTATACATAAAAGGTTTAAAAATTGGCGCAATATTATTATTTTTATGAGCTGTACCTTATTAATGGCCTGCTCTAAGCCCATTGATATATACAAACCGATTGACGTATCGAAGTCTGGCCAGTCAGTCAAAATTGATTTTGAAATCAGCAAGACTGGAAATTATCAGTTTGTCCTGCTGTTTGCTACAGGGGATGATCATGATGAAATGAAAAGGCGGTTTAAGTTGTTCGGGAGTATTTATGATGACGGAGTAACAATCCCTGTTTCACTTTATCTGGTTAGAAATGATAAGGTTTTTTTTGATGAAAAAATAAACTCAGGGGGATACGACGGGGGGCAGTCTTTCTATTACGAAGAGAGAAGGGTAAATACGGCTGTGCGAGAAATTAAGACATTTTCGTTATCCCCCGGACGTTACTCTGCGGTCATTACCACTCTGGAGGATGTCCCTGCTTTTAATGGCATTGAGAGTTTTGTCGAGTTCGCCTATTACAATCCGAAAATTTGATTTATTCAGAAAAACAAAGAGAAATAACCAGTAGAGGAAATAACAAATATGGAAAAGAAATATACTGTAACCTACAAAGTAGCTCCACAGGGAGCGAAGTATGTTTATCAGGCCGATAAGAACGAGCATAAAGCTGGAGACGTACATTCTTCAACTGGCGGTCATATGTGGTATGTGTTAAGTGATGGGAACGGAAATGAACAAAGTTACGGTTTCGAGTCACGATATGATCAAATGCGTGGCCCCGGGCGAATAACTCCTTTGGATAATGCTGCCTACCAACAAACCTCCTATGAAACCACCATACCGTTGACTGAAGTTCAGTACAACATGTTAAGCGATTTTTCACAAAACCCACAGTCAGGTAAATTTGGATTTAAATTTGATGATACACGCTATAATCTGTTCACCAACAGTTGCGTAGATTTTGTGTTTTCATCATTAAAGGTCATTGGTTACAATGATAAAGGTTTTGAAGGAAATTTGTTCCCCAATAATAATGTTCATGTCTTACGGAACATGTTATACGGCGAAAAAGCTAAAATCATTCGTGCCAACCTTTTTATAAATGGTTATTTTGAAGAAAAGAATGGTCACTCACCGTCGACAAACTTAATTAACATTGATATCAATTCCTCCCCACAGCCGCAGAAACATATTCAGGGCGAAAACAAAGCGCAGCAGGATGTTGCCAACGGTTATATCCAAAATTCCGCGACCCATAAAATATTTACCCTCGCGGGCATTCTCAATAAAACCGATTTCGCTTCAACACAGATGGCTAGCCTTGCCACCGGCGGCATTCGTCCCGGTGAAATGCAGCTCGACCCCAATGTCCGGCCCAACGCCTATCTATCGCAGTTCTACCTCGACCTGACCTTGAATGGCAATA
>NZ_RCWA01000095.1:2212-2929 GCF_018448905.1 Photorhabdus heterorhabditis | reverse complement strand
TAAGTTTTTTGGGAGAGCTGATAAAGATGGAGTAATAATCCCTGTTTCACTCTATATCGTTAAAGATGGCAAGATTTTTTTTGATAAGAAAATAAACGCTTCAGGGTCCGAAGGAGGGCGTGTCTTCGATTACGAAGAGAGAAGTATAAATACGGCTGTGAGAGAAATTAAAACATTTTCGTTATCCCCCGGACGTTACTCTGCTGTCATTACCACTTTGGAGGATGTTCCCGTCTTTAATGGAATCGAGAGTTTTGTCGAATTCACTTATTACAATCCGAAAATTTAACGCGAATTACTTTATTTGGAGTGATGAAATGAAAGTATTACATATACACGAAAGATTTAAAAATTGGCTAAATATTATTGTTTTTATGAGCTGCACCTTATTAATGGCCTGCTCTAGGCACATGGATATATACAGACCGATTGACGTGTCGAAGTCTGGTCAATCAGTCAAAATTGATTTTGAACTCAGCAAGGAAGGGAATTATCAGTTCACCTTACTGTTTGAAACTGGGGAGGGTCATGATGAAATGACAAGGCGGTTTAAGTTTTTTGGGAGAGCTGATAAAGACGGAGTAATAATCCCTGTTTCACTCCATATCGTTAAAGATGGCGAGATTTTTTTTGACAAGAAAATAAATGCCAGGGGATACGATGGGGGACAGGCTTTCTATTACGAAGAGAAATATGTAAATACGGCGGTGCGAGAAA
>NZ_RCWA01000095.1:0-2114 GCF_018448905.1 Photorhabdus heterorhabditis | reverse complement strand
TCCCTGTTTCACTCCATATCGTTAAAGATGGCGAGATTTTTTTTGACAAGAAAATAAATGCCAGGGGATACGATGGGGGACAGGCTTTCTATTACGAAGAGAAATATGTAAATACGGCGGTGCGAGAAATTAAGACATTTTCGCTACCCCCCGGGAATTATTCTGTGGTTATTACCACCCTGGAGAATGTTCCCGCTTTTAGTGGCATCGAGAGTTTTGTTGGATTCACCTATTACGATCCAAAGATTTGATTTATGTAGGAAAAACAAAGAGAAATAACAACTAGAGGAAATAATAAGTATGGAAAAGAAATATACTGTAACATCAAAATTTGGAGTGATGAAATGAAAGTATTACGTATACATAAAAGGTTTAAAAACTGGCAAAATATTATTATTTTTATGAGCTGCTCCTTATTAATGGCCTGCTCTAGGCACATGGATATATACAGACCGATTGACGTATCGAAGTCTGGTCAATCAGTCAAAATTGATTTTGAACTCAGCAAGAAAGGTAATTATCAGTTTGCCTTACTGTTTGAAACTGGGGAGGGTCATGATGAAATGACAAGGCGGTTTAAGTTTTTTGGGAGAGCTGATAAAGACGGAGTAATAACCCCTGTTTCACTCCATATCGTTAAAGATGGCGAGATTTTTTTTGACAAGAAAATAAATGCCAGGGGATACGATGGGGGACAGGTTTTCTATTACGAAGAGAGAAGGATAAATACGGCTGTGCGAGAAATTAAGACATTTTCGCTACCCCCCGGGAATTATTCTGTGGTTATTACCCCCCTGGGGAATGTTCCCGCTTTTAGTGGCATCGAGAGTTTTGTTGGATTCACCTATTACGATCCAAAGATTTGATTTATGTAGGAAAAACAAAGAGAAATAACAACTAGAGGAAATAATAAGTATGGAAAAGAAATACACTGTAACATCAAAATTTGGAGTGATGAAATGAAAGTATTACATATACATGAAAGGTTTAAAAATTGGCAAAATATTATTTTTTTTATGAGCTTAACCTTATTAATGTCCTGCTCTAGGCACATTGATACTATACACAAACCGATTGATGTGTTGCATTCCGGGCAATCAGTCGAGATTAATTTTGAACTCAGCAAGCGCAAAGCTGGAGATTATCAGTTTGCTCTGCTGTTTGATAAAGGGAATGATTATGAAGAAATGCTAAGGCGGCTTGAATTGTTCGGGAGTATTGATAAGGACGGGGTGACAATCCCCGTTTCGCTTCGTGTGGTTAAAGACGGCAAGGTTTTTTTTGACGAGGAAATAAATTCGGTAGGGAGCGAAGGAACACAATCCTTTTATTACAAAGAGAGAAGTATAACTACGGCTGTGCGAGAAATTAAAACACTTTCGTTACCCTCCGGACGTTACTCAGCTGTAATTACCACCCTAGAGGATGTGCCTGCTTTTAATGGTATTCAGAGTTTTGTACAGCTCACATATTTTAATCCAAAGATTTAAAAAAATATTAATATAAACAAAGGAAATATCAACAATGGCAAAGAACTATACTGTAACCTATAAAGTTGCTCCGATGGGGGCGAAATATATTTATCAGGCTGATAAGGGAAAGCACAAGGCGGGAGACGTACATTCTTCATCCGGCGGTCATATGTGGTATGTTTTAAATGACGGGGACGGGAATAAAAAGAGTTTTGGTTTCGAGTCAGTACATGACGAAATGTCTGGTGAAGGGAAAATAACTAATTTTGATAATGCTGGCTACCAACAAACCTCTTATGAAGTTACCGTAGCCTTAACTGAAGATCAGTACAGCAAGTTAAGTAAATTTTCAGAAAAACCAAAGCCGGAAGAATTTGATGTTACGCGTTACAGATTGCTCACCAACAGTTGCGTAGATTTCGTATTTAAATCATTAGAAACCATTGGATACAATACGCATGGTATGCAAGGAAATCAGTTTCCCGTAAATAACATTATTCCTTTGAGTAATATGTGGCGGATTCGACTAATAAGTGCAATTTTTCAGAAGGGCGGTCAGTTGCTATAGTAGGCATCTTTCCCGCCACAGGAAAATGCACAATGACCTATATACAACTGACCGAAACAGAAAGATACCAGATT
>NZ_RCWA01000094.1 GCF_018448905.1 Photorhabdus heterorhabditis | reverse complement strand
GGGCCAAAGTCAGTGAGTTAACGGAGGAGCAGAAGCAAACTATCAGCACCCTTTCCACGCTGGCCGCGGGATTAGCCGGCGGCATTGCCGGTGACTCCACCGCCAGCGCCGTTACCGGGGCACAGGCCGGGAAGAACGCAGTGGAGAATAATGCGCTGGCCTCGCGAAATCTGGGCGATTGCCGCACGATGTCACCGGAAGCGTGCGGCAAGGCTAAAGAGCTGAGCCAGCGTATTCTGGATAAAGGTCTGCCGTCAGTGGAGGACATGCGCGGTAAACTGGCATCGTGTCAGGATGACAGATGCCGTAAAGGGGTCTGGACGGAATATCGACAGGCCAGTGATGCGACCATCAATACCCTGAAACAAATGGCGTTGAATGGCGAGTTGAGCCGCGAAGAGCTGGCCTTTATCAACCATGAGTTGGGTAAAGAACTGGCGGTATCAGGATACCGTGCCAATGATAAGATAGGTCGTTCAGAGCAGAGTAGTTGGCTAAATGGTGGTGGTGGGCCACTCTCCGGGTTCTTTAACACGGAACTGCGCCAAAAAGAGCTGGAAAAATCGGGCTTGTCCAAAGCGGATGCGGCGCAGTACGTGAAGGAAGAGCAGCGGAACCTGTTGTTGCTGGAGACTGCGGTCGGGGCTATTGGGGCAAAAACTAATAGAACTTCTATAAATGTAGTCGGAAAAGGCGCAACATTACCTACTGGTTATACCCCAAAAGGAAATTCAGTTACTGGGCCAAAAGATGGTGTTTATAATAACACTGGAAAAATAGACGCATCAGGAAACACTATTTATAGTCACAATGGTGGGTACTATACGTTTGAAAATGGCGTGAAGACAAGAGTTCAATCACCTAATTCTGGCTCACAAGCACAACAGAATTACGAGAAAGGTAAAGAATTTGAACAATCTACTTACGATAAATTCAAAGTTGATAAAGTTGAATCAGCACGGGAAATTACTGTCAAAACAGAGAGTAATACAAAAATAAGGGTTGACATGATAGGCAAAGATAAAGAAGGAAACATTATCTGTGTTGAATGTAAAAGTTCATCAACTGCTCCATTAACAACAAATCAAAAGAAAGGTTTTCCTGAACTTGAAACCAAGGGGGGTACTGTCGTTGGAAAAGGAAAACCGGGTTTTGAAGGAGGGAGCAAAATACCGCCAACCAAGGTTGACATCATCAGACCTACTTCTAAAGATTGAGTAAGGAGTTAATATGTCTATAGAAGACGTGAACAAAATAGATATGATAGGTATACCTAATAACAATGAAAACTTAGTTGTTCTAGGATTAACTGATCATTTACCGTGGAGTGGTTCGATAGAAGAACATTTACTGAAACTACAAGAAAAAATAAATAGTTATATTCGTTTTATTGAAAGCGGGGAGATATACGAAAGCTTTCCTGCTTCCTGTGGAAAAAGTGAAATGCTAATAGAAGTTTATTTTAAGTATCATATGCCACATGAATGTGCCGATTTTTTGGAAAAGGTTGGAGAAATTCTTGCACCTGTTAATATTCAGTTACGATATGAAGAAGGTGATATTGCTTAAATAGATGTATTAATTATTTGATCTCAATGATCAGATTGGCGCAGAGGGCTTGCTCATTGCGCTAATTTCAGTCCTTTTATACCTCTGATATCAGGAGGCCGATACGGGAGCGCTACCTGTACCGCAAGACCAACGGAGAGCCGTTGAGTATTCGTACTCAGTGTCCCCAGTTGCAGCTGTTGCAGGGTAATGGCAACAAAGACCGGGTGTGGTCATGCAAAACCCGAAGCCACCGTGTATCAGAACATCGCAGGGGTACCTTCATCCGTTGCTGAAAAAGGCGCGACACTGACAAATGCCCGGTGGGAAAAACCGGTCTTCGGGGGCGAAAAGCGCGTCTGGGAGTTTTGGGTTCAGCGACAAAGCAGCACTGGAAAAACGGTTGTAACTGACTGATGGCATTGGGAAAATCGGTGTTTGGCAGCCAACTTCACAAAGGAATGTGTTGTTGTGGACAATAATGCCCTTAGCATGGGAAGTTTGTTCGGTGCCGAAGGCGCTAAACATTTTGAAGGAGCGGGTTCACTAGCTCAAAAAATGGCCCAATCGGGGGCAACACCCGAAGAAATAAATGCTGCCTTGACTCACTACCTGAAAGGACAAGTCCCGGATGGTCAAGACCCGGCAAAAGGTCTGATTATTGCGTGGGGTAACTTCTTTGGTGTTCCGTTGGATGTCGTGTTATCAAATGAGCAGATGACGCCACAGAAAGCGGCGGAAATTGTTGCCGGTGGCATACCTACCAGTGAAGCGAAGCTGATACAATTTGCAGCGGCGAAAGCGTTTTTGTCTTTAAGTAAGTATCAGTCGACAGAAATAATTAGCGGAAAGGAAGATTTGCTAGCTGAACACGTCAAAGAAAATGTTATAGCAAGTCAAAAGGCGAACAAGTCTTCTAATTTTGGCAAGTTTAGTAAAGCGGAAGGGACAGTTCAGGAATCGCTTGGAATTTGGCCTCCAAATCGAGGAGCTTATGGCCCTGTTGAGAAAGTAACGCTGCCAACTGGAGAAGTCATTGATAGGTATGGTTCAACAAAAGGAACATTTACATCTCCAGTGGGGATACCATTTGAGAATAGAGCATTACCATCTTATTCTGCAAATGCACCTTATAATGTGTATGAGGTTCTAAAGCCTATAGATGATGTTTCAAAAAGTAAGATACTGCCATGGTTTGGTCAAAAGGGACAAGGGACGCAATATGAACTACCTAAACCTGTCCAATGGTATTTAGATAATCATTATTTAGGAGAGAAAAAATGACAAGACAAGAATTGGTGTCTATCCTTGAGCATAAAAATGTACCTAGTGGTATTTATAGTTTAGATGGATTGAAAGAAGGGGAATGTTTATGTATTAACCCTCATGATGGAGTCTGGGATGTTATATACAGCAGCAGAGGAAAAATTACATATAAGGAAGTTTTTACCAATGAAGAGTCAGCTTACGATAGATTTTACCAAATAATGAAAGATGACTATGGTTGGTAATTTTCAAGTATTGTTGCGGATAATAATGCACTAAGCTTGCCAAAAGGGCTGGCGGATTACGGTCGGTCAGCATCCAGTCTGGCTACCGCTATGCTAAATGAAGGTAAATCCCCTCAAGAGATTTCGGCAGCATTGTCAAAACATGCCA
>NZ_RCWA01000093.1 GCF_018448905.1 Photorhabdus heterorhabditis | reverse complement strand
AGGCTTGCCTGGCTATTCCGGTGACGAGTGAAAAATATCGCAAGGTGAGCCGCTGGAGCGCCATCACAATTAACTATCAGCGATTTATTGCCCAAACGAAATATGATCCGACTATACAGATGATCCAAGAATTTCAGTGCCTGAAAGTAACCTTTGATGGCTGGCGACCCGCGTATTGCTTATTTCTGGAGGCTAAGGCGCGGTATGACCAGTTTTTTAAGGATAATAAACCTAAAAGATGGTGGGCAGGCCGTTATTCAGCTAGAAATCAAGCAGAAAGGCACCAAACGGTTTGTGATGTACTGGAGGAGACTCCTCATGTGGAATGGCACTTTTTACAGCCGATCAGTTGTGGATATTTTAAGGTATTGTTTAGTAAATATAAAAATATCAGTGTTCACTATACCCCCTGCGACAATTTAGTTTAATCCGAGGTCAATATGGCGATAATCCGTTTAGAAATCAATGTATATTATCAACAGCAAGAAACCATTACTGCTAATACGGCATTAATGGACTTGTTTAATATCACACGGCAAATTGATGTATTTTTTGACCGGAAAAAAACTTGGTACTTAACAGGTTATTCCCGGAAGGAAGCCTTAAAACATATTGTGTTTGATGAACAGGGGCCAACTGAGGTTGCTATAAAAGACTTTGAAAAGGATTATAAGAAAGATTTTCCAGCGTTTATTACTGGGATATGGGATGGTGAAAATGATGAATTATCTAGTGGTATAGATTATAGCAAAATGCCAAGTGTCCGCCCTAACTGGGTTTGGCTGCAATTGAATTTAAATATTGATAGTCATCAGCTTGATGTATTGCGGTTAATTAATCTAGTTAGCTATTTAGCCTTGAGCCGTAATTTACCCAATATTCAGGTAGAGTCGAATGAATATACCTTAAAAGGCAAACAAGTTTTCCCAGACCGTCTCAGTGTTGGCTGGATGCTTTACCAGCCTTGCATTATTGATAAATCCTATCTGCCTATGGCGGAAGATGTGCTTCCCGTGCAGCAGAATAATGAACAGATAGGTACTCTGATTGTCACCAAAAAAGGCATTTTTGATGGAAGAAATCAGGACGATATTGATAAATCCAATGATGTTGAAATTCAGTTGGTGAACCTGGGATTATTACCATTAATTACTGAAGTGTGATGGAGGTGATGTTATTTACCAATTGAAAAACGGTGGAGAACGTTAATGTCAAAAGCAGTTATTCTGCTGGGTGATACGACAGATCATGGCGGTAAGGTGATTACCGCTATTGATGACTATACTCACAAGGGTATTCCTATCGCGGGTAAAGGTGATTTGGTGGAGTGCCCTCAATGCAAAGGTGTATTTCCTATTATTCAGGGGGCTGACTCTTTAAAATATAAAGGAAAATCGATTGCGCTTGAAGGAATGCAAACCGCTTGTGGGGCAAAATTAATTGCCAGTCAGCATAAGTTCACTCTTGCCAGTTAATGTGAATTTAATTCGGAGCATTTGAATTCCCGGTCAGGAGCTGAAACAGCAGTTTAAAGATATTCTTTGTATTGCAAAAAATAAGATAAACAGGAGACGTTAATATGCCAATACCGTTACTGGCCCCTGTCGCAGTAGGTGCGGCTGAATATGTTGCCAGCGCCTGTGCTGGAGTACTAATTGCTGTCGGCATCATGGAAGCAAGTAAAGAAAAACCGGTTGAAGACGATGAACATATTCACCGTAAGAAAATGGATTTTGTGATAAGTCCTGAAATCACGGATGAAGACAGAAATATTGTCTGGAGTGCCGAAGCGCATGCGGATTTTTGGGAGGATGATGATTTAGGGGATGAATCCGTTGATACCAGTGCGGTTCAGGCGAAGGCCCAGTCTAAGGCGGAAGAGTGTGAAAAAACGGAGAGTACAAAAGAGTGCAAGGCTTGCCTGGCTATTCCGGTGACGAGTGAAAAATATCGCAAGGTGAGCCGCTGGAGCGCCATCACGATTAACTATCAGCGATTTATTGCCCAAACGAAATATGATCCGACTATACAGATGATCCAGGAATTTCAGTGCCTGAAAGTGACCTTTGATGGCTGGCGACCCGCGTATTGCTTATTTCTGGAGGCCAAAGCGCGGTATGACCAGTTTTTTGATAGTGAGGGGAAACCGAAAAGTTGGTGGAGAGGTCGTATATCAGGGAAAAACCAAGCAGATAGGCAACAAGCTGTATGTGATGTATTAGATAAAACGCCTCATGTGGAATGGCATTTTTTACAGCCTGTCAGTTATGGATATTTTAAAATGTTATTTATTGAACATAAAAATATCAGTGTTTATTATACTCCTTGCAAAGGTTTAACTTAATTCGAGGTCAACGATGGCAATAATTAATTTGGAAATCAATGCGCGTTATGAACAACAGGAAACTATTACCTTAAATACGATGTTAATGGATTTATTCCACATTACACGGCAGATTGATATTTTTCTCGGGCAGAAAAAGACGTGGTACTTAACTGGTTACTCTAGAAAACAGGCTCTACAGCATATTGTGTTTGATGAACAGGGACCAACTGAAGTTGCTATCAAAGACTTTGAAAAAGAATATAAGAAAAGCTTTCCTTTTTTTAATAATGCCATATGGGATGGTGAAAAGGATGAGTTATCCAGTAGCATTGATTATTATAAATCGAAGCCAAATCATCCTAACAAGGTTTGGTTAATATTAAACTTAAGAATTGACAGTACCAAATTTTATACTTCCCAATTAATTGATTTAGTTAAATATTTAGCGACCAGCCGTGATTTTCCTTATATTCAAGTAGAAACCAACGGCTATACCTTAAAAGGCAAACAAGTTTTCCCAGACCGTCTCAGTGTTGGCTGGATGCTTTACCAGCCTTGCATTATTGATAAATCCTATCTGCCTATGGCGGAAGATGTGCTTCCCGTGCAGCAGAATAATGAACAGGTAGGTACTCTGATTGTCACCAAAAAAGGTATTTTTGATGGAAGAGATCAGGACGATATTGATAAATCCAATGATGTTGAAATTCAATTAGTGAACCTGGGATTATTACCATTAATTACCGAAGTGTGATGGAGGTGATGTTATTTACCAATTGAAAAACGGTGGAGAACGTTAATGGCAAAAGCGGTTATTCTATTAGGAGATATGACAGATCATGGCGGTAAAGTGATTACCGCTATTGATGACTATACTCACAAGGGTATTCCTGTAGCAGGTAAAGAAGATTTGGTGGAGTGCCCTCAATGCAAAGGGGTATTTCCTATTGTTCAGGGTGCTGACTCTTTAAAATATAAAGGAAAATTGATTGCGCTTGAAGGAATGCAAACAGCCTGTGGGGCAAAATTAATTGCCAGTCAGCATAAGTTTACTCTTGCCAGTTAATGTGAATTTAATTCGGAGCATTTGAATTCCCGGTCAGGAGCTGAAATAGCAGTTTAAAGATATTCTTTGTATTGCAAAAAATAAGATAAACAGGAGACGTTAATATGCCAAT
>NZ_RCWA01000092.1 GCF_018448905.1 Photorhabdus heterorhabditis | reverse complement strand
GCCTGCACCGGCGACGTTGTTGTTGATAAAGAGCCTGACACTTGTTGCAGTCGCTGGCAGGCGACTGCGTTAGGTACCAGACGGATTTCAACTCTGCGGTTGGCAGCACGCCCCGCAGCCGTTGAATGGGTGGCGACCGGCCGCGTTGCACCTTCGCCTTGGACGGCAGAACCCAATTGTTCCGTCCATAATAAATTCGGGAAACAACAAACCGGATCAGATATTTCCTGACCGGCGGTTTAACCGAAACATAAATAATAGCGCAGACCCTTTATACGCTATCAATTAATGTCTGCATTAACAGGATACGCGGTTTATGAATAAGGCCATTCTCTTAATGGGTGCATATAAAAATCAAGTCTTCATTCATCAAAAAGCACAATTTGCCTAATACCGAGATAATATAACCATTGAGACAAAAAGATAAATCCCAGAATATTAAACAAAACATAAACAAGATGACATTTATTTACATATAAAGGTTGCTCATTCAAATACAACCGGACAATCAATCTATACAATAAAATAATATTCATTATCATTATCTTTTAACTCGGTATAACCAACGTCATTTTCAAACCTGTAACTTAAATACGTAAAATTGTCGTAAAAAAGAATGAATCTCAATTTCAAATGAGAATGCATCCTCCTATAGCTATCAAATCAATAATCAAACCTAGTCAAAGGACTATACCTATCATCTTTCAAGTTGCCTCTTTGTTGGCTGCACTCACTCACCCCGGTCACAAAGTTGGATTCGCTCCCTTGCCGTCGCGATACACCTTGAAATCTATTGGGTAATACTCAACTTTTTCATAAAAACTCCAATCAATCATTTTAACTAAACTTACGGTTTCTCTTGTATTACACAAGCTTTCTTTCGGACGAGCGGAAATCATTAACTCATTGTTAATTTCAATTTTCCTTGCATGAGACAGTTACTTTTCGTTTTTTACCTTTTCACCTTTAACCTCTCCTATCATTACACCTTTGTCGGTTTTTTCCAGGAAAAATAGCCGCGTCGAAAATAAAGCCGGGAACAATAATTTCGTTCATATGCTTGCTTTTATTTATCCGTAGATGAATGCGCCATTGCAATTTTCTCTTGCAAACGGGTATATGCTGATAATTGGCGATCATATAATGCCTGACATTCTTCCCGCTTCTGATTCGCCAAAATATAACGCCATAGATGCACGGGATTATTCGCGGCACTGACATTAATCGGGTCATCAGGATCAACCTGACAAGCCTCTTCCACTTCCTGAGGCCATTGCGGCATTTTACTGGTCTGCATTGCTATATAACGGGCAACACTGGTAATTAGAGCAATTGGCAGCATTATCCATCCAAAAAGCCAGCCCAAACGAGAACCCATCCGCATCAGATACTGTAATCCAAAAATATAACTTTCTTTCTGTTTCTCAATAGGAGGGCATAAAGCGATAATATCCACCTGTTCCGGTAAACACTCTTCCTCCATATAACAACGGATAAACTCCCAATAACCCGGCATCACTTCCAACCCATCTAACCCACTAGAAAGCCCAAGACTAAATGTCTCTAATACCGTTTCCTTATCGTCTGCCAGAATATGGCCGCTGATACTCCACTCCGGCCACTTACCACCCCCTATTGTTGGGGTAAAAAACACCTCTTTCCAGGGAACTGATAATACTGTGCCATCAAAACGGTAAACATGGATCATCTGGGTTTTACGGTTAAATCGAATGGGATAATGTGTCGTAGCAAACCACTCTTTTAAGATAAATTTGCCACTGAAATACAAAAAAAACACACCAAACGGTTGGTAAATAAAAAAGCCAGGTAAACTCTTATAATCTCCATTGAAACATCGGAAAATCGTGTCAACATCAAAAAATAACGATAATCCTAAAAAATAAAAAAAGAGCGTCGCAGTAAGAGAACTAACAAATCCCTTCTCTCTATAATACTTATCCACCGTTTCCATATAAGTGGAATTCATACGGATCACCGTATCGTGATCAACAATATACAGACCATATTTAGCGGTTATCTTAGTCGGTTTTCCCTGACAAAGTTGATCATGCTTCTCTACCCAAGTCAAAGGACGATTCAATTTATAAGGGTTATACAAAATATTCCATTTCATAACTACGCCTCCGCCGAAGTTGAATGAGCCATTGCAATTTTTTCTTGCAAACGCTTATGTGCTGATAATTGGCGATCATACAATGCCTGACGTTCTTCCCGCGTCTGATTCGCCAACACATAACGCCATAAATGCACGGGATTATTCGCGGCACTGACATTAATCGGGTCATCAGGATCAACCTGACAAGCCTCTTCCACTTCCTGAGGCCATTGCGGCATTTTACTGGTCTGCATTGCAATATAACGGGCAACACTGGTAATTAGAGCAATTGGCAGCATTATCCATCCAAAAAGCCAGCCCAAACGAGAACCCATCCGCATCAGATACTGTAATCCAAAAATATAACTTTCTTTCTGTTTCTCAATAGGAGGGCATAAAGCGATAATATCCACCTGTTCCGGTAAACACTCTTCCTCCATATAACAACGGATAAACTCCCAATAACCCGGCATCACTTCCAACCCATCTAACCCACTAGAAAGCCCAAGACTAAATGTCTCTAATACCGTTTCCTTATCGTCTGCCAGAATATGGCCGCTGATACTCCACTCCGGCCACTTACCACCCCCTATTGTTGGGGTAAAAAACACCTCTTTCCAGGGAACTGATAATACTGTGCCATCAAAACGGTAAACATGGATCATCTGGGTTTTGCGGTTAAATCGAATGGGATAGTGTGTCTTGGCAAACCACTCTTTTAAGATAAATTTGCCACTGAAATATAAAAAAAACACAGTTGCAGGGATCGTAACCATAAATCCCATTAATGTATTTTCTTTAATTGCCCCATTCAAAATAGATAGATAGATCGTCTTTCCAGTAAAATATAAAGCCATTCCTAAGAAACAACAAAATAACGTTGCATGAAGAGAACTAACGAATCCCTTCTCTCGGTAATATTTATCTACCGTTTCCATATAAGTGGAATTCATACGGATTACCGTATCGTGATCAACAATATACAGACCATATTTAGCGGTTATCTTAGTCGGTTTTCCCTGACAAAGTTGATCATGCTTCTCTACCCAAGTCAAAGGACGATTCAATTTATAAGGGTTATACAAAATATTCCATTTCATAACTACGCCTCCACCGAAGTTGAATAAGCCATTGCAATTTTCTCTTGCAAACGCGCATGTGCCGATGACTTACGATCATATAACACCTGACGTTCTTCCCGCGTCTGATTCGCCAAAATATAACGCCATAAATGCACAGGATTATTCGCGGCACTGACATTGATCGGGTCATCAGGATCAACCTGACAAGCGTCTTCTACTTCCTGAGGCCATTGCGGTATTTTGCTAGTTTTCATACCAACATAGCGAGCGATACTGGTTAATAAGGTTATAGGTAATTGTATAATCTCAGATAACCATTCCAGACGAGAAGTTATTT
>NZ_RCWA01000091.1 GCF_018448905.1 Photorhabdus heterorhabditis | reverse complement strand
AAGAGGAACGGCTGCAATACAGCGCCATGACCGGCCAGAGTCTGTTCTATCTGGGGGAAACCAATCTCCAGCATAAAATCTTAGCCATTGCCGAAGAGGAAGGCGTCAGGCAGGCCGCCTATGCGCTCAAACTGTTGCAAAGCGACGGCGAACTGACCATTGCCAGCACCGGTAAAGACGATGCCAGCGGTAATCTGGTGACCAAACAGTACAGGGTGAAAGGGCCGGTGATGCTGATGCTCACCACCACCGCGATTGATGTCGATGAAGAGCTGTTAAACCGCTGTCTGGTGCTGACGGTGAACGAATCGCGGGAACAGACCGAAGCTATCCACGCCTTGCAGCGCTATAAGCAAACCCTCGAAGGCTTACTGGCCGAAAATGAGAAGACCTATATCACCGAACTGCATCAAAACGCCCAACGGCTGCTACGCCCGCTCAATGTGGTCAACCCTTATGCCTCACAGTTAACGTTCATGAGCGATAAAACCCGCACCCGACGCGACCACATGAAATATCTCACGCTGATACAAAGTATCGCCCTGCTGCATCAGCACCAGCGCGAGGTGAAGACAGCGGAACACCGGGGCAAACGGCTTGAATATATCGAGGTGACCAAAGACGATATTAGCTTAGCAAACCGGCTGGCCCACGAGATATTAGGCCGCACGCTGGACGAAATGCCGCCCCAGACCCGGAAACTGTTGCTGCTGATACAGCAAATGGTGAAAGAGAGCATGGCAGAGCAACAACGCCCAGTGAACGCTATCCGCTTTACCCGCCGGGATATCCGCCGTTATACCCAGTGGAGCGATAACCAGTTAAAAGTCCATTGTCAGCGACTGGCCGACATGGAATACCTGTTAGTCCACGGCGGCAATCGCGGCCACTTGTTGCAATATGAACTACTGTGGAACGGGGACAGCGCAGAAGAAGCCCACCTGTGCGGCCTGATTGACCTGACAGAGCCGGAAAAACCGGTAAACCCCTGAATATGACTCACGTAAGTTGGACTGAATGAACCGCAAGTTGCCACCAAGTTGGGGTTAAGTTGGGCCCAAGTTGGAGGGCGGGAAACCGGCCTCAGGCCGCAGCAATACCGGGCGGAACGGTCCGCAAGTTGGGAGAGCCTGAAAAGGACTGTTCCGGCAATATAAAAATCAAGTCATCGTACCGTAGTGATTTTTACCGATAACAACAACACGCTATGTTCCCTACAGGAAATTACATCATGTCATTATCTGCTAAACATCAATCGGCACCCCTCGGGCTGACCCTGCGCCAGCATCTTGCGGCGTATCTGGATAACCTGCTGTTGCAGGGGCTGAGTCAAAAGAGTCAGACCGCCCGTCATGAACGACTGATGCCGTTCGTCAGCTGGTGCGAGGAACAGGGTATCCTGTCCGCAACTCAGGTGACCGGGCCGTTACTGGAAAACTGGCAACATTATCTTGCTCAGTATCGTAAGGCCAACGGGCAGCCCTATACGCCGGCCAGTCAGCGCCTGCGCCTGCGCGCCTTACGCCAGTGGTTCGACTGGTTGCAGCAACAGCACGCTATCCCGACCAGCCCGGCGGCAACACTGGCCTCGCCAGACAGAAAAAAACGTCCCTCGGTGACGGAGACCCACGGTCAACCCGACGCCATACCGGCCCGCTTCGCTACCTTACGCCAGCATCTGGCCGCCTGGCTGGAAGCCGTACAGGGACAGGGCTTAAGCGAACGAACTCAGGAGTCCTATGAAGAACGGCTGTTGCCGTTCATCAACTGGTGCGAAGCGCGTGGAGTCATGACCGCACCGCAGGTCAGCCTGCCGTTGCTGGAAAGTTACCAGCGCTGGCTGAGAAGCCACCGTAAAGCGGACGGCCAGCCCTACACCCCGGGCAGTCAGCGGGACCGCCTGAGTGTCTTACGTCAGTGGTTCCGCTGGCTGTTGCAACGTCACCATATCCTGTATAACCCGGTGGACAGTCTGGTGTTGCCGAAGGAAGAAAAACGGCTGCCGGCACAGGTAATGAATGAAGACGAAACCCACACGGTATTAGCCGCAACGGATATCAACACCCCAACCGGGCTGAGAAACCGCGCTATCCTTGAATTACTGTGGAGTACCGGTATCCGGCGGATGGAAGTAGCCAACCTGCTGTTAAGCGAGGTGGACTTCGGGCGCGGGGTGGTGCTGGTCAGACAGGGCAAAGGCCGTAAAGATAGGGTGGTGCCCATCGGCGGGCAGGCGCTGCACTGGTTAAGCCGCTGGCTCAGTGTCCGGCCCGAGTTAACGCGGCGGGGCGACAGTGGTCACCTGTTTATCACCAGGAAAGGCCGGGGACTGGCAAAGGGCACGTTAACCTGGATAGCCGCTGACAGCATCCGTAAACAGGCGCAACTGGCTAAACCGGGGGCCTGTCATCTGTTCCGCCACTCAATGGCAACCCAGATGCTGGAGAACGGCGCGGACACCCGGCATATCCAGGCGATACTGGGGCATGAGAAGCTGGAAACCACCCAAATCTATACCCGGGTGGCTATCGGTCACTTAAAGGAAGTGCATGAGCAGACCCACCCGGCAGAACGGCAGTCAAAGCAGGCCACGTCAGACGATAAGCAGGCGGAGAGTGACAAGCCGGACAGCCCGAAGCCGGTCTGAACGCGCTGCGTTGCCGGACCGTCTTTAAGGTTAGCCGGTTCCCGGTGAGCGCGTGGGGTGCAGTGAAAGGCAGACTGCGCGCATCCCTGCGCACAGACTGCCTGCCCACCTTCGGAGTGCCGGCGGTAAATGGTGGCCGCCCGGCCCTCAACTCAAGTGTTCTCTGTCAACACGGTTGCCGGTCAGCCGCCATTCAACATAATGTGGCATTAAGCGCAATGGGCCTGAACGGCCCGCCGCGCTTAACAAACATTATGTCGGCGCCGCCCACCGAAGGGCGCTGCGCGGTTACCTCAGCCCCGGTGCGCGGCTGGCCGCCGGGTTGAGCTTCTTAGCCCCCGTGGCGCGCAAGGCGGACGCCTTCCGCTGTCAGCCACAGTGCAAAATCCCACCGCCGCAGTCGCCGCCGTCCCTGGCGGCTCCGGTGATAACATCGGCCCTAAAACCCGCCCGCCAGCCTGTTAAGGTCAACAGCCACAGACCGGTAAGCCAGTCGGCCTGCGGCCTCCGCCGTTAATTACCCCCGCCCCTGCTGCACTGGCTGCGCGCGGCTCGCACTGCGCTGCGCTCCGTTGCTCGTCCCCGTGCTCGCCATCTCCGCCCCGTGCAGCCCCCAGGGGGGCTTCCCTGTTAAAAAGCGTTACCTGCGGGCCTGGCCCGCCCGCACCCGGCCAACCCGCGTCAGCGGCGCAGACAAGCTGCACCGCCGCCACGGGTTCCTGATAAAACCCGGTTCTGGCAGGCAAAGCGGGCCGAAACCCGGCGCTGACGTCGGGGAAAAAATGCGCTAACATCGGGAAAGTGCCCGTCGGGGCGAGTTGATATGTTCTTTAACAGGGCGGGAAACAGTGGCGAAGAAAAAGGCTGCTAAATCAGGGGGAAAGGTCCGCTCAACGGTATGATGGCGTCGGGATAGTGCCTAAGACCCGATAGGATTAGCAGGGGGTCTGAACCTGTATGCGTACGTGCCGAATCCGGTGTCGTGGATTGATCCGCTGGGTCTTGCTGGGTGTAATGCCCAATTTAATTCAAGAAAAGATGCGCTTAGAG
>NZ_RCWA01000090.1 GCF_018448905.1 Photorhabdus heterorhabditis | reverse complement strand
GCCGGTGGCGGGGACGATAAGATTTTCGGCGGTGTGGGTGACGACGTGATCGAAGTGGGTCACGGGAGTGCAACGATTGATGGGGACGGTGGGGTCAATATAGTCAGCCTGCACGGTAACCACGGCGACTACCAAATTACCCGTACCGACGGAGGATATGTAGTGGCTGACAAGGTCGCCGGGCGTGACGGCACGGTCACGCTGAAAAATATCCAGAAACTCAATTTCGCGGATATTTCGGCGGTGGATTTACAAACACCCAATGCGATGCCTGTCGAGGATGTCCTCACTCACGATAAAGACGGCAAGGTTTTTGATCGTACTCAGCCTCATCTGATTGCCGCCGACAGTCTGTTGGCTAACGATCAACCCCTTAACAGTCAGGGTGCCCTGCGCATTGCCAATGTTGGGGAGGCGACAGGCGGTACGGTCAGCCTCACCGCTCAGGGCGATGTCTTGTTTACGCCGGAGGCAGATTACACCGGTGTCATTAGCTTTAAATATGGTGTCACTGATGCAGCCGGTAATCCGTCAGCGTCGGTCGTCGATCTGCGCAGTGGGGAAACCGCGCCGATGCGCGCCGTGGCGACATTACTGACCCCGGAAGTCCCGCTTGATCCCTTGACGGCTCAGCAATGGTATCTGAGTGATGCCAACATTCTGCCGGTCTGGAAGGACTACACCGGTAAGGGCGTACGTATTGGTCAGTTCGAGCCAGGTGGTCAATTCGCCACCGCGCCCGAAATCTTTGATATCAATCACCCCGACCTTGCGGCGAATGTTGATAAAACCTGGTTGCAGACTCAACAAACCCATGGCACTTTGCCGAACGTGGTTTCCAACCACGCGACAATGGTGGCGGGTGTGATGGTCGCGGCGAAGAATAATGCCGGGGGTGTCGGGGTGGCCTATGAGGCGACGTTGGGCGGCTATTATCTGGCTAATGACGGTGCCGATCTTGCGGGACTGGGGCATATGGTCAGTTTTGACATTGCCAACAATAGCTGGGGGTTTACCGACGATTTTGCACTCAGCAGCTTTCAGGACGGCGCTATCAATACGGCCGCGTCGCTGAGCCTGAATGCGCAGTACGCGGCGGCTAATGGTCGTGGCGGATTGGGGACCGTCATCGTGGCGGCGGGCGGCAACCATCGTGCAGAAGGCGGCAATGCTCAAGGGTCACTGACCAATAACAACCGTTTTTCGGTGGAAGTCGGTGCAATCAACGCACAGGGCGATTTATCGACGTTGCAGATTGGCTCCTCACCCTTTTCCAACCCGGGAGCCAGCCTGTTGGTTTCGGCACCGGGCAGCAATGTCGTGTCGACCAGTTATATGCTGAAAACCGACCGTGGCTCAACGTTTGGCAATGACTACACCAGCATGCAGGGCACCAGCTTTGCCGCGCCGATAGTCTCCGGTGTTGTTGCGTTGATGCTGGAGGCCAACCCGAACTTAGGCTATCGGGATGTGCAGCAGATCCTTGCTCTGTCTGCTCGTAAGATTAATGACCCCTCTACCGCATGGCGCGATAATAGCCGCCATAGCTGGAATGGCGGCGGCATGCATACCAGCAACGATTACGGTTTCGGTCAAGTCGATGCGCGAGCCGCGGTTCGCTTGGCCGAGTCTTGGATGACTCAAAGCACCGCGGCCAACGAGTACGTCTATAGCGCATCCAGCGGTCCTCTGGGGAAAACCCTGGCGGCGGGTGAGACGCTGACGTCGTCTATTGCCATGAATGCCGGTCTGAATGTCGAGCATGTTGAGATCGATTTTGACGCTCAGGTAGGCCGTCTTGGCGATCTGACGCTCAAATTGATCTCGCCGGATGGCACTCAGAGCCTATTGCTCAATCGTCAGGGTAAGGTTCCAGACGGTATGCCGGGCGCGAGTGCGAGCGATTGGGGGAGTAGCCAGTCGGGGACGTTCAAGTACAGCTTTATGTCGACCCATGATTTGGGTGAACGCTCGGCTGGCAACTGGACCCTACAGGTGACCGATGCGAATTCCGGCCTGCCGGTCACATTCAATGCCTGGTCGCTACGTTTGTACGGCAGCAAAAGCACCCCGGATGACACTTACTTTTACACCGACGAATATATCCCGTCGGTGGTCGGACAGGCCAACCGCGCGGTGCTGGATGACGCCGCTAATGGCGTGGCGGGTGGGCGTAATACCCTCAATGCGGCGGCTGTTTCGCGGGATACGTCAGTCAACTTGCTGACCGGTGTTGCCCGCATTGGCGGTGCAGCGTTGACGATAAAGGATCCGTCGGGCATTCAGAATATCGTCACCGGTGATGGCAACGACACGCTAGTCGCGGGTAATGCCGATGCCTTGCTTGATGGCGGGCGTGGAAACAACACCCTGGCAGGGGGGGCGGGCAAGGACTTCTTTGTGGTCCACCGCCGTGAGGCCGGCAGCGATATCATTAGCCACTTCGAGGCGGCTCGTGGCGAAATCATCGATCTGGTCGGATTGGGTGGAAAAACGTTTGCCGATCTGTTGCTGACGCCGCAAGGGGCGGATGTTAAGGTCGATCTGGGTCAGGGGCAGAGCATTATCCTGAAAAATCAGACACTCGCCGGGATCGGTGCGTCGAACTTCACGTTCCAGAACACCTTTATCGCTCCGATGGCTTACACGGGTAGTGACGCCTCAACGCGCCAGCCACAAGAAGGCTTGGGAACCGTGATCCTTAAGGGCGGCGGCAAGGGGGTGACGCTCACTACTGATGCTCAGGGTCAGATGAAATTTAGTCTGAATGGGACGCTCTATAGTCATGACAGTGCGGCATCAGACGTTTTTGTGGTGGCAGCCCAACAGGGTGTCAAGAACTACCAGAATGCATTACGTGGTTTTCGTCACGGCCTTGATAAAATTGATTTGCGTCAAGTCGGGATCACTGATTTCAGCCAGCTCACAATCACTAAGAGCCATCGTGGCACGATCAACGGCCTGTCACAAATTCATGGCGTTGACGTTACCTTTAATGGGGTCAGCGGTACTGATTCAAAGGTGAAGCTGCTATATCTCGATACCCTAGATATTTCGCAGGTCGATGCAGCCGATTTCCTCTTTGCGGAGCCGGGGCCGGATTTGGTGCCAACGGTTGGGCCGGTGGTGACGCCATCTTCCGATAAACCGACGGTGACTGTACCGGGCTCATTGACACCCATTGTCGCCCCCCTTGATGTTGATAAGCCTTTACCGCTTCCCTCTATCGACCTGAAGCCGATGAGTATTCCCCCGAGGAAGCCAGTGAGCATTCCCCTTATCAATGTGGAAGCGATGGAGAGCAAAATAGTTGCCGGCAACGGTGACAATAAGGTGAATGTGATGGGCCGTTTTGCCGATATCACGTTAGGTCATGGTAGCAACGTTATCGGGCATGGGGACAACGATTTGGCGTTTAATGGTGAGATGGGGAACTTGGTGTTTGGAAAGGACATCAGCCCTGAACGTCTGTGGTTCCAGCATGAAGGACAGGATCTGCAAATTTCGGTCATTGGCAGCAAGCAGGAGGTCACGCTGCATAATGGGTATGCCAGTCCTACCGAACGAGCCGGTAGCATCATGGCGGGTGATGGTCATCGGTTGATGGATAGTGATGTCGAACACCTTGTCCAGGCTATGGCTGCCTTCGCGCCCCCAGCACCGGCGACGGCCATGCTCGGTGATGTCGAGCAACAGCGGCTGCAACCTGTACTGGCAGCCAACTGGCACTGATCGGTAACAAGGCCCGTGATGGTTATCGCGGG
>NZ_RCWA01000089.1 GCF_018448905.1 Photorhabdus heterorhabditis | reverse complement strand
TGTGCGCCGGGCATGGCGCGTAGCGCCGTGACAGGCGCTGTTCTTTAGCTGTGGTGGCCAAAGAGCGACTAAGAGGTGAAAGTCCTCCACACACCCGGTGAGGGGAAGTGTTAGCTGAACGGCAAGGGTGTCCACCGCGAGGGGAATCTGAAGGAAGCCGAAGGCAAAATGCTGGCCTGACGAACAGGAAGCGGCTAAGGCGGCGCAGCGGGGTAAGGTGGCATATATCACCGAAGCCCAATACTCACACGGAACGCTGTGACGTAGAGCCGACAGGTATAAGCAGGAAAGTCGCGTGAATTACCCCGGGAGATCTGCCGCCCTGCCACTGTGCTACCGGTGCTGCGAAGCGCCGGGATGGGGCGACAGAAGTCAGCCGACGCCGTAGTAGTGCTGCAAAACCGGCAGCACGAAGGGCCGAACATGATTAACCGTGATTAGGACACTGACCCACGATGCCGATTAATGAAGCACAAGCGCAGGCAACTGCGACCACGTACAGAAGAGACGGACGGTATCCGTCGGGGCTGCACGATGGCGCTGAAACCGGCACGGCGGCCAGCGGGCAAACGAAAGCGGAAGTGCCGTTGACGATGGAAACGGTGATAACGAGGGAAAACCTGATGCTGGCGTATCAGCGGGTGGTGGAAAACAAAGGCGCGGCAGGGGTAGATAACCTGAAGGCGTCGGAGTTGAAACCGTGGCTGAAGCAACACTGGCCGGTCATCAGGCAGGCATTGATCGAAGGCAGCTACCAGCCGCAGGCGATACGCAGAATGGACATCCCGAAGCCGGATGGCGGCGTGAGAACCCTGGGTATCCCGACGGTGATGGACAGGCTCATTCAGCAGGCGATAGCGCAGCAGTTAAGCGCTATCGTGGACAAAGACTTCTCAGAGTCCAGCTACGGCTTCAGGCCGGGCCGCAACGCCTGGCAGGCGTTGCAACAGGCACAGCGCTACATGCAGAGCGGCAAACGGTGGGTGGTGGACGTCGATCTGGAGAAGTTCTTTGACCGTGTGGACCACAGGCTTCTGATGTCGCGGCTTGCCGGGACGATAAAAGACAGACGGGTATTGAAGTTAATACGCCGCTACCTGAAATCGGACATGGCGACAGGCGCAGAAAGGGAGAAACGGGGGGAGGGGCTGCCGCAGGGCGGTCCGCTGTCGCCGCTGCTGTCGAACATGGTGCTGGATGAACTGGATAAAGAGCTGGAGCGTCGTGGACACAGCTTCGGTCGCTACGCGGACGACTGTGTGCCACGAAGGCATGCACCGGGGACGTAAGTCCCCGTGCAGCTATGCAACACAAGAGATGAGGGCAGGCCCCTCGGTGTCGGCGTACAGGCGCAGGCACCAAACCCCCCACTGCTGCTGCGTTTAAGAGACGTGGTGGTGAGCGAGATGGGAAAAGGTCGGGCGTGACCCGATCAGGTAGGGATCGAAGAGACGAACGAAAGTGAACCGTTGATGATGTGTCGAAAGCGTATAGATGATGTCAAAACCATGGTGGAGTCGTTCCTGTGGGATAAGCGCAGGGGGCGACCTGTTTACTGCCTGCGCGGCATCCGGCATAAAGGCGGCGTGAAGTCGATTCAGGCTCTTGTGGGGAACGTGGGAACCTGTCACCCCGATGTGAAGGGAGAAACGCAAGTGGAGGCCCCATGAGCGCCAGAGTACCAATGCGGGGTACAGGGGCGGAGCAAGCCGTAGTAGCGTTGAAGGACCGTAATGGGTCTGGAGCAAAGGGCTTGCCCCATTGTGCTGATGGCACGACAGCAACCACGGGCGATAAAGCCGGTGGGAGGACTGCTGTAAAATCGGCAAAGCCATTTCCTGTGAGTAAGCGACAGGTGTGGGAAGCGTATAAACGAGTGAAAGCTAACCGTGGTGCGGCAGGTATTGACGGACAGACACTGGCCGGGTTTGACGAGAATGTTGCAGACAATCTCTACAAGCTATGGAACAGACTGGCTTCGGGCAGTTATATGCCGCAGGCGGTAAGGCGTGTGGAGATCCCCAAAGCTGATGGTGGTGTGCGTCCGCTTGGTATTCCTGCCGTGTCGGACAGAATCGCCCAGATGGTCGTTAAACAGGTACTTGAGCCTGTACTGGAACCTCTGTTCCATGCCGACTCGTATGGCTACCGGCCGGGGAAATCTGCTCACCAGGCGATTGCGCAGGCGAGAACACGCTGCTGGAAGTTTGACTGGGTTGTGGAAATCGATATCAAAGGCTTCTTTGATAATATTGATCATGCCCTGTTACTGAAAGCAGTGCGGCATCACACACAGGAACGCTGGTTGGTGATGTATATCGAACGCTGGCTGAAGGCGCCGGTGCAAATGCCGGATGGAAGGGTGCAGGTACGGAACAGGGGGACGCCGCAGGGCGGCGTGATTTCACCCCTGATCTCGAATCTGTTCCTGCATTATGCCTTTGATATGTGGATGAAACGTCAGTTTCCCGGCGTCCCCTTTGAAAGGTATGCCGATGATGTTGTATGCCACTGTCACAGTCAGTCGCAGGCCGAAGCACTGATAAGTAAAGCAGGCCAGCGGTTCGCGCAATGTGGGCTGGAATTGCATCCGCAGAAGACCCGGATGGTTTACTGTAAAGATGCCGATCGACGGGGGAATTACGCAGAGACGCGCTTCGACTTTCTGGGCTATACATTCCGGCCCCGTTTGTCGAAGAATCGCTGGGGTAAGACCTTCGTTAACTTCAGTCCGGCGATGAGTGCCAGAGCAGGGAAAGCAATCCGTCAGGAGGTGAGGAGTTGGGGTCTGCAAAATCGCAGTGACAAGTCCTTGTACGATCTGGCGCATATGTTCAATGCGAAAATCAGAGGCTGGATAAATTATTACGGTGCTTTTTATAAATCGGCCCTGTATCCAACGCTGAGGCAAATCGATCGCAAACTCGTGTTATGGCTGACCCGTAAACATAAGCGACTTCGGGGCCAGCGGAGACGGGCCAGTCACTGGCTGGCGCGTGTTGCGCGGAGTGAAACGAGGTTGTTTGCCCACTGGCCGCTACTATGGGGGCAGGCTTCAATGGGAAGAGCCGGATGAGCGGAGACGTTCACGTCCGGTTCCGTGAGCGCCTTGGGGGGAGGTTCCCCGGGGCGACTCGACGCAATATCTACGTGAGCAGCCGGAAAGCGTGCGAACATATACTGAAGGATATCAGTGAGTTCCTTGAGAACAAACTGAAGCTGAAGGTAAATGAGAAGAAGAGCGCGGTGGCGCGCCCATGGGAGCGAAAGTTCCTGGGGTACAGTGTGACATGGCACAAACAGACGAAGCTGAAGATAGCGCCGGGTAGCGTGAAAAGGCTGAAGGATAAAATCCGCAGCCTGACGACGGGAAACCGGAGTCAATCAGTGAAAGCGACGATCGATGAACTGACGCCAGTGCTGCGAGGCTGGATAAGCTACTTCAGACTGACAGAAGTCAGGGGAATACTGGAGGAGCTGGACGGGTGGATCAGACGGAAACTGCGTTGCCAGCTGTGGCGGCAGTGGAAGAAACCGCGAACCCGTGCGAAGCTGCTGCAAAGAGCGGGCCTGAGTAAGGATCGTGCAAAGCTCTCAGCATATAACAACCACGGAGCATGGTGGAACTCGGGGGCCAGTCACATGAATCAGGCAATAAAGACAGCGTGGTTCAGAGGGCATGGCTTAATATCACTGGTGGAACAGCAACGGCAGTTCCAGCGTTAACATGAACCGCCGTATGCGGAACCGCATGTACGGTGGTGTGAGAGGACGGCGGGAGTGA
>NZ_RCWA01000088.1 GCF_018448905.1 Photorhabdus heterorhabditis | reverse complement strand
AAAATAGTCAGCATTATATTCTTGATGTCGTTTTTAAAGAAGATGATTCACGGATTGTTCTGGATGGTGCGATTGAGAATCTTGCGTTATTCCGGCGTCTTGTCTTGAACATGGTTAAACAATGTGATTGTGGCGCCCCGAGCCAGAGAAACAAGCTCAAGAAAGCAGGCTGGAGTGATGATTATCGTGCAAGAGTGTTCTTTGGATGAAGATGAGTCAAAGTATGCTCGCGCCCTGGGGTTACCAAAGGGTATTAAGGGTTTATCTATTTATAATATTCTGATTTACTGAGATATTAGATTACCCTAAATTCTGTAATAGAAGAATACACAACACAGTACTAATGGAGAAGTTGACCAGATAAAAATAAATTTCAGTTTCTTTTATTTTAGAAAGTAAAACTAATTTCTACTATTGCATGATACCCTATAGATAATAAACATGAAAAAAATACATATAATCAATATATTACTAGCGATTACGTTCTGTATTCTTTACCTTTTAGCTCACATAACTTTGGGTTATTGTCTAAAAATAGCAGCATATATTCTTGCCATATTACCTACTTTCTTATTGCTAAACGAAATTATAATGGAGATTAGTAAAATTCTTATTTTATTTCTTAGCATCGTCACTCTCATTTACGCCCCTATGGGTTTGATGCATGGTTCTCAGGGGCTTTATTCTACCAATTCCGCATATCGGGAATTGGCCCGAAATAAATCAACATCAGGTGTAATATAATGAAAAATATTTCACGCTCTACCTTAAACGATATCATTGAATGGGATATTAATGGTTGGTCTAAATGTTTGTGTTTTTGGCTTTCAAAAGGGAAAATCAGTTTGGAAAATGCTAGAGTTTTGGAGATTGGTAGCCATAATGGTGGTTTATCATTATGGGCGGCACTAAATGGCGCTGAAGTAATTTGTTCAGATCTCGGCGGTCCAAATAAAAAAGCCTATCAAAAACATAAAGACTACAATCTTAGTGATCTTATTGCATATAAAAATATAAATGCGCTGGATATACCATATGCAAATGAACTAGATATTGTGCTTTCTAAATCAGTTATCGGGGGTATAGGACGTAATAATAATATTGAAAATCAGAAAATTGCCATATCAGAAATATATAAGTCCTTAAAAAAAGGGGGAGAATATTGGTTCGCTGAAAATCTATCAGCATCTCCTGCACATAAGATATTAAGATCTAAGTTTATCCAATGGGGAGATGAATGGAGATATGTAACAATAGACGATATGAATGAATTTTTACACCAATTTTCAAGTGTTGAATATATTACCACAGGATTCCTTTCCTGTTTTGGAAGAACAGAAAAACAAAGAAAAATATTAAGCTTTTTTGACCGATTTTTATTTTCAAAAATCGTTCCTAAAAAATGGAACTATATTATAATTGGCGTAGCCAAAAAATAGAATTCTTTATATGTAATGGCATGGAATGAGGGGAAATATCCCCTCATTTATTAGCATCCCGTACATGCTGAATAGTTTATGGTGAAAAAAGGATATTACTACTGCAATATTGCAAATGATAAAATTTATTTACAGCTGTAGTATTAATATTTTCCCCTGATAGGGTAAGAATAAAGTTTTTCATACTTTGAAATTCTATTTATTCCTTAAATTCAGTATTGTAATTTGGTCATAAGGACCACACCTTTATCAGTTGGATACTCAGCTTTTTGGATGCAGTGAACGTACGGCCCTATTCTTATTTCGGCTGTTCCTACTATTCAATATTAGGAGCTTGTGAAATATCAATCCGACTCAACATCACTCTATATTCCTTCCATTCCTGTAGAGCTGCTTTTTCAGCTTCAGTAGCTATGTCTAAGTCAACGGTGTCTTGCAGCAATGCAACCATTTTTTCATACGGAAAAACAATTCGTGGGGACGAAACAACAAGCGAGGACCTGGTCGGCAGTTCTGCAATTGATGAAATTGCAAGACGAATCGTAGCATGCTGGAACACATGTAATGAGTATTGTACAGAAGAAATTGAAGGGGATGTGGTGATGAGATGTAGGAAGAGATGGGAGTATATTATTGTATCAAAGAAGAAAACTGGGCATAATACGATCAATAAATTATAACATTAAGTGAATATGTTAGATGAAGAAATATTTGAAATATAAAGCTGTTGATTTATTTTTACGAATTTATACTAAAAGCGAAAGTTTTGAAAAATCCAGGGATAACTTTAATGAATTAGAGGAAAAAAATTTTTCATATATAATAATTTATTCTACTACTGCACTGGGTGATTTCTTAATGAATACCCCTGCAATACATGCCATAAGGAATAGATTTAAAAATGCATTTATTACATTAATTTGCCATCCAAAACTAGAGTCGTTTTTAAAGAGTGGAGATGATTGGGATAGGGTTATTACATGGAGTAATAAAATAAATCATGTCCCAGCACTTTTAAAAAAGATAAAAGAATCAGGCAAACCTGACTTGGCAATTATACTTCACTCTCATGCTCCATATGACTATTTAAGTGCCATAATGTCTGGTGCTAAGTTTATTTTTAGAGATAATTATTTTGAAAATAAATTAATTGAAAAATGGCTAACCAATTACGTTGAATCATTTATAGGCCATCTCATTCAGAGAAAATTAGAATTAGTAAAAATATTAGGATGTGAAGTAGCATCTAAATCCAGTATTGAAATGCGTATTCCATGTCATATTAATTCTATTAAGAAAGATCATCTGTCTATTGGTTTTCAAATGGGGGCATCATCATCTGAACGTTGTTGGCCTGTAAGAAATTTTTTTCAGGTTGCATCTCATATTTTAAACAATGATAGTACTACAAAAATAGTGTTGGTGGGATCACCTGATGACGTATATTTACAACAAGAGTTTATTAAATTATTGCCAAGTGAGTTTCATTGTAGAATTAGTCAATTAATAGGAAAAACAACATTAGTAGAATTAACTCAAACAATAAATGAACTCGACTTGCTTGTTACTGGTGATACAGGTCCTATGCATATAGCTATTGCACTGAAAGTACCCACAATTAGTTTATTTGTTACCGCAAATCCATTCTCCACAGGACCACATCAAAATCCTGAAATTCATAGAATAATAATAGGATCATTATTAGCTATAAATTATAAAAAATATACCAATATAATGGAGGTTATATCTCCCGACATGGTTATATCCGAAATTAATAATATATCACTCAATAAAAGACATATAAATTTTCAGATCTCTAACTTCGACTGACATGTGAATTTTTAGACCTCGACTGACGGCTTTATATATATTTAACAGGTGTTGGTTGAGGTTAATATGAACAAGAAATAAGAGCAGAAAATTAGAAGAAAACTCAAAATATTGGCTCATGCTGAAGAGAGGAATAACGTCAGTAAAACTTGCCGTTATTGGGGAAATCCCGGGATACTTTTTACCGTGGGTTTTTTGTAAGCGGTGAATCTGGCGAAACTTGTGGTACTGAATATTGCCGGCAAACTCAGTGAAGATAGCTTCATCGACTTCCACTGCATTGTTTGGAAATGAACCAATTAATATAATCCTGTCTCCATTCGTCCGTATAAAATGCATTAGCTGTTGTACTGTAATAATATACAGACTTAAGTTTTTTACTCTTTGAGATTCTATTTATTCCTTATCTTCATAATCTTTCTTGGATTCACATAATAAGTGCAACATCGTTAATCTGGAAGTAAACATGTTCGCATTCCTTTAAATAATTCATTCGGTGTTTTCCCACCCCGTGTTTTTCGAGGGCGATTATTTAATCGGTTTACCA
>NZ_RCWA01000087.1 GCF_018448905.1 Photorhabdus heterorhabditis | reverse complement strand
CTGAGTTGAGTAAGCTCACCGGCAAAGCCTGCTGCATCAATGACAGGGCATCATCCACCAGATGAATCGCCCCACCCCGGGACAACGGCATCAGACATTCAAAAATCGACAGGTCGAAGTTCATCGATGTCGAGAAAAGTGTCTCCCGGCTTTCTTCCGCCGCAAACGCCTGCCGCGCCCAGCACAAGAAGTTCACCGTATTCCGGTGCTCAATCATCACCCCTTTGGGCACGCCGGTAGAACCAGAGGTATAAATCACATACGCCAGATGCCGTGGCGTCAACGCCGTTCTCTGTGGATTACGGTCTGGCTGCTCTGGCAGGGTATTCGGGTCAAACACAATCAGGCCAGCAAGGGCTTCCTCACCCAGTGCGCCACATCCCGTACTGTCCGCCAGGACAATAACCGGTGCGGCATCAGTCAGAATATGAGCCAGACGCTCTCCCGGATAAGCTGGGTCCAGTGGCACATAAGCCCCACCGGCTTTCAGTACCGCCAACAGCGCCACCACCATGGCCGGGGAACGTGATACGCAAATCGCCACCCGCTGGTCTGGCTCCACGCCCAAGGCAATCAACTGATGAGCCAGCCGGTTGGCGTGGGCATTTAATTGCGCATAGCTAAGGGCCTGCGCTTCATACACTAACGCGGTTGCGTCCGGGGTCTTCTCCACCTGTTGTTCAAACAACTGATGAACACATAACAGGTCAGGATAGGGAGTTTCCGTGGCGTTCCACGATTTTAACAACAACGTACGCTCTGCTTCCGGTAGGATTTCCAATGCCCGAACAGGCATTTCCGGGGCTTGCTCCAGCGCTTCCACCAGACTTTCCAGCGCCTGCTGCATATAACCGCACAGGTTTTCCGGATCAAACGGTTGCACTGCCTGAGCGGTCAGCCCCAGCGATTCACCAAAATCCTCCACCGACAGCATAAACGGATAGTTGGTCCGCTCCTGTCCAACCAGAAATTCAATACCACTTATCAATTCATCTGACGTTTCCAGCAAGGCATTATGTCGATAGTTCAACAGACTACTAAAGAGTGGGATATCCCCCCGCACCCCACTGCAACGCTGGACTAGCGCCAGTGAAGCATGCTCATGCATCAATAATCCAGCCAGCCGGGTATGAGCAGCCTGTACGCTGTCCCGCACCGGGGTCTCATTGATATCCAGACGTAACGGCAGGGTATTGATAAACAACCCCATGCCATTGTCGGTTCCTTCACCTGACGCCATCCGCCCAAACAACACCGTACCGAACACCACTTTCTCCTGACCACTGGTACGCGACAACACTTGCGCCCAGGCCAGATGACACAACGCCGCCAGACTGACGCCCAAATACCGGGCCTGACTACGCAGACGGTCATTCAGCTCAGGTGCTAGCATCCGTCGCGATTCTGTCACCTGTGAACCATCACGGTGCACCTCAGTCAAGCCAAACGGCAAGGTTGGCTCATCCACCTCCGCCAGCATGTCAGTAAAGAAACGGATGTGTTCTTCCTGACTGACCCCTAACCGAGCCTCTGCCACCAGATTGCGGAACGGGACCGACGCGGGCAAGCTATTCCCTTGCCCGGCAAGGAATGCCTGTACTTCTCGGCTCATCACTTCCAGCGTGATATGGTCGCCAATCAGGTGATGCAGCAGTTGCAGCATAATCCAGCGGCCATCAGTCTCCTGAGCGACTACAAAGCGCAATAACGACGCCTGGCCCAAATCGAGACGATAATGACGGGGATTAAAACGTTGCACCAATTGATCACAAACCGCCCCATCAGCCGGGTCCAGCGTCAATTCAGTCACCAACAAAGGTGCCTGACGCCAGACTACCTGAACCGGGACGGACAATCCTTCCCAGATAAAGGCGGTTCGCAGAATATCGTGGCGATCAACCACCTGTTCCACCGCCGCCAAATAACTATCCAGCAAAGTCCGGTCAGCAAAGGTTATCTGGTTGACTAACAAATACGGATCACCTTCGCTTGCCAACAAGTGGTGGAACAAAATCCCGTCCTGCAACGGCGACAACGCATAGATGTCCTGAATATTGGCTATCCCACCCAGCACTTGACCGACGATACGGTCAATCTCTGACTGAGTTAAATCTATCAGCGGTAACATCTCTGGCGTCAATTCCGTGGTCATCGGCGTGATAACATTCGGCGGCACTATCACAGCCTGATGCTGCCCCAACGTTTGGGCCAGTTCAGACAACACCGGCGACTGGAACAGATCACGCACCGCCAGTGTCAATCCCTGATGACGCAAGCGTTCAATCATACGTACCGCCAGCAGTGAATGGCCGCCCAGGGCAAAGAAATTATCGTGCCGGCTGATCTGGTCAATCCCCAGCAACTCACACCAAATCTCCGCTAACGAGATTTCCGTTTCTCCCTGCGGCGCTTCGTAAACCTGACGGGCAAACGCCCCACTGTCCGGTTCCGGGAGGGCGCGGCGATCCAGCTTACCGTTTGGCGTTAACGGGAATGCATCCAGCCGCACAAAGGCTGATGGCACCATATAATCCGGCAACAGGGCGCTCAGGTGGATACGCAGGCTATTGACCAGCTCCTCATGGGCCTCAGCCACCACATAAGCCACCAGCCGTTTCTCCGGCCCGTCACCCAACGCCAGCACCACACAGTCATTCACCGCCGGATGCTCCGCTAACCGCGCCTCAATTTCCCCCGGCTCTATTCGGAAACCGCGGATTTTAACCTGATGGTCGTTACGGCCCAAAAATTCCAGATTGCCATCCGGCAAGTAACGGGCCAGATCGCCGGTCCGGTACATCCGTGCATTCGGTTTATCACTGAACAAATCCGTCAGGAAACGTTCTGACGTCAACTCTGGCCGATTCAGATAGCCACGAGCGACAGCGACTCCCCCAATGTAAAGCTCACCACCCCCCCCCCTTGGGACAGGTTTCCCGTGGGTATCGAGAATATAGATTCGGGTATTGGAAATCGGGCGACCAATCGGTACGTTATCGACAAAACCGCTCGGGTGATTAGTATCAAACACGCTACAACCCACGACAGTTTCGGTTGGGCCATACTCGTTGATGATGCGTGATCCAAGCGATAATGTTCGCCATAATGCCACTGTGGAACTGGGCAGAGCTTCCCCGCCCAAGACAAAGCAATGCGCAGGGCATTTTTGTCCCGCTGTTTTCAATTCCTGACCTATTGCTGAGAGATGACCAGGAGTAATTTTAACCAGAGCGCCCGACTCCATTGACAGCAGTGCTGGGAGCAATTCAACCAATTCCTGCCCGTCACGGAGCAAGCGGATCTTACCGCCACACAATAAGGGCAGGTAAAGACTGGTGACCGTGGCATCAAAGGCTATCGGTGACGAAACGATACTATCCAATTGCCTTTCAGTCCGGTAATAACTCAGCGCCCATAGCAGGTAATTACAGACACCACGATGTTCCAGCATCACGCCTTTCGGTGTCCCTGTTGAACCAGAGGTATAAATCACATACGCCAAATGCCGTGGCATCAACGCCGCTATCTGAGGATTACTGTCCGGCTGCTCTGGCTGAGTATTCGGGTCAAGCACAATCAGGCCGGTCAGGGCTTTCTCACCCAGTGCGCTACATCCAGCACTGTCCGCCAGTAAGATAGCCGGAGCAGCATCGGTCAGAATATGGGCCAGACGTTCCCCCGGATAAGCCGGGTCCAGTGGCACATAAGCCCCACCGGCTTTCAGTACCGCCAATATTCCCACCACCATGGCCGGAGAACGTGATACGCAAATCGCCACCCGCTGGTCCGGCTCCACGCCCAGAGCAATCAGCTGATGAGCCAGCCGGTTAGCGCGGGCATTCAATTGCGCATAACTGAGCGTCTGCGTTT
>NZ_RCWA01000086.1 GCF_018448905.1 Photorhabdus heterorhabditis | reverse complement strand
CTGAGTTGAGTAAGCTCACCGGCAAAGCCTGCTGCATCAATGACAGGGCATCATCCACCAGATGAATCGCCCCCCCCCGGGACAACGGCATCAGACATTCAAAAATCGACAGGTCGAAGTTCATCGACGTCGAGAAAAGCGTCTCCCGGCTCTCTTCCGCCGCAAACGCCTGCCGCGCCCAGCACAGGAAGTTCACCGTATTCCGGTGCTCAATCATTACCCCTTTGGGCACGCCGGTAGAGCCGGAGGTATAAATCACGTACGCCAAATGACCGGCAGTCAGCGCAGATATCGGTGGATTGCTGTCCGGCTGCTCTGGCCGTGAATTCGGGTCAAGCACAATCAGGCCGGTCAGGGCTGTCTCACCCAGTGCGTCACATCCAGCACTGTCCGCCAGTAAGATAGCCGGAGCAGCATCGGTCAGAATATGGGCCAGACGTTCCCCCGGATAAGCCGGGTCCAGTGGCACATAAGCCCCACCGGCTTTCAGTACCGCCAATATTCCCACCACCATGGCCGGAGAACGTGATACACAAATCGCCACCCGCTGGTCCGGCTCCACGCCCAGAGCAATCAGCTGATGAGCCAGCTGGTTAGCGCGAGCATTTAATTGTGCATAACTAAAGGTCTGCGCTTCATGCACTAACGCAGTTGCGTCCGGGGTTTTCTCCACCTGTTGTTCAAACAATTGGTGAACACATAACCGGTCAGGGTAGGTGGTTTCTGTGGCGTTCCAGGTTTCCAGCAACAATGTACGTTCAGCTTCAGGCAGCAAATTAAGTTGCCCGACGGGGATTTCATCACTTATCCCTTTTGACGACGCCAGCACCTGTAAATGTTCACTCATCCGTAAAACCACTTCCGAACTTAGATGATTTTCATCATAGATCCAACGAAAATCTCCCTGTGCATTCATCTGGAGTGTCAACAATTCGCCGGATGCCTCCTGATCGCACTGTCTGTCATCCTGTATCACATCGATAGCGATTCGCCACGGTTGCTTTGTTCTTAATGCTGGGATAGCGCGCAATGAAGGATAGCGGGAAAGGAGATCGCAGCTAAATGTACGGTGCCGGGTTAATCGGGCAAGTTCATCATCAACCCAATCAGCGACCGCACTCCAGGGTTGATCAAACGCCACTTCAATGGTCATCGGTACCATTTTTGCCAGATCGGTCGGGCTATCTTTTATCTCATCCACACACCAGCCGATTTGGCATTCAGTCTGCTGAGTCAAACGTGCAAGATAGATAGCAAACACCTGCAATAGTGACTGTAACGGAGTCTCTTCATCGTTTTTTGGTAATGGAGACTGCCATGAACTGATTGCCCATCGGGGTTCTAGCTGTTTCCCCGTCATTTCAAAAGGTAACTGGAGGGGTTGCAAAGAGGCAAGACGCCCATACCAAAATGGCTCACTGGATGCGAGTGCTTGAAGGATATTTCTTACATCCTGAGTCTGCTGTGAGGAAAGCCGGGGAAGTTGTTTACCTGGCCTCAGTTCCGATATATCAGCAAGCTCCCTGGCAGACAGAAGATTACCTTCAAGGGTGGCAAAACCTCCGATCCGAACATCCTCACTGCCGGTCGTCACCTGCCAGGCATCCTCCTCCACACTAATCAACGTGCCCGGCTCCCCCTCAGAACACGCTTTCAATCGTTGAAGCCAGGAAACTTGTACCGTACCCTGTCTCAGTAACAGTTTCGGGCAACCCAGTGGATTTGAGTAATTTTCCCCAAAATCTAATGCTCGTACCAAAGCTGACAGGGCTTCTCCAGACTGCTCCCAACACAAATACCCACCAAAATCAGGACGATGCGATAAAGCATAAAAACTCCGTTGCGAGAGGTCCTGTTGATAAGTCACCAGTGTACCGTGACCCAGATTGTTCAATAGTTCAATAAATCCGTTCTGAGCAGCTTGATAACATTTCAGGTTTAACGAGAAAGCATTATCCTGTTCTTCAATCGATACCGGCCATTGCATAGCAATATCGCCCGTATCTACGCCACTTTCAATACAATGCCAGGAAATAGCGTAATCTGTTTCCCGCGCTAACAACGCCCAGGAAGTTGCATGACTGCCCGCATAACGTGGCAGCGGACTATTATGATAATTAAAAGCCCCGCCGCTAATCTGTTCAAGCAGCGAAACAGGCAGGATGATTGGGTTGACTATTGAAAAAAGCCAATCGACAGGGTGTAACGCGATTTGTTCTTGTAAGGCATCAACAGAGTTCACACAAACAATCCCTTGCTGGGCAGCCCAAGTTTGTAGAACAATATCCGTAGATAGTACTGCTTGTATGATATGCCCAGCCGCCTGAATTTGCTCAGCGCAGAACACCGCAAGAGTCGTTCCCCCTACAACAACGCACATTCGTGATGGAATCGATGCGTCATTTGCACTATTAATTATATTTTCACATGGCATTTGAGAGAGAGCTTCGGCTTTAAGAACATTTCCCTCTGTAGCAATGTTACCTTTCATCTATTATCACCTCAACGAATCTATTGGATATTTGAAAACGGTCAGTCATGGAAATCTTCACAAATATTTTTCTTACTTTTTGTCCACTTGACTGAGGAAGAATGCAACAAACACATCAAGCATTAATCAAGATACTTAGGCAGCACTTTCTATTAGGCTCTAAACGCAATAGCCCAATTAATAGTTATTAAAAGCGACAACTATGTAGCAATAATTTCCCGAACAACAAAGCAAATAACTCACCTAGTAAATCGGAATAAAATATTCTATTTTGCTGGTTTTTAGATAACCCCCCCAAATTTTCATTGTCTGACGCTTAATTCCATAACTAAAAATGGCATCATTGACTGCATTTATTTGCCTATCAGGTAAAAACATAATCTTAGATTAATAATGATCACATCCGGTATTATTTAACGATAATTAAGTCATAAAACTAATAAAATATTGTCACCACTTAATAACACAAAGAAACATTACAAATTACAATTAACTTCGTTACTGATTATTTCATAATAATAAAATAGCATGCTCCACATAATAATCAATGCAGTAATATATTGATCTTATAAGAGTTAGTTAGGTCCGATTAGTTGTTTTACGCGATTTTTAGAACGCCACACGATATTTACTGACGTGTTGTGCAAGCTGGAGCAAAGTCTACTATTATTCAATTTGCATATACCTCCAAACGTATACATTTAGGCTGTTCCCTACCGTTTTTTTATTCTTACTACCTATCACATAGGGCTATTTTTCATGCATGCAACCCTAGCCCACTATTTATTCACAATAACAGCCTCCAGAAATTACTCCTAATAGGTAGGCCCGTAATGATCACGAGTTATTTAAAATATACCCGTCATCTTTCAAGTTGCTTCTTTGTTGGCTGCACTCACTCACCCCGGTCACATAGTTATCTATGCTCCCGGGGATTCGCTCCCTTGCCGCCGCGATGCAACTTGAAATCTATTGGATATAAACGGTGTCCAAAAGCGAGATCATGAAATTAAGGATAATTAAATCAGCCTATATCATCACCCAAAAACACATTACCATGTTAACAACTTCAATTATCTTCTCCTAATGATTTATTGCAAGGAATATTTCCAACAATAACTCTACAATTAAACATATGATTGGAATTCCAAGGCAATCAAAAAAAACAAAATAAATCCAACAATAAAATCCGATTTAGATCACACAACAGAAAATAGCAGCAATAATAACAAACAAGCCTGAAAAATAACTTATATCGAAATTATCACTTGCCTTATTCTGTTTTAATGCAGAAAAAATCCGGTATAAACAATGTATACCGGATTATCACATCAACACTAAATAATTCCATATTTCTTAATATATCAGTATGACAAAACCTCCCCGTCACTGTCGATTGACAACGCCATATTCAGAGCCTGAGCTAACCCAATGCGATTCTCATTATCCTCCAATAAACTAAAATGGTTACCCGGAACAGCAATCAACCGCAGTAAAGTATCAGGCATCACCTGTTCCCAGCCGAGC
>NZ_RCWA01000085.1 GCF_018448905.1 Photorhabdus heterorhabditis | reverse complement strand
CCTTAGTTGAAAATAAAGGGGATCTCACCCAGACACTGGCGGCCTTAGCGAAGCGCGAAGCCGTCAAATCCCTCGTGACCCAAATCGCCGTGGGTGGCGCATTAGGGGGTTTAGACCACACGATGGGCTGGGGAAAATTAGTGGCGGGAAAAGGCGTTGTCGATCCGCTAAAAGCGCAGCTTCCCTTATTGAGTAACCAGAATTGGAGTCAGGTGGCCCAGCGTGTGGCGGCACAATCCGTCGTCAGTTCAACAATAGGGACGGCGATTAACGGCGGCAGTTTTACAGATAACCTGCAAACCGCGCTGTTGAGCAATATCGGTAATCAGATTAATGCGGAAGGTGCCAAACTGATTGGGGATAACGGGGAGATTTTGGGTATCCCGGGTAAAGCGATTAGCCATGCCGCGGTGTCTGCGCTGGCGGCGGAAATTGGTGGCGGGGATGCCAAAGGGGCTGCCGTGGGTGCCTTAGCCGCAGAATTGGCCGCCATCACCTTGGATAAAACCTTTAGCGATCCGATGGCAATTCAGGCCGGGGGTAAAATCATTGGCGGCGCTGCGGGAGCCATTGCAACCAACAGCGCAGAAGGTGCCAACAGTGGTGCCAATGCCGGTGAAATGGTGATTGTCTACAATTCGCTGGCACATCTTCTGTCTGCCGCAGAAAAAGAAAAGTCAGGCACAATCAAAGCCTACGAGGAGAAAAAACAAGCCTTTTGTCAGCAGTCACCGGCGGCGTGTCAACAAGCCGGAGACGTTATCAGTTTAGGGACTGACTTCGTGCCGATTGTCGGAGATATCAAAGGTTTTGTTGAAGCTGAGAGTGCATTAGATTATCTGGCCGCCGCCGTGGCGATTATTCCGGGTGCGGGTGATGCCGCCGGGAAAACTATCAAGGCGGTAGAGAAAGCCTTACAGAAAGGTGATATTGGGGAAGCTTCTAAGCTTATTCAAGAAGCAAGCCAACAGATATCTGCGAGAACCCCAACAGGTTCTAAAGGTAATCCATTGAATGTTCCAGACGGAATCAACAAACCAACCACAATTGGAAATCGAGACTACTCCAGCCATTCACTTGATCGTATGCAAAGGCAAGGAATTACTCCTACCGTAGTAGAAAATGCGATCAAATCAGAAAATGCAGTGAAAGGAAAAATTCCAGGAACAATGGCTTACCACGATAAAACGAATAATCTCACAGTAATCGTTGATGAAAAATCTGGCCGTGTAGTTACAGTAGACTTCGGGATTATAAGACAATGAATAAATTAAATAATATTACTCTTACTGAGTACGACTTTAGACAACTTAATTTGATGAAAGAAACTCTAGGAGCATATGTTGAAAATAAAATTCCTTTAAATGTACTAATTGATCGCTTGAGAGATTTATTGGATTGTTTACAAGATGTGAATAATGAGTGGAAGGAGCAGTTTTATGAGCATTGGCTGAGTTTGGAGCAAGTTTATGCTGTAGCTTTAGATAGAAATGAACCACAAAGTCAATATGAAAGTTATATTAATGATTCAGTTAAGGGAATGGATAGCCTGTTAGGATTGTGATTAAAAGATACCGATCTTTTTAAACTACACCCTAATTTCTGGATGGTTTTATCCGATAGCTAGTATGACCTGGGGCCGGTATTGTGTACTGGACTCAGGCCATTCAATTTTAAAGGTTTTGTAGAAGCCAAAAGCGCATTAGATTATTTTTCCGCTATTCCCGGTGCGGGTTATGCCGTCGGGAAAACTATCAAAGCGGTAGAGAAAGCCTTACAGAAAGGTGATATTGGGGAAGCTTCCAAACTGCTCAATAAGGCCAGTGATGAAATAAAAGTTAAGTGGGTTGATGAAAATGCAAGCATGAGTCAACGAGCAAAAGGTTATAATGATTCTGCATCAGGTGCTCGTTCAAATATTGAAACTAAAAAGGGACAGGCTCCCAGTATTGATAGAATAGACACTGATGGAAAAAACAAGCCTGTTAGGTTTGATGGTGTAGATGATAATGTCATGATAGACAGGAAAATATCTGTTGTGACAACCCGAAAAGCAAAAGATCAGGCATTACGACAATCAGATGCGTTAAAGCGCAATGGTATGACAGGACGTTGGGAAGTACCTGATCAAACTCAGGCGAATAGAGCACAAAAAATGTTCGATGAACTTGGAATCAAAAACATAGAGGTGAAAGTTGTTAAAGAATAGCAATATTAGGCTTGTAAAGGTCATTATTGATCTTGCCATATTTTTGGAGTTTACAAGTGAAGAACTGCTTAATCCGGATTCAGCAATAGAAACAATGGAACAAATGGCAGCGGAACTTCAATTACTTAATGATGATGAGAAACAAGAGGTAATTAAACTCTTCCAAGATTTATCAGATAATTATACTGGTGAAGCATATGACTATGTAAAAGGATTACCAGAATTTCTTGGCTTAATTTAATAGAAAGAACCCTGACATGTTGAATTGCACCCCAAAAGTTAGACACTAATTGATTAAGGTGCAATTCATCCAATTAAAGAGGGCAAGGAAGTTCCCTATGGCACTAAAGGCAGTGTTCGTCCAGACTGGTGTCAGGGCAATGTTTGTAGTGTTGAAGTGAAGAACTATAATATTGCAACGAACAAAAATGGCTTGATTAATAATGTTGCCAAACAGGCTATTGAGCGGCAGAAGAATTTACCTGCGGGGATGAGACAGGAGGTTGTTATTGATATTCGGGGGCAAATGGTGACAGTTAAACAACAAGCTGAAATCAGTCGGGGTATCGTTGAAAAATCAAACGGTGCAATACACCCTTCATTAATCAGGTTTAAAGCAGAATGAGACATATAGGATTTAGTGGGGGTGCTCTTATAGTAGAGCTAGGCACAGTCAATGATGTATCATTGTTTTTTGAATGTTTGAAACTCTTTGTTGAATGGAAATATCCAAAACAAAACTGGCATCTTTTGACAGATAGACTCTATAAACGCTATTTACGTCTAGAAGACGTAGAAGTTGCTAAAGAGCAGATGATGCAAGTAAGACAGTTATTTATGGAACTGCCAAGTTCAGCTATTGAATGGGATCAGACTATTCTAGCCGATCCTGAAAAGAGTAAGTTGAATTCTAAATTACTAATGCTTTCGGATGTATTTTCACGTTTTTTTAGTGCATTTTTAGAATGCCTTGAGTCTGCCGAAGTTATGTATGAAGAATTTAAATTTTATCCTGGCTACCAATATGAGCCGTTAAAGGTGGTTATTACAGATATACCTTTATATTTAGACGATAAGCATCGGTCTTTAGAACAATACGATGCTTTAGGCCCAGACGATCCGCCATTCTGGTTACGTTAAAAAAAACTCCTAGTTTTATGGTGCGCCACCCAAAAGTTGGACAGCTTACGCTAAGCGGCTAATAATGCCTGAGTTCGGAATTCTACCGGACTCAGGCCATTTAACCTTGGGTGCTTTGGCCGCTGAATTAGCTGCGATCATACTGGATAAAACCTTTAGCGACCCGATGGCAATTCAGGCCGGGGGGAAAATCATTGGCGGCGCTGCGGGAGCCATTGCAACCAACAGCGCAGAAGGTGCCAACAGTGGTGCTAATGCCGGTGAAATGGTGATTGTCTACAATTCGCTAGCCCATCTTCTGTCTGCCGCAGAAAAAGAAAAGTCAGGCACAATTAAAGCCTACGAGGAGAAAAAGCAAGCCTTTTGTCAGCAGTCACCGGCGGCGTGTCAACAAGCTGGAGACGTTATCAGTTTAGGGACTGACTTCGTGCCGATTGTCGGAGATATCAAAGGTTTTGTTGAAGCTGAGAGTGCATTAGATTATCTGGCCGCCGCTGTAGCGATTATTCCGGGTGCGGGTGATGCCGCCGGGAAAACTATCAAGGCGGTAGAGAAAGCCTTACAGAAAGGTGACGTTGGAGAAGCATTAATAAGGCTAGGCTGTGTCCCTTAATATCAATTAATAGTATTATTATCTGATTGATTTCGATGCAGGAACAAAATAGTGGCACGTTACGACATTTCTGATGATGCTTGGATATTGATAGAATCTTGTTTGCCCCC
>NZ_RCWA01000084.1 GCF_018448905.1 Photorhabdus heterorhabditis | reverse complement strand
GGGGGCAAACAAGATTCTATCAATATCCAAGCATCATCAGAAATGTCGTAACGTGCCACTATTTTGTTCCTGCATCGAAATCAATCAGATAATAATACTATTAATTGATATTAAGGGACACAGCCTAGTACAGATTAAAGGCGCTGAATCTTAAATCAAAGCGGGTCTTCTCAATCGGTCGCGGTAGGAATAGTCGTTACCAGCTACCCTTACCGTGACCGATTTTTTAGCCTGATAAGCCACTTTTCCCGGACGTAGTGAACTGCCCCTTTTAAATGTCGGATGATTGTCTAACATTTGGGGGGCAGTTCACTTGGGCTGGGATCTGGGGTTAGCAAAAATCTTGTTCTATTCTGCCTTCCGATTTTAATGTTTCTAAAAAACATTGATAAGCAACTGGATCTGCTTCTAACAGGTCATCTAATATATTTTTTTCAATGAGTGGCTTGTAAAATATGCCATTTTCAAAGAAAACAAAATCACCAGATAACGATGGCTCTATAATTTCTACTTCCTCTGCATTATAACTAAGCAGCCCGTCATAACCTTTAGCAAAACCGTAAAAGTATGTTTTTTCTCCGAACCAATATATGGCAAAAACTTCAATAATTTTTTCTGATTTGAACTTTTTTATTTTCATCATTTTTTATCCGTAATTGAAGGCTTAGGTTGGATTTCAGGCCGTTTAGGAGTTGTAATCTTCATATCATAAGCCTTACCAGTAGTTGAGTTATATTGATAATGGATGGTTATATTTGAACCGTCTGGTAACTCATGTGTAACTTGCATTTTCTGGAATCCTGCATCAGTAGGGAAACGAGGATCTTTATTCATTCCTCTAAGTGGATCACCTGAAGATGGATTAGCTTTAACTTGATTCCATAAAATCTGCTCATTCAGATCCCTTGGCGCAGCAACTTGTTGCCCAGGTTTCGCGGTAGATATTTTTTCAGCATTTTTGATAAGCTGTTGATGATAAACAGTATTAACCGATTTATCACCCAGATTCGTTGTGCCTTGACTGTTTTTCCCAATCTTTTCCAGCGCTGTTTTCTCTGTATTAACAACCGCACCTGTGCTTCCCTTTGTTGTTGGCGATGATTTCGGCCCTTTGCTGCTCTCAACAATAACGGGCAGTGTCATCGCCATCGCAGCGGCAGTCTCCTGACTCATGCCCATCGCTTCAAAGTGTTTTGTCCAGCCGAGTTCGCCTACCTTGCCTGTGGCAGCTTGACCTAACGTATTCACCGCCGACAGGTAATTTCTGAACTCAACCGGCAATGTGCCATCCCGGTCCATATTTTTGAGGGTATGTTCAAACACTGACCATTGATCAACCAGATAACCATACTTCTGTGCACACTGGGTCGGGTTGCTGTTGCAGAAATCCATCATTTCCTGCTGATTGCGGATATTAGTGTCTACCATATCCTTGATCACTTGTTTGCAGCTTTCGCCTTCACAGGTGCGGGCTTGGTGCGCAAAACTGTCCAGCTCATTCACGCTCAGATAGTTATTCTCCACAGCATCCCAGCCTGCATCTTAAAGGCAACTGGCTGGAAGAAGCCGGGTTTACCACCGGACAGGCAGTAAACATCACCGTTGAACGGGGGCAGTTGATTATCCGGCTCGTTGAAAATGGCTGACGGCTAAAAACAGGGAGCTCCCGGCCACTGACCGGGACGCCTAATTAACAAAAATCCTGTTCTATATTACCTTCTGCCTTTAAGATTTCTAAAAAGCGTTGATAAGCAGTTTCATCTAACTCAAGTAGATCATCCAGCAACTGTTCTTCTATTAATGCCCAATGATGAACACTTTTAGCATCATCATTTGAGAAAAAAACAGTTTTAAAACCTATCGTTGTATCGATAACTGAGACTTCATGAGACTTATATGCCTGTAAACCTCCATAATTTGGTGGTAACCCATAAAAATATGTTTCATCACCAAACCAATATATGGCAAAAACATCAACAATAGAGCCATCTGATTCTTGTATTTTCATTTAACATTATCCTTTATTGAATCTATTACCTTTTTAGGATCCTGTTGGATTCTCTGAGGAGTAGTAATTTTCATGTCATAGGCTTTACCAGTATTTGAGTTGTACTGGTAATGGATAGTTATTGTTTGTCCATTAGGGAGCCTATGTTTTGCTTCCATTTTCTGAAAACCAGCCGCTGTAGGAAAACGGGGATCTTTATTCATACCTAACAATTTACTTCCCTGTGACGGATTTGATTCAACCTGTTTCCAGAAAGTTTGCTCATTCAGATCCCTTGGCGCAGCAACTTGTTGCCCTGGTTTCGCGGTAGATATCTTTTCAGCATTTTGATAAGCTGTTGATGATAAACAGTATTAGCCGATTTATCACCCAGATTCGTTGTGCCTTGACTGTTTTTCCCAATCTTTTCCAGCGCTGCTTTCTCTGTATTAACAACCGCACCTGTGCTTCCCTTTGTTGTTGGCGATGATTTCGGCCCTTTGGCTCCCTCCATCACAATAGGCAGCGTCATCGCCATTGCAGCGGCAGTCTCCTGACTCATACCCATCGCCTCAAAGCGTTTTGTCCAGCCGAGTTCGCCTACCTTGCCTGTGGCCGCCTGACCTAACGTATTCACCGCCGACAGGTAATTTCTGAACTCAACCGGCAATGTGCCATCCCGGTCCATATTTTTGAGGGTACGTTCAAACACCGGCCACTGATCAACCAGATAACCGTACTTCTGTGCACACTGGGTCGGGTTGCTGTTGCAGAAATCCATCATTTCCTGCTGATTGCGGATATTAGTGTCTACCATATCCTTGATCACTTGTTTGCAGCTTTCGTCTTCACAGGTGCGGGCTTGGTGCGCAAAACTGTCCAGCTCATTCACGCTCAGATAGTTATTCTCCACTATCTGAATCAGACTTTATTATAAGTAATTTCATCCGTGGTTATTAAGACTGCTTGAATACTTGAATCAAGATTATCTTCATTTAACCATGAAGCGCCTTCTCTTCTTAAATGAAATTTGATTGTCGGCAATAGCGTTTCATCATCCAGAGATATAATAAAATTCAAATTATCAGCATGGTCTTTATTCCATTTATTAATTACGGAATTACTAAAAACAATTGAATATTCAAAGTGTTTTTCATTTACATAATCCTCCATATGAATAGAATTTACAAAACACTCAAAAGCAATTTCATCCTCAAAATTACTAGGTGAATTAGATTGACAATATGAAAGTAATTTTTTGGACAAAAAACACCCATCCATTTCAACAAAACCCTGAGTAACTATCTCATTGAGCTCCGATGAAAGGCTTATTTCCTCTATATCATCCCAATGTACCATTCCAAGTTGAACACTCATTAATTTATTGATTAACATATCATTTTTCCCCTAAATACTTTTTCATGCCTTTTTCAATAGAATTTTTGAAAGCAGGATCATTCAACTTGTCATTTACGCTTTTAGGTGCTCCAGGGAAAGTTTGTGTAATAGGGTCATAATAATATTTATTATTATTGCTATCTTGATAGTGTATCTGACCTGCTCTTTTTCCTGGTGCAGGGTTTTCAACATCTATTCTCTCTTTTCCTTTTCCCATCCATAAGGTTTTACTTGGAACAGTTGGACCATTAATTCCAAGCATCGCCCCATCTTTATTTAAGGTGTAATCAGGCTTAGGTTTTATATTTCCTTTAGTTGCCTTACTCACCCCACCCAGCGCACTTAACGCCACACCTGCAATAATATCTGCCTGAACCTGATCAAGACCATATTTCGCCATGATCTGCTCAGACACTTTATTACTGGCAATCACACCATCGGCATCCATCTGGTGCGCCCAAGTCGCTGTCAGGTCATAAACCATTTTGATCGGGGTATCTTCACCCATCGCACGATCAATAGCCTGTTTCACTGCCATGCTATCGGCCAGTACACCACCGTATTTCTGCTGGCAAATCGCCGGACTGCTTGCACAGTCGCTGATAAGCTGTTGCTGTTGGGCTGTACTTAACTCTTCATACTTTTTAATTACCCTGCCGCAATCACCACCATTAACCTGACAGGATTTCATTTCAGCGGACCAGTCATCTATCTGCTTACTGCTCAGATAGTTATTCTCAATAACAAAAATTACAATCTCGATTCAAGGGGGTAGGATTAGCTCCACTATTTACGTGAGTTATATTCGCGATAATATATAAAACAACATCCTATACCACCAATAGTCCCTCCCATAGC
>NZ_RCWA01000083.1 GCF_018448905.1 Photorhabdus heterorhabditis | reverse complement strand
TATGCCTGGCGGCGATAGCGCGGTGGTCCCACCTGACCCCATGCCGAACTCAGCAGTGAAACGCCGTAGCGCCGATGGTAGTGTGGGGTCTCCCCATGCGAGAGTAGGACACTGCCAGGCTTTAAATTAAAGCTTTATGTCGGGGTGACAGAGTGACATGGAGCGTAGTAAGCAGAGAGTAGGGCGAACCCGTTGGAAACGGATTTGAACATTGCAAGATCGACAACCCGAAGGATGAACAGCAAGTGGTGGGCCGTTCGTAATCTGTCAAGATTTTAATTAAGGTTTTTCGCCAATAGTGGTTGCAAAGCCTATTGCTGATATGGCTCAGTTGGTAGAGCACACCCTTGGTAAGGGTGAGGTCCCCAGTTCGAATCTGGGTATCAGCACCACATAGAATATATAAAGAATTCGTCTGGCGGCGATAGCGCGGTGGTCCCACCTGACCCCATGCCGAACTCAGCAGTGAAACGCCGTAGCGCCGATGGTAGTGTGGGGTCTCCCCACGCGAGAGTAGGGAACTGCCAGGCTTTATTTTAAGATGAAAGGGCCATCCGATAGGGTGGCCTTTTTGCATTTGGCGAAAAAACTAACTTAGCTTTCCAACTGTTTTCTACGCCTATAGGCTGATAAACTACTCATTAAATCTTTGTTGAGTATTAAGTAAATGCTTTCTCTTAAAAAGTTTAATGCCTTTGGGTTATCAGCCTATGCTAAACATTTAGACGTAGCTGAGTCTACCGAATCTTTATTGGCTTTATGGCAGGAAGCCAAAAACCAAAAACAACCTGTATTGCTGCTTGGTGGAGGCAGTAATGTCTTATTTACTGAGGATTTTGAAGGAACGGTGATCCTGAATAGGATCATGGGGATCCAATGTCAGGAAACTGATGAATCATGGCATTTACATGTAGGAGCAGGAGAAAATTGGCACGATTTAGTTTGCTATTCTCTCCAAAATCAGATCTATGGGTTAGAAAATTTAGCTCTAATTCCTGGTTGTGCTGGTGCGGCACCAATTCAAAATATTGGTGCATATGGCGCTGAATTTAGAGATGTATGTGAATACGTAGATGTTCTTAACCTGAAGTCGGGAGAGAAAGTGCGTCTTAGTGCTGATAAATGTCAGTTTGGATATCGGGATAGTATTTTCAAGCATAAATACAAAGAGAACTGTTTTGTTATCTCTGTGGGTCTATTGTTAAAAAAGAATTGGCAACCGATATTGAACTATGGTGATTTAACTAAGTTATCGAAAGGTAGCGTAACTCCTCGTCAGATTTTCGATTTAGTATGTACAATGCGTACTAGCAAACTACCTAATCCTGCCGTGGTAGGAAATGCAGGTAGTTTCTTTAAGAATCCAATCGTTAGTGCAGAAATTGCGGCTAAAATTAAAGAAAACTATCCTGATAGTCCTCAATATCCTCATACTAATGAAACGTTTAAATTAGCGGCAGGTTGGCTCATTGAACAATGTAATTTGAAAGGCTATCGTATTGGTGGCGCAGCTGTGCACCTTAGGCAAGCTTTGGTATTAATAAACCAGGAAAATGCTACATGTAAGGATGTAATTGCATTGTCTGCCTATGTTCGTCAACAAGTGATAAGAAAATTTGGTGTATTACTTGAACCTGAGGTTCGCTTTATTGGCTCTAAAGGTGAAATTGATGCTGTGGAATGCATTTCATGAAAGATATAACTGTACCATTGCAATTGATTAAGATTTTGTCTGATGGAGAAATTCATTCAGGGCAACAATTAGGGCAAGACTTAGGGATGAGCAGGGCTGGAATTAATAAGCATATACAGACTATTCGTGAATGGGGAATTGAACTGGAAACGGTACCTGGTAAAGGTTATAGTTTTTTGGCTCCTGTGCAGTTACTTGATGAGTGTAGTATTTTTCAATATTTACCTGAGGGTCGTATTGCGGTTTTACCAGTTATTGATTCGACTAATCAGTTCTTACTTGATCGTTTATCTGAGCTGAAATCAGGAGATGCCTGTGTTGCTGAATATCAGTATGCTGGTAGAGGTCGGCGTGGTCGGAAATGGGTTTCTCCTTTTGGTAAGAATCTTTACTTATCTATGTATTGGTGTCTTGAGCAGGGGCCTGCTGCTGCGATTGGATTGAGCTTGGTTGTGGGTATTATTATTGCTAAAGTATTGCATCGATTAGGTGCTGACAGAATTAAAGTAAAATGGCCAAATGATTTATATCTTGATGATAAGAAATTAGCTGGGATTCTAGTCGAGTTGATGGGAAAAACTGGTGATGCCGCCCAAATTGTGATCGGTGCGGGTATAAATATTGCTATGGATCATAAGGGTAAAGAATCTATTAATCAGCAATGGATTAATTTGCAGCAGGCAGGTATTGAAGTTGATCGTAATAAGTTGGCAGTAGAAATAATACTTGAGTTAAGAAAGGCTCTGATTCAGTTTGAAAATGAAGGTTTGTCTTCATTTGTTTCTCGGTGGTTTGAGTTAGATAATTTTATGGATAGACCGGTAAAATTAATTATTGGTAATCAGGAAGTCCATGGTATAGCTAGAGGTATTAACCAGCAAGGAGCTTTGTTACTTGATCAAAATGGTGTTGTCACTCCATATATTGGTGGTGAGATTTCTTTGAGAGGTTGTCATTAATAACCGGAAGAGAGATATCTTCCGGCTTTAAAATTATTTTATTTACGCAGCCTCACGCTTTCAATGGTGTGATTGGCGCCTTTTGTCATGATTAGGCTTGCTCGTTCTCGGGTTGGTAGAATATTTTGTTGTAAATTTAATCCATTGATTTCTTGCCAGATATTAGATGCGGTATTTATAGCTTCTTCTTCTGATAACTTAGAATAGTTGTGGAAATAAGAATCTGGATCTGAAAAAGCACCCTGACGGAATTTCAGGAAGCGACTAATATACCAGCCCTTAAGTAATTTTTCTGATGCATCGACGTAGATAGAAAAGTCGACGAAATCGGAGACAAATACATGATGTGGATCATGGGGATAATCCATACCGCTTTGCAATACATTCAGACCTTCCAAAATCAAAATATCTGGTTGTTCAATGAGTTTTTTTTCATTTGGCACGATGTCATAGGTAAGATGAGAGTAAACTGGTGCAGATATTTGCTTGGAGCCTGATTTAATATCAGATACGAATTTCACTAGGCTGTGCATATCATACGATTGTGGAAACCCTTTCTTTTTCATCAATCTACGTTCATTCAGCACGCTGTTAGAATGCAGAAAACCATCTGTAGTAATTAATTCTACGCTTCTGTGTTCGGGCCAACGACTCAGCAGCGCCTGTAATAGGCGCGCTGTAGTGCTTTTACCAACGGCAACACTACCAGCAATACCTATGATATAAGGGACTTTTTGCTCATCAGTACCTAGAAATTGTTCAAGTACGGCTTGGCGCCGTAAATTTGAACTGATATAAAAATTGAGTAAACGAGATAAAGGAAGGTAAATTTCAATAACTTCTTCTAAAGAAATTTCTTCATTAATCCCTTTTAGATCAATTAATTCTTCTTTTGTTAATGTTAGTGGGACTGAATCACGTAAGGTAGCCCATTGTTCACGATTGAATTGCAAATATGGAGTAGCCAAAAAAGGTTCTTTTTTATTCATAGACCAACATCTGCCGTTTGTGCAGGTTGGACAGGTTGTAATAAACAACCTGTACCCGACAAAAAATAAATTGCATCATATCGATTGAGAGGCTGTAGGCGTAGGCTTTTTTATATTTTTAGCGGTTTTTTTTGATAAGAAATGCAGAATTGTAAAAAAATTGGGTTGCTTTGCTTAATGCTAGCTAGGATTTTTCTTTCATAATGATGGAAGTTTAACTGAAGAAAATGAAATAGTTTATTAAGTTCTATAGAACTTGTGATCAATTCTTTAATAGTTATAGATAATTTTTCGTTGGTTATTTGGGCTGAATCTATTGAAAAAAGCAGCTATTCGAATAAATGCGAGCATTTTATGACCGAACGATCAGAGAAAGCAATTTTTTTGTTGCATAGAGCGCTCACACTACCTAGAATGCGCAGCACTTGATGCCGGCATAGCTCAGTTGGTAGAGCAACTGACTTGTAATCAGTAGGTCCCGAGTTCGACTCTTGGTGCCGGCACCATTAAAATTTGGATAAGGTGGGGTTCCCGAGCGGCCAAAGGGAGCAGACTGTAAATCTGCCGTCACAGACTTCGAAGGTTCGAATCCTTCCCCCACCACCAAACAATCAGATTTAATCTTGAGTGTTTGCATATGAGTAGTTACTCCAAGTAAAACACATTGAGATACAACTTACAGCTGATTTAAGTCAGGTAGCCGAGTTCAATGCGGGCATCGTATAATGGCTATTACCTCAGCCTTCCAAGCTGATGATGCGGGTTCGATTCCCGCTGCCCGCTCCAAGATGTGCTGATATAGCTCAGTTGGTAGAGCACACCCTTGGTAAGGGTGAGGTCGGCAGTTCGAATCTGCCTATCAGCACCACTTCTTTAATGTCCTTGTCTCCTGGTTTTTTCCTGTAAATGATTCAACAAGCGACTGCTTGGTTGATGTGGTGAAACCACCGATTCCGTGTCTTAGAGGGACAATCTAATGTCTAAAGAAAAGTTTGAACGTACAAAACCGCACGTTAACGTTGGTACTATCGGCCACGTTGACCATGGTAAAACTACCCTGACTGCTGCAATTACTACTGTACTGGCTAAAACCTACGGTGGTAACGCTCGTGCATTCG
>NZ_RCWA01000082.1 GCF_018448905.1 Photorhabdus heterorhabditis | reverse complement strand
CTACGCTGGATACGCGTGAGCCGGAGGGCGGTTATTTCCGTTACCGGGTGATTTACTTCGGCACAATGTGTAATAAACCCCTGTCGCTTTTGACGGTGGACTGCAATGTGGTTGGGGCAATGGCACCGGTTGGCTGTGCTTTGTTTATCTTCAAACGGAAAAAAATCGGCAACATGATGGCGAATGCCATCAACGAAACTCACGCCACGCAGCTGGAAGTGAGCGTACACGATTTATCCACCCAAGAACTTATTCCCATGTTACCGGACGCGGAGCAGACGAAAGCATTCACCCATAATGTGGGTGAGGTGACCCGTCAGCAGAGACAGTTTATCGAAGCACGACGCATGCAAATCGCCAAAGAGAAGCTCAAAGCGCGTTGGGCCGGCAAGATTCTGGAACTGCCCCCGCGAGGAGGGCCTGAGCAATGAAGAACGTGATCCGTCAGGGCGATCCGGTCAGGTGTAACTGTTGTGGAATGACCACCATTGCCGGGTGTTGTCATTGGCGAAGGCGCAACGCGCCCGATCGCCACCCATTCAACCGCTGCGGGGCGTACTGCCAACCGCAGAGTTGAAATCCGTCTGGTACCTAATGCAGTCGCCTGCCAGCGACCGCAAACCGTACCCGGCTTTTTATCAACAACAACGTCGCCGGTGCAGGCGACCTCACACACTCAAAAACAGGCGTCATATTATGGCTATCCCCGCTTATTTGTGGTTGAAAGATGACGGTGGTGCGGACATCAAAGGTTCTGTCGATGTACAGAATAGTGAAGGCAGCATCGAAATTGTGGCGCTGGAACATGCGCTGCATATTCCAACGGACAACAGTACTGGCAAGCTGACCGATCCATCTGACGATCTGCAAGCTTCGCATCCACTGCGTGAAGCGCGAGTGATCGTTGAGGATATTGACGACAACCCGGGATTCTTCCGGGTCAGGCTGTATGCGGTGCCACACTTTCAGGTCGAAGGGCTTGACGTCAATCTGTCTTTGGTTTCTCAGATGCCGAAGGCGAAAGAGTAATCATTCACTGGGGGTTATGATGAAAATTTTACGTCCTCTCTGGATTGAGGATGCCTTTTTGGCACCTCAACAATTTCAGCAACAGGCAAGCTGGGAGGCATTGACGAAGGATTGCATTGCCCATCTGGGACTGATCCATCCTTGGGGAGTGTTGGACATTCAGTTTGATCAGGATGCACTGCGCTTAAACCGACTGAAAGTTCAGCATCTCAGAGTCCGGTTACAGGATGGAACGCTGATTGACACCGATCATGCTGACAATCTGCCAGCGGCTTGCGATTTGCAGAAGGTTATACCGGAGGATTTGCATGCGGTTGAGGTATTACTGGCATTACCGTTGGAACATGCTAATGGCGGCAACTGCCGTCAGAGCAGTGAAGAGGCAATGCCAGGACAATCGCCGCTGCGTTATCAGCAAGAGTGGGTTGAAATACAGGACAGATTCGGTGATGCGAGTGAGTCGATTGCGGTTGAGCGCTACGCATTTTCTCTGCGCTTTAAGCATGATGAAAATGGCGATTATTTGACGTGTCCTCTGGCACGTTTGGTACGTGACGGGCAGGCAGGTTGGACGCTTGATAATAGCTTTATTCCCCCGCTGCTCTCTTTCGCCGCTCATCCGCCACTGCTGGAACAGCTCGATCTGTTGCTAATTCAGCTACGTGCTAAGCGTACGCGTCTAATGGGGATGCGCCGTGAAAGTAATCAACGGATGGCCGACTTCGCTGTCGCTGATGTGTCGCTGTTCTGGTTGCTGAATGCACTCAATAGCTATGAGCCGGTGCTGAATGATTTTAAGGCTGGACCCGCATTGCACCCGGAAATCATCTACCGTGAAATGGTGAAGTTAGCAGGAGCGTTGCTGACATTCTCGTTGGATCATGATCTCGACGCGATCCCCGTTTATCAACACGATCAGTTACGTGATGTTTTTCCGCCTCTAATGCAGCTGATTAGCACTTTGCTTGAAGCCAGATTGCCATCAAGGGTGATTGCTATTGAACTGGAAGTTGTACGCGAGAATCAGTGGAAAGCCTCATTTCACGATAGACGCTTGTGCGAAGAGGCCGATTTCTATCTCTCTGTGCGCTCGTCGATACCGGCACACCAGCTGCAAACCCAGTTTCCGCATTTGTGTAAAGTAGGGGCACCCGATGATATTGACCGGTTGATTAACCGTTCATTAAGCGGCGTTCCTTTACGTCCACTAAGTCATGTGCCAGCCGCGATCCCATTGCGGTTGGAAAATCAGTATTTTGCTTTCGATCTGAATAATCCGTTGGCTAAAGCCATGCTGGAGGCGGGGAACTGTGCCTTCTATGTGCCCGGTACATTATCGGGCGTTCAGTTAGAACTATTTGCGGTATTACGTTCATGAACAAAATGATCTCAATCGACGACCTGATGCTTGACATTGGAATATTGGTGATTGCACTGAGAAACGGTGATAAATCGGCGCAGGGTGAGGCGTTATATCAAAAAGGGGTTGCGTTGATAGAAACGGCACAGCAGCAGCTAAGTGAAAGTGATGTTAGCCAAGATAACATCACCCACGTGATCTATGCCTTATGTGCATTGCTGGATGAAACCGTACTCAGCCGCCCTGGCCGGGATAATGGTCATGATACTTGGTCGAAAACGCTGTTGCAGACGCGATTTTTTAATACTCATCATGCCGGGGAACGGTTGTTTGAACGTATCCGTCAGGTATTGAAGCAATCGCAACCTTCCTTGATGGTACTGACTTGTTTCCAACGCGTATTAGCACTGGGTTTTCAGGGGGGGGATAACGAACAGATTGCACAGGAACGCCAGTCATTACTGGATGTATTGACTCAGCGTGCGGGGGAAATGGTGGTGCAACCACATCAAATGATACGGGTAAACTCACATTGTCATCAGAGGCGATTCTGGCGTTCACGCTCCCTGTGGTTCTGGGGGTGTCAGGCAGTGGGCGTGATAGCTTTGATGTGGTTGGGCCTGCATTTCTATCTTCAGCAATGTCTGTCTGTTGGGCAAGGCTAAGGAGAGTAAATTGAGTTGTGCATTAAGACGAGCGCTATGGGTTCTGGCTTGCGCTTTGGCTGCGGTGCTGTGCGGGTTCTTCCCGTTGGGAAAGGTGTCTGTTGCATTGTGGCTATGTGTCATTCTGGTGATAGCGATCATTGCTTGGCGGCGGACAGGACGCGCTATGCGTGAAATGTCCCACCAAGACAGTGTTTATTGTTTGCTGGCGGCACTGCCTGCGGCTTCGTGGCGTCAGCCAGTGGTGCTGACCTGTGGTGAGAGTGTGACAACCCTATTTGCAGGAGAACCGCTGCGCATCACGCCACAGGGCTGTTTTATCTGCGTACCGCGACAAAGTGAGATGAGCGTGCTGGTGGAAGCCATTATTACGGCCAGACCTGACTGGTGTACTCAGATCAGCGTGCTATTAACACTCTTCCCAGAGCAGCAACAGGATCAGGCGGTAATGACCGCACAGATCCGGGAGTTTCGTTATCAGGTTGCTTGTGTTGCGCAACTAACCGCCTGTCGTACACCTGTGTTAATCGCAGGTTATCTTGATGGTGATATTAGCCCGTGGTTCGAATTGCAGGCAGGCCGTCCGATGATGACAGTCTGTTGCGAGAAACATGACGCCATTGGGATGAATATCTGGTTGACAGAAGGAGATACACAGCCGCGCGTTGTACGTTTACAACAGGCAGTTGCGGTTGCGGCATGGCAACGTTGGATGGTGGAAAACGTTCTGAGCGAGTGCCAGTCGCCAGATCTAACCAGCCAGCCTTGTCATCCTATAGCAATGGCAGTGAGGTTTTTGCCCCAAACTCCGCAGGCAAATAATCTTTGGACGAAATGGCTAATCGCTCATACAACTTTACCCCGCATCAGCCACAGCATCTCTGGTGCCGCAGGTGTACTGCCATTTCCTGATGCAATGCTGCGTTTGTTGCCATGTTATGACGGCTATTCACCGCGTCGGCGCGCGGTACTTTGGACGATTGGCTTGCTGACTGGATTTACTTGTCTGGCATTAACGGCCAGTGCCTGGAATAACCAGCGTTTGTTACGGCAGATACGCAGTGATTTACAACATTACCACGCTATTAGCATGGAAGACGGTGGTGCCAAAGTGCAGGCTTACCATCAACTCAAGCGCAACGTGGCATTGCTGGAGAAATATCATCGGGACGGTGAACCGGTGCGTTTGGGACTGGGGCTGTATTTGGGGGATCACCTTTATGCGCCATTGATGGATGTCATCAACCATGCGGTATTACCGGTATCACCGCCTGCGTTGCCGAAGAAAGATAAAGTGCTGCCGCAGACGTTGAGTCTTAACAGCATGTCATTATTCGACGTTGGACAGTCCCGTCTTAAAGCGGGATCTGCCAAAGTTCTGGTGAACGCGTTGATGGATATCAAAGCCAAACCCGGCTGGCTGATTGTGATCACCGGCTATACCGATTCCACTGGCGATACTGAAAAAAACCGTGCGTTATCACTGGCGCGGGCGGAAGCGGTACGCGACTGGCTATTACAAACCAGCGATATTCCGCTCGCTTGCTTTACCGTCCAAGGCGAAGGTGCAACGCGGCCGGTCGCCACCAATTCAACGGCTGCGGGGCGTGCTGCCAACCGCAGAGTTGAAATCCGTCTGGTACCTAACGCAGTCGCCTGCCAGCGACTGCAACAAGTGTCAGGCTCTTTATCAACAACAACGTCGCCGGTGCAGGC
>NZ_RCWA01000081.1 GCF_018448905.1 Photorhabdus heterorhabditis | reverse complement strand
GGGGGCAAACAAGATTCTATCAATATCCAAGCATCATCAGAAATGTCGTAACGTGCCACTATTTTGTTCCTGCATCGAAATCAATCAGATAATAATACTATTAATTGATATTAAGGGACACAGCCTAGACATCAGCGAGTCCGCTATATCCGGTAGCGTTGTGGTGAAAAATTTGAAGACGTTGTCTCGAAATTCCTGTTTATTAGCGAAATAACGGTTATTTCGAACCTGTTCATTCATGACCTTCCATAATCGCTCTATCGGGTTTAAATTTGGGCTGTATGGCGGAAGGTAATGTCATTCAATATTGCTCACATAAGCCCACTCCTTCACAAGATGAGCTTTGTTGTAACCCGCCCCATCCACAATAAGATGAATTTTTTGATGATAGTTAGGATAAGACTTTCTTATTTCATTGAAAAAACGGCAAATGTTGTCATCATTGATGGTTTGATATTCCTGGAACACCGTACGACCAATGGCATTCAGGTTGAGCGCACCCAATATATTCAGGCGAGTCCGGCTTCCTGTTGTCTTGACGGTTTTTTTCTCGCCTTTTCGCATCCAGCCATAACTGAGTTTGGTGCCTTGAGTCGGGTGAACAGCATCAAGAAAAAGGATAGGTTCGTCTTTCGCGGCAACTTTAAGATTTTCATCATATTCAATAAATTGTCGCTGTTTCTCTGCATCGAATTTATGAGGGACACCACAAGGTTTTTTATAAGAAAAACCCTGACAGTGTAGCCATTTATTCATGCCGGGAATGCTAAAGGTAATATTCCAGAGCTGAGCAACATAGGCCACGATTTCATGGGTGTGATGGAAAAGATGTTGAGATAAGTGATTGATTAAAAAATCAGTTTGTTCTCGAGAAAGCAAACTATCAGACCCCCATTATCAGATTTAAGTTTACCGTGATTAAGGTAATCACTGATATGGCGGTCAACAGTGGTCTGATGGAGTCGCAATGCCTGGGCTATCATCACAGAACTCCACCCTTCAGAAGCCAGAAGGATCGCTTTTATTCTGTCTCGTACCTGACCATCACGAGTGGTGTCGTGAAGACGTTCAAGTTTGATTTTTTGTTCTGATGTAATAAATATTTTCATAGCGAGGATAATGATCTCCATTTCGGATAAAATCAAGCATCTTCAATGATTACGGGTATATACAGATGATCCATTTTGGTATCTCGACGATAAAAATTTCTTTAATAAAAAAGCAAATAAAATAAATTTATTACGTTCAAAATTATCAAATTCATTTACATCTTGTAATGAAAAATATGCCACTCATTATAAGGAAAAGTAAATAGCTTTCCAAAATAGTGCTACACCTTACACACGCCACGTAACATATAACTCTATGTATAACAATTAGTTGAAGAAAGCCATGTGTAGCAGAATTATGAAACCTTATTTACTATAATGAGAAAAATGATAATTATAAATCCCTACCCCCTTTTTGGATTATCGGTGAATTAGCAACATTGGGAAATATATTTGTTATTTACGATTGCTTGGACAAACGTCGTTTTCAAATATCAGAACGAGAAAACATCCTTAACAATTTAGCCAAAGAATTTGGCGTAAAAAAATTTGAAACGCTGGTTGGATGGATTAGTGGATTAAGAGATGTAAGAAACAAATGTGCACATCATAATCGTCTTTGGAATTCAAATTTAAGAGCCCCAGCAGAAATTATCCCACACCTTTCTATACTTCCAGCGAATAACAATCGTATCTATGTTTTTCTTGCAACCCTTCACCATTTAAGCAAAATCTTAAAACTGGGCATAAACGTGGGCCAAGATATTCACACTTTAACACATGAATTCCCAAGAGTAATACCACTGTTACATTCTACTGGTTTTCCAGAAAGCTGGCATACAGATCCATTCTGGGAACTTTAGGATTACCATATATTTTGGCGATGCAAAAATATCTTAATACATGGTTAAATTTTGCTAATAATACTAAAACAAGATCCTTTACATCCCATATTAACTTGACAAACGAAAAGGTAAGCTGAGTTACACATACCTTACCAACCAAAAAATTTATACCTATATATGTCATAATGATTAAAAATATGACTACCCATCTTTCGTTAAATAAGCGTTATACACAGTTACACCGCTGATGTTGGTTCGCCTCCTCAGCTCACCAACCGCTTTCATTCACCCGACCCTTTGATGGGGTCAGGTGAATGAGCTTTATCAGCCGTGCAAATGTGCATAACACACAACTCGTTTTACAATTCATACCATAGACGCCGCTTAAATTTTTGGCTAACCTAATAGAAAATAATACTATTTGTCTAAACATCATCTCCACAAGAGGCTATCCAATGACTAACAACGTATAATACGTGCTCAAGCTAGGGGAGTAAAAGCCGCTAACATTTACCGCAACTTATGCCAGGCTATTCGGGCATTTTTATTTACCAGGGCAACTGCCGCTTTATTGAGCCCGCTGCGGGCTATCACGCCTTTTAACCAGCGTTGTAATCCATTACATTGTTCGTCAGGGATTTTTTGCACCTGATAAACAACTGAACGGGTACCATGAATCAATATTCCTCGCAAATAGCCATCCCCCGCGTTTCGTGATACCCAATAACCCGACTTTGCCACCACTACTGTGTTCTCTTAGAACCAGCCCCAGATAACTGGCAAAATGGCGGCCATTTTTGAAATCCGTACTCTCTCCCAGCGCTATCATTAAAGCGAATGCCCCCAGTGGACCAATACCCGGTAGCGTCAGTAGACGGCGAATATCTTCCTCTTGTGCATTCAAGATGTTGACGGAGTAGGCTAAAAAAACAGTCCCGGCTTTTACAAACCAAGGAGGTAAATATTTAGATAATATTTTTTTCTACTTGCTCTACAAGAGCACGGAATTCTCTAAAGTCAAAGTTCCATATTCCTCCATGCGGACAAGAAAAGATCTCTATTCTCATGCCATACTCAGGTTCATTTGAGACTTCTGCTACTTGATCTGTACCCCAAAAGATCTCGTAAACAACATTCTCTCGATCTGGCAAGCTCGCTATTTGTGCGGTTAATTTATTTGTCATTTCGGCGGTTCCAAAAATCCTATAAGCCTACCTTGAGCATCATAACGTAATCCACGCCCACTAAAGATATAACATCAGTAACTTGAACGTATCGTCCTGTATTACTTTGAATCACCTTTTTGTTCGGGTCATTCAATATACTATCTACAATTTTTTGGCCTTGTTCATTTATCGCAGATGGGTTTCCTTTAGCCTCTGGAAAAATGCTACCTGGCCGACTACCATGTTTTTGTAGAGCGCGACCAGCCAGTGTCAAATTTTGAGGCCGGATCTGTATATTTTGCTCCATTTAACAATTCATCAACTGACCATTTGCCAATATGATTGTTATTTCTGGCATTCTGCTTATCTTCGGGATCATGTCCTCCCGGTGTTCCTGAACCACCAAGTTCGGCTTTCTCTGAATCTGTCAGATCCTTTGATATATTGGGTTGATTCTCACCATCTACATAATCTGACGAACATACCCAGGCAAAGGAACATTGAGTCGCCTTATTCTATAGACTCTCCCATTTCCTTCAATTTTTTGTCCAAAGCTGAAGCTATCGTCTGATTTGCTTCATTCACGGCTTCACCCGTGTTTGAACCCGCTATCGGTGGCATTGGTACAGCTAGAGCATTATTATCCACAACAACGCATTCCATTGCGAAGTTGATTGCCAAACGCCAATTTTTACTATTATATCAGTAAGTTACAAGCTATTTTCCCCAGTGCGGTTTGAGGCTCGATCCACAACGCCCCGACGCGACTTTTCAGCCTGATAAGCCACTTTTCCCAGACGTAATGAACTACCCCTTTTACAATGTCGGATGATTATTTAACATTTGGGGTAGTTCATTTTGGCCGTGATTTATGTTTCTAACATCAATAATTAGATAATTTTTTAATTACAGAGCCTACAGTACCAGGTGGTAATAATGTTTCATTTATTGTTTTTCCATCATCATTACTCCATACAAAACGATCATTATGGCTCGTTTTCATGAAGTAAACATAATATCCATTATCTCCCATTGGTGTACATGTCATATCGAACAGCCCCTCAATGAGATTTTCTCCATCCCCTGTGAAATAGCTCTCAGCATTTCTATACAGGCTAACTGGTTCAATGTTGACATCATTACATACCAATGCATCTATTTTCATATTTGAATAAAAACTGAAGGTTGTTTTCAGCTCAAAAACATCCAAAAGATCAAATATTTTATATCCATCCAAATAGAAAAAGAAGATGCCATTTTTCCAAAAGCCATCAGATGAGTTCCATGATTCAACAGCATCGAACTGAAGAGAAAAATAAAACGGATCGCCATAAATCATTTCAACCTAACTCCCAATTTCTTTTGAATGTCGCTTGGAATCTGTTTACTTGTTAACTGGTTTTTTATATCTCCAGAGCTGCCATTCCAGTGATATTCCCCATTGGTACCTTCGAACCTATGAATATTACCTTTTTCATTCTTAGCGAATCTAACTTCTTTATTACCATAATTTTTAGAGCTTGGAATTGAATTTTCAAAAAGTTTCAATGAGTCTTTTGGTTCTATTCCCGCATTACGGCGATTTCCATCACCACCAAGAGTATGTTTAGGATTTGATTTATAAACTAATCCATTATTCGCTGTCACTGGATTAGTGTTGTGGTCAATAAAAATTGGTCACTAGCTTAGAGTTTTCCCAAAATAATCGTTCTGATTCGTTGGGTGTCAACCCATTGTTGTACCCATGGGGGCGAAGCTGGCTATAATAACCCGCTATATAAT
>NZ_RCWA01000080.1 GCF_018448905.1 Photorhabdus heterorhabditis | reverse complement strand
CAGATGTAGACCCTTTGACCGCCCCCAAGCCACCACCAGCCATACTGACTATTCCAGTGACCAGTTTTCCTATCTCCAGCCCCGCATTATAGGCTCCCTCTGGACCCGCTTGTTCATATTCGGCTTTGACAACATCAAGCTGCTTGAGATAACTATCCTTTGTTGCCTGCCAGATAAAGCCGGGCATATCTTCCTGAATTAACAGTGTCCTGAGCGATTCAATGACTTCCGAAGGATTAGAGACTGCGCCGACAATAGCCATCACGCTATCATAGAGTTCTGATGGAATACCGGAGACAAAACCCGCCGCCAAATGACCATCTTGTGAACCACTCATCAAACCCCATTTAGCAAAAATCTGCGCCTTTTTAAGGTAGTTGGATTCTGCCGCCAGTTCTTTTTCCATTAATTGCTGCTGGTGATGAGCCAGGTAATTATAACGGAAAGTGTTCTCCGCACCGCTTGCGCCACTATAAGCCCCGTCTGCTTTACCGGTAAATACCGCACCGGCAAAACCACCAAAAACACGGGCAATTTGCGCTTGTCGCTCCGAGGTTTTCTGCCATTCTTCGGCTTTGATCAGATTATCTCCCATCATGATACCCGCCAGTTCCGCAGCCAAAGCCCCCGCCATTGCACCTTTGGCATTCCCCCGGCCAATTTCAGCACTGATACCTGCAACAACGGCGTGGCTTAACGTTTTGCCCAGCACTCCCAGGACCTCGCCATTATCACCAATCAATCGGGCGCCTTCCGCGTTAATCTGGCTGCCAATATTAGCCAACAGAGCCGTAGTCAAATTATCGTTAAAACTGCCGCCGTTAATGGTGGTATTCAGGCTGGCACTGATAATGGATTGACCCGCGACTCGCTGGATGACTTTATTCCAGTCACCATGGCTGATTTGAGGTAATTTCGCTTTTGTGGGATCTAATGTCGTGCCATCAGCCGCTTTATCCCATCCCATGTAGGCATCAAACCCGGCCAAGGCCCCCCCAAGCGCCATTGAGGTAATGGTGGATTTAACCGCATCACTGCTACCTAACACTTTTAGTGCTTTGGATATGTCCCCCTGATTATCCACAATAGCCACTGCCGCCTGGGCCGTCAGTGATGACATGCCCGCCGTTAACGCCCCACCCGCAACGCTATTGCCCGCATAAGAGGCAACAGAGGCCGCCAGAGAGCTGCCTGCGGTTGCCGCCGCTGCCGCAATCGCAATCACCGCAGAAACTACGGGGTTTAAACTCTGGCTCTTGTGATCCCAACTGTCATACGCATCCTTGACCACATTCCACTGGATATCTTTATTGTCATTGAGTCCTTTCAGCCAGGCGGTCTCCGGTGTATTCCCCAATCCGGCCAGGACATTTTGTAATGACTGACCATTTTTGGCTTTGATATCCGCGCTGACGCCGTTAGCCGCTTCTACGGTCAGTTTTCCGCCAATATGCATAGCCGGAAGCACCCACGTGTCTTTGGTATAACCTTTATCCCGGTGTTTGATATAAAAACCGGTGGAGTGGGTAATGGTCTGCTCAAAAGTGGTATTTTTTACCGCCTTAAAGTTGACTTTACCGTGCGTGCTGGTCAGTCTGGCATTTTTATTGGTGGCAATTTTGCTGGCTTCGTAAGTGCTGTCATCCCGGCTTAACAGATTAATGTCCCCCTCAGCGATAAATTCCGTGACTTTGTTGGTGACATCATGACGGGTGCGTTGATGGGTTTTCTTCCTGCCATACCAGTTACGGCTTGTTTCTGTTTTCTCATAATGACTGGATTCTTCCATGGCCTGCGCGTACAGATAACCGCCTTTTGCGGCGACATCCATAGCCCCTTTAGCCGCCAGTTTGGTGGCCTGGAAAAGAAGACTGCCGTTTGAGAGCACGGTCAGTACGCCGCCGCTGGTCAGTTCGGTGCCTTGCTGAGTCACTGATCCCGTGAATTCCCGGTTACCTTCCCGGTAGGCGTGGTTCTGCACCGATTCAAAACGCATATTGCCCCCGGAGGAAAACAGGATGTCACCCTCAGACGTCAATTGAGAGCCGGCTGTGGTGATATCACCATTTGCTGCCATCGTCAGTTTTTTATCACCACGAACCTGAGCAATAATATGCCGGTCATCTTTGTCATTATTGTTTGCTTTGTTCATGGCAGAATAAGCCTGGGCAGAGAGGGTAATATTCCGGCCTGCGGATAATAATGTATTACCGTTTGCCCGTATCTGAACGGCTTTCCCGTTGATGTCTGCCCCACTGATAATACTGACATGATCCTTTGCCGTGATTTTACTGCTGTATATGGGTGATCCCTGGGATAACGATAAATCAGCCTGATACCTGGGTTCACAAGCACTGAGATCAATATCTTTGGCTGCACTTAAATAAATATCTTTTCCGGCAGACATCTCTGAGCCTTTGGCAAAAAGCGTATTCCCCGCATTAATCGTTAATGATTTTAAGGCAGTTAAAATTCCCGGTATGGGGGCATGATGCCGATTGGATAACGTTGATTTTGCAAAAGTATAAGTATCTGCATGGTTTTCTATGGTGACATCATGACGGGCTGACAAAGAGATATTTTCAGCCGGTTGTAAATAGACATTTTGTAAAAGCAGGTTTTTACCCGAATTGAGAGTTAAATGACCGCGGGCATTTAATTGATTGGATGCGGGATGCTCACCCGTTCTATGTTGTTCCCAAATATGGCCGACTTCATCACCGTTATGAAATGCAATATCCCCATAACGACTGAGCGCGGTCACCTCCTTTCCGCTGATATGACTGCGCCAGAGAGAGATATTATTGACAGCCGCCATAGATAAACTATTAGGGGACAAAAGTATGGCATTTTTTAGGGTGATATCACTCTCGGAAACAATATTGACATCATGAGCCGCGTTGATTTTATCACTGAGGGTTATTTTTCCCGCATGTAATAGGATATTTTCAGCGGACAGTATTGCGGGCAGTTTTTCACTGTCGACGGGATAATTGAATAAATTGAAACCTGCCGGGGCACTGTAAGGATAATAAGTATTAATATGAATACTGTCACTAAAGTCGGCGACAAGATGACCTTTTGCGATAATACTGGCGCGCTCAACCACCAGTTTGTCTTTTCTAATATCATATTTGACTTCACCGTTGGGTAAGAGATGATAATTTTTATCATCCCATTGATGATAGGTGTCAATTTTTCCAGAAATACCATTAGAAGCCAGTTGATAGATCCCCGTAGGGATATTCAGTGAATCGGTTATAGAAACATAACTATCCTTAGGGAAATATTCAAAGAGATTAAAAGATCCTGATTTGTCCTCAGATATTCGGCTGGTATTGGAAAGATTTTTGCCCGTCAAAAATATATCTTTTCCGGCTTCAATTTTGCTCATTTCCTGATTTGATAATAGATCACTGTTAACATAAATATTTCCGCCAGACATCAGGACACTGGGTTGCATGCTTTTTAATTTATATTCACTTTCATATTGTGCGGCAAGGATATCAAAATTTTTATCTGTCGGGTTGGGTGCGGTTTCTCTTTTTTCGAAATAATAGATACTCCTGACATTATTCAGTTCATGAGTCCTGACAACCAAATCGCCCTTCACGGTTTTTATTGTTGCCGATCTATTCTCGACAAGTTTACCTTTATTCCCTTGAGCATCCTTCTGTATCCACATATGATTATTGGCTTGCAGAAGTGCTTTATCTCCGATATTACGTAAAGTATCACCCAATATCCGTGCATCCCGGCCCGCAGTGACACGCCCTTTATTATCCAATTCAGTACTTGCCAGAGTAATATCCCGTTCTGACTGTATCTGGATATTTGGCGCAATATGGGTTTCTTTCGCACTAAGATTAAAATCCGTTTTAGCGTTGACCTTTCCCAGTTCAATTTTACCATTAACGTTTAAGGTAATATCACGCTGGTCACTGGTTAAATCTTTCAGATTAACGCCGACCCCCTCTTCTGTGGCAATCAAGCGGATCTTATTAGCATACATACCCCCTAAGGCTTTGGTATCAATCGCTAATTGAGGCTTAGCGCCTTCTCCGGTGATTTTTTTCACTGTGCCATCGTTAAAATCAATCCGATTAGCCCCTTGTGTCAGGGATAAATTATTCGCCTGAATTTTTCCATTTAATTCAGTCACCCGGCTGATAATATCGACATAATCCGTCGCCTTGCCATCCAGCCCTTTACCGCCAAGGGTAATCTGGCCTTGTTTAACCTCCAGTGCTTCCAGTGCGCCCTGTTTATCAAATTGAGGCTTACCGGTAGTCAATGTTGCACTGCCGGTATTAATAAAACCACAGCCATCACAGCTAATGCCATTGGGGTTAGCTATCATCACATTGGCTTTATGACCCAGAATTTCCAGTTTGCCTTGCAGGTCAGACTGCCCATTACCGGTGACTTCATTAATAATTAATTCGGCGGCTTTACCTTTTAAGTGGCTATTTGCATTTAATTGCCCGGCTAATTGTGACTGAGCCGCCTGAGTAGCGTTATTAAGCACTGCTCCTTGAGTGGCAACATTAAACTCTTTATAAGTGTTGTGAGATATCCCGGCACTATTAGGAGTAGCAATATTGACAACCGGCACATTTCCCTGAATTTGTACCTGTGTTTGGGGATTATCCGGCGTTATTCCCGCCGCCATAGCCGGGTGCAGTGGCTGAATGGCCGTCAGGTAAATTAAAAGATAACTCGTGCCTCTCGCCACAGAGTTGCTGAGTTTATTCATCGTACTATCCCTTTTGCTAAACTTAAGTGTGACAAAGTCAATGATCTGACCAATAAGTGACTCGGTTATCTGCGGTCAGGCTGCGGTGATAAAACAGCCATCTTTCCACAGAGAATATTGATGATTTAATAGTGACATCATCAAACTATTCTAATGTGAAATTAATTGACCGTCAGAATGAATAGTGTGAAATGTGATCAG
>NZ_RCWA01000079.1 GCF_018448905.1 Photorhabdus heterorhabditis | reverse complement strand
ACGAGCGCGGGAAAGAGCACATCAAACTCAGTACGGAATACGGCGGCAAGAGTCAGCTGAATCTGGGGCATCTTGTCGATGGTCAGCGCCCGCACCCGGATAAACGGGGCGAGGGCTTTGAACTGCGCACCGATAGTTGGGGGGTGATCCGCGCGGGTAAGGGGTTGTTTATCAGTGCGGATGAACAGGCTAAAGCCAGAGGGGAAGTCCTGTCGATGACCCCGGCGATCAGTCTGGTCAAAGGGGCGGTGAATCAGGTCATGGAGTGGGGCACGGTGACAAAAACCCACCTGAATTATTCCCCGGATACTGAGAGCCTGAAAACCTATTTACAGGGCGTGGATCAACTGAAAATGGCCGCCATGTTGCTCAGTGCGCCAGAGGGTATCGGTGTTGTCAGCCCGCAGACGGTGATGTTGCACAGTGGTCAGGCGCTCTATGCCCAAAGTGCGGGCGACGTGCATATGGCTAGTGCCTGCCGCATTGGTATGAATGCCACTCAGGCCATCTCTTTACTGGCGCAGACAGAGGGAATGCGTCTGGTCTCGGGGAAAGGGCCACTCACGATGGAATCCCACGGGGATGAGTTAGGTCTCACCGCGTTAAAGGATGTCACGGTCAAGTCAACGCAGGGGCAAGTACAGATTATCGCTAAAAATGGCCTGACGTTGGCGTGTGGCGGTGCCTATATCCGTCTCTCTCCGGCAGGAGAAGTCGAAATTCATGGGCCGGGCCTGCTAAGCCTGAAAGGGCAGCACAAAATGGATGCCCCGGCCAAACAGGATTTTCCGTTACCGGACTTGCCGGAATCCGTGTGTAAAGAGTGCCTGAAAAAAGCGCAGGAGATGGCGCAAGGGTTTGTTTTGAGGAAATAACCGATGAATAACGTTGAAATAACTGACTGGATTGCTTCACTTGAGACGTCAGCAAAGGATGTCGGCCTGCGTTGTCTCGATATCATTGTGGATCAGTCCGGGAGCGAGTTCTCGCTGATCCCGGCGTTGGAAAGTTTTTCGCCTGAAATTAAATGGTGTTCACTGTTTCAGGGATTGCCCGAAGAGATTGTGGTGGATGATGCGCCGGTCTTGATCCGGATTGATTTAACCCAACCTGACCAGCGGCAATGGATGCAGGAAATTATCTGGCGCTTAAGGGAAGAACCGTTGCTGTTGATTTTATGCTCGTCATGGTCATTTGACCTGTTGGCTCAGTATTTAATTCAATGTGCGGATGCTGCATACGCGGGACAGGCGGGCATTTTACGCTTTTTTGATCCGCGTATTTTCCCGGTGCTGTTTTCTCATGTGTTGGATGCGGAGCAGCAACAGCAATTACTCCGCCCCGTTCTGTTCTGGAGCTGGCTTGATCGTGACGGCATTTCGAATTTTTTTTGGGGTGAGGGGAATGCTGAGCCAGTTAGTGACGCCATTGAGAAAATTGATCTCACTGATAAACAGCTGGAGTCTCTCCTGTGCGTCTCTGATGCTCATCTGCTAATGCCGCAACTGAATCCGTACGACTACCCAGACGTGGCACGTGAACACCTGTTTAACCTCTGTTATGCCCTGATGGTCGAAGCATTTGACAAACCTATTTTACTGGATGATGACAGAGCATCCTTTGTGCTTGAGCATCTCAAAGCCAGATTATCCCTCAATGAAGGAGCGAAAGATGAAAAAACACCGATTTAAATGGGCGGTTTTATGCCTGTTACTGGCGGCGTGTAGTCAGTTTCCGGCGCAGGCAGGAACCATTGAGGCGATTAACCATACCAAGTGGGCGATTAATCGGTTCAGTGTGGATGATAATCCCGGTATCGATAGTATCGGGCCGTATCAGGGCGGTGGCGGTGGTTGCTGCTATCGGGCTCCGGAGAAATGGAAACCGGGGATGACGGTTAAGGTGGATTGGGAAACCGGTGTCGCTTTCTCCGACGATTTTCCCGGATATGCGAATAGGGAAAAATATTTGGCATGGGATAGGAAAATCAATGCCCAGAAACGCCAGCATAGCCAGGTAGTACCAGTGCCCGATTATACCGGTCAGCGCACCTGTGGGATTACGGTGCATTTCTTCCCCTGTGATCAGGTGAAGGTGACGACGTCCTGTGCTACCTACAATAGTCCCAATTATCCGATTAAAGAACCGTTAGTAATGAAGGAGCCGAAAGTATGTCCGAAATAATGCCGACAGGCATCTCAAAGCCAGATTATGCCTTATTGAAGGAGAGAAAGATGAAGAAACACCGGTTTAAATGGGCGGTTTTATGCCTGTTACTGGCGGCGTGTAGTCAGTTGCCGGCGCAGGCTGGCGTGATTATCGCGATTAACCATACCAAGTGGGCGATTAACCGGTTCAGTGTGGATGACACGCCGGGTATCGATAGTATCGGGCCATATCAGGGCGGTGGCGGTGGTTGCTGCTATCGGGCTCCGGAGAAATGGAAACCGGGGATGACGGTTAAGGTGGATTGGGAAACCGGTGTCGCTTTCTCCGACGATTTTCCCGGGTATGAAAACGACGAGAAGTATTTGGAATGGGATAGAAAAATAAATGCCCAGAAACGGCAGCATAGCCAGGTAGTGCCGGTGCCCTATTATCAGAATGGGGGAGATACCTGCGGGATTACGGTGCACTTCTTGCCTTGTGATCAGATTAAAGTCACGACCTCTTGTGACGCCTACGGTAGCCCGAACTACCCGATTAAAGAACCGTTAGAAATGAAGGAGCCGAAAGTATGTCCGAAATAATGCCGACAGGCATCTCAAAGCCAGATTATGTCTTATTGAAGGAGAGAAAGATGAAGAAACACCGGGCTAAATGGGCGGTTTTATGCCTGTTACTGACGGCGTGTAGCCAGTTTCCAGCGCAGGCTGGCGTGATTATCGCGATTAACCATACCAAGTGGGCGATTAACCGGTTCAGTGTGGATGATAATCCCGGTATCGATAGTATCGGGCCATATCAGGGCGGTGGCGGTGGTTGCTGCTATCGGGCTCCGGAGAAATGGAAACCGGGGATGACGGTCAAGGTGGATTGGGAAACCGGTGTCGCTTTCTCCGACGATTTTCCCGGATATGCGAATAGGGAAAAATATTTGGCATGGGATAGGAAAATCAATGCCCAGAAACGCCAGCATAGCCAGGTAGTGCCGGTGCCTTATTATCAGAATGGGGGAGATACCTGCGGGATTACGGTGCATTTCTTGCCCTGTGATCAGATTAAAGTCACGACCTCTTGTGACGCCTACGGTAGCCCAAACTACCCGATTAAAGAACCGTTAGAAATGAATGAGCCGAAAGTATGTCCGAAATAAATCATAACGATGCGGTCTGGTTGCCTGCCCCTTTTCCCGTCGATGGGCGGTTGCCGTCTAAACGCTATCTGGTCGGGCAAAATTGTCACCGTCAGACCAGTGATGAAAGGGCTTACCATCAGGAATTGTGTCTGGCGGCAGAGCGCCGGGTGATACCGCCTTGCTGTAAAACGTTGCATGTCAGCCTGTTTTTTGATGGTACTGGTAATAATTTGTATAACGACCTTTATCAGGCTGTTCCTCACCATCCGACTAATATCGTTCGGCTGTTTCAGGCGACGATTGGGGCCGGTTATGCGGGTGGGGCGGCAGGTAAGCCGTTACTGGATGATGTCGAAAGCACCGGGGGAAAGTACTTTAAGTATTATATCCCCGGTGTGGGTACCCCCTTCCCGGAAATTAATGATCTGGATTACAGCACATGGGGACTGGCTTTTGCTGATCGGGGGGAGGACCGGATCAACTGGGCGCTACTGCGGTTGATTGATGTATTAAAGCGGGTATTAGTAAATGACAAAATTGATGATGCGGCTTGTCAAAAATCTTTGGAGGCGATGTCCACCACCTGGCACACATTGGACCTGGGAGGGGCGCATAACCGTTATAGCGAGTTTTATAAGCAGTTTGCCCGTTTAAAACGTGAGCTAAAAATAGCCCGCAGCCAGCCCGGTCGGGGCAAATCCAAATTGCTGGGGATGAAGTTGTATGTGTATGGTTTTTCCCGTGGGGCAGCAGAGGCCCGGGCCTTTGTCAACTGGCTGGCTGAATTGTTTCCGCCTCCGAAAGGGGATGACCTGAAGCCATCACCGTGTCTGCAAGCGAAAAACGAAACCGACCCGGATTGTAACCTGCCCATCAGTGTGGAGTTTCTCGGGCTGTTTGACACGGTGGCGTCGGTTGGAGTGAGCCATATGGTTCCTGTCGTTGAGGGGCATATGGCCTGGGCCGACGGCACGCAGGAACTGCCATCGGAGGAGACTTACGGCGGGTTGGTGAAACGCTGTGTGCATCTGGTCTCAACCCATGAACAGCGGCTGAGTTTCCCGATGGATTCGATTCGCCGTTCCGATGGGACCTACCCGACCGGTAGCACCGAGGTGATTTATCCCGGGGTGCATTCTGATTTGGGGGGTGGGTATCCACCGGGAGACCAGGGTAAGGCGATAGGCAAAATAGACTCATTACTCTTGTCGCAGATTGCTCTGCATGAGATGTATGCGGCGGCCTTTCAAGCCGGGGCACCGCTTAAGGTTCCTCCATCAGTATTACCTTATGATTTACAATATCAATTATGGCGGGCGATGCATGCTGATGTTCAGAAAGAATTTGAAGTTGATTCTGAACTTGTTAACCGCTTCAACGCCTGGCGCAAAGTCACTTTGGGACTTGATATGCCGGAACAACCGCTGTCCGCCGAAGAGGCGGCCCGCTTTGAGCCGGTACGGTCAGCTGTGGCGCTGGAGCAGGCCATGAAAAACCAGATGGACTGGCTGACCGCCTGGCGTATCGAACGCTACGCCAATGGGAGGTTACTCAGTACGCCGTTTTTTCTTGCCGCCCCTAACCGTGACGCGGATAAGGCGCATTATGCGCAGAGTGAACAGGCGAGGAAAGACAGGCAGGATGCTGTGTCAAAGAAACGGAAAGCCCAGCGACT
>NZ_RCWA01000078.1 GCF_018448905.1 Photorhabdus heterorhabditis | reverse complement strand
AAAACATTTTGAGAAAAATACCGTCAAAAATGTTATCGAACAACTACCAGAATTTAAAAAAATCTAATGCATATAAGTAAGTTGGAGTAAAAATCCCAGTCGATGTGAGCTGTACCCCAAATGTTAGGTAATCATCCGACATTTAAAGGGGGCAGTTCATTACGTCTGGGAAAAGTGGCTTACCAGGCTGAAAAGTCGCGTCGGGGCGTTGTAGGTCGAGCCTCAAACCACACTGGAAAAAACGGGTTGTAACTGACTGAGGGCATTGGGAAAATCGGTGTCCGGCGGTCAACGTCGCAATGGAATGCGTTGTTGCGGATAATAATTTCCTGGGAAAACTGGTAACAGAAGGGTGTGCAATAGCTGCTCCGTGTCGAGCCAAAGTGGCAGAAAAAGTCCTGGAGGTAGGCGTTAAGGCGGGTATAACCGGAATAGTAGCAAAGGAAATCGCTGATAAGATTTCTTCAGAAGACTTAGACCATCTGATTATGCTTCAGATGATGGGAAATGATGAAATCACAAAGAGTTACCTAAATACACTTCAGGATAAATACACTCAAGTTGTTGATCCAGCTAATCTGCCAACACATACAGGTGGTAATCAGTCTGACGATATAAGGAAATACCCTAATCATACCGGTGGAAACCAACAGTTAGAGCCGGGTAGTATACCGAACCATACAGGCAATGGGGAAAACCAGTCTGGTGTTGCGTCAAATCATACCGGTAATACGGAAGGTAAGCCGGATACTGGCGGGAATACTACAACTACACCGATTCCGGGAGAGCCAAATAAAGATGACTTAGCTTATCTGGCTCTGAAAGGAAAAGAAGCCCAAGAGGCAGCAGGGAAATTAGGCTTTGATCGGAGAATCGCTCCTCCTAAAGCACCATTTAACTCACATGGGCAACCTGTATTTTTTGATGGTAAAACCTATATTACTCCCGATGTTGATAGCCATAATGTTACTAATGGTTGGAAAATGTTTGACCGTAGAGGCAAGCGAATAGGGACTTACGATAGTGATCTGAATAGAATTAAGGACTGATTAATGTTTGGTATATTTCCCGGTGATGCACCTATCAGAGTAAACAATGAGCTAGTTCTGCCCGCGACAATTATTATTGATACGTTTACAGAAGCAGTTCACATACCTTTATCTTATTGGAGCTTTGAGGATTACAAGCGGAGTTGGCGAGCTTCTCTTGAGGAGGGTATACACAGTAAAAAGCCTGTGGCGCTAGCTGTATCAATGTATGAGCCCGATTACACAAATTTTATATTTGTTTGGGTCATATATTTTGCAGGTGAGGAGGTTTTCTTGCAAAATAGCATCCTCTTTTTAGATGAATGTCCAGGTTTTACTCCAGAGAAGATAAATAACTTTATAGAGTCGCGTACTACGCACAATGAAGACGGAATGAAAATATCTGAATGGAATACTGATCTAAATAGCATTATAGATTTTTATAACAGTCTTAGAATTAATACAGAATCCCAGTCTTGAGTTAGGATTTTTACTTTATTATCCACTAAATTATAGCGGATAATAATGCCCTTAGCATGGGAAGTTTGTTTGGTTCCGAAGGCGCTAAACATTTTGAAGGAGCGGGGTCGCTGGCTCAAAAGATGGCTCAATCCGGGGCAACACCCGAAGAAATCAACGCAGCCTTAACTCACTACCTCAAAGGACAAGTCCCTGAGGGTCAAGACCCGGCAAAAGGTCTGATTATTGCGTGGGGGAACTTCTTTGGTGTTCCGTTAGATGTCGTGTTATCAAATGAGCAGATGACGCCACAGAAAGCGGCGGAAATTGTTGCCGGAGGGATACCTACCAGTGAAGCGAAGCTGATACAGTTTGCAGCAGCTAAAATGTATTTGTCTTTGAATAAATATCAAGAGGTGTCATCTGGCTCAGAAAAAACATCAAGAAACTTTAATAAAGATAGTGCTATAACAGATAGTGAATCGGGAGGATACTCATCCTATGATAAATTTAGAAAATCTAATACTGAATGGAATTGGCCACCTAAATTAGGATTTGCTGAACCCCCGAAAGAAGATGTTTTAGCTGTAGGTACTAGACTGGATAGATATGGTAGTGCAAATGGGGCGTTTTTGTCTCCCAAAGGCGTTCCTTATGAAAATCGAGCACTGGCTCCTGGTTCTAAAGCAGGAAAATACCATGAATATGAAGTAATTAAACCACTTCCGGTACTGCAAGGCAAAATTGCGCCAGCGTTTGATCAGCCTGGAGGAGGAGTTCAGATATTGCCGAATTTCCCTGAGAGAGTAAATGTTGATTGGCTTATAAAAAATGGATATGTAAAGGAAGTAAAGAATGCTAACTACAAATGAAATACAGGAAAAAGTGTGGTCTTTAGGTGCTAAGATTAATGCACCTAAATCAATGTTGATAGTTTATTCAGAGCCTGTTGGTGATGGTTCTGGGTATATAGTTATTGATAATAATCAATATCATATTATTTACTCTGAAAGAGGATATGAAATATTTAGGCAAACAACTGAAGATGTAAATGAGCTGCTATATTGGATAATGGAAAGTGTAGCTAGCCAAATGGCATCTGAATATGAATTAAAGAATAGGAATGATGAAAATAAAGACTTTCGTAGAGCTTATTTTGAAAAAGAGCTAGAAATATTAGGTGTATTAGATAAAAAGTGGGTATTAAAAGCCAAGAAAAAAATTGAGGAAATATTAGAAAGATCACCATATGTAGACAATAGTGGTAGACAATAATCATCTAAGCGTTGACCAGAATCGTTCAAGGAGCGAGGAACTGGTTAATTGTCAGGGGGATACCAGTTGCCGTTCTGCCGTTAGGGATAAATATCGGCAGGAGTATGACAAGGTGTAGTATCAGGAGCTGTTGCTGAAGCCATTGGTGCGGGTTCTGGTGCAATAAGCTCTGAAATTGCGGGCAGTACAGTAGAAGAGAAGTTAAATAAAAACTGGAGTAAAAAATGAAATCTACGATTGTTTTTCCATATTTATTGTTTTTTCTGACTCTATCCACTATTGCATCGTTATTTACTACAACCTTACTTATAAGATTTGTCGTCGGAATGATTGCTTATTATCAATTTGGCGAAATAGACTTTAGTCTTAATGATGTTATATATGCTGCTAAAGTGGGTATTGCAGGAGGGATACCTTTAGGTATTGGAGCGTCGATTTTAGCTAACCTAAAAGAAAGCAAAGAGAAATTTCCCCCTTCCGGTTCTTAGCAAATAAGAATTCTGGCCTTCTGGTCAGGATTGTTGTGGAGAATAATGCACTAAGCTTGCCAAAAGGGCTGGCGGATTACGGTCGGTCAGCATCCAGTCTGGCTACCGCGATGCTAAATGAAGGTAAATCTCCTCAAGAGATTTCGGCGGCGTTGTCAAAACATGCCAAAGGTGATCACCCGGAAGGTCAAGATCCGGTAAGAGGATTGTTAGTCGCTTGGGGTGCAGGTGCTTCTGCTGTGGGAGGCACTATAGTTGGCTCTATTACTGGGGCCGCCGCAGTCATTGGTGGAGGTATTTTAGGCGGAGCAACCGATGTCACCAAACAGTTTTTAACGTTGAAACCAGGAGAACACTATAGTGCAACAGATACACTGATAGCGGTAGGAACTGGCGCATTAACTCAAGGTAAAGGAACACTATTTAGCACCCTTGTGAATACAGGAGGCGCTTATTTAGGAAGTAAAGTTAAAGGGGAAGCTCCTACAACCTCAATGTTAGGTAATGCCGTTGGTACTGTAATTGGTAATAAAGTGGGGGGAAGTTTACCAATGAAATGCTTTCTAAAGGTTATTCTAATAAAGCTTCCGAGATTGGTGGGGAAATTATGCTGGAGTTGCAACAGATTACATTGTAGAAGAAGGTATAAAGAAAACACGAGGAAGAAAAAAATAAACAATAAAAGGAGCGTTATTTTTAGACTGAAACAATTTATCTATTTAATCTTGGGATGGGGAATAGTTTTTTCAGTGTGTTGTATGATTAGCATTCCTTTAGCGTACCTGATTATCTTTTTTAAAGAGGGGTATTTTCTTTTAGACATTCAACCCGCTATTAGTGGATTAAAATTCAGTATAAAAGTCGGCGGTAGTGGTGGAGCAATATTTGGATTTTTTATATGTTTGTTTAGTTTAATAGAAGAATTTTACAAGAAATTTTCTTCATTAAACAAAAATAAGGAGGAAAAATAATAAAATGTCTATTGTCGAGAATAATGTACTGGCAGATGTCTTAGCAGCAAATAAGAAACGGTGGTTAATTATATTTATTTACTTATATCTTACATGCTCGGAAGTTCGTTAGCAATCATATTTGTACAATTGCTTATCGAATGGTTTTTTATTGACTACCTTTTGAAATTTTTAAAGATAATATTTTGTTATGTTTTAAAAGAGGCTGAGTAGGAAGAGCCATCGGTGGAATAGATTGTTGGTTTATGTGCTATCGCCAATATAAATCACAGTCCCAAATGAAATCAATATCCAGCTTTTATTCTTTCCCGAAAAAAAGAATAAACACCTTTATTTTACATTATCCTTTTAGTTTTCACTTCATTATTTGTAATCACTGACTTAATACTAGGTTATTACATATATACCCGTTATTTTTCAAGCTGCTGCTTTGTTGGCTGTGTTCACTTGCCGCCGCACTGCAACTTGAAATCTATTGGGTATATGCTCCCGGGGATTCACTCCCTTGCTGTCACGATGCATTTTGAAATCCATAGGGTATAAATTATTCGTAAAAACTAAAACCATACAATTAAATATATTTTCAACATAAAAATCAATAAAATAAAAATAGCAATAGTGGAAAGAAAATACTGAGAAATAACTTACATAGCAATTATCACTTGCCTTGTTTTACCATAAAAATAATCCGGTATAAATATATACCGGATTATCACACCAATATTAAATTAGTCAATAGCGCTTAATATTTTTGTATTATTGCCCCTCCCCGTCACCGTCAATTGCCAACGCCATATTCAGAGCCTGAGCTAACCCAATGCGATTCTCATTATCCTCCAATAAACTAAAATGGTTACCCGGAACAGCAATCAACCGCAGTAAAGTATCAGGCATCACCTGTTCCCAGCCGAGC
>NZ_RCWA01000077.1 GCF_018448905.1 Photorhabdus heterorhabditis | reverse complement strand
GTTTCTTTAACAACGGCGAGGTGTTCAATCAGAGTCATCATTGAGCTATCTGAAGAGAAATAAGCGTGATTAGATCATGTCATTACTCTACTTTCAATAGGCGTTAAAAAAGTATGCTCGCGCCCTGGTATTCATGGCACCTTTTTACCTTTATATATGACAGGAAGTGCAAACTTACTTACGTTAAACCGTACCAAACCTGATTAAATAACCGAACAAGATGAGATAAACGAAGATATCAATTAACATCTATTTATAACAACTTAATATGCTGTAGCACATTTAATGATATTTAAAATCCACCGTGTGTCGGCTGGTAAATAAATTCTCACGTATATTGACTTAATGCAAGCTTATCAAAGTGAAATATCATGCAATGAATTCCGCCAAATTATCTAATTGATTGTATTTAATGGGGAAACTAAAAGTTATATATTATAATTAAAATGCATTTTCGGACTTGTCTTATTTCTCATTTGACCATCTTTAATAATTAAAATCTGACTTGTCAGAAAAATAAAAATATAGATGGAATTAGAGTTTTATTTAATTATGGCTTTCCTAACATTGAAATAAAATACCTGAGTCATATTCAAGGCTTTTAATAAAGACAAATCGATTAACTACCTAAATATGATTAATTAAGATGTCACGACCTGATGAATTTTTACTGGAAATTGTATCTATATTAATAGATAAATACTTATTGCAAATAGCCGGATAATTGCGTAAAAAATAAGATACAGGGCCATATTAGGCCCCGTATTACTACAAATTGTGATCAAAGGTATATGTTATTTATATTCTTCCTGCAACTTCTTTTGTCTCAAGTTCCACGGTGAATCTTCTGGCATTTGGACACGAATATCTAAACGGCAATAGTCGGGAATATCACAGGGTTCCCCATCCTGATAGAATATTTTGTTACCCTCGTCATCAATAGATTTGACTCGCCAGTTCTGAAACATTTCAGGCAAATGTGAATGTTGACGGTGGAAAGTTTTAACAATAATGGAACCATCAGGTTGAACATGATCCTTAACAAAAATCAGTTCGAGATTATTGTTATCGTGAGGAACAGAAATACCCCCATGTATTCCCCAACCACCATCCGCGTTATACCCTAAAATATTTGATAGGTGATATATGCCGGTCCCTTCTTTTTTAACGTCTGCGCCCTCTGATTCTTCATTAGTTGAGAATGTGCCATCAGGATAAATTTCTACTACCGGAGAGGCTCGTTTAAGGAATCCATTATTATCCGGTTTAGCGTTTCTATCATCCCAAAACCTGCGTGTAGATTGTCTTTTGCTATCGGCGTTTATACTATCTGTACGATATGTATCGCCTTCATGCATGAAAACCAACCTGTGACTCCATACTCCCTCAATACCTTCGCTTGATGCACCATTTACATTACTAAATCTTAACTGGACTCCATACACATTTGGCAACCCATATCGAGTGACGAAAGGCGTATTAGGGGCAACCCAAGAATAACCGTTATATATGCTTTCCCATCCATTCAAATTAGTAAAACGCATTGCATCATTAATTGATGCAGCCCCCACATCCCCCGCATTCAGACTAACGTCACCGGTCAATGCTTTACCATTTATTTTCCGGCCATTGGGTACTTTATTATTAATATTTTCACGCAATGAATTGGCTATTTCCTGCACTAATTTTTGTGTCACTGCCAATGTGTCACTATTGCCAACGACATTGGTAAGCTGAACAACCCCTTTTTGTGTTAATGAAGCGATAGGCATTTCTTTTGCAATTTTTTGCTTCAATGCCGTATCTAATTGTCCAATAAGTTTCGTTATATCACCATCATCCAAAACATCACTGCCAGATTCTCTCGCAATAAAATCGGCTACAACGGATGATATTACTGATGATTGACGAAGTGCCTTATTTAACAAATGAGTTGGAACATCATTGGGTGGAAACCCCGTCTGTAAATCCAGACTTGCTTCATATCTATCTTGACTCACTACATTAGCGCCATTCTTAATAGAAAAAGCCTTAAAATCATTTTTCTGACTCATATATTCCCCCTAAATTATTAAAAAGTTCGCCTTGATTTATCCCATTATCCATAGCACAACGATAAGCTCGTTTTCACACGAGCTTTTATTAAATTAAAGCGAAGATTTAAAAAATATTTAAATACGGTAAAAATTTAATACAATTATTATTGCGGTTTTTCAGGCCAGTTAATATCTGATGCCAATGAAATATCAACCCGACTTAATAATACTAGATACTTTTTCCAATCGAGTAATAACGCCTTTTCAGCTTCCGATGCCATTTCAGTTTCAACTGCATATTGCAATACCGTTATGGCCTCATTGGCATGTTGGCGGAAAATATCACGTTGTTGTTCTGCCTGTTTAATCTGACTGGCTTGTTGCGCTTCAATATCCGTTACCCATTTTTCACCATCCCATTGATCAAAATCAGTCGCCGGTGGCTCGAATGTCAATGTTTCTGCTAATTCACCCAGTTCAGAAACTTCTTGTTGTGCACCCGTTTGTGTGTCGTAAGCTATTTTCCCTCGATGGTTAGGGACAATTTCCCAATGGCTTTCGTCCGCACTGCGACGAACAACCAGATTATCAGTATCAGAAAAATTTGGCGCATCAGGATAAGAATGCGCGGATACACCTACCCCTTCTGCCACATATTCAACATTAGTGCCAACGAATTCTCTCGAATAAGGATTAACATGATAAACCTTTATCCAGCCAGCTTTAGTTGCTAAACCATCTTCACCTAATATAGCGGTTTCAGTATCTAAGATATTTTCGTGTGTCATTATTATTCTGCCTTTACGATGTAGTTAAATGCGATATTGCGAGGTCTGACCCGGAAATAATCAACTCCAATACCAATACTTTCTAATGATGATATTTTGTATTTGTTTTGCTTCGGATCGTGATATGCAACTCCATCCCGACCGAATATATTTTGCGCTGCCCCAGTGCTAAAGTTCCCGAGATATTCCGCTAATGAAGAACCATCTTGCCAAGACAACAATTTTCTTTCATTATCAACACCACGCGTATCATCCCAACCACGAATAAACTCACCTCTTAAATCGGGTAATCTACCGCTAGGATAAGCTTCTGCTAACTTCGGATATTGTGATCTACTAAAAGCGGAACCATTACAAGTAAAATAGCCAAAAGGTGGATGTGGCAACGGCCAAGGAATAGGAGAACCAACAGGAATTTCACTGGTTGTTTTAATCAATTTATCTACTTCCGCTCGAGTATATGCCCCCACATCACTCGCATTCAGATTAATATCGCCAATCAAAGCCTTACCATTTATTTTTCGGCCATTGGGTACTTTGCCATCAATATTTCCACGCAATGAATTGACTATTTCCTGAACCAATTTTTGTGTCACTGCTAATGTGTCATTGTTACCTATTTCATTAGTCAGTTGAACAACACCTTTTTGTGTCAATGAGGCACTATTAATTTCTGCTGTAACTTTTTGTTTTATGGCCAGATTTAATTTGGCAGTGAGTTTAACCATGTCTCCATCATCTAAAACATCATCGTCAGATTGTGTCGCAATAAAATTAGCCACCACAGAGGCTATTGTCGATGATTGGCGTAATACCTTATTTAAGACATGGATAGGAATATTCTCTGATGGAAATCCTGTCAGCAAACTTTGACTTTCCTCATATCTCTCTTGATTCACTACATTAGCATTATTACCAATAGAAAAAGCTTTGAAATCATTCTTTTGGCTCATATATCCCTCTTAAATAAAATAATACTCTTCAATAATCAATATATTAAATTATTGTACAAGTAACTTCTCCCAATTGGGGGCATTCATAGTCTAGTACATAAAAATAATAATGGTTTGTTTTTATAACTTACAAGGTTAATTATTTTTGCATAAGAGAAACAATTAATTATGACAATGTTTTATAATTATTCTCAACTCCTACCTTTCACTTTAATCTTTCATGAAATAATATTTACTGGATTTACTATAATCTACTGATAATAAAAAATCACAAATATTCCCATATGAAAACAGTGAAAGTAAAAATAGGAAAATAATATAGAAGAATGACCAAGATGAATATTTTCCCAATTATTTTCTGGCTTTTTCCGTAAAAAAGCTAACGTAATTGCCATGATATCGCCTCAGCATTGTCAGACAGAGGGAAAGGTTTTTACCTGTTCGTGCAATAACAAAAATCCGCTTTTTGCAAGTCACTTTTGTCTGAAATGAGATCTTACTTTGTGATCTGCGTCACATAATTAAACAAAAAAGTAAAATTAATTTGAAATTATTAACATTGGTTATTAAATGATTAATATTAATGCATTTTTTATATATTTTGTAACAGGATAATAACATTGGCCTGTTTTTTGTCTTAAAATATAACCCCCTGTTTTTGCTGTTATCTTAACCAAATTCCCGCTTTTAGTTACCCGGCTAATAATCAACCCCGAACATTGATCGCTAAGTGAAATTTAGGGTTAATACCGCTGCGAAATTGACCCGCGATTTTTAGCCTCACCGTGCTGCCCGCGCGTCGTAGCACATTCAGGACACCTTCGCGGAGAATAACCATGAATAAACACTTATATCGTATTATCTTTAACCACTCCCGAAATCTGCCGATGGTGGTGGCCGAGATTGCTACTGGCGGACAACAAAGCACCGCCCGCCGCCGTAGTCGGCCATCGGCTCAACGACTTTGCCGCTTCACGGCATTACGGCTGAGTTTATTACTGGCTTTGGGCGGGATTTCACTCACCGCACAGGCGGCGATGGTGGCCGATGGACAGGCGCCGGGTCATCAACAACCGACCATGATTTCCAGTGCCAACGGTACCCCGCAGGTCAATATCCAGACCCCCAGCGCTGCGGGCGTTTCCCACAATACCTATCGCCAGTTTGATGTCGATAAACACGGGGTTATCCTCAATAACAGCGCAAAAGCAACTGAGACCCAGCTGGGCGGGATGGTGGCCGGGAATCCGTGGCTCGCCAAAGGGGAAGCCAAAATTATCCTCAATGAAGTCAACAGCCGCGACCCCAGTCACCTTAACGGCTGGATTGAAGTGGCCGGACGCAAAGCCGAGGTGGTGATTGCCAATCCGTCCGGCATTACCTGTAACGGCTGTGGCTTTATCAACGCCCACCGCACCACGCTCAC
>NZ_RCWA01000076.1:2181-5435 GCF_018448905.1 Photorhabdus heterorhabditis | reverse complement strand
ATTTAAAGCCTGGCAGTGTCCTACTCTCGCATGGGGAGACCCCACACTACCATCGGCGCTACGGCGTTTCACTGCTGAGTTCGGCATGGGGTCAGGTGGGACCACCGCGCTATCGCCGCCAGGCATATTCTGTTTCCTTCCCGTCGCCGCCTACGCAGCCACCAGAATCAATCTCCGAACAAGCTAAAATTCTCTCTCAACAACAACCCCAAAACCCCTTTGGCGTTGTAAGGTTAAGCCTCTCGGCTCATTAGTACTGGTCAGCTCAATGCATCACTGCACTTACACACCCAGCCTATCCACGTCTTCGTCTTAAACGTTCCTTCCGTGACCTAAAGTCAAGGGAAGACTCATCTCAAGGCAAGTTTCCCGCTTAGATGCTTTCAGCGGTTATCTCTCCCGCACTTAGCTACCGGGCGATGCCATTGGCATGACAACCCGTACACCAGTGGTGCGTCCACTCCGGTCCTCTCGTACTAGGAGCAGCCCCTTTCAATCTTCCTGCGCCCACGGCAGATAGGGACCGAACTGTCTCACGACGTTCTAAACCCAGCTCGCGTACCACTTTAAATGGCGAACAGCCATACCCTTGGGACCTACTTCAGCCCCAGGATGTGATGAGCCGACATCGAGGTGCCAAACACCGCCGTCGATATGAACTCTTGGGCGGTATCAGCCTGTTATCCCCGGAGTACCTTTTATCCGTTGAGCGATGGCCCTTCCATACAGAACCACCGGATCACTAAGACCTACTTTCGTACCTGCTCGAGCCGTCACTCTCGCAGTCAAGCTAGCTTATGCCTTTGCACTAACCTCACGATGTCCGACCGTGATTAGCTAACCTTCGTGCTCCTCCGTTACGCTTTAGGAGGAGACCGCCCCAGTCAAACTACCCACCAGACACTGTCCTCAGCCCGGGTCACGGGCCTAAGTGAGAACATCAAACATTCAAGGGTGGTATTTCAAGGATGGCTCCATGCAGACTGGCGTCCACACTTCCAAGCCTCCCACCTATCCTACACATCAAGGCTCCATGTTCAGTGTCAAGCTATAGTAAAGGTTCACGGGGTCTTTCCGTCTTGCCGCGGGGACACTGCATCTTCACAGCGAGTTCAATTTCACTGAGTCTCGGGTGGAGACAGCCTGGCCATCATTACGCCATTCGTGCAGGTCGGAACTTACCCGACAAGGAATTTCGCTACCTTAGGACCGTTATAGTTACGGCCGCCGTTTACTGGGGCTTCTATCAAGAGCCTCGCACTCGCGCGCTAACCCCATCAATTAACCTTCCAGCACCGGGCAGGCGTCACACCGTATACGTCCACTTTCGTGTTTGCACAGTGCTGTGTTTTTAATAAACAGTTGCAGCCAGCTGGTCTCTGCGACTGGCCTCAGCTCCGGGCGTGCGCCCTTCACCTAACGCCAGCGTGCCTTCTCCCGAAGTTACGGCACCATTTTGCCTAGTTCCTTCACCCGAGTTCTCTCAAGCGCCTGAGTATTCTCTACCTGACCACCTGTGTCGGTTTGGGGTACGATTCAATGTGACCTGATGCTTAGAGGCTTTTCCTGGAAGCCGGGCATCAACCACTTCACCGCCGTAGCGGCTCGTCATCACGCCTCAGTGTGAATAAAAGAGCGGATTTTCCTGCTCTCTCCACCTACACGCTTAAACCGGGACAACCGTCGCCCGGATGGCCTAGCCTTCTCCGTCCCCCCTTCGCAGTCACATTCAGTACAGGAATATTAACCTGTTTCCCATCAGCTACGCTTTTCAGCCTCACCTTAGGGGTCGACTCACCCTGCCCCGATTAACGTTGGACAGGAACCCTTGGTCTTCCGGCGAGCGGGTTTTTCACCCGCTTTATCGTTACTTATGTCAGCATTCGCACTTCTGATACCTCCAGCAGGCCTCACAGCGCCACCTTCAACGGCTTACAGAACGCTCCCCTACCCAGCCACACTTACATGTCGCTGCCGCAGCTTCGGTGCATGGTTTAGCCCCGTTACATCTTCCGCGCAGGCCGACTCGACCAGTGAGCTATTACGCTTTCTTTCAATGATGGCTGCTTCTAAGCCAACATCCTGGCTGTCTGGGCCTTCCCACATCGTTTCCCACTTAACCATGACTTCGGGACCTTAGCTGGCGGTCTGGGTTGTTTCCCTCTTCACGACGGACGTTAGCACCCGCCGTGTGTCTCCCGTGATGACATTCTTCGGTATTCGCAGTTTGCATCGGGTTGGTAAGCCGGGATGGCCCCCTAGCCGAAACAGTGCTCTACCCCCGAAGATGAACTCACGAGGCGCTACCTAAATAGCTTTCGGGGAGAACCAGCTATCTCCCGGTTTGATTGGCCTTTCACCCCCAGCCACAAGTCATCCGCTAATTTTTCAACATTAGTCGGTTCGGTCCTCCAGTTAGTGTTACCCAACCTTCAACCTGCCCATGGCTAGCTCACCGGGTTTCGGGTCTATACCCTGCAACTCTTGCGCCCAGTTAAGACTCGGTTTCCCTGCGGCTCCCCTATTCGGTTAACCTTGCTACAGAATATAAGTCGCTGACCCATTATACAAAAGGTACGCAGTCACCCCAATTGCTCAGGGCTCCCACTGCTTGTACGTACACGGTTTCAGGTTCTCTTTCACTCCCCTCGCCGGGGTTCTTTTCGCCTTTCCCTCACGGTACTGGTTCACTATCGGTCAGTCAGGAGTATTTAGCCTTGGAGGATGGTCCCCCCATCTTCAGACAGGATATCTCGTGTCCCGCCCTACTCATCGAGCTCACAGTAAAGGCATGTTCGTGTACGGGACTGTCACCCTCTCTTGTCCGCCTTTCCAGACGCTTCCACTCACACTTTCACTGATGCAGACTCTGGGCTCCTCCCCGTTCGCTCGCCGCTACTGGGGGAATCTCGGTTGATTTCTTTTCCTCGGGGTACTGAGATGTTTCAGTTCCCCCGGTTCGCCTCGTTTGACTATCTATTCATCAAACGATAGTGCAACGCATTGCACTGGGTTTCCCCATTCGGACATCGCCGGCTTATCACGCTTCATATCAGCTCACCGACGCTTTTCGCAGATTAGCACGTCCTTCATCGCCTCTGACTGCCTAGGCATCCACCGTGTACGCTTATTCGCTTAACCTCACAACCCAAAGACGTCTTGGGTCGCAGAGTGTTGAGAGACTCTTCAATAATACCTCTCGATATTACTGACAGTTTTCAATTTTCAGCTTGTTCCAGATTGTTAAAGAGCAA
>NZ_RCWA01000075.1 GCF_018448905.1 Photorhabdus heterorhabditis | reverse complement strand
GGATACCGGCAAGATCCAGATCGCGGCCCGCGGAAATCCGCAAATGATTATCCGCCGAAATGGTGGGTAATAATGACTCAGGCTGTCTCCATCCCAGTTGGATGTCGCCTTCACGCACCAGTAGCTCAACATTTTCCCCCTTTAACTCTGCCTGACCGGCGGTGATAGCTTTGCCGGCTATGAGAGTCAGATTTTTATTGGCCGCCAGTTTAACCTCGCTGGCCTCAATGTTATGACCCGCGTTTAACGTCATATGGTTGGCTTTATCGAATAAAATCCCCCGGATATCCAGGATGTGACTTGCGAACATCTGCACATTATTGTTGGCCGAAATATGAGAAGAATCCTCCACGCCCATCGGCAGCCTAATGTCACCCTCACGCGCGAGAAGCTCAATATTTTCCCCTGTCAGCCCGGTTTCACGGGCAGTGATACCTTTGCCCGCAATCAGTGTCAGATTTTTCTGTGCGGCCAATTTAACCCGGCTGGCATCAATGTCATGACCTGCGTTTAACGTTATCGTGTTTGATTTATCGAATAAAAGGCCATAGAGATCCAGTTTGTGATCCGCGAACATCCGCAAATGGTTGCCCGCCGAAATACGCGAACCGTCCCCCCACATCCGGATGTCGCCTTCACGCGTCAGCAGTTCAATATTGTCTCCCTTCAACCCGACTTGAAATGCCTCAATCTCTTTGCCCGCCATCAAGGTCAGATTTCTCTTTGCCTCCAGTGTGTTTTGGCGGGCATTCATTCTACGTTCAGCGATGACGGACAGATCATTGTCCGCTTTGAGGTATCCCATGCTGATAATTTCACCGGCATGCAGCAGAATATTTTTCGCCAGTATGAATGCCGTGCCGTTGAATTGATGAATAAAATCCGCCACCACATTCAGATCGGCTGACAGTTTGCCGTCCATCCCGTGGTTAAAGTCGTGACCGGTTAAGATGAGATTTTTATTCGCATGCAACTGGCTTTGGCTGTTATCCAGTTTTGTCGCATTGATATACGCGTTCATGCCCGCCGCGACGCGGGCATCCCGGGCATTATTTAACGCTTTGGTGCGAATAATGATATCGCCATTATTAGTTTTCAGCGTCGCAGACGTGTTGTTAATCTCAGTGCTTAGGTGACCGCTCGCGTCTTTTTGCACCCAGAGATGGTTATTTGCCTGAATCAGCCCCTGATTCTGATGGTATAAATGGTCGATAAACAACCGCATATCACCGTCTGCAATTATCTTACCGGTGTTGTTCAGTGTGTTCGTAGCCAGCGTGATGTCTTTCCCCGCCTGCACATGACTCGGTTCCGCCGTTTTAATGTCTTTACTGCTCACGGTGATATCCGTTTTGGCCTGTATATTGCCCAGCGTCACCTTGCCATCCGCCGTCAGACTGATGTCGCCTTGCGTAGAGGTCAGGTTGGTCAGGTTAACTTTCTTACCCGCCTCAGTACTCACCAGACGGATTTTATGGGCAGACATTCCCCCCAATGACCCGGTATCCATCGCGTTCCAGGGGATATCACCCTCGCCGGCAATAGGGACAAGAGTCCCGCGTTTGACATCAATCCGGTTGGACCCTTGTGTCAATGTCAGGTTTTTCGCCCGCACCTTGCCGTGAAGTCTCGTGGCCCGGCTGATAATATCGACATCATCCTGCGCCGTGGCATCCAGCCCCTTTTCATCAACGGTGATGGTGCCTTTTTTCACTTCCAACGCCACTAATGCGCCTGCTTTATCAAACACTGGTTTCCCAGTCGATAAGGTGACCGCCGGGGTATGGATAAAGCTACAGCCGTAACAGGTTACACCGTTCGGGTTGGCAATGAAGACCGCGGCTTTTTGCCCCACCACTTCCAATAAGCCCTGTAGATTTGAAGCTAACGTTCCCACCACTTCATGAATAATCAACTCAGCCGATTGACCGTTGAAGTGGGGATTTGCCCCAATGGGACCCGCCAGTACAGACTGGGTCGCTTCGGTAGCATTATTGAGTACCAGTCCGGCAGCCCCAACATTAAACTCTCGATAACGGTTATGTGAAATACCTTGAGAATTAGGCGCCGCAATCTGGATAACAGGCAGGTTATTTCTCACGGCAATCTGCGCGCGTTTATCCGCCAGTTGAATCCCGGGTATGCCCCCGGCTATGTCTGGAATAGTGAGGGTCAGTTGGGGGGCATGGCCGAATGCAAGGTCAATCAGTGCAGAAGTTACCGGAGTATATTGCCCGCCGACTAAGTGCAACGCGGCGCTATTTGGGGCGACTGTGGTCGTCCCTGCTGCCGATAATGTTGTCTCCGTGATATTGCGGCGGGCAATCAGGGTTAAATGATTGCCGGCGGTGACCTTGCCAATATTAATCGAACCCCCACTGGTCAGGGTAATATCTTTCCCGGCGGTCAGGGAAAGACCCTTTAAATTTATCCCCGCTCCCGCGTGAAGCTCAATATTCTCATCTGCGGCCAAATGCGGGTTAGTATCAACCCAACGATTACCCGCTAAAAAGATATTTTTTGCCCGGTTAATTAACGTATCTGAAAGCGATATTCCCTGTTCAGACAGAATACGCAACGTATTAACCGCAGAAATAGTGGATAATGCCCGTGTACCTGCCGCAGTGGAATTATTTCCTCCCGATGAAACAGAAATATCCCCACCGCGGGAGATTAAGGTCATGTCATGACCTGAAATATCCGAGTCACGCACCGTAAGACTTTTCTCTGCCTGTAACAGAACCTGGTTCCCGGCTTTTAACTTTCCGCCATATAAAGATAAATAACTCGTCTTAACGGTAACATCATTGCCGGCACGAATTTCTCCCTGCCCCCTCAATGTCCCCGTTGTCAGTATCAGACTTTGCCCCGCTTGCATATGACTCTGTTTCGCCATGTCAATGTCTTTACCGTTAACGGTGATATCCGTTTTAGCCTGGACATCCCCCAGAGTCACCTTGCCATCCGCCGTCAGACTGATGTCGCCTTGGGTTGCCGTCAGGTGAGTCAGGTTGACCGCCTTACCCGGCTCGGTACTCACCAGACGGATTTTATTGGCAGACATTCCCCCCAATAATCCGGTCTCCATCGCGTTCCAGGGGGTATCACCGTCCTCTGCAATAGGGACAGGAATCCCGCGTTTGACATCAATCTGGTTGGCCCCTTGTGTCAATGTCAGGTTTTTCGCCTGGAGTTTGCCGTTCAGCTGAGTGGTCCGGCTGAGGATAGCGACAGAATCTTGCGCCGTGGCATCCAGTCCCTTTTCACCCAAGGTGATGGCACCTTTTCTCACTTCCAGAGCCGCTAACGCACCCGCTTTATCAAACACCGGTTTCCCGGTGGATAAGGTGACCGCCGGGGTATTGATAAAGCCGCAACCCTGGCAGGTGATGCCGTTCGGGTTAGTGATGAAAACCGCGGCTTTTTGCCCCACCACTTCCAGCAGCCCTTGCAGATTTGAGGCCATCGTGCCCACCACCTCATGAATAATCAGCTCAGCCGGTTGACCGGTGAAGTTCAGATTGGCGCCAATTTTCCCCGCCAGCAGAGACTGTGTATCCTGAGTCGCGTTATTCAATACCAGTCCCGACGTGCCAACATTCAATGCCTGATAACGGTTATGTGAAACACCCCGGGCGTTAGGTGCCGCAATATGAATAATCGGGCGATTGTTTTTCGCGGTGATCCGGGTGTGTTTATCCGCCAGTGTGATCCCCGGGACTTCGCCTTCCACTTCTGAGACGTTTAGGGTCAGTTGAGGCGCATGAGTTAATGCCCGTGCAATCAGCGCAGCAGTGACCGGCGTATATTTCCCTGCCACTGAGTTATACCGCCCTGCCGGTGAGTGCAGTTCGGGGTTGTGTTGGGTGATTGTCGTCGTCCCGTTGACCAACAACGTGGCGTCAGTATCAACCAGGTGACCGCCGGCATTCAGGGTTAAATTGTGGCCGGCAGTGAGGGTACTTCTGATTATCGGGAATTGAAATTGTGGGTAAGATTGTTCGTCTTCCTCGTCACGGGCATTTTCATATTCATCATGCTTTTCATAACCCTTTCCGTGTGCATTTTCATATTCATAGGGGGCTTCGGGGGTGATTTTACTGATATCAAGCTCCCCACCACTGGTCAGCGTGATATCTTTCCCTGCCGTCAAGGAAATGCTTCTCAGATCGACAATCTTTCCGGCATGGATCTCAATATTGTCATCCGCCTGTAATTGGCTGAGCTGGCGCAGACGCTGATTAATTAACGTTTGTTTAGCGCCGTCATTGAGTGGACTCTGTTCATCAATTAAATCACCCGAGGCATAAATCTCAAGCTTATCATTGGTTGCCAAAAAGATATTTTTCGCCCGGTTAATCAGGGTATCGGCAATATTAATAGGACCCTCGGCGATAATACGTAATAGGTTATCAGCAGAAAGCGTGGTTAATACCCTGACGCCTTCCGGGGTATAGTCGTCTCCAGAGACAACCGACAGCCCCCCCCGGCTGGCAAGCAAGGTCACATCCCGACCGGAAATATCATAGCCATTCACGTCAAGATGTGACTTTCCATCCAGCATGACATGATCCCCGGCTTTTAAGTTCCCCTGGCCTAAATAGATTGTCTCTGCGTCAATGATTAAGTTTTGTTCTGCCCTCATTGACGCACGACTCACTAAATCTCGGGCAGTTAAAGACAGGTTTTTCCCGGTGATTAACGCCCGATCCGTGGGGTTCTTGCCCGCTTTAACATGCTCTTTATCAAAATTAAAACTAAATTTATCTTTCAATACCGCGGTTAAATCTCCCCCGGCGCTGAGTTTACCGAGGATATTCCCCTGACGGTCTTTTATCGCTTCCGTTGAAAAATTTTTGCCGGTCAGGGTGAGATTGTGCGCGGCGCTTAACTCACCCCCATTATTTATCTCGTCAGCGGTAATGCGACTGTTTTTCCCCGCGCTAATGATGGGGTGACTTTGCCGGGTTGAGTTGACGTTATCCAGTCTGGCTGCTTTCAGGGTGATATCTCCCCCCGCCCGGATTTGGCCCTGATTGTGGAGTGTGTCGGTGGTCAACATCAGATGTTGACCGGCCTGTACATGACTTTTTGCTGTCGTTTCAATGGCTTTGCTGTTGATGTGGAGGTCGGTTTTGGCCTGGACCTCCCCCAGGATAATTTTACCCTCAGCGGTTAAACGGATAGCGTCCTGCGCGGTGGTCAGATGGGTGAGATTAACCCCCCCCCCCGCTTCAGTCGCCACCAGCCGGATTTTATTGGCGTACATGCCGCCTAAGGCTTTGGTATCAACCGCTAATTGCGGTTTAGCGCCTTCGCCCGCGATAGGTTTCACGGTGCCATCTTTCCGGTTGATGCGGTTGGCGCCCTGCGTCAGCGACAGGGTATTGGCCTGAATTTTTCCATTTAATTCGGTTGCCCGGCTGAGGATATCGACATAATCTGTCGCCTTGCCATCCAGCCCTTTATCACCAATGGTAATCTGGCCCTGTTTCACTGCCAGCGCGCCCTGTTTATCGAATTGCGGTTTACCGGTGGTCAGGGTGGCGCCTGAAGTATTAATAAAACCACAGCCATCACAGGTGATGCCGTTGGGGTTGGCAATCATCACATTGGCTTTATTACCCACAATTTCCAACTGGCCTTGAAGCTGAGAACGTCGGTTGCCGGTCACTTCATTGATGATCAGTTCAGCCGGTTTCTCTTTCAGATTAGGGTTGGCGTTAAGTTGCCCGGCCAGTTGGGATTGCGCCGCCTGAGTGGCGTTATTAAGGACGGCGCCTTGCGTGGCGACATTGAACTCTTTATAAGTATTGTGAGATATCCCCATATCATTTGGCGTAGCAATATTGACCACCGGGACATTGCCCTGATTTTGGACCTGTGTTTGGGGGCTATC
>NZ_RCWA01000074.1 GCF_018448905.1 Photorhabdus heterorhabditis | reverse complement strand
ATCCTGCCAAAGAGAAACACAACCATCTGGAACAGGTTGAGTTCCGCTACGAAAAAATCACCTGGACGTACAAAGACGGCAACATCATTCACTCGGATGCGTGGAATGAGCGCAGTCAGGCGTAATGGCTGATCGGCTGCTATGTCGGAGGAATGGCAGCTATTTAATCCAATCGGTGCAGCGTTGTTGCTGCACCGATTGATCGCGGGCACTGGGTGGGCTATCCCCCCAGACTAACCATTTTAATCCCCGGGGACGGGCACATTTTGAGCAAAAAATCACGGATGAGCTTCAGCCGTGCGGTAGCTATGGCAAAACGGCTTATTCCTCGAATGTGACCTGACCTCTTATTAACACCGGAACTTTATATGGATACGGTATCGACTTCATTATTGCGTCGCTTAAATCCCTATTGCGCACAGGCATTAAACGCGGCAGCGGCATTCTGCCAGACACGAGCACATGCTGAAATTACGGTGGAACACTGGTTGCTAAAACTACTTGAAGACGGTGAGGGCGATATTACTGTGATTGCCCGGCGTTACGAATGGGATATGCATTCGTTGTGGCAATCTTTGTTGACCACCATTGACCGCTTGCCCCACAGCATCAGTCAACGTCCACGGTTGTCGGATGGATTATGTCGTTTATTACAAATCGCTTGGTTTGTTGCTTCCCAAGAAGAGGGTAATGAATCTATTCGTTCAGTGCACCTTTTGCAGGTACTGCGCGGTCAGCCGGCTTGGTTGAGTACTCATGATGGCTGGCCGTTGATGAGCCTGAGTGTGAGCCAATTACAACATTTGCGCCCGCTGCTGGACAGGCATTCAGAAGAGCGCCTGGAAGTACAGGCGGCGGCACGTTTGGCCGGTAGCCGCGGGGATTCTGCGGTGGCAGAAACATCTCCTGATAAACCTGTTCAAAATTCTCCGGCATTATCACCGGCGTTGCAGGGAGTATTGGACAAATTTACGCAGGATTTAACGGCGCGTGCCGCCGAAGGCCATATTGATCCCGTGTTTGGCCGTGACAACGAAATCCGTCAGATGATCGACATTTTATCGCGCCGGCGTAAAAACAATCCGATCCTAGTCGGTGAACCGGGGGTAGGAAAAACTGCACTGGTGGAAGGATTGGCCTTGCGTATTGCGGGTGGTCAGGTGCCTGATAGCCTGAAAACCGTCAGTGTGCGAGCGCTGGATCTGGGGCTATTGCAGGCGGGCGCTGGGGTCAAAGGTGAATTTGAACAGCGACTGAAAAACGTGATTGAGGCAGTACAGCAGTCATCAACCCCGATCTTATTGTTTATTGATGAAGCTCATACGTTGATTGGTTCCGGTAATCAGGCGGGCGGTGCTGATGCCGCTAACCTGCTAAAACCTGCACTAGCTCGGGGTGTATTACGCACGATTGCCGCCACTACTTGGTCGGAATGTAAACAATATTTTGAACGGGATGCGGCACTGGAACGGCGTTTCCAGATGATCAAAGTGGATGAACCGGATGATGAAACCGCCTGCCTGATGCTGCGCGGTCTGAAAGAGCGTTATGCCCGTTATCATGGTGTTCATATTCAGGATGCTGCTGTTAAAGCCGCGGTCACCTTATCCCGCCGTTACCTGACCGGGCGTCAGCTCCCGGATAAAGCGGTGGATTTACTGGACACTGCCAGCGCCCGGGTACGGATGAGTCTGGATACTGTGCCGGAAGCGTTGACACAACGTCAGGCACAACTGACGGCCCTTGAAATGGAGCAGCAAGCGATTGAAGCGGATCGGATTATGCTGCCGACGGAAGAAGATAACACCCGCTTAAAGGAGATTGCGGTTCGGTGTGAAGAGGTTGCACACCAGACTGAACAACTCACCGAACAGTATCAGAGCGAAAAGCGTCTGGCTCAGCGCATTCTTGACTTACGTCAGCATTCCCCCAAAACGACTGAACTCAAGAAAAGCATAGAGGAACTGGAAATATTACAGGGCAGTGAGCCGTTACTCTCATTGAATGTGGATGTACGCACCGTTGCGACGGTGGTTGCCGACTGGACGGGGATACCGTTAAGCAGTTTGCTGAAAGACGAACAAACCGATCTGTTACATCTGGAGCAGCATTTAGGCGACCGGGTTATTGGTCAGGATATGGCACTGCGGGAAATAGCCCAACGTTTACGCGCGGCTAAAACTGGTTTGACACCGGAACAGGGTCCACTGGGCGTCTTTCTGCTGGTGGGGCCGAGTGGGGTGGGGAAAACCGAAACCGCGCAGGCATTGGCCGACTGCTTGTTTGGGGGCGAACGTTCACTAATTACTATCAATCTATCGGAATATCAGGAACCGCACACGGTTTCTCAGTTGAAAGGTTCACCGCCGGGTTATGTGGGGTACGGACAGGGCGGTATTTTGACGGAAGCGGTACGTCAGCGCCCTTACAGCGTCGTGTTGTTGGATGAAGTCGAAAAAGCGCATCGTGACGTATTGAACCTGTTCTATCAGGTCTTTGATCGCGGTTTTATGCGGGATGGTGAAGGGCGCGAGATCGATTTTCGTCATACCGTCATTTTGATGACCTCTAATCTGGGTAGTGATCAACTGATGGCGTTATTGGCACAACAGCCCGATGCTCCAACCGCCACCCAGCATGAATTGTTACGCCCCATATTGCGTGATCACTTTCAGCCTGCATTGCTCGCCCGTTTCCAAACCGTGATTTATCGCCCGTTACCGGCGGAAGCGCTCAGACGGATTGTGGATATCAAACTGGGGCAAGTCACCCGGCGTTTGAACACCCATTATGGCCTGACCTGCACGGTGGAAAGCGGCTTGTGCGACACGCTGGTCAATGCTTGCCTGTTGCCGGACAGTGGGGCGCGCAATATCGACAGCCTACTCAATCAACAAATCTTACCGGTGTTATCGCAGGCGTTGCTGGAACGTCTGGCACATCACCATAAACCTGTCGGCGTAACGTTAGGTTTCAATGAAGAAGAGGGGATCATCCTTGCTTTCACTGAACAGACTGCCGGATCTGATAACGGGGAAAATGCATGATGGATAGAAAAATGTTGCTGGCCCGCCAACGTCAGGCGGGTAAAACGGCGCTGACGGGCCACTGCCGCTACCGGCTTGAAGTCCGGCGCTGTGAGGCGGCGCTGGATGTGTTCAGCTTCACCGGGGAAGAACGCCTGTTCGCCCCTTATTGCTACACCCTTGATTTCACCAGTACCACCCGGGATATCGACCCGGCGGTAATGCTGAAAAAATCGGCCACGTTTATCTTGCAGGCGCCTGAAAGCCCGGAGCCGGGGCGTAAAGTGTATGGCGTGATCACCCGGTTTAACCGGGTTTCCACCTCGGTGGATGAAACCCACTATCAGGCTTGTCTGGAGCCGCGTCTGGCATTGCTGCGCCACACCCAACGTTGTGCCATTTACCAGAACCAGTCGGTACCGGAAATAGTGGAAAAGATCCTGCGTGATCGACACGGTTTTCGCGGACAGGATTTTCTGTTCACACTGGTGCGGGAGTACCCCCGGCGGGAACTGGTGGTGCAGTGGCAGGAAAGTGATCTGGCGTTTATTCAGCGGATCTTAGCGGAGGTGGGGATCTGGTATCGCTTCGAGGTGGACAGCCGGCTGGGGATTGAAGTGGTGCGGTTTGGTGATAACCAGCGCAATTACCAGTACGACGTCACTTTGCCGCTGCTTAACCCGGCGGGAATGAATCACAACACCGGTGACTCGGTGTGGGATTTACATTTCGCCCATCAGGTGGTGACGCAGGGGGTGACAGTCCGGGATTACAACTACCGGGAAGCGGAGAATTATCTGCAATTTCAGGTCATGCGGGAGCGGGATAGCACGACCGAAGGTGAGATCTATCGCTATGGCGACCATTTCCTGACGCGGGGTGAAAAGATCCAGCCAGCGGTTGAAACTGCCGGCTTTTATGCCCGGTTACACCATGAGCGCGACCTGTGCCATCAGCACCTTATCAGCGGTAAAAGCTCGTCGCCGGTTTTAGAGCCGGGTCTGGTGCTGGAAATGGCTGGCGAGGTACCGCCGATGTTGAAGAAAGGGGTGTTGATTGTTTCAACCGAGAGCACCGCTCGGCGGGACAGCAACTATCTGGTCAGTTTTATCGGCATTCCGTACAGCGAAATCATCAGCTACCGACCGGCATTGCGGGAACGTCCGGTGATTGCCGGCACCGTGCCAGCGCGGGTGACCAGTGACTGGCCGAAAGACACCTACAGCCATATCGACAAAATGGGGCGTTACCGCATCAAGTTTGATTTTGATCTGGACGAATGGCCGCTGGGGGGAGAAAGCCTGTGGGTCCGGTTAGCCCGCCCGTATGCGGGCAGCACCTACGGATTCCACTGGCCGTTGCTCCAGGGGACCGAAGTGGCGGTGGCATTTGAACAGGGCAACCCGGACCGGCCCTATATCGCCCATGCGCTGCATGACTCGCGGCATGAAGATCATGTGACCCGTTACAACTACAAGCGCAATGTGCTGCGCACACCAGCGAACAACAAACTGCGTATGGACGATGAGCGTGGCAAAGAACACATCAAATTAAGTACCGAATACGGCGGAAAAAGTCAGCTCAATCTGGGCCATCTGGTGGATGGACAGAGACCACATCCGAATAAACGCGGTGAAGGCTTTGAGCTGCGAACCGACGACTGGGGGGCTATTCGGGCGGGGAAAGGGCTGTTGTTGAGTACGCAGGGGCAGTCTAAAGCCAGTGGCAAACAACTGGATATGGATGAAATCAAACGCCAGCTTGCTGATGCGTTGTCATTAGCAGAATCGCTCTCTGATCTGCTGCAAACGGCACAGATTGATCCACTGGATAGTGATACCCAACAGCATTTTCTACAACGGAATGTCGAGCAATTGCGGGAACCGGTGATTGTCGCTGGTGCGTCAGGGGGGATTGCGCTGTCAACACCGCAACATATTCAGCACAGTGCCAGTAAAAATCTGGTGATGACTGCTGGCGGCAACACTGAAATCTCGTCGTTGAAACGTATGGTACTGGCAGCGAAAAAATCAATGGTGGTTTTTGTACATGAGCTAGGTATGAAACTGGTTGCGGCTGCCGGGAAGATTCAGGTGCAAGCTCAAACTGATGGTATTGAAGTCGTTGCTAAGAAAGGCGTGACTATCACCAGTAGTGATGACGAAATCCTGATCTCAGCTAAAAAGAAAATCACTTTGCAGTGTGGTGGTTCCTATCTGACGCTGGAACCCGGCAAGATTGAACACGGTTCTCCGGGCGATTTTAACGTCAAAAGCGCGAATTTCGATTATACCGAGCCGGCAAAGCTGGATGTGCCTTATCCCGATTTTACTGCCTGTGACGTGGTGGTTGCCGAAGCGACCGAACGGGGTGACGCGACGGTGCCATTAGGCTAAGGAATTGATATGACTGATTATTTGACTGAGCCGCGGGCATTTGCTGAACATCAATATGCGTTGATTGATCGCGTGGTTGTACAACAGTTACCGGAAGTATTGCCAGTGATTGAAGTTGTTTCACCGCTGCTTGTTTCTCAGGCGCATTTATATCCCTGGCTGTTACCGTTGCACGAGTTACCGTCTGATGTTTGGTCCCGCCTGCTCAATGAAGCACGCCGGAAAACCGATCCCGGTTCTCGACCGTTTTTCACTTTACTGCTTAAAAGCGATTTGTCTCCAGAAGCAATAAAGAATGTTCTGGTTGATGCCTTGTATCTCAAGGAAAAACAGCAGGGGCATATTCTGAGTTATTACGATCCCCGTGTCCTGTTTCATTTGCACTGGATGATGGGGCCTTGGGCATTTTCACGCCGGATTGCTTCGGATGACATTACACACTGGACATTCTGGCTGGAGGGTAACTGGCATACGCTGGCCTTCCCGGAGAAAGTCCGTTACCAGCAAGGAGAAACACCAGTGTCACTTGCCCAAATTCAACGTATTGGCCTGATTAATCAGGTACTGGCCCAGTTGCCAGTGACCTCTGATATGGGGGAGCGGCAGGCGCTTAGCCGTCGTATTGATGCGCTATTTAATATCGCCATGACGCAGTGGTCATTAACCGATAAACAGGATCTGACGGCTTTTGCACTACATGGTGTCACCTTGGGTGAAGAGTTTCATCAAGCGCCGAAAATGAAGGCGCTATTGGGTCGGTGCCAACAGAATGTGGGGTATTACCAGCGTATCACCGGTCGCTGGACGGATGAACAGTGGCAGGAAATGACCAGTAAAATTAATTACCTACAACTTTAATTGATGGAATTTTGCATGATGATCCCGAAGAAACACATTTTTAGCCTGGTTGTTTTCAGCATGGCGTTAACCGGATGCGACAGCGCTCCGTATACCAACCAAATTGAAAAGGCTATCCAGTCCAGCTTTGATGAACCTGAAGAATTATCAAAGAAATTTAATCGTTATCCCAGTGATCAACTGTTTTTCCAATCAGTCGAAAAAACGGGTAAATGCGAACCCTCACAAGACAAAGCCAACGTCTTGCTATGTCCGGTAAAGATGCGGGTTAAACAAGTCAAAGTCGGGGAACCGATACCCCGTTACTATGATGTGACGGATAAAATATCGATATATCAAAAGGATGGCGTATGGAAAGCCGATGACAATTTAAAAAGTCAGATCCTGCTATCGATTATCTTTAGCGACGCGAATGAAGCGCTGCTGGGTCGTCTTAACCCGGAAAACCTGAAATAAAGAGTGTGCAATACAGGAGATTTTATTGTGATTAACCCGGGCTGTAGTTTTTGTACCCGTAAGGGGCTGCCTGTTTTACTTGTTCGTCCTGCCATC
>NZ_RCWA01000073.1 GCF_018448905.1 Photorhabdus heterorhabditis | reverse complement strand
TTTTTGAAAGGTAATCGACGTATTGCAACACGCTATGAAAAAACAGCACGAAACTATCTGTCGATGGTGAAATTAGGCTGTATTCGACTCTTTTGCCGGAGATTATATAATTAAGGGACACTACCTAGCTTCATAACTCATTTTCAAAGCTAGATCGTAGATTGGGTTGTTAAGATCTTTATCGTCGGTATATTGAGAATCCAATTCATACTCCCAACCGCTCTTATTCTATTCATTGGGATATGATTTATTTTACATGATTGCTGAGGAAAGAGCATGACCACTATGAAAGATGTAGCATATCAAGCTGGGGTATCCGTAGCCACTGTAAGCCGCGTTATCAACAACACGGCTTACGTCGAACCAGGCACCCGTGAACGTGTAGAAAAAGCCATGCGCGAACTCAATTATCACCGTAATTTTGCTGCACTTGCCCTGGCAAAACGATGCGGGAATATGTTGGGTTTACTCACTGGTAATCTAGCTGATCCTTTTTTTTCCCTTTTGGCACGTGGGGTTGAAAAAATTGCCAGGAAAAAAGGGGTAAAATTGATGGTTTGTAGTGGAGGATATCAAGCTGAACTTGAGAAGTCTGCCTTAGATTTTTTAATCAATCAAGGGTGCGAAGCGATAGTAGCGCATATCAGCCGAATGAGTGACATAGATGTATTACGTTATGCAGCGCATACACCAGGATTGGTGATTATCAATCGATATTTCCCTGCCATCGCCAACAGGTGCATTTGGTTAGATAATGTCAGTGCTTCTCAGGCTGCTACTCACTATCTTCTGCAAAACGGTCATCGAAAAATTGCTTGTGTAACAGCAGATCTACCGATTGATAATAGAAGGCTCCGCCTGGAGGGATATCATGCTGCAATGACTAATGCGGGTATCACAGTACCTGGCGAGTGGATTATTAGCGTTCCATTCAACGAAAAAGGTGGGGAACTGGCGACAGAAAAGCTTTTAGACAGCGGTATCGGCTTTACTGCGGCGGTAACATTTAATGACGTTATGGCTGCCGGTATGATGCGATCCCTACATCAACGGAAAATCAAATTACCGGAACAACTGTCGATTGTTGGGTTTGATGATATTGCTCCGGCCCGATATCTCTATCCATCTTTAACTACTGTACACAACCCAATAGAACGAATGGCTCAGAGGGCTGCTAATCTGGCGTTACAACTCAATGCCAAAAAAGAAGTGGTTCCACAAATGAATATGTTCTCAGCCGAACTTGTCATCAGAGATTCCGTTTTTCTGATAGAGAAATAAAAAGCATCACACATAAACATAAGAGTAAAATGATATACAGATCATATTTCATATCTCATGAAATCAATTATATGAACAAGTAACATCTGTCACATCGCATTCAAAATAAATTCATTATTCTATTCTGTTTCAACAATTCATCTGGAACTGGAGTTTTAAAATATGGATGACAAGAAAAAGCTTAATTTGGGACTTGCTATACTGCCAATTGCAGCAATGCTCTTATTGTTGGTTATTGGATACGGTCAACTGAATTTACGCATCGAATCCCTATTGCTCATATCAGCAGGAATAGCAGCTACCTTAGCATATTGGCAAGGTTATCGCTGGAATGACATTATCGAGGCTATTGTGGCAAAGCTGGCTAAAGCGATGCCGGTAATCATGATACTGATTTGCGTAGGGGGACTCATCGGAACCTGGATGATCAGCGGAACCATACCTTATATGGTTTACTGGGGATTAAAACTGATTAGCCCGCAATATATACTCATTGCCGCCTTCTTTATCACGAGCGTTATCTCAGTCTGCACTGGAACATCGTGGGGTGCAGCCGGAACGGTGGGTGTTGCCCTAATGGGGGTAGCGGCAGGTCTTGATGTGCCTTTGGCTGCCGCCGCAGGTGCAGTTGTTTCAGGTGCATATTTCGGCGATAAAATTTCACCTTTATCTGATTCAACTAACTTCGCCGCCATCGTCGCCGACACCGATCTTTACAGCCATATCCAACACCTGATGTATACCACTATCCCAAGCTTTATTTTAGCGGCGATTGTTTATCTTATCGCTGGTCATACCAGCTCGGTAGGTAGCATCGCAACACCTGAAAAAGTCACAGACATCGTTCAATCCCTTGAAAACCTCTATCACTTTAATTTATTACTGATTTTTCCGCCGGTACTGGTTTTGTGGGGCGCAATAACAAAACGTCCGGTGATACCCGTTATGCTGGCCGCATGTGCATTGGCTATTGCGATCGGCATAGGTCTCCAAGGACTCACCCTTAAACAGGGCCTTAATGCGTTGATAGACGGTTTCAATCTCTCTATGTTCTCTGATCAGGGACACAACATCACTGGAGTCGTTAGCGATGTTCCCCGTCTGCTCAATCGTGGTGGCATGTTTTCGATGATGAGTACCATCCTGCTTGCATTTTGTGCATTCGCGTTCGCCGGTGCTTTAGCACTTACTGGCGCCCTGACCGTCATCATTAACCAGCTTTTACAAGTTGTTCATACAACAGGGCAACTTATCATTGCAACCTTGGCAACAACTATTCTGGTAACGGGTGCCACCTGCAACGGAAAGTTGGGTCTCCTCATCCCGGCGGAGCTGTTCAAAGGGGCTTATTGTCGTATGGGACTGGATAATAAAAATCTGTCACGGACAATAGAAGATGGCTGTACCGTCATAGAACCGTTGATCCCTTGGACGGCTGCCGGCATTTATATGGCAACTACATTGGGTGTCAGTACGCTTGAGCTACTGCCCTGGGCTATCCAGTGCTATGCTGCCGTCTTCTTGGCTCTTATTTATGGCTTTACCGGTTTTGGTATCGCAAGAGTTACACCAAAAAAGTCCCAGAAGAATAAGGAAATTCAACATGAAACCGCCTGATTTCAATCAGATAATCGATCGCCATAATACGGGCTCTGTTAAGTGGGACTTTTTAGGGCGTGACTTGCACTTAGATAAGACTGACCTGCTTCCAATGTGGGTGTCTGATTTCGATTTCCAATGCCAGGAAGAAATTCAGCAAGCACTACACACCCGAGTTGACCACGGCATTTTCGGTTATAGCGAACGCAACGATCACTATTACCAAGCGGCAATAGACTGGTTTTCGAGACGCCATAAATTGACCTTATACCGCGACTGGTTCACTTCAATAGAAGGTGTCATACCTGGGCTGGCTTTACTGATACAGATGCTGAGTAAACCGGGAGAAGGTGTTGTTGTACAAGGGCCCTATTATGCTTCATTCGCCAAAATTATTACCATGAACGACAGGGTGATGATTGAAAACCCGCTTCTTGAAAGTTTGCAAAGTTATGAAATTGATTATGATCATCTGGAACAGATGTTGGAGCAACACAGACCGCCTCTGCTCTTGTTATGTAACCCGCATAACCCTACGGGTAGATGCTGGAATCATGACGAATTACTCCAAATATTGATACTCTGCAAAAGATACGGTACGACTGTAATTTCCGATGAAATTTGGGCTGATTTAATTTTGCCTTGGGGAAAATTCACCTCAATACTGCATTTGGGGAATGAATGGCATAACAATATCATTGCCGCGACCTCAACAAGTAAAACATTTGGACTTTCATCACTCCGCATATCAAATTTTCTCATTCCCAATCCCGAACTTCGACGTGCCTTTATTGAGCGGTTGAATGCGCATGGACTAGATGTATTCAACGCGCTATCAATGACTGCGGCCACAGCCGCATATCAACATGGGGATGTATGGCTTGATGAATTACAGCATTACATGGCGGAAAACCGTTGCTGGTTCGAGCAGGCTTTAACGTCTGCCGTTCCTTTGTGCCGAATGATCAAAGCGGAAGGTACATATCTGGCCTGGTTGGATTGTCGCGGTTTAGGTCTGGATGATGATGCTCTCCAGTTGGCCTTGCTACAAAAAGCTAAAATAGCCGCTTCAATCGGACGGAATTTTGGCGATAGGGGAAAAGGATTTATTCGGATAAATTTAGGTTGCCCTCGTGAATATCTTAAAAAGGCAATTACCGGTTTAGCGCAGTTGACACTATAAGATAAAAGGATGTTTGCGAAATTACAGAAATATAGGGAGGAATATCAATAAAATATAAAAGACCAACCCATTAATACAGAAAAGAGTTCACTATGACAAACATGCTTAATTGGGACTGATATATATATTTTAACTAGAGCACGATGACAAAACAGGGCGTTAATAGCCCTGTTTTAATTCTATTATCGTACCTGGGGATTTCCACAAGAAAATTTTCCAGTAATAAGTTTCTTCCCATTGATTTTTATATCAGAAGTTCATGTTTAAAATATCTGCTCGGCCATATTTCACAAGGCTCACAATTTAAAATGGTAGCAATAATCCGCTCTCCCTTGGGCCATGGGCGGTGTAAAACATTTGATAAAGTAGATGATGCAAGCCCTGCTTCTCTTGAAACCGCCGCCAACGATGTTCCCCGTTTTTTAAGTGCTGCAATAATATCCGCTGGGTGCCAGTCGTTTTTTACCACCATTCCTTCTTCTCCTCTTCTCAGTTTAGTTGTTCAAGGTGCTATATTCATATTCTCTTCAGATTGAAATTTTTATGCTGTTACATTTTTCCCTGAGTCCGCACTGATGCGGAATACAAAAAAATAGCGGTGCTAAGACGTTAAATCCCGCCAAGTACAGCCAAACATTCTCCGAATAAGAAAATGTTATGTCTAACGACAAAAAGGTCATAAATAAACTTTAATTGTTCAGAAATGTTCTTTCACGGATACGAGAATGTTTAAAAAGTTTAGTTCCTTTTAGAAATGTTGAAAGGGTATGAAATACTTTAACGAACGTCTTAAAGAAGCTCTTCAGTTACGAAAAATGACACCAACTAACGGATCGGCGTGCAAAGTGGTTATATTTCGAAGTTTTTTGGGGGAAAATCAACAACACCAAGTACATAGACTCAATCAGTGAATGCCTCAATGTCAATATTACGTGGACGCGGAGATGTGCCGCCTGTCGTAGAAACTGAGACGCATTATATCGATATCTCACTTTACACGTCAGATAATGACGATGATCTATTTGCAATATCAATATTATATAGTTAAGTTATTTTATGTATCACCAGAAAACAATTCATTCAGATAATAAACTTAATAATAATTAAGGAGTTACAATGTTAAATATGAAGAACAAACCAAATAATATCACTCCGCAATTAATTCATATGTGGGAAAAAAGTCATGAACCTTGGGGAGCTAAAGATCTGCAATCAAGGTTTATCTATGCCAATCCCGCTTTTTATCAACTGCTTAACTTACCTGAAGATTTCGATATTGCAGGGCTGACTACAGGTGAATTACCTTCACTTATGGCAGAATATGAAGAAGAATCTTGCCGCCAGGATCAAAAAGTTATTCAGACTATGCAACGAGTCACTTCAATGGAAACTTACCCATTTGGAGAACATAAAGTTAAACAAGTTTATCTCTGTGATAAATATCCACTTTATGATGAAAATAGTAATTGTATTGGGATCACTTTTCATATGTACAAACCTCAAAACTTTTCTACAGCTTACTACTATGAAAGAACCTCTCCGGCGACGCTGGAATTCATTCCGCCTAACGACATACTGACGCAAACTGAGTGGGAAGTGCTCTTTTTAACTCTGCGTTCAATGGATGAAGAAAGTATCAGCGAAGCATTAATGATGAATACAGAGGATGTTGTTAATCATATTCAGTCAATTTACCAAAAATTCAATTTGTCATTCCATATAAAATTAAAGGATTTCTGTAAAGAACATAAACTTGATCTCTATGTCCCTGAAAGATTTGTCACTGTTGGTAACAAAGAATTATAGGCTCATTATTAACTGAAAAATAGGATTCGATTATGAAAAAAATTAATAATATTGATATTTCACTTCAGATCATTAATACAATGCAGCAAAGTAATGAACCCTGGGGGATCAAAGATAAAAATTCATGCTTTATTTATGGCAATCTAGCACTTAAACATCTTGAAAATCTTCCAGATTCATTTGATTACGAAGGGAGGTATGATTATGAACTTCCTTGGGATGGCGCTGAGTTTGCAAAGGAATTTGTTCTTCATGATCAACGTGTAATGAAGAGCGAAGCAACAGTATGTTCGCTTGAAACACATATGTATGGCAAAGATAAATTTTTATCATCTCATTTTTGTGAAAAATACCCGCTATATAATGATGAAAACGAATGTGTCGGCGTCATTTTCCATGGACGGGAAGCCCAGGATTTCTCATTAACCCGTCTATTTTATGGAAAACTCCCTGCATCTATTATATTTCAACCACCGACTCGTTTATTTACTCCACGAGAATGGGATGTCATTTTTCTCTCTTTACATAAATATACCAGTAAACAAATTGGCAGAATATTAAATATTTCCTATCGTACTGTTGAACACTATACGGCACAAATATACAGAAAGGTTGGTATTCGGTCTGCTCAACAATTGGAAGAATACTGTCGCCTTAATGATTTTGATCTCTATGTACCAGAAAGGTTTGTGTGCCCAGAAAGCAGCATGTTTCTTTAAATTATCACGGCTTTTTTATGAAGAACTATACGATACCGCCTCAGATTATCAACACAATGCGAGAGCATAAAAAAGTCTGGGGCACTTGAGTTATTTAGCGGTAAAGTGGGCAATTCAACCGGACTATTACCCATTATCGGCCCATGAATACTTATACGTTAAAGTGGCTTCTTTAGCTGCTTTGCTACATAAATGCCCCGCACTAATGAGATGGCCGCCCTCACCCTGTTAGCAATATATTGACAGCGTGTGATTTATTTTTTATTTAAGAGGCCACCATCATGAACACTATCGCATTGATTGGCATCGATCTTGGCAAGCATTCCTTTCATATCCATTGTCAGGATCAATCAGGAAAAGC
>NZ_RCWA01000072.1 GCF_018448905.1 Photorhabdus heterorhabditis | reverse complement strand
GATGGTTAGCCAGCCCGAAGACATAGGAATAGTCCCCCATTCCACTGGGAACAAAGAACAATGGCTGCTCTGTTCCATCAAGTCGCACCGATATGGCACTGTTTTGTGGCTGGGACAGCGAATCTGACGTGATTTTTGCGGCCAGTTCAGTCAGTACCGGGAATTGGAACAACGCATTCAATGTACAAACCAAGCCCCGACCAGCAGCAAGGTTTGTCATTCGCATAGCGAGCAGTGAGTGACCACCCAACGCGAAGAAGTTGTCATATCGGCTGACCGGCTCAACGCCCAACAACTCACGCCAAATCGCCGCCAAGGCTATCTCAGTTTCCCCTTGCGGTGCTTCATAGACCTGACGGGAAAAATCTCCCTCCCCCGGTGGCGCTAATGCCCGGCGATCTAGCTTGCCATTCGGGGTTTGCGGGAAGGTATCCAGACGCACAAAGGCTGCCGGAACCATATAATCCGGTAAAATGGCACTCAAATGGGCACGTAAACTAGCAGTTAATCCCTCATCCGCTCCCGCCACCACATAAGCAACCAGATGCTTGTCCTGCCCATTCTCCCATACCAATACCACTGCCTCTTGCACAGCGGGGTGTTCCACCAACCGGATTTCAATCTCTCCCGGTTCAATTCGGAAACCTCGAATTTTAACCTGCTCATCGTTACGGCCAAGGAATTCCAGATTGCCGTCCGGCAGGTAGCGAGCCAAATCCCCGGTACGATACATACGCGCATCGGATACTGGACTGAAAGGATCTGGTATAAAACGTTCTGCACTCAACTCCGGCTGGTTAAGATAGCCACGAGCCACACCGACACCACCAATATACATTTCGCCAACGCTGCCTAATGGTACAGGCTGACCGTATCTATCTAGCAGGTAGACGCAGGTATTCTTAAGTGGCCGACCGATAGAACAATCATCGGTTGGGGATAAAACCTCCTTACAGGTCGCCGTCACAGTATTTTCCGTCGGCCCATAAGCATTCAATAGTCGAGGTCGGTAGCTTTCCTGCGCAAACCAGTCCTGAATTGCGCTCTTTTTAACCTCCTCACCACCAATGATGATGAATCTGAGGCAATCCGGGAGCGGTAAAGCATTATCTCTGGCAATCAGTTCGGACCAAAATAACGCCGGGAAAGACATCACCGTGATATGGTTTTCCCAGGCTAAGGAAACAAATTCCTGCATAGAAGTCAGCCAACGATCATCACGCATGACCAACGTGGCGCCATTACACAAGGACAAGCAGCATTCTTCTACTGAAACATCAAAAGCAAAAGAGGAAAATTGTAACAGCCGGTCTTGCTCAGTGACGCCATAAGTGTCATTAAAACCGAGATGACGTTGATACACAGCTTGATGTTCCACCATCACCCCTTTCGGCTGCCCGGTAGAACCAGAGGTATAAATGACATAAGCCAAATGTTGTGGCGTCAACGTGAGCACCTGTGGGTTACTGTCCGGCTGGTCTGGCAGGGTACTCGGAGTAAGTACTGTCAACCCTGTAAGCTCTTCTTCACCAAGCGCCGCTCGACCAGCTTCATCAACCAGTAACACTGACGGGGCCGTATCATTCAGAATATACGCCAGTCGTTCTGCCGGATAAGTCGGATCTAGAGGTACATAGGCCCCACCCGCTTTCAGCACCGCCAACAGCGCTACCACTACCTCTGGCGAGCGTGCCATGCAAATCACCACTCGTTGATCTGGCTCTACACCCAGAGCAATCAGTTGATGGGCCAGCCGGTTGGCACGGGCATTTAATTCGGCATAACTGAGACGTTGCTCTCCATACTCTAACGCAGTCGCCTCTGGGGTTTTCTCTACCTGTTGTTCAAACAGTTGGTGAATACATAACGGGTCAGGATACGGGGTTTCTGTGGTATTCCAAGTTTCCAACAACAGGGTACGTTCCGTTTCAGGCAGCACGTTCAGCGCACGTACCGGCGTATCCGGTGCCTGTTCCAGTGCTTCCACCAGACTTTCCAGCGCCTGTTGCATATAACCGCATAGCCGATCTGGCTCAAATGGCTGTATCACCAAAGCGGTCAGCCCCAAAGTGGAACCACCGTCCTCCACTGACAGACCAAATGGATAGTTAGTCCGTTCTTGTCCTTCCAAAAATTCAATACCGCTGATAATGTCATCAGGCGTTGCCGATAAGGCATTGTGTCGATAGTTAAACAACGCACTAAACAATAATGTACCGCTGGCAATACCACTGCATCGTTGTGCCAACGCTAATGAAGCATGCTCATGCTCCAGCAACCCGGCCAGTCGTAGATGCACCTCATGCACGCTATCCTGTACCGAGGTATCATCGATATCCAGTCGCAACGGTAAGGTATTCATAAACAGCCCCATGCCATTGTCTGCCCCTTCCCCCGCTGTCATGCGCCCAAACAGGACGGTGCCAAATACCACTTTTTCCTGACCACTGGTATGCGACAGCACCTGCGCCCAGGCCAGATGACACAGCGCCGCCAGACTGACCCCAAAATGCCGGGCCTGACTACGCAGACGATCATTCAACTCAGGCGCTAGCATCCGGTGAGATTCCCTCATCTGAGATCCATCACGATGCACCTCCGCCAGTCCGAATGGCAACGTTGGCTCATCCACCTCCGCCAACATCTCGGTAAAGAAACGGGTATGCTCTTCCTGACTTTTCCCTAACCGAGCCTGAGCGACCAGATTGCGGAAAGGAGCTGGTTCAGGCAAGTGCTCCCCCTGTCCGGAAAAATGCGCCTGTACTTCACGGTGCATCACTTCCAGCGTTTCATGGTCGCCAATCAAGTGATGCTGCAATTCCAGTAAGACCCAGCGGCCATCAGTTTCCTGAGCAATAATAAAATGCAGTAGTGGAGCCTGACTCAAATCAAGACGATACTGCCCCGGATCAAAACGCCGGGTTAACTGATCAATCACTGGGCCATCAGCTGGGTCCAGCGTCAGTTCCGTCACGGGCAACTGCACCCGGCGACAAACCACTTGCGCCGGAACTGATAATCCCTGCCAGATAAAAGCCGTCCGCAAGATGTCATGGCGATCAACCGTCTGTTGCACCGCCGCCAGATAACGCTCCAACAGAGACCGATTCGCAAAGATCAACGGATAGAGCAGCAGATATGGGTCACCTGCCTGTTCCAACAGGTGGTGGAACAGGATACCGTCCTGCAATGGCGATAAGGCATAGATATCCTGAATATTGGCAACTCCGCCCGGTACCTGCCCGATGATGCGATCAATATCAGTCTGAGTCAGCTCAATCAGCGGCAATATCGCCGGCGTCAACGCTGTCGTGGTCGGTGTAATAACGTTAGGCGGCACCACTACAGCCTGATGTTGTCCCAATGTTTGGGCCAAGTCTGACAGTACCGGATATTGAAACAGATCACGCGCCGCCAGTGTCAATCCCAAGCGACGCAAGCGTTCAATCATGCGTACAGCGAGCAGGGAATGGCCTCCCAACACAAAGAAACTATCATGCCGGCTGATCTGCTCAATGCCTAATAACTCACGCCAAATGGCCGCCAAGGCAATCTCAGTCTCCCCTTGCGGGGCTGCGTAAACCTGACGGACAAAATCTTCCTCCCGTGGTGCCGGTAATGCCCGACGATCTAGCTTGCCGTTCGGGGTCTGAGGGAAGGTATCCAAACGCACAAAGGCTGCCGGAACCATATAATCCGGTAAAATGGCACTCAAGTGTTCGCGTAAACTGGCAGCCAACTCCGTATTCGCTTCCGCTGCCACATAGGCAACCAGACGTTTGCCCTGCCCATCCTCCAATGCCAGCACCGCCGCCTCCTGGACCGCCGGATGTTCCATCAATCGGGTGGCAATCTCCCCCAGTTCAATCCGAAAGCCTCGAATTTTTACCTGCTCGTCGTTACGGCCCAAGAATTCCAAATTGCCGTCCGGCAAGTAACGGGCCAAATCCCCAGTGCGATACATCCGCGCACCAGACACCCGACTAAATGGATCGGGTATAAAACATTCCGCACTCAATTCCTGCTGGTTAAGATAACCCCGTGCCACACCCACTCCACCAATATACATTTCGCCAACGCTGCCTAATGGTACTGGCTGACCATCTCCGTCCAGCAGGTAGATACAGGTATTTTTAACCGGGCGGCCAATAGAACTATCGTCTGTCGGGAATAATATCTCCTTACAGGTTGCCGTCACGGTATTTTCCGTCGGGCCATAAGCGTTTAATAGTCGTGGACGGTGGACTTCCCGCGCAAACCACTGCTGAACAGCGCTCTTTTTCACTGCCTCGCCCCCAATGATGATAAGTCTGAGGCAATCCGGTAGCGGTAATCCATTATCTCTGGCAACCAGTTCCGACCAAAACAACGCCGGCAGAGACATCACCGTGATATAGTTTTGCCAGGCTAAGGCAATAAATTCCTGCATAGAAGTCAGCCAACGCTCATCGCGCATCACTAATGTGGCGCCATTACACAAGGACAAGCAGCATTCTTCTACTGAAACATCAAACGCAAAAGAGGCAAATTGCAACAACCGATCTTGCACAGTGACGCCATAAATCTCATTAAAACCCAGATGACGTTGATACACTGCCTGATGTTCCACCATCACCCCTTTCGGCTGCCCAGTTGAACCAGAGGTATAAATGACATAAGCCAGATGTTGTGGCGTCAACGCGGGTACCTGTGGGTTACTGTCCGGCTGGTCTGGTAAAGCATTCGAGTCAAGTACCGTCAGCCCAGCAAGCGCTTGTTCGCCAAGCGCTACCCTGCCAGCTTCATCAACCAGTAACACTGATGGGGCCGTATCATTCAGAATATACGCCAGTCGTTCTACCGGATAAGTCGGGTCCAACGGCACATAGGCCCCACCGGCTTTCAGCACCGCCAACAGCGCCACCACCATCGCCGGAGAACGAGCCACACAAATCACCACCCGTTGATCTGGCTCTACACCCAGCGCAATCATTTGATGGGCCAGCCGGTTGGCGCGGACATTTAATTCGGCATAACTGAGACGTTGCTCTTCATACACTAACGCGGTCGCCTCTGGGGTTTTCTCTGCCTGTTGTTCAAACAGTTGGTGAATACATAACGGGTCAGGATACGGAGTTTCAATGGTATTCCAAGTTTCCAACAACAGGGTACGCTCCGTTTCAGGCAGCACATTCAACGTACGTACCGGCGTCGCCGGTTCCTGTTCAAGCGCTTCCACCAGACTTTCCAGCGCCTGTTGCATATAACCGCATAACCGATCCGGATCAAACGGCTGTACCACCTGAGCGGTCAGCCCCAACGTGGAACCACCATCTTCCACCGACAATCCAAAGGGATAATTAGTACGTTCCTGTTCGCCCAAGAATTCAATGCCATCCATCGTCTCATCCAGAAACGATAGCTGATCATTATGCCGATAGTTGAACAAGGCGCTAAAGAGTGGGATTTCCCCCTGTACACCACTGCACCGTTGGGCCAGCGCCAGTGAAGCATGCTCATGTTCCAGTAATTCAGCCAGTCGTAGATGCACCGCCCGCACGCTGTCCCGTACTGGGGTTTCATCCATATCCAGTCGCAATGGCAGAGTATTCATAAACAACCCCATCCCACTGTCAGCCCCCTCTCCCACAGCCATGCGCCCAAACAACACCGTGCCGAACACGACTTTCTCCTGCCCGCTGGTACGCGACAATACCTGCGCCCAAGCCAGATGACACAGCGCCGCCAGACTGACACCCAGATGTCTGGCCTGACTACGCAGACGGTCATTCAACGCAGTCGTTAGCATCCGGTGAGATTCCCTCATCTGAGATCCGTCACGATGCACCTCTGTCAGCCCGAACGGCAGCGTCGGTTCATCTACCTCAGCCAACATCTCGGTAAAGAAGCGAGTATGCGCTGCTTGACTCACCCCCAGCCGGGCTTCCGCCACCAGATTGCGGAATGGTACCGGCGCAGACAGGCGTTCCCCTTGCCCGGCAAAATGTGCCTGCACTTCACGGTGCATCATTTCCATCGTTTCATGGTCACCGATCAAGTGATGCTGCAATTCCAGTAAGAACCAGCGGCCATCGGTTTCCTGAGCGATAATAAAATGCAGTAACGGTGCCTGAGTCAGGTCAAGACGGTACTGACCCGGATCAAAACGCTGGGTTAACTGATCAATCACTGGGCCGTCCGCCGGGTCCAGCGTCAATTCTGTCACAGGCAACCGTGCCCGACGCCAAACGACCTGCGCCGGGACTGACAATCCCTGCCAAATAAAAGCCGTCCTCAAGATGTCATGACGATCAATCACCTGTTGTACCGCTGCCAGATAACGATCCAGTAGTGACCGGTTAGCAAAAGTCACCGGATAGAGCAACAAATACGGATCACCTTCCTGTTCTAACAGATGATGGAACAGGATACCGTCCTGCAACGGTGACAACGCATAGATATCCTGAATATTGGTCATTCCTCCTGGTACCTGCTCGACAAGACGGTCAATGTCAGTCTGAGTCAAATCAATCAGTGGCAACATTGTTGGCATCAGAGATGTGGTTTCCGGCGTGATGACATTAGGCGGCACTATCACAGCCTGATGCTGTCCCAACGCTTGAGCCAGCTCCGACAGAGCATGAGACTGGAACAGATCGCGCGCCGTCAGTGTCAACCCCAATTGACGCAGGCGTTCAATCATCCGCACCGCAAGCAGTGAATGACCACCCAACGCAAAGAAACTATCATGTCGGCTGATTTGCTCAATCCCCAGCAACTCACGCCAGATAGCCGCCAAGGTGATCTCTGCCACCCCTTGCGGGGCGGCATAAATCTGACGAGCAAAATCTTCTTCCCCCGGCGCAGGCAACGCCCGGCGATCCAGCTTACCATTCGGGGTTTGCGGGAAGGTATCCAGCTGCACAAACGCGACCGGCACCATATAATCCGGTAAAATCGCACTCAGGTATTCACGTAAATCAACAGCCAATC
>NZ_RCWA01000071.1 GCF_018448905.1 Photorhabdus heterorhabditis | reverse complement strand
CATAACTGAGCGTCTGCGTTTCATACTCTAACGCAGTCGCGTCCGGGGTTTTCTCTACCTGCTGTTCAAACAATTGGTGAACACACCACGGGTCAGGGTACGCCGTTTCCGTCGCATTCCAGGTTTCTAGCAGCAGTTTCCGTTCCACTTCCGGCAAGATATTCAGTGCCTGCACCGGTGTATCAAGGGCTTGTTCAAGCGCCTCTACCAAACTTTCCAGCGCTTGTTGCATGTAACCGCACAGGTTTTCCGGATCAAACGGTTGTACCACCTGAGCGGTCAGTCCCAGCGATTCACCAAAATCCTCCACCGACAGCACAAACGGATAGTTGGTCCGCTCCTGACCACTCAGGAATTCAATACCGCTTATCAACTCATCTGACGTTGCCAGCAAGGCATTATGCCGATAGTTCAACAGGCTGCTAAAGAGTGGGATATCCCCCCGCACCCCACTGCAACGCTGGGCCAGCGCCAGTGAAGCATGCTCATGCGTCAATAATCCGGCCAGCCGGGTATGGGCGGCCTGTACGCTGTCTCGTACCGGAGTCTCATTGATATCCAGCCGCAACGGTAGGGTATTGATAAACAACCCCATGCCATTGTCGGCACCTTCGCCTGCCGCCATCCGCCCAAACAACACCGTGCCGAACACCACTTTTTCCTGCCCGCTGGTACGCGACAATACCTGCGCCCAAGCCAGATGGCACAGTGCCGCCAGACTGACGCCCAAACGCCGAGCCTGACTACGCAAACGGTCATTCAATCCGACGGGCAGCATCCGGTAAGATTCCGTCACCTGTGAACCATCACTATGCACCTCCGTCAAACCAAACGGCAGGGTTGGTTCATCCACCTCCGCTAACATGTCAGTAAAGAAACGGGTGTGTTCTTCCTGACTGACCCCCAACCGGGCCTGAGCGACCAGATTGCGGAAAGGTGTCGGCACCGGCAAGTTGCCCTCCCGTCCAGCAAGATATGCCTGAACCTCGTTGTTCATCACATCCATCGTGGTGTGGTCGCCAATCAGGTGATGTTGCAACTCCAGTAAGAACCAGCGGCCATCGGTCTCCTGCGCCACCACAAAACTCAGCAACGGTGCCTGACCCAAATCAAGACGATAATGAAGAGGATTAAAACGTTCAGCCAGTTGATCACAAACTGGCCCATCAGACGGGTCCAGCGTCAATTCAGTCACCGACAAAGGTGCCTGACGCCAGACTACCTGAGCCGGCACAGACAACTCTTGCCAGATAAAGGCGGTCCGCAGGATGTCATGACGATCAACCACCTGTTGCACCGCCGTCAAATAGCGGTCCAGCAGAGTCCGGTCAGCAAAGACCATCTGGTTGGCTAACAAATACGGATCACCTTCGCTTGCCAGTAAATGGTGGAACAAAATCCCGTCCTGCAACGGTGACAACGCATAGATATCCTGAATATTGGTCATCCCACCCGGCACCTGCCCGACGATACGGTCAATCTCTGGCTGAGTCAGATCTATCAGCGGCAACATTTCCGGTGTCAATACGGTGGTTGTTGGCGTAATAACATTAGCAGGCACGATCACAGCCCGATACTGCCCCAACGTTTGGGCCAAGTCTGACAACACCGGCGACTGGAACAGATCACGCACCGCCAGTGTCAATCCCAGATGACGCAGGCGTTCAATCATGCGTACCGCCAGCAATGAATGGCCGCCCAGTGCAAAGAAGCTGTCATACCGACTGACCTGTTCAATCCCCAGTAATTCACGCCAAATCGACGCCAGGGCCATTTCTGTTTCTCCCTGCGGCGCGGCGTAAACCTGACGGGCAACCGCTTCACCATCCGGAGCAGGTAGCGCACGACGATCCAACTTACCATTCGCAGTCAATGGCAATGCATCCAGACGTACAAAAGCACTTGGCACCATATAATCAGGTAGCAGGGCACTTAGGTATTCACTCAAACTATTAACCAGCCCCTCATGCGCTTCCGCCACCACATAGGCAACCAGCTGTTTATCCTGCCCCTCACCCAGTGCCAATACAACAACCTCACACACCGCCGGGTGCTCTGCCAGACGCGTCTCAATTTCTCCCAGTTCAATCCGGAAACCACGGATTTTAACCTGCTGGTCGTTGCGGCCCAGGAATTCCAGATTACCGTCCGGCAGATAGCGAGCCAAATCCCCGGTCCGGTACATGCGAGCATCTGGGTTATCACTGAACGGATCAGTAAGGAAACGTTCAGCGGTTAACTCAGGGCGATTAAGATAACCTTGGGCTACCCCATCTCCACCAATATAAATCTCGCCGGTTACTCCCAGCGGCACCGGTTGACCATCAGCAGCCAGCAGATAAACCTGCGTGTTGGCTACCGGTCGGCCAATTGGGACGTTGGTTGCTCCCTGCGCTAATGCATTAATACGGTATGTCGTAGTAAAGGTAGTACCTTCACTCGGCCCATAGCCATTTAATAACTGTTGTGGCGGATTTTTGCTCAGCACCTGACCAATGACATAAGGGTCAAGGGCATCACCCCCGACAATCAAGATTTTAATCTGCGGAAGAACCGGAGATAACTCTGCCGCCAACCAGTTAAACAACCCGACAGTCAGCCACATAACTGTGACGCGGTGAGCCTGTAAAGCCTGTACAAACTCCTGTGGTGTCAATAACGTGGTGCGGTCGATAACCACCAGCGTTCCACCGTTGAGCAAGGGTGCCCAAACTTCAAACGTGCTGGCATCGAAAGCCGGATTAGCGGCGAAGGCAACCCGGTCATCCTGCCCGACTTCAGCATAGCCATTATTGATGACCAGCCTGACCACCGCACGATGAGGTACGACCACACCTTTTGGCATGCCAGTCGAGCCTGATGTGTACATGATATACGCTGATCCGGTACTGTAACGCGCCAGATCAAGGTTGATACGATCTTCCTCTCTGCCCGTATTTTCCTCATCAGAAAGACGCAGCAACGGAACTGAGAGACCAGCCGGGATATCAGTTTGCACATCAGTAATCAATAACTTGGCTGAACAATCATTTATCAACCAATTTCGCCGTTCTTCCGGCACACGGGTATCTATCGGCACGTAAACGGCACCAACCTTAAGGATAGCCAATTGGGCTACCACCAGTTCAACCGACCGCTCCAATAGGATCACGATGTACTCATCAGGACAAACCCCTTGTTCGATCAACTGACGAGCCAACCGGTTAGCACGCATATTCAGTTCCACGTAGCTTAAGGTCTTATCTCCTGCTATCAGTGCCGTCGCCTCTGGAGTTTTCGCTGCCTGCTGTTCAAACAACTGATGAATGCATAACTGCTCAGGATACGTGGTTTCCGTCGCGTTCAACGTTTTTAGCAACAACCTCCGCTCCGCTTCAGGCAGGATATTCAACGCCCGTACCGGAGTCTCCGGGGACTGGTCAAGCGCCTCAACCAGACTCTCCAGCGCCTGCTGCATATAGCCACATAACCGGGCCGGATCAAACGGTTGTATTACCTGAGCGGTCAGTCCCAACGATTCGCCAAAATCTTCCACCGACAGCACAAATGGATAGTTAGTCCGCTCCTGTCCACCCAGAAATTCAATACCGCTTATCAGGTCATCTGGCGTTTCCACCAGAGTATTATGCCGATAGTTCAACAGACTATTAAAGAGTGGGATATCCCCCCGCACCCCGCTGCACCGCTGGGCCAGCGCCAATGAAGCATGTTCATGCGCCAATAATCCAGCCAATCGGGTATGGGCGGCCTGCACGCTATCCCGTACCGGGGTCTCATCGATATCCAGCCGCAACGGCAACGTATTGATAAACAATCCCATGCCATTCTCGGCACCTTCACCTGCCTGCATACGCCCAAACAACACCGTGCCAAACACGACATTCTTCTGACCACTGGTACGCGACAATACCTGCGCCCAGGCTAGATGACACAACGCTGCCAGACTGACACCCAAACGCCGGGCCTGACTACGCAGACGGTCATTCAACCCAGCGGTCAGCATCCGGTGAGATTCCATCACCTGCGAACCATCACGATGCACTTCCATCAAACCAAACGGCAGGGTCGGTTCATCCACCTCTGCTAACATGTCAGTAAAGAAGCGAGTGTGTTCTTCCTGACTGACACCTAACCGCGCCTGAGCCACCAAATTACGGAACGGTACCGGTGTCGGTAGGTTGTCTTCCTGAGCCGTCAGATACGCCTGCACTTCACGGTGCATCACTTCCATCGTTTCATGGTCACCGATCAAGTGATGATGCAATTCCAATAAGAACCAGCGACCATCAGTTTCTTGGGCAATGACAAAACGCAACAACGGGGCCTGACTCAGGTCAAGACGATACTGACGTGGGTCAAAACGCCGGGTTAACTGGTCACTGACCGAACCGTCAGCTGGGTTTAGTGTCAATTCAGTCACTGACAATGGGGCCTGACGGCAGACCACCTGCGCCGGAACTGATAACCCCTGCCAAATAAAGGCGGTGCGCAAAATATCGTGCCGATCAATTGTCCGTTGAACCGCCGCTAAATAATGGTCCAACATCGCCCTGTCAGCAAAAATCATCTGGCCGATTAACAGATACGGATCACCTTCATCCTCTAGCAGATGGTGGAACAGGATACCGTCCTGCAACGGCGACAGCGCATAGATATCCTGAATATTGGCTATTCCGCCCGGTACTTGGTCAATAATGCGATCAATCTCAGGCTGAGTCAGGTCAATCAACGGCAGCAGATCCGGTGTCAGCACTGTAGTATCCGGTGTAATACGGTTAGCAGGCACCTGGATTTCATTATGCTGAACCAGAGACTGGGCCAGAATACAGAGTGTTGGATGCTGGAATAGCGTTTGTACCGATACACCCAAACCGACACGCCGTAATCGTTCAATCATGCGCACAGCAAGCAGTGAATGACCGCCCAGCGCAAAGAAGCTGTCATGTCGGCTGACCTGCTCAACGTCCAGCAGTTCACACCAGACAGCTGCCAGCATTGTTTCTACCTTTCCTTGCGGGGCCTCATAGACCTGACGGGCAAACGCCTCCTCCCCTGGCGCAGGCAACGCCCGGCGATCCAACTTGCCGTTAGAGGTTTGCGGGAAGGCATCCAAGCGCACAAAAGCTACTGGGACCATATAATCAGGTAAAACAGCACTCAGATGTTCACGCAAACGGGCTGCCAACCCTTCATGGACTTCCGCGATTACATAGGCGACCAACCGTTTATTCTGCCCATCATCCAGCGTCAGCACTGCCGCCTCTTGCACTGCTGGGTGTTCCATCAGCCGGATTTCAATTTCACCCAGCTCAACCCGGAAACCACGGATTTTAACCTGCTCGTCGTTACGGCCTAGGAATTCTAGATTACCGTCTGGCAGATAGCGGGCCAAATCCCCAGTACGATACATCCGCGCATCAGATACCGGATTAAAGGGGTCTGGTATAAAACGTTCTACGCTCAATTCTGGCCGGTTCAAATAACCCCGTGCCACCCCGACACCACCAATATACATTTCACCCACACAGCCTAATGGTACTGGCTGACCGTATCTGTCCAGCAGGTAGACACAAGTATTTTTAAGTGGCCGACCAATAGAACAATCATCGGCAGGGGATACTATCTCCTTACAGGTCGCTGTCACGGTATTTTCCGTCGGGCCGTACGCGTTCAATAACCGGGGTCGGTGGATTTCCCGCGCAAACCAATCCTGAACAGCTCTCTTTTTAACCGCCTCACCCCCAATGATGATCAGCCAGAGACAATCCGGCAGCGGTAATCCATCGTCTCTGGCAATCAATTCAGACCAAAATGACACCGGCAGAGACATCACCGTGATCCGGTTTTGCCCGGCTAAGGCAATAAATTCCTGAACAGAAGTCAGCCAGCTGTCATCACGCATCACCAGCGTGGCGCCGTTGCATAATGTCGAGAAGCATTCTTCTACTGAAACATCAAAAGCAAAAGAAGCAAATTGCAATAACCGGTCTTTCGCCGTGATCGCATAGCTTTCATTAAAACCCAAATGACGCTGATATACCGCCTGATGTTCCACCATCACCCCTTTAGGCTGCCCGGTAGAGCCAGAAGTATAGATGACATACGCCAAATGCTGTGGTGTCAATGCCGTCACCAATGGATTATTATCCGGCTGGTCTGGCAGGGTATTCGGGTCAAGTACCGTCAGCCCAGCTAACGATTCGTTACCTAGTGCTGCCTGCCCAGTCACATCCGCTAATACCACTGACGGCGTGGTGTCATTCAGGATATATGTCAAACGTTCCATTGGATAAGTTGAATCCAAAGGCACATAAGCGCCACCCGCTTTCAACACTGCCAACAGCGCTACCACCATGGCCGGAGACCGTGATACGCAAATCGCCACCCGCTGGTCCGGCTCTACGCCCAAGGCAATCAGCTGATGAGCCAACCGGTTAGCACGGGCATTTAACTGCGCATAGCTAAGGGTTTGCTCTTGATACTCCAGTGCCGTCGCCTCTGGAGTTTTCTCCACCTGTTGCTCAAATAACTGATGAAGACATAACGCATCAGGATACTCGCTTTCCGCCACGTTCCCGGTTTCCAGTAATAACCTGCGCTCTGCCGGGGGCAGAATATTGATTTCCCCAATCCGCTGTTCGGCATGAGCAACCATGGCTTGCAGTACCATGTGCAGATATCCCACCTGCCGCTCTATGGTCGGTTGATCAAACAGGGCGGTGGCATAACTCAGCACACCAGCAATCCCGCCCTCCTCTTCTGACAAGCTAAGATCAAGATCAAACTGGACGTCACCAAGAGCTTGATCGACTGCTGACACAGCCAGCCCCGGTAGCTGCCATTCCGCGTTCTCATTGTTCTGCCAGGCAAACATCACCTGGAACAACGGCGTATGCGCCAGTCGGCGCGGCGGTTGCACAATTTCCACCACCTGATCAAACGGTAGATCCTGATGTTCCTGCGCCGCTAAGGCGGTTTGCCGTACACGTGCCAGCAACTCGGTTATCGTCAACTCGCCCGACAAATCCATGCGCAACGCCAGCGTATTCACAAAGAACCCGATCAACGGTTCCACTTCCTGACGACTGCGACCAGCACTCGGCGTGCCTATCACCACATCCTCTTGACCTGACAGGCGCGACAGGACTATTGCCCAGGCGGACAGCAGCGTCATGAATAACGTGACACCGTGTTGCTCACTCAGACGTTTCAACGCGGTCGTTAACGCCGCATCCAAGTTAACCGGCACGACATTGCCGGCAAACGACTGCTCAGGCGGACGGGGTCGGTCAGTGGGTAGATCCAGCAGAACCGGCGCGTCAGCCAGCATAGTACTCCAATAGTCGGATTGAATCCGGGTACGTTCAGCCGACAGCCACTGGCGCTGCCAAGCGGCATAATCCGGGTATTGAATCGCCAGCGGTGGCAATGGGTCCGGTTGCCCGGCCAGAAATGCCGTATAGAGCGCATTCAATTCACGTATCAGCACACTGACAGACCAGCCATCGGAAACAATGTGATGCTGGGTGAGCAAGAACTGGTATTCATCATCGGCAAGCCGGATAAGACGGGCACGGATGAGCGGACCATGGTCAAGATCAAATGAAGTATGGGCTTCCTCGTCGTTCAAACGCTCAAGCACCATGTCGGCATCCGGGAGTCCACGCAGATCATGTTGAGATAAAGGCAAGCCGCTATCCGCTTCCAATAGCCGTACTTGCGGTTGACCATCAACCGAGACAAAGACAGAACGTAACGCCTCATGACGAACAAACAAAGCATCCAGCGCCTGCTGCCAGGCCACAATATTCAGTTGACCACCCAAGCGCAGGGCCATCGGGATATGATAAGTCTCACTGACGCCATCCAACTGAGCCAGGAACCACAGACGCTGTTGAGCAAATGACAGCGGCAGCACTTCCTCACGGGATATCGGCAGGATGGCCGGCAATATAGCGCCCTGTTGACTAGACCGAGCCTGCATGACCTCAGCAAAAGCCATCAAAGTAGGAGACGAAAACAGGGTAGTCAACGGCAGTTCGACACCCAGCGCGGCTACCCGGTTCATCACCCGCATTGCCAGTAACGAATGGCCGCCTAGGGCAAAGAAATTATCGTGCCGACTAATCTGGTCAATCCCCAGCAACTCACACCAAATCGTCGCCAGTGTGGTTTCTGTCTCCCCCTGCGGTGTCTCATAGCTCTGACGGGCAAAAGCTTCATTGTCCGGTGCCGGCAACGCCCGGCGATCCAGCTTACCATTCGGGGTTTGCGGGAAGGTATCCAGCTGCACAAACGCGACCGGCACCATATAATCCGGTAAAATCGCACTCAGGTATTCACGTAAATCAACAGCCAATC
>NZ_RCWA01000070.1 GCF_018448905.1 Photorhabdus heterorhabditis | reverse complement strand
CAGATTGTCTGATTAATTGTTAAAGAGCAGGCCACCTTAAAATTTGATATTCTCGGTCAGCCGGGCTGCGTATATTACGCTTTTTGCCCGCAGAGTCAAGCGCTTATTTGCGCTCCCCTGCCCAACCTCACACGTTTTCTTAGCGTTGTGTCGGTCAGTGGTGGCGCATTATAGGGGGCTTAAATTTTTACACAACACTTTTTTTTAGATTTACCACCAACAGGCGTTTTTTTACCCTTTACGAGTTAAATTTAATCGATTTTGACTAAAATCAATAACTTTCTTTCATTGCATACTGGTATTTTCCTCACTAAGATCCTTAAGAACAGCAAATCCCTATTTCTTCATTAGAGGTATATATGTCTGGAGTGTTACGCAGTTACCTTGGTACTCAACCTAAAATTGGCCGGAAAGTCATGTTAGATCCATCTAGTGTGATCATTGGTGATGTCAGGCTTGCTGATGATGTCAGCGTATGGCCTTTAGTTGTCATCCGCGGAGACGTTAATTATGTATCTATTGGCACGCGTACTAATATCCAAGATGGCTCTGTATTACATGTAACACACAAATCAGTTGATAATCCTGACGGTTTCCCTTTAATTGTTGGGAACGATGTCACCATCGGGCATAAAACTATACTTCATGGCTGCACTATTGGTAATCGAGTACTCATCGGTATGGGTTCCATTCTGCTTGATGGTTCAATTATTGAAGAAGACGTTATTATTGGAGCGGGCAGCTTAATAGCCCCAGGAAAAATATTAGAAAGTGGATACCTTTATGTTGGCAGTCCTGCCCGTCAGGTAAGGAAACTGAAACCTGAAGAATTAGAGGCATTACGTTATTCAGCAAGCAATTATGTCTGTTGGAAAAACGACTACCTGCAAGATAATATGTAGCGTCCCAAATGATCATCATTCCCATTGTTGATTACTGATTCGAATTCCTCCTCTAAATCCCAACGATTTTGTCGGAACAGGCTTAGTGGATGATGCTCTTCCCCATAACGATATAAAAGCTCCTTAGCACCTATAACACACTGAACCAATAGCCCATTTACCAGAGCAGGAAAAATAACTACCTGCTCTTGTTCATTCCATTCTTCTCTATCAGGAAACTGGATAGATTGATTCATGAATGTAACTCCTGTTCCAATGTTCGCAATACAGGAGCGATTTCTGGCAGTACACCATGCCATAATTTAAATGAATGAGCAGCCTGCCCTACTAACATTCCCAGCCCATCTGCATAACTAGAAACACCATGTTTCTTGGCAAAGGAAATAAAAGGTGTCAAGTTAGACTGATAAAACATGTCATAACAAACACAATTTTCATTAAATATTAACGGAGATATCTCTGGAATCTCACCGTTAAGACCAGATGCAGTCGCATTAATGATCAGATCAAATTCAGGGCTATTTAGTGTTTCCATTTCAACAGGCCGAATATTGCCTATTGACGAGAAATCATAAGCAATCTGGACGGCACGACTGAACGTCCGGTTTGTAATTGTAATTTCACAACCAAATTCTAATAATGAAGATAAAACTCCTCTGACTGCACCACCGGCTCCAATAATTAAAATATGTTGCCCCTGTGTAATAAATCCACGTTGCATCAAATCTGTTAATAACCCTATACCATCCGTATTGTCGCCAATCAATTGATTATTATCCAACAATTTCAAGGTATTGACTGCACCACTGAATTTTGCCCGTTCAGTTAACTCATTTGCTCGGATAAATGCCCGCTCTTTAAATGGTAAAGTGATATTAGCGCCAATCCCGCCCTGTTTAAGAAACACAGCCAATGTCTCTTCAAATTTATTTACAGGAGCCAAAATCTTCCCATAACGATGCTCAATACCAGTTTGCTCAGAAAACAACTGATGGATACGAGGAGATTTGCTGTGCGTAACAGGATTACCAAAAACAGCGAATTGATTCATATTTATTCTACCCTTGACGATACAGTTCACCAGTTAAAGCATCCCGAATTTCTGAAGGTTTTTCACACCCTCCAACATTACCGCTTAATACAGGAAGCTTATCCCCAAACTGTTGTCTGACTTCTTCTGCTGTTCTACATGGTTCAAGACCATTTAAATTTGCACTGGTCGATACCAACGGTTTTCCATAAAAAGTACATAATTGTTTTACTAAAGGATGATCACTAACTCTAACAGCCAAAGTGGAAAACTGCCCAGTCAACCATTTAGATGTACTAGGTTTGGCAGGGATTACCCAGGTCATAGGTCCTGGCCAACAAGCAAATATGGCTTTTTTTTGTCTTTCCGTTAGAAGCTTATCATCAAGATATGGTTGTAATTGCTCATAATTATCTGCAATAAGAATCAACCCTTTCTGCCACGGCCGCTTCTTTAATATAAGCAGTTCATTTATTGCTTTCTCGCTATCAGGATCACATCCCAGTCCAAAAACAGCTTCAGTCGGATAGGCAATCACTTTTTCTGTTTTTAATGCAGTTAACACATTTTTAAATGCAGGTGATGCTTCATTACTCATGCTTGTTACTCAGTTTCATTTACTTGTTGTTTTCCACACAATTTACTGGCACAAAACAACTTTGCACCTTGTGATGTTCGTTTTTCCGTCAGTAACGGATAATGACAAAACACACATTCACCCGCGACTGGTTTATTATTTAATACAAACTGACAATTAGGGTAACAGTTACACGCGTGAAAAATTTTTCCGAAACGTGATTTTCTTTGTAATAGTTGCCCTTGTTTGCATTGAGGGCAGGCTATTAACGTTTCATCCGGTTTATCAATCAGTTCTGTATGCTCGCATTCAGGATAACGACTACAACTAATAAACATTCCATAACGCCCTCGGCGTAAAGTTAAATTAGCACCACATGCAGAACATGTCTGCCCTTCAAGTTCTTTTACCACATGACCGTCACTTTGCCCTTTTAATGAACGAACATATTGACATGATGGATAACCAGAACATCCAAGAAATGGGCCATGAATGCCATTACGGATAACTAACAGAGAACCACATTCAGGACAACATTCAGTTTCATTAGTGGAGAAAGGAACCATTTTTGCCATACCATTTTTTCACTTGAAATTTATTTTTATATGACGTTGAACAAGACTATGGACACTCAGTTAATTAATCCACACGCACATAACCACCAGCAACTACAGCCACTTTACCCAGTAATTCCAGTTCAAGGAGCTTTGTCATTACCTCATTTATAGGTAATGAAGAACGCTGAGCAATAATATCGATAGAAGTTACCTCATCACTTACGTTAACTAGCACATCAGCAAATGGCAACTCAGTTTGCTCAAACCGTGGTTCTACTTCTTGTTTCGTTCCTTCCATATGCAACCATTGTAGTGAACTGTAAACATGTTCTACAATATCTATTGCGTTTGTAGCCAGGTATGCACCCTGTTTGATTAACCAGTGATTTCCTTCACTCATTGGATTCCCCAATAGACCTGGTAATGCAAATACATCCCTTCCTTGTTCAAGGGCACAACGAGCTGTAATTAATGAACCACTGTTTTTACTCGCTTCTACAACGATAATTGCCGAACTTAACCCACTGATAATTCGATTTCTTTTAGGGAAATTCTTTGCACGTGGAGGGGTATCCGGGAAAAATTCAGAAACAAGAGCACCATTCTCCTCTATCTGTTTTGCTAATGACACGTGTCTATGAGGATAAATATGCCCAAGCCCACTACCTAATATAGCAATTGTTTCACCTCCACTATCCAGTGCAGACCGGTGACAAATACCATCAATTCCGATAGCTAAGCCACTAGTAATAACTAACTCATGCCCAACCAATTCACGTGCAAAAATTTTTCCCCATTTTTCGCCATAATAGCTTGCGGCCCTGCTCCCTACCATCGCAACCTGCTTCTTTAAAAGAAGTTCTAATTTTCCTGAAACAAAAAGCGTAAGAGGTGGGGCATGTATCTGCTTTAATAGAAGTGGATACGAAGGGTGAGAATATGTTAATAAATGGCATTCTGGCTGTTCAAGCCATTTTAAGCACGAAGTTAGCACTGTTTTATTTGCTTTAGTAAATTGCAAACATTGTGCTGGTGATAACCCACTGTCTTTCAGCACTGTGGAATAACGATTCCCAGCATGCAATAATTTTTCTGCAATATTTGCTGCTTTTTCTGTTGCCAAATGAGAGATCATCTTCATTCGCAACCATACTTCCATAGCTTCCATATTGTCATCCTGGCTGAGATTGACGGACAAATCAAACTGCTTAATTAGCAATCGATACTGTCAATCCAAACGGGAAATGTCTAGAATAGACATAGAATACCATTCACATTTTGGATACAGATCTAAACATATATGCCAGTATTACAAATATTACATTACCCAGACGAGCGGCTTCGCACTATTGCAGCGCCTGTTGAAAAAGTTGATGCAAAGATTCAGAGTATCATTGATGATATGTTCGAAACTATGTATGCAGAAGAAGGCATTGGCTTGGCAGCAACACAAGTTGATATTCATCAGCGTATTGTCGTTATTGACGTATCAGAAACCCGCAATGAACGCCTTGTACTGATAAATCCAGAGTTACTGGAAAAGAGTGGCGAAACTGGGATTGAAGAAGGTTGTTTGTCTATTCCTGATCAGAGAGCACTAGTGCCACGAGCTGAAAAGGTCAGAATTAGGGCTTTAAATTACGATGGACAATCATTTGAATTACAAGCTAATGGCTTACTGGCTATTTGTATTCAGCACGAAATGGATCATTTAATTGGTAAACTTTTTGTGGATTACTTATCTCCTCTGAAACGCCAACGTATACGCCAGAAAGTAGAAAAATTAGATAAACAAAGAGCTCGAACCCAATAAATTATTTAATACAGGAAATAAACGTGCCTGATTCTTTGCGTATTGTTTTTGCCGGAACACCTGACTTTGCAGCACACCATTTAGAGGCTTTATTAGCGTCTCAACATGAGGTAGTTGGTGTTCTCACTCAACCAGATAAACCGGCTGGAAGGGGTAAAAAACTGACACCCAGTCCTGTGAAAGTGCTGGCTGAAAAACATAACATTACTGTTTTTCAGCCAACTACTTTGCGTTCAGAAGAAAATCAACAATGGATTCTCAAACAACAACCTGATGTTATCATAGTTGTGGCATATGGATTAATCCTCCCTAAGGCTGTTTTGGACATTCCAAGATTAGGTTGCCTGAACGTACATGGTTCCCTATTACCACGTTGGCGTGGTGCAGCACCAATTCAACGTTCACTCTGGGCCGGTGATGTGGAAACGGGAGTGACTATCATGCAAATGGATATAGGTCTTGATACCGGCGACATGCTATATAAAGCAAGCTGCCTTATTGCACCTGAAGATACTAGTGCCAGTTTATACGCAAAACTGGCCAATATTGGGTCAGATGCGCTGCTTAAAACATTATTGTTAATAGCATCAGGTAAAAACCGGCCTGAAACTCAAAACGAAAAATTGGCTACCTACGCTGAAAAACTAAGCAAAGAAGAAGCCCGAATAAACTGGGCATTATCTGCAACCCATATTGAACGCTGTATTCGTGCATTTAATCCCTGGCCCATGAGCTTTTTCGAGATAGAAGGACAGCCTGTTAAAATTTGGAAAGCAGAAGCCATTGAAGAACAAACTTCAGCAGAACCAGGAACTGTATTAAAAGCAGATAAAAAAGGCATTCATATTGCTACCGCTGATGGAATTCTGAATATCACTCAATTACAGCCGGCGGGTAAAAAAGCAATGTCAGTAGAAAATCTACTTAACTCCAAACGTGAATGGTTTACGCCAGGCATAAAATTAGCTGAATAACTTTCTCTTAAAGCTGTCTTTTATCAGCCTTTTTAACTATGAAAAATACATATAATCTGCGAAGTATCGCTGCGAAAGCAATCAATCAAGTTCTAGATCAAGGACAGTCTCTCAGTACAGTCTTACCTGAACTACAACAGAATATAACTGATAAAGATAAATCCTTATTACAGGAATTCTCTTTCGGGGTATTGCGTGTATTGCCTCAGTTAGAGTGGATAATAAGCCAATTAATGGCAAAACCATTAAAAGGTAAACAACGTATTCTTCATTACCTTCTTATGGTCGGAATATACCAACTTGCCTATACCCGTATTCCTGCTCATGCAGCTCTGGCTGAAACAGTAAATGGAGCCGTAGCTTTGAAATACCCTCAGCTAAAGGGTTTGATTAATGGTGTCCTTCGCCAATTTCAGAGACAACAATTACAGTTAACAGAACGTTCACAAAATCATTCTAGCCATCACTTACATCCCGAATGGTTATTAACCCGAATCCAAAAAGCCTATCCACAAGAGTGGCAGCAACTTATTAACGTTAATAATCAAAAACCACCTATGTGGTTACGAGTTAATCGTATATACCACAGTCGGGATGAATATCTTACCCTTCTTCATAAAGCAGGAATTGATGCGGAACCAGCTATCGGATTACCCTTTGCTATCCGTGTAATTTCCCCCTGCCATGTAGCAATATTACCTGGATTTGACAAAGGTTGGGTCACTGTTCAAGATGTGTCTGCACAAGGGTGTGCCGAGTTATTACAACCAATTAATGGAGAGAAAATTCTCGATCTTTGCGCTGCACCAGGAGGGAAAACAACACATATCCTAGAAATAGCACCAGAAGCTCAAGTATTAGCTGTAGATATTAATGAGCAAAGGCTCAAACGAGTAGAAGAAAATCTCCGACGCCTTAATTGCCACGCTACAGTAAAAACCGGTGATGGACGCCACCCTGAACATTGGGCAGAAAATCAGCAATTCGATCGTATTCTTCTGGATGCTCCTTGTTCAGCAACAGGAGTAATCCGCCGCCATCCCGATATTAAATGGCTACGCCGCGAGGAAGATATTGCTCAGTTAGTTCAATTACAATCTGAAATTATTGATGCAATCTGGCCATATTTAAAGAAAGGTGGAACACTAGTGTATGCAACCTGTTCTATTTTACCGGATGAAAATAGCCAGCAGATCAGTGCGTTTTTAAAGTGCCATCCAGATGCAGAGTTAGCAAGAACAGCAACAAGCGAAAACCCAGGAAAACAAATAATACCTGAATTAACTGGTGGTGATGGTTTTTTCTACGCTCGATTAATTAAACAGTGATATATCTCTACAACTTATAGAGATAATTATCTGCTTCTAATAAATTAGAGAACATTATGAAAATAATTATTCTTGGTGCAGGCCAAGTCGGTGGTACATTAGCTGAAAATCTGGTAGGTGAGAATAACGATATCACTATCGTCGATACTGACCCCAACCGTCTGCACCAACTACAGGATAAATTCGACCTCAGAGTAGTCAATGGTCACGGTTCTCATCCCAGAGTATTAAGAGAAGCTGGTGCCGAAGATGCTGATATGTTAGTTGCTGTAACTAATTCTGACGAAACTAACATGATTGCATGCCAAATTGCATATTCTTTATTTAATACACCGAATAAAGTTGCACGAATACGTGCAGCAGAATATATCCGCGAAGCAGAAAAACTTTTTCTCCCTGATGATATCCCTATTGATTATCTTATTTCACCAGAACAACTCGTCATAGATTATATTTACAAACTAATTCAATATCCTGGCGCTTTACAAGTTGTTAACTTTGTCGAAGGTCGGGTAAGTATTGTTGCGGTAAAAGCTTATTACGGCGGCTCACTTGTAGGAAATGCACTTTCTTCACTCCGTGAACACATGCCACACATTAATACCAGAGTTGCTGCAATATTTCGTCAAGATCGACCAATAAGACCACAAGGTTCTACAATTATTGAAGCTGGTGACGAAGTTTTCTTTGTTGCTGCATCGCAACACATTCGTGCTGTAATGAGTGAACTTCAACGCTTAGAGAAACCCTACAAACGTATTATGATCGTTGGTGGTGGTAATGTCGGTGCCGGACTCGCACTACGCCTCGAAAAAGATTACAGAGTTAAATTGATTGAACGGAATCAGCAAAGAGCTACAGAACTAGCCGAATTATTACATGACACCATTGTCTTTTATGGGGATGCATCAGACCAAGAGTTACTAGCTGAAGAACATATAGAACAGGTAGATGTGTTTATTGCTCTAACCAACGATGACGAAGCAAATATCATGTCTGCAATGCTTGCTAAACGCATGGGAGCCAAAAAGGCCATGGTCCTCATTCAACGTAGTGCATATGTCGACTTGGTACAAGGCGGTGTGATTGATATTGCAATCTCTCCACAACAAGCAACTATTTCGGCTTTACTAAGCCATGTTCGTAAAGCAGATATTGTAAGTGTTTCATCATTACGTCGTGGAGTAGCTGAAGCTATCGAAGCGATTGCTCATGGAGATGAAAAGACTTCAAAAGTTGTCGGTCGAGCTGTAGGTGATATTAAATTACCACCAGGTACCACAATTGGGGCAATAGCTCGCGGTGATGAAGTAATTATTGCTAATGATTACAGCGTCATCGAACAAGGAGATCATGTAATTATGTTTATTACAGATAAAAAATTTGTTCCTGAAGTGGAGAAGCTATTCCAACCAAGCCCTTTTTTCCTTTAATGGCTTGAAATATAATTATCTATGGCGGATTCGACTAATTAAGTGCAATTTTTCAGAAGGGCGGTCAGTTGCTATAGTAGGCATCTTTCCCGCCACAGGAAAATGCACAATGACCTATATACAACTGACCGAAACAGAAAGATACCAGATTTCCAGTTTAAAAGAA
>NZ_RCWA01000069.1 GCF_018448905.1 Photorhabdus heterorhabditis | reverse complement strand
GGGGGCAAACAAGATTCTATCAATATCCAAGCATCATCAGAAATGTCGTAACGTGCCACTATTTTGTTCCTGCATCGAAATCAATCAGATAATAATACTATTAATTGATATTAAGGGACACAGCCTAGACCGGTACTTAAGTGGAATCGTTATCATGTTTTCCGTCCTCTATAATAATCTAATTTTGAAATCTATTTATTTTGTTGTTTTTCTGATGAGTCAGATTGTTATTTCGTTAAAAGGTTTGTAAACAATAAGACAAGTATGAAAGTGTAGTTTAATTAGAATATCTATTTTGTGATTTTATTGTTAATTACAAGAACTTAAATAACAAAATTAAAATATATAGCGTTATGCTGTGAACTTAGGATATTGTTTTGAAAAAATGCCCATGATAGCTTGTTTTCTAATCTATGTGGCGTGAGTTTTTAATATAATCTCTTACCTTTTAACTCAGTACTTCCCTGACAAAGAATATCAAAAAATAGACCTAACGAGATTGGATGTTATATTCTTATTAATTCATCACGCAATGTATTAATATATATATGAAATGGTTTTTTTCTGAAATTAGGTTATAAGCAGCATGTAAAATAATTCTTCCAGCGAAAAATTTATAAAATAGGATACGTTTCTTGCTTTATCTATAGCCTGTTACTAAGAAAGTATAAGGGGATTTTATATTGGTTAATAATAAATTCTAAAACTACCAATTCCCCAGAGAGAGACGAGCATTTAACATTTGTGGCATTCAAAGCACGAATGTTTTTCTGGAGAGCTTATCTCCAGTACCCGTCACTGGGGGATGAAGTCAATGGAAGCGCAACTATATGAAAAATAGTATTGAAGGTGATAGTTTTGAAGTAGCTGGTAAGTTTCTCTGTAACTATAAGATTTATCGGAGAGATAGTAATGGTAGGGTTATTGTATTGTTACCGGCTATTGGTGTGGAAATCAGGAAATATGAAATTCTGATACAGCAACTGGTAAAAGAGGATTTTCAGGTTGTGACTTCTGATATGCCAGGCTATGGGGACAATCAACCTAAACCTAGCAGAAAAGATGATTATAACTATTCCGATCTGTTGCGGGATTACCTTCCGGCAATGTTAGACAAAGCTGTTGAATTAAATGCTAAAGAAATTCCTATTGTCTTTGGCCACAGCCTTGGTGGGCATATTGCGACGCTTTTTGCCTGCTCAACTAACAGACCTTTTTCTCTGTTTTGTGTGGCGACAGGGAACGTGTGGTACAAGAATTGGCAGGGCATGGGGCAGATACAGATAATAACAGCCGCCGTTATTTTTCGCATTCTGACGGCGTTATATGGTTATCTTCCTGGGAAAAAGATTGGTTTTGGCATAAGAGAAGCTAAGGGGTTGATGAGAGACTGGTCCAAAACTGCCTGTACGGGAAATTACTATCATGTCAGTGCCTATAAAGGTAAAAAGAATAATCACTTATCCAAAGCCGTTTATATATGTTTAAAGGGAGATAATTGGGCTCCGTTAAAATCTACCAAGGAATTAGCAAGGCTTATACCTCACTCAGAGGTTAGCGAAGTGGCTCTGGATGTTAAGGGGAATCCTCATAGTGCCTGGATTAAGCAGCCAGGAGAGATTATTAAAATCATGAAGAAAAAAATGTTGGAGAATAAAAATGATTAACACACTGAAAATGCTACGTTGGGAATTCCTAGGGTTATTTTTTATTAGTTTATTCCTGACTTGGCAACTTATGGACTATATAAGCTGGTGGCAATTTGTTTTGTTATTTTTTCTGATTGATATTGTTGGCTATTACCCAGGGCGAATCTGGAGTTTGCTGAATAAAAAAGAGGTTCCTCCTCCGGGGTTTTATACTGTTTATAATATTTGCCACAACATATTTACGCTTAGCATAATTAGTTTGGTCTGGTTATGGTTATTTAAGGATAATTACAGCATTATTGCATTGTTTGTTCATATCTGTTTAGACAGAGGCGTACTGGGAAATTTCCCTAAGTTATCAATTAATGTGTTTAAACAGCCAACTGTTCATTGAAGTGAATTATCACAGAGAGATACGTTATTTAAAGAGGAATTGACATCATGGGCTTAATTAAACAGGCATCGGAAATAGAAATGCAGGCTAAGGAATGGGGATTAGATGAATGGTTTGCTGAACAGATACAGGTTGAACAAAGGAAAAAAAACCGCTACGCCAATGATCCTAAATTAACCTATTTGCCAGGCGATTTACGGGAATCTTTGATTAGGGAACTTTCTTTCAAATCGATTTCAGAATATGAAGCGACTAAAGCCCTGCTGCTGCTTGCAGATAAAGCTCCAGACAACATTAACTTTGATTATATGCTGACTCAAATATTTGACGAAGGCAGGCATGCCAAATTATTCAGAGAACATCTGGTCAAAATAGGCTTCGCAGATATCAATAATGTGACCAACAACATGGAAAGCCTCTTACAGGGGAAAATGACCAATATGTTGGAGACATTAAGATCCTATTTTGACAAGTGGGTGGTGTTGAAAAATGACTACATCGCAGGAGTGCTGATCATTACCGTCGTTCTGGAAGGTGTGCTGGCACCAACATCAGAACTCAGTGAGATCAAGTGGCGTCCCTTTGATATTGCGGCTGCCGAGACACAAGCCAGAGCTAACGCTGATGAATTAAGGCATCTGACCGTATGTGCAAATATAGTCAAGATGGCTATTGAGAATGACAGTTCTCTAAAGCAAGCAGCCCTTGAATGTATAGAAGAAGGATTGGCGTTGTGGAATCAGGTGTCTGTTGATGATCTGTTTGTGGAGCGTGAAACGTTTTATCAACGGGGTATGCAAAGCAATTTGCGCTTTATTGAAGGTTATGAGCTGGCACCAGGGGTATTGTTGTCTGAATCTACTGTGGAGTCTCGACTTGAATTGTCTCATTTCTTAGTTGAACAGATGCAGCAGTCACGCCTTGAATATATGGGTTTAGTGTAGCTTATTAAGCTTGTAGTAAGTGGTTTAGATGTAAAAGGAGAGTTGAAAATGACAGATATTGTTGAAGAGCTCAGGAAAAATGGCGGTCAATACCAGAATCTGACACCTGATAAGTTGAAAAAATTATTATTGGATTTTGGGGCCGCTTCACAATGCCTACGTTTGGCAGCTCAATCCAATATAGAGGGGCTTTATCAGGTAGGTAATACTATCCGTGAGGTATCCTCATGGCTTCCGGCTGCCGGTATTGCCCTAACCATGCATAATCATATTGTGCTGGCTTGTGCGAAGTTTCCCGACATATTTGAAGATAATAATAAATTATTAAATGAAGTTATGGTTTCAGAAGTGTTGGTCGCTTCTGCTTTTGCTGAAGGTCTGCCAGGGACAAATATTTTTTCACCAGCACTTAAAATGCATTCTAAGGAAGGAAAACTGTTTGTTAATGGTTCGAAGAAACCTTGTTCTCTGTCTTCGATTGCTGATTATTATGTGCTATCGGTCAGCGATACCGATAATGACAATGAGATGAGGGTAGTATTGGTTTCAAAATCGGCACAGAATATTAATGTTATTCCTTTCTGGCGGTTAAAGATTTTGTCTGAAAGTGATAATCAAGAAGTTAAATTTTCGGATACCGAAGTTTCGCCGCAATTACTTTCCCCCTATAAGGGGATTGAGCAGCAAGTTGTGCTTTCTTACGGTTTATCACTATTTAATTACTTTGCTGCTAATACATATTCAGGAATTCTGAATGGGCTTGCCCGTTTTATTCCGAAGAAAGTAGCAGAACAGCAACCAATTAAATATACCCTAGCTCAAGCTGATTATAAGATTAATGCTATTCTTGGTCAGATGCTAACTATAGCTCATGATGCTCATCGGGATGAAAATGCTATTCGTAACATCCTTGCATTGCGCTATACCCTGGAAAAGATCCTTGAAGAAACCGCCAGTTTTATACTCCGATGTTGCGGTGGGATTCAGGTCATGACAACGCCAGAAATTATGAATTTCTATTCTGCTGTACAGTTATTCAAATTTCATCCTATAGGAGAATTCCAGATGGTTAGCCAAATAATGCAGCAAATTTAATGACTTTTTAGATCACCTATTTTAACTCAAGTATTTTCCCATGCTGTTTACAGCATGACATTGTGCACCTATAAAAAAGAGAGAGAACTATGTTTGTTAATCAATATCGTGAGAGTTTATTAAACTCTGTGGGCCTTGAGTTGGATATTCAGTCTGCTGAAAATAACCAGCTTACATTATCGAATGGCCGGGTTGTTAAGGACTTCTTGGCTCAATATGGTGCATTACCATTTGGGCATAATCCTGATTTTGCTACCTATGAAGTTGACAGATTCATTAAAAATAAAGAACCCATCTTTGTTCAGCCTAATATTCACAACAAAGTACGGTTATTGGCGGAAATGCTTTCTGAGCAAATAGATAAGGAGAAATATACCCACTGCGTTTTTACTAATAGTGGTGCTGAAACGGTAGAAGCTGGGATTAAGTTTGCGCGCTTGGTTACTGGCAGAAAAAGTATTTTGAGTTTACATCGTAGTTTCCACGGTAAAACTTATTCGGCGTTATCTGCTACAGGTTCAAATCGGTTTAAAGCTGATTTCATTTACGATGATAAACTGTATGAACATGTTGACAGTGAAGATTTTGCTGAAATTAAAAGAAAGCTGGAGAGCCGAGAATTCGCTGCATTTATTATTGAACCAGTGCAGGGAGAAGGTGGAATGAAAGTCATTCCATCGGATACATTGTACAGTATTCTGAAATTGTGTAAGGAAAATGGCACATTATCAATATTTGATGAAGTTCAGACGGGTATAGGCAGGTTGGGGGCATTCTGTGCAGCCACACTTTACTCTCTGAAACCGGATGTCATTTTGTTTTCTAAGGCGCTGGGTGCAGGTATTTCACCTATTGGTGCAATGTTGTATGCAGATGAACTTTATTTATCTGAGTTCGATAAGAAACACAGCTCCACTTTTGCCAATAATGTACTGGCTGCGACGATGGGAATTGCCGTTATCCAGCATCTGACTAAAGATAATGGCAAGGCATTAACGCACGTTCAGGAAGTTAGCCGTTATGTTGATAAATGCCTTGAACAGTTATCGGCGAAATATCCAGAACATTTTTGTTGGCAAGGTGCTGGGTTGATGCGTGGCCTTGAAATACAGGACAGCAAAGCGGTTGCCAACGTATTTATCAACTTTAGCCAAAGAAGTGGTGGTCTGGCTTATATCATTTGTAGTTTCTTATTGAAACACTACGGTATTTTCACCATGCCGTTAATGTCTCGCCCTTGCTCTGTACGTTTCGAGCCACCGCTTAACGTTTCTAAAGAAGATATTCAGACATTTTTTACAGCTTTTGATGAAGTCTGTAACTTGGTTCGGAATGGGCGATATGATGTTTTATTTGCGCACTTGATAGACATGCCTATAACGGATCTACCGCCATCTGCGGTTAGTTATCCTATTTCAATAAACAACAGTATTGCCCAGATTAAAGCGCCTATTTCTCAATTGGTTGAGGGGAGGAAATTCGCTTTCTTGATTCATTCCACTTCGGTTAATGAATTTGCGCATTCTTATTGCCTGTCAATAAAGGAAAATTATACGCCGGAACAGCAAAGACAACTTGGTAGTTGGATCATGCAAATTTCTGCTATTGATTTTAATCCTGATATCGCTGTTGAATTTGGTGTTGAAAGCTCAACGGCATACGTTAATGGCATGCTTTTGTTCTCACCTATCAGCCCTGAAGATATGATGGCATTACCAACCAAAGAGCGGGCTGCTTTGATGAAGGAATACCTTGATTTGGCGGAGAAAAATGGCGCGGAAATTGTCGGTTTGGGTGCTTACACCTCTGTGATTACTGACGGAGGCAATAGTCTGGTAAATAATCGGCAGGGCCGGATATTGACTAATGGTAACTCTCTGACAGCAATGGCGGTAGTTGAAGGTATCCGCTCAATGCTGACTGAAAATGCACATCTGCAAACTTTGGCGGTGGTTGGTGCCAGAGGTTCCGTTGGCAGGCTGTCAGTCACTGGCTTGGCCCATAACTTTGGCCGGATTATCCTGGTTAGCCGACCTAACAAAGGGCGAGTACTGCTCTCTGAACTGACTAAGGCACTGCTTTCCACGGTGTTAAAAACTCGTGATGTTATCCAGCCAGATTCAGTTATGGATAAAATTAGAAAGTGGCTGTTTAAACAAAACCCGGGTGTGACAGATGCTCGTGTATTGCATGAACAAATTCTTGAAGTCATAGGAACTCTGGGTTTGGAAGCAATAGAGAGTTATGAGCAATCCTTAAGCCAGGCTGATTTTATCGTCTCAGCAACCAGCGAAGGTAAACCTTTCTTAAATACCCATTATCTGAAAGGCTCTGCCATCGTTTTTGATGCAGCCAGACCTTTCGATTTCATTCGTGATGGCAACCGTCAAATTTACGAAGGCGGTTTGGTCCATCAGCCTGAGAAAGTGACCTATAGCGATTGCAACTTGATCGACGTGCCTGCGGGGGTAAATCTCGCCTGTTTGTCGGAAACTATCGCTGTCGCACTTGAAGGAGTCAGTGTGCATCAAAGCATCGGTAAATCTATTGATTACAATGACGCACTCGCCATCCGGGATATTGCAAGAAAGCATGGATTCGTCCCTGTCCAATATACCCGCAATGATCAAGGTGAACATTATGAGCATGTTGCCTGATGTTCCTCAGGTTATTACCACTGGGAACGCTCAGGGTGTTCTTGGCAACAATCATCTCAGAAAAGTGCTTTGCTATTCCAGGCACCCGTTGAGTAGCTTGTTGTTCAATACTGAAACACATTGGTTTACCAATCAAAAGGGGGCTATAGGTTTTTTCCAGGACAAAAATCTGCATATGTGTGTGGGTGGCATTTTGGCTCCTGGCGAAGAACGAGCTGAACTTTTGCAGTCGTTTCTCCGTTTCACCAAAGAAAAACGGGCTTTTCCGGTGTTTCTGCATGGTGATGAGAGTGATTTTGCGCTGTTGAGGAATAACGGCTTTTTTGTTAACCAACTTGGGGCGAGTTATTCAGTACTCCTTGATGGATATAGCATGAAAGGCAAACGCTTTCAGCAGCTTAGAAATAAAATTAGCAAATCCAGAAGAGCAGGAATTTCTATTCGAGAGATCAGCTCACAAGAGGAATATTATCGGCTTAAACCACAACTAGAACATATTAATCAGCTTTGGTTGAAAGAAAAACATGCAAAGGCTCTGAGAAAACTGGTGATTGATTTCAACACTGTAGAAGTGAGTTCAGGTGAGCACAGAGTATATATTGCAACTCGGGGAGAACAGATCCAGGCATATGTCGTTTATAGTTACACTTGGGGGGAGACATCGGGATGGTTTCATAATTTATCTCGAAAAAAACCGGATATACCCGATGGAACCATGCAGTTTATTAATGAAACAGCGATTAATGACTTCTTGGCTGAGGGGGCAGTGGCTTATCTTCATTTGGGCTTCACGCCTTTAGTGGAGTTCGGCGAGGATAGCTGCTTCAACGACTCGGCAATATTTCATAAAATTGCTAAATGGATGTCATCAAAAGGCGGCATTGTTTATCCTGCTGCTTCGCAACGCCAATATAAAATGAGCTGGCGGCCGTCGTTAATTGAGCCGGAATACATTGCTTTCCCTAAAGGAAAGGCAATGAAAGCATTGTGGTCAACATTGCGAACGACCAACAGCATTTGAGGCTAGAAAAAGTCTTTTTCTAACGTGGAACAACAGGTGATCAGGATGGTGCTGTAAGTACCAGAATGATCACCTGTCATGGTGAATATTGTTTGTTGATATTCCCACCTGTCGATTCTTTCAAATTCTTATTTCATAAATATTATTTTATAGAATCCTTTTGGAAATTTTTTAATTAACCTCAACTCTGCTTAATGGCTGAGGTTAGCTGTTACTGATCAGGAGCCAGACTCAGAACCAAGTCGTTGGCATATAAGGTTTACTATGTATACCTGTTATCTTTCAAGTTGCCTCTTTGTTGGCTGCACTCACTCACCCCGGTCACATCGTTATCTATACCCTTCATCTTTCAAGCTGCTGCTTTGTTGGCTGCGTTCACTTACCCCAGTCACATAGTTATCTATGCTCCTGGGGATGCGTTCTCTTGCCGCCGCACTGCAACTTGAAATCTATTGGGTATATGCTACCGGGGATTTGCTCCCTTGCCGTGGCGAAGCATCTTGAAATCCATTGGGTACATATTGTTAACCTGATCTCTGATGTAAGTTGTTTTGTATGCTACTGATTTCGTCAGTAAGATTTGAACCTTGGTAAACCATCGATGTATCAAAACGGTCATATCTTACATCACGTGATGCGCTAAACCAGTTAAAGGAGCCTACACAAAGCATCGAGTCATCAATAATGACAATTTTACTGTGAACCCGTTTGACCAACTGAGTTGTGATACCTTGTGATTCAAGACGATGAAGCGCACTTTTTAATGTCTGGCGCCTCTCTGCCCTTTCCTGGTAATCACCATTGCCAGTGTTATATATTCTATCGGTAACTACGATGACAGAAACTCCTCTCTGACAAGCTTGGCTCATTGCTTGCAATATGCCTGATTGTTCAATTTTTTCATATGTTAGCCACGGGGTAATAATAGTCATTTCCTTTTTTACGTATTCTAAGGCATTCAATAGAAAATTATCATGTTCCTTAAAACCATTCAGGATATGAACTTGTGTCTTAGGTGAATATAAGTCTTTCCGAGAAATGAATTCAAATTGCAGCGCATTGTTATCTTCACTAAAAAGATACTTTGCTAGCAAACCACGAGGGGATGATGGGCAGGGCGCGAGCATACTTTGACTCATATTCATCCAAAGAACACTCTTGCACGATAATCATCACTCCAGCCTGCTTTCTTGAGCTTGTTTCTCTGGCTCGGGGCGCCACAATCACATTGTTTAACCATGTTCAAGACAAGACGCCGGAATAACGCAAGATTCTCAATCGCACCATCCAGAACAATCCGTGAATCATCTTCTTTAAAAACGACATCAAGAATATAATGCTGACTATTTT
>NZ_RCWA01000068.1 GCF_018448905.1 Photorhabdus heterorhabditis | reverse complement strand
ACGAATCGCGGGAACAGACCGAAGCTATCCACGCCTTGCAGCGCCATAAGCAAACCCTCGAAGGCTTACTGGCCGAGAATGAAAAGGCGTATATCACCGAACTGCATCAAAACGCCCAGCGGCTGTTGCGCCCGCTCAATGTGGTTAACCCTTATGCCTCACAGTTAACGTTCATGAGCGATAAAACCCGCACCCGGCGCGACCACATGAAATATCTCACCCTGATACAAAGTATCGCCCTGCTGCATCAGCACCAGCGCGAGGTGAAGACCGCGGAACACCGGGGCAAACGGCTTGAATATATCGAGGTGACCAAAGACGATATTAGCTTAGCAAACCGGCTGGCCCATGAGATATTAGGCCGCACGCTGGATGAGATGCCGCCCCAGACCCGAAAACTGTTGCTGCTGATACAGCAAATGGTGAAAGACACAGCGGCAGCGCAACAACGCCCGGTGAAAGATATCCGCTTTACCCGCCGGGATATCCGCAGTTATACCCACTGGAGTGACAGCCAGCTTAAGCTCCACTGTCAGCGCCTGAGTGACATGGAATACCTGCTGACACACGGCGGCAGTCGCGGCCATCTGTTGCAATATGAACTGCTCTGGAATGGCGATAAAGCGGAGGAGGCTCACCTGTGCGGTCTGATTGAACCGGAAAATCAGGCTGCCAATAGTGTATATGACTCGTGCAAGTCTGGCCCGGATGAAGGCAAGTCGGGGTCAAGTCTGCCCCAAGTCAGGGCCAAGTCTGGGTCGCCAAAACCGGCGGCAAGCCGCAGTGACAAAGGGCTGAACGGTTCGCAAGTCGGGACAGCCTGAAAAGGACTGTTCCGGCCCCCTAAAAATCAGGCCGTCGTACCGTACTGCCCCTTCATCAACGAACCTGAAAGCCAGAAAGGAAAGTGTGAATATGACGGGTGCAAGTCTGGCTCAAATGAAGGCAAGTCAGGGTCAAGTCTGCTCCAAGTCGGGGTCAAGTCTGGTTCGCCAAAACCGGCGGCAAGCCGCAGTAGCACAGGGCTGAATGACTCGCAAGTCTGGGCAGACAGAAAAGGACTGTTCCGGCCACTTAACAATCAAGCCATCGTACCGTCGTGATGCATCACACACCGATAACCATTAACCGCTGTTCCCTACAGGAAATCCCATCATGTCATCACCCGCTAAACATCAATCCAACTCCCGCCCGCTGACCCTGCGCCAGCATCTGGACGCGTATCTGGATAACCTGCTGTTGCAGGGGGCGAGTCAAAAGAGCCAGTCCGCCCGTCATGAACGGCTGTCACCGTTCGTCAACTGGTGTGAGGAACAGGGCGTAATATCCGCGGCTCAGGTCACCGAACCGTTACTGGAAAACTGGCAGCAGCATCTGACCCGGTACCGCAAAGCCAACGGTCAGCCCTACCCGCCGGACAGTCAGCGCCGACGCCTGCGCGCCTTACGCCTGTGGTTCGACTGGTTGCAGCAACAGCACGCTATCCCGACCAGCCCGGCTGCAACACTGGCCTCGCCAGACAGAAAAAAACGTCCCTCGGTGACGGAGACCCACGGTCAACCCGACGCCATACCGGCCCGCTTCGCCACCTTACGCCAGCATCTGGCCGCCTGGCTGGAAGCCGTACGAGGACAGGGCTTAAGCGAACGGACTCAGGAGTCCTATGAAGAACGGCTGTTGCCGTTCATCAACTGGTGCGAAGCGCGTGGCGTGATGACGGCACCGCAGGTCAGCCTGCCGTTACTGGAAAGTTACCAGCGCTGGCTGAGAAGCTCCCGTAAAGCGAACGGTCAACCCTACAGCCCGGGCAGTCAGCGGGACCGCCTGAGTGTCTTACGTCAGTGGTTCCGCTGGCTGTTGCAACGTCACCATATCCTGTATAACCCGACGGATAACATGGTATTGCCAAGAGAAGAAAAACGGCTGCCGGCGCAGGTGATGAATGAAGACGAAACCCACACGGTCTTAGCCGCAACGGATATCAACACCCCAACCGGGCTGAGAAACCGGGCTATCCTTGAAGTACTGTGGAGTACCGGTCTCCGGCGGATGGAAGTAGCCAACCTGCTGTTAAGCGAGGTGGACTTCGGGCGCGGGGTGGTGCTGGTCAGACAGGGTAAAGGCGGTAAAGACCGGGTGGTGCCCATCGGCGAACAGGCGCTGCACTGGTTAAGTCGCTGGCTCAGCGTCCGGCCCGAGTTAACGCGGCGGGAGGACAGCGGTCACCTGTTTATCACCAGGAAAGGCCGGGGACTGGCCAGAGGCACGTTAACCCAGATAGCCGCCGACAGCATCCGTAAACAGGCGCAACTGGCTAAACCGGGGGCCTGTCATCTGTTCCGCCACTCCATGGCGACGCAGATGTTAGAGAACGGCGCAGACACCCGGCACATCCAGGCGATACTGGGGCATGAGAAGCTGGAAACCACCCAAATCTATACCCGGGTGGCTATCGGTCACTTAAAGGAAGTGCATGAGCAGACCCACCCGGCAGAACGGCAGTCAAAGCAGGCAACGCTGCCAGACGATAAGCAGGCAAATAGCGACCAGCCGGACAGCCCGAAGCCGGTCTGAACGCGCTGTGTTGCCGGACTGTCTTTAAGGTTAGCCGGTTCCCGGTGAGCGCGTGGGGTGCAGTGAAAGGCAGACTGCGCGCATCCCTGCGCACAGACTGCCTGCCCACCTTCGGAGTGCCGGCGGTAAATGGTGGCCGCCCGGCCCTCAACTCAAGTGTTCTCTGTCAACACGGTTGCCGGTCAACCCCCATTCAACATAATGTGGCATTAAGCGCAATGGGCCTGAACGGCCCACAACGCTTAATGGTACATTATGTCGGCGCCGCCCACCCAAGGGCGCTGCGCGGTTACCTCAGCCCCGGTGCGCGGCTGGCCGCCGGGGGGGCCTCTCAGCCCCAGAGGCGCGCAAGGCGGACGCCTTCCGCTGTCAGCCGCAGTGCAAAATCCCACCGCCGCAGTCGCCGCCCTCCCTGGCGGCTCCGGTGTTAACATCTGCCTTAAGCCGTTGCCGGTCAGGCCGTCAGGGTCAACGGCCCTGAAGGCAGGCCAGCAAGCTGGCCGCGGTTTATTGCCCCCACCCAACCCGCTGCACTGGCTGCGTCCGGCTCGCAGTCGCAGGCTCCTTGCTCGTTCCCGTACTCGCCATCTCCGCCCCGTCCGCCCCCGCGGGCGGGGGCTCCCCGCTGAACCCCGTCGATAAGCGGGCTTCGCCAGCCCGCACCCGGCCAACCCGCGTCAGCGGCGCAGACAAGCTGCCCCGCCGCCACGGGTTCCTGATAAAACCCGGTTCTGGCAGGCAAAGCGGGCCGAAACCCGGCACTGACGTTGGGGGAAAAATGCGCTAACATCGGGAAAGTGCCCGTCGGGGCGAGTTGATATGTTCTTTAACAGGGTGGGAAAAGCCGGCGAAGAAAAAGGCGGCTAAATCAGGGGGAAAGGTCCGCTCAGCCGTATGATGGCGTCGGGATAGTGCCTAAGACCCTCTGGGGTTGACAGGGGGCATAAACCTATACACTTATGCGCCCAATCCGATGACTTGGATTGACCCTTGGGGATTAAATAAAACACCAGCTCAATTACCAGATAAAATAATCTACAATGAGAACGGTGTGCGTGTATGGCATAACTATGGAAACCTTGGTGCAGGCATAGGCACTCCGAAAGAACATGCCCCGATTCATTATCATGTAACTGTTGGTTCTGATAAGTATGAGTATAGAGTCTTCCCTAGTGGTCAACCACTTAAAGAATCTAAGCCTCTTCCTCCAAAAGCGAAGACTGTATTTGAAGCAAACAAATCTCGTTTCTCTCAGATAGGTAAAAGGATTGGCAAATGGTATTCAGGAATTAAAAATAATCAAAGGTGTCCATAATGTTTACAGAGCAATTAAATTTTCTGGCAGACAAAAAAATTTCACTCAATGCTCAGGATAATCCTGAGCTGTCATTTCAATTAAGAAAGTTGATTTGTTTGTTTAGACGTATTCCATCTGATCTAAAAAATCTAGAATTGGAACAAAAGTTAGTTTGCTTTGTTTCTACTGCCGTACAGAATGGATACTATAAAGGCCAAGATTTTATCTTGTTAGCTATTGATATAGTGGAGTTTTATAGGAAGTATTCTTGCGATTATAGAGTATTAAGCACGATGGGTTATTTTTGCCAAATTCATTTTTCTGTTTATGAATTATATTATAAATATGGATTAGCGTATAAAATTGGAGGGTTATTTGTAAATCACTGGAAGTATTATTCTAAGAAAAAGAATTCTACAATAAGTGATTTAATTTCTAATTATTATTTGGTTTATTTTAATGGTTTTATAGATAATGAGCCTAATGCATTGCAATGTATTGATGAGATTAATGCTCAAGATTATTTAATGTCAGAAGCAGGATTGTATCAAAAAAAGTCCATAATATTATGGCTTTATGAAAATTATTTTTATAAAAGAAATGATGGATTATTTTTCTTAACTCAGTATGAACATGATAATACTATTAAGAAAAAAATAATCGCCATTACCAATAAGAGAAAATAAGTATAAAAGACTGGAAAATCATAGAGATTTTCCAGTCTACCTTTTTCTGCCCTAGCGAATATCTGTTATAGGCCAGTGATGACTATAGCCGCTCAATTTCTGCTCTTATGCTTGTACTCACCAATCAGTTCCCGCATCCGCTGCTTAATGTCACTGAGCTGGTCTTACTGGGTGTAATGCCCAATTTAATTCCAGAAAAACAGCGCTTGGAGCAACAAAAAGAGATGCGGGAATACCAATGAATCAGCACCCGGATAAAGTCGATAAAATTCCACTAACAGACATGAATAGCCGAAGAATTTTGGATTCTAATCATAAGCCAATTGAAACCCGAGAATATCATTTTACTCGCTCAGACGGCCCTAAAATTGTAATACAAGAACACTCAGCCGGGCATATATATGGTCCACCAGGAACACCTGGCAACCAAGGTCCACATTTTAATATAAGGCCACTTGATCCAAAAACAGGAGCCGGTTCAAGAAATGGTAAGGTTCCGGGTACGTCTGAGCATTATGAATTTTAAGGAAACTCATTATGTGGTTTGAAAATGCCATATATAAAGAAAAAATTAAACATATGTTTAACAATGAATTGTCTATTGAACATGTTGAAGTCGAGATTATTTCGTTTTATGCGCATTCTTCACTTAGACTTGGTCTTCATAGTAAAAACATCCCAACAACATTCCCTGATAAGTGGAATAAAAGTGAATTTAATGCACTGAGTATTTTGTTAGAACTTGGTGATATTATTCATTTTGAATGCAAAGGAATTAGCCTTGATTTTGAGTGCACTCCAACTATCGAATATATAGATAACAAAATACATATGAGTATTTTTCATAATAATTTTTACTTCAACTGTATTGCTCAATTTCTAACAATTAGAGATATAACGCCTTATCTAGATGAAAGATGGGATTAACATTTTAATTTATTGTTGATCATTCCAATAAATAACAAAAATCCGGAAGATCATGGGGATATTCCGGCCTTCTTGTGATCTACCGGGGCGAATATCCACTGTATGCCAGAGCATATTGGAGCTTACCGATCGCATCTTTGATCTGATACGCTTCCTCGTCATTCACCGCACAGGCCCGTATCTCCGCCCAGCACAGCCGCTTAACCAGTTGGGCCAGGGCCAGCGCTTCAATGTGGGTTAACTGAATGTCCTGTAAATGTTCAATGGCTATCGTCATCTCATGCTCTCCCCTTAACCCACAAAACCAGTTATCAGCGCCCGCATCTGTTGCTTAATCTCATTGAGCTGGCTCTGCTGCTGCTGATGCTGCTGTTGCGTGGCTTCACTGTCAGGAATGAGCACCAGACAGTCGCCCAACTTTTTGGGGTCACTTCACTGGCGGCTTTACCTGCGGGCCTCGCCAGCCCGCATCAGCGGCGCTGACATCGGGGAAAAAGCGAGCTAAAATCAGCAAAGTGCTCGTCGGGGCCAGTTGGCATGCTCTTTAACAGGATGGGAAAAGCTGGCGAAGAAAAAGGCTGCTAAATCAGGGGGAAAGGTCCGCTCAACCGTATGATGGCGTCGGGATAGTCCCTAAGACCCGATAGGATTAGCAGGGGGTCTGAACCTGTATGCGTACGTGCCGAATCCGGTGTCGTGGATCGACCCCTTAGGCTTAACTGGCTTTGATGCTTCTGGTAGACCTTTATCCAGTCCAAATTATAGTGTGTGGTATCAAACAGATATCCCCACAGATTTACATTCAAGTAGCAGACCTAAGCATTTTAATAATGCAAATAAACAACTGTATGAAGTAATACAAAAAGATCCACGTTTAGCTAAAGCGTTACCGCCTGAAGTTGTAGCGCATGTGCAGCCAGGTCCAAAAGGTGGATTTGAACGTACTAGCCCGCCTAATCATTCATGGCACCATAATGCTCAAAATCCAACTAAGATAGAACTTATTCCAAGATCTCAACATCAAGCGCCTGGCGCTGTACAGAAAAGCCTTCATCCAAATCAGGAAGGAGGATTCAAAAAGTTAGGTAGTGGAAAATGTGGTGGACTATAAATAATGAGGTAGTTTATGAAGTTAGTTTCTATTGCTGATGTATTATCGACCCCAGAAAATAATTCCAGCGAGTGGTTTTGCTTACCTCCAGATCAAAATAGTTGGACGTTAGAAACAGAAGGAATTTTTTCTCTGAGTAGTGCTGATTTTCCACCTGATTCTGATGATTATTTACCTAAACAGGTAAAAGAAAACGGGTGGATTGAAGTTTTAGATGGAGGAACAATTGAAGAAGTAGTAGCTAATACTAAGGCCCAGTTAGACAATCCATCTCTTAATGATCTATTGAAGGCATTTATTTTTTATTTTGAAAATGATGCTTTTATGGAGTTTTAATTATATGAGATATGAGCCGGAAAGATCCTTGAGATCTTCCGGCCTTCTGATGATCTATCTTGGTGAATACCCACGGTAAGCCAGAGCGGATTGAAGCTTAGAAATCGCATCTTTGATCTGATACGCTTCTTCGTCATTCACGGCACAGGCGCGTATCTCCGCCCAGCACAGCCGCTTAACCAGTTGGGCCAGGGCCAGTGCTTCAATGTGAGTTAACTGAATATCCTGTAAATGTTCAATGGCTATCGTCATCTCATGCTCTCCTCTTAACCCACAAAACCAGTTATCAGCGCCTGCATCTGCTGCTTGATCTCTTGCAGTTGGGCCTGTTGCCGCTGGTACTGCTGATGCTGTTGTTGCGTGGCTTCACTGTCAGGGATCAGCACCAGACAGCCATCCATCACCTTCACGGTAATCTGGCCGCCAGTATTAAATCCCGCCTGTCTCAGCCACTGCCCCTTAAGATGTATCGCCGGGGTGGCATTCTTGACCTTATGCCCGTTCGGCACATAACCCACCGTGTAATAACGTTCTGTTTTCACGGCTTTATTTACTGCCGCTTCTGCTTTAGAATGCGCCTTAGCCATAGTAACTACCTCTTTTAGTTGCTTGTGGTGAGCAACGTATTTGGGTGCCCGCCCGAATACGTTGCGTTATTGCCCTCACTTCATCTTAGAAGACCAGCGTTCAGCCTCGTACTTGATGATCATTCCTTCCAATAACTCCCTAATCACCTCTCGCTGCTCCGGCTGCATGTTGTTAATAGCCTGAAACTGTAGAGCCAAGTCGGCATCAGGTAGTAGCTCATCTTCTTCAAATATCAGTGAATCAGTCGTGACCCGCAATGTCTGTGCGATCTTCTTAATTGCCTCCAGAGAAGGTAACGAAATCCCACCTTCGTAGCGTTTGACCTGAGTCACATGGATACCAATGGCATCCGCCAATGCTTGCTGTGAGAGGCCCTTTTGCTTACGGAGGGCAACGAGTCGGTTAGCAATGCTCATCGAATTAAACCAGTCAGAGAAATTTGCCGTCATTCTACCCTCCAAAAAATGCTTGCTTTATATTGGTATCTTAATAGATACTAAATAAAAGAGCAATGGAGTCTTGACGCATTTTTTAGGAGGTCGTTTTATGGCACGCATCCCGGAAGCAGAATTACAGCACCTGAAAGCCGCCGTCTCCTTAGTCGCCGTGGTGGAGCAACAGGGGCGACAGCTCTTTAAACGCGGCAAAGATTACGTGCTGCTGTGCCCGTTCCATCAGGAGAAAACCCCGTCAATGGTTATCTCACCGGCAAAAAATCTCTATCACTGTTTTGGCTGTGATGCCGGCGGCTCAGTACTGGACTGGGTGATGAAAACCGAAGGCTTAAGCCTGCGCCATGCCGTGGAACGCCTGCGCGGGGAACTGGGCGAAAATCCGGCAATGGCCCCGCTGGTCCAGCCGGATGAACCCGCCGTGCTGGCCGAAGATGAAGCCGGACGGCAGGCGCTGCTCAACCGGGTGGTTGAGTTCTACCACCACACGTTGCTGAACGCCCCCGAAGCCCTGGCTTATCTGGAAAAACGCCGGTTAAATCACCCGGAATTAGTCGCCTGTTTTAAACCGGGCTTTGCCAACCGCACCCTGGGTTACCGGCTGCCCGCCAGTAAATACAAGGCCGGTTCCGCTATCCGGGTCCGGTTAATGGCGGCGGGTATCCTGCGGGACAACGGGCATGAACACTTCAGAGGGTCATTAGTGATACCGGTTATCGACCGGCACGGCCAGATACGCGAAATCTATGGCCGTAAAATCGGTGATGACCTGCGCAAAAACACCCCGTGGCATCTGTATCTGCCCGGGGCGCATAGCGGGGTCTGGAATGAACCGGCCATGGGGGCGTCAGCCTCGCTTATCCTGTGTGAATCATTAATCGATGCGATGTCATTCTGGGTAGCGGGTTACCGTAATGTCACCGCCGCCTACGGGGTGAACGGGTTTACTCCCGACCACTGGCAGGCACTGAAACAGCATCAGGTCAGACAGGTGCTGATTGCCTTCGATAATGACCCCGCCGGGAATGATGCCGCGGTAAAACTGGCCGCCGAACTGACTGCCTCCGGTATCACCGTGTTCCGGGTGGTGTTCCCTGAGGGCATGGATGCCAACGGTTATCTGTGTCAGGTCGCCGAGCCGGAACGGGCCTTCGGGTTGTTGCTGGACAGTGCCGTGCCGATGCAGGAAGCGGCAGAGGTACAGGCCACCACCGCAACAGAGCGGGCCGCACTGGCTGAACATC
>NZ_RCWA01000067.1 GCF_018448905.1 Photorhabdus heterorhabditis | reverse complement strand
CAGATTGTCTGATTAATTGTTAAAGAGCAGGCCACCTTAAAATTTGATATTCTCGGTCAGCCGGGCTGCGTATATTACGCTTTTTGCCCGCAGAGTCAAGCGCTTATTTGCGCTCCCCTGCCCAACCCCACACGTTTTCTTAGCGTTGTGTCGGTCAGTGGTGGCGCATTATAGGGCGTTCTTCGGCGCTGGCAATAATTATTTTTAATAAAATTGATCGTTTGATTAATCCCACAGCAAAACACCACTTTATACTCACTTATCAACAGATTTACCCACAAATGGATAATCGAATGAAAATTTATCGAGCATCACGCAAACGTTTTCGTTACAATCCGAGGGATAAAATCATCATGTGATTTTATCCGACTGTTCTGAAATGTTATTGCAGTACTCATTTTTTATGTCCTTATTTATATGGTGGGTTCTTCCCAATAACATGTTACTGCCTCACAAAATCCAAGGGATCAAACCAATGCAACAGCTTCGTCCAATCCGCCGTGCCCTGCTTAGTGTTTCCGACAAATCAGGGATTGTTGAATTTGCGAAAGCCTTATCTGAACGCGGTGTTGAATTACTCTCTACTGGTGGTACAGCCTATTTACTATCTGAATCAGGGCTGAAAGTTACTGAAGTTTCAGATTACACTGGCTTTCCTGAAATGATGGATGGCCGCGTTAAAACACTGCATCCTAAAGTACATGGTGGAATCCTTGGTCGCCGTGGACAAGATGATGAAATCATGGCACAACATCACATCTCACCAATCGATATGGTAGTTGTGAATCTATATCCATTCGCTCAGACCGTTGCTAAACCAGATTGTACTTTGGCAGACGCTGTTGAAAACATTGATATCGGCGGCCCAACTATGGTTCGCTCTGCGGCTAAGAATCATAAAGATGTCGCAATCGTAGTTAATAGTAATGATTATGAAAAAATCATTGAAGAGATGGATAGCAACCAGTGTTCACTGACACAATCGACCCGTTTCGATTTAGCAATTAAAGCATTTGAACACACTGCTGCTTATGACAGCATGATTGCTAACTACTTTGGCAAACTGGTTCCTGCTTATTATGGTGATATTACTCAACCATCAGGGCGTTTCTCCCGGACCTTAAATCTGAATTTTATTAAAAAGCAAGATATGCGTTACGGCGAGAATAGTCACCAGAATGCAGCTTTCTATATAGAAGAGAATCTCGCTGAGGCATCTATCGCAACAGCAACTCAGTTACAAGGCAAAGCACTTTCTTATAATAATATTGCAGATACAGATGCAGCCCTAGAATGCGTTAAGGAATTCGTAGAACCCGCGTGTGTGATTGTTAAGCATGCTAATCCATGCGGCGTAGCAATTGGTAAAGATATTCACGAAGCCTATGATCGCGCATTCAAAACAGATCCAACCTCCGCTTTTGGTGGCATTATTGCTTTTAACCGCGAAATTGATACTAAAACTGCACAAACTATTATCGACCGCCAATTTGTAGAGGTGATTATCGCTCCCTCAGTAAATGAAGAGGCATTACCAGTGCTGGCTACCAAGCAAAATGTCCGTGTTCTGATATCTGGTGAGTGGGAAACTCGCATTGCTGGCCTTGATTTCAAACGTGTCAACGGTGGCCTGCTCGTACAAGATCGTGATCTTGGTATGGTAACAGCCGATAACCTGCATGTAGTTTCCAAACGTCAGCCAACTGAGCAAGAAATGAAAGATGCTCTGTTCTGCTGGAAAGTCGCTAAGTTTGTCAAATCCAATGCCATTGTTTACGCAAAAAATGATATGACCATCGGAATCGGTGCAGGCCAGATGAGCCGTGTCTATTCTGCAAAAATTGCCGGAATTAAAGCAGCTGATGAAGGTTTAGATGTTCAGGGATGCGCAATGGCATCTGACGCATTTTTCCCATTCCGTGATGGTATTGATGCCGCTGCGGCTGTCGGCGTGAGCTGTGTTATCCAACCCGGCGGTTCAATCCGCGATAACGAAGTAATCGCAGCCGCAGATGAACACGGCATTGCCATGATCTTCACTGGTATGCGCCATTTCCGCCACTAATCAATAACAGGGGTTAATTTGATGAATATTTTAATTATTGGTAGCGGTGGACGCGAACATGCTCTGGCATGGAAAGCAGCACAATCTCCTTTGGCTGATAAGGTCTATGTTGCTCCGGGAAATGCAGGGACGGCGTTGGAAAGTCATCTGGAAAATATTGATATCTCAGCAACAGATATCAACGGCCTATTAGCATTTGCACAAAGCCATGATATCGGGCTGACTGTCGTTGGCCCTGAAGCACCACTGGTAATGGGTATTGTCGATATATTTCAACAAGCGGGACTAACTATCTTTGGCCCAACTCAAGCAGCCGCTCAGTTAGAAGGTTCAAAAGCATTCACCAAAGATTTTCTAGCACGCCATAAGATTCCGACTGCCTCTTATCAGAATTTTACAGAAATCGAGCCTGCCCTCACCTATCTGGATAAAGTCGGCGCTCCTATTGTTATAAAAGCTGACGGGTTGGCTGCGGGTAAAGGTGTGATTGTTGCTATGACACGGGAAGAAGCCCAGTCCGCAATAAAAGATATGCTAGCCGGAAATGCGTTTGGTGATGCCGGCCACCGAATTGTTATTGAAGAGTTTTTGACTGGTGAAGAAGCAAGTTTTATCGTTATGGTCGATGGCAAAAATGTCATTCCTATGGCCACCAGCCAGGATCATAAACGCGTAGGTGACGATGATACTGGCCCAAATACTGGCGGAATGGGAGCCTATTCGCCCGCTCCGGTAGTCACCGATGAGATCCACCAGCGTATTATGGAAGAGGTTATTTATCCTACCGTCAATGGTATGGCTGCTGAAGGTAATATCTATACGGGTTTTCTTTATGCCGGATTGATGATTAATCAAGATGGAGAACCAAAAGTGATTGAATTTAACTGCCGCTTTGGTGATCCGGAAACCCAGCCGATTATGATGCGTATGCGTTCCGATCTGATTGAACTTTGTCTGGCTGGCGCCAAAGGCGAACTTGCTGGTAAAACGTCTGATTGGGACAAACGCCCTGCTCTGGGCGTGGTACTGGCTGCAAACGGGTATCCAGCTGATTATCACAAAGGCGATATTATTCATGGCTTGCCTCAACAGGAAAATGCAAGCAACAAAGTTTTCCATGCAGGCACAGCATTGCAGGATAATAATGTTATTACCGCCGGTGGACGTGTTCTATGTGTCACAGCATTAGGAGACACTATTGCTGATGCACAGAAAAAGGTTTACCAGCAAGCAGAACAGATTAAATGGAATGGCTGTTTCTACCGCAAAGATATTGGATATCGGGCCATTAATCGGCTGAAGTAATCAAAAACTGGCGGAGGTCAGAATCAGAGGCTGTCCTTCGTCGGCTCCCAACGGCAAAAATCATTATTTGCCACCAACAGTAACTCGCGGCCAGCAGAAGCCTCCAACCAAGCAATGGTTAATTGGCCGTAACTGTTTTTTTCGCGCTGTTCAAGCCATGACTTAGCGTAAGGTTCAAACTCAACGGAAATCATTTCACCCGTACAGGTAGTGACCTTGCCGTTATTCCAGTGACCTTGCATCAAACGCACATTGCCTACTATCAGTGCATCACTTAATTCAAGAGTCCGTTTAGCATCAAATTGCATACGAACAATATCATCATTGGAAAGTGGTTCACGCCGTGTTTTTAACTGCTTCTGCATAAAAATCACATCACCGAATTTATTCAAACGAAGTTGTTCAGCCAGTGGATTTTCATCATTCAGAATTTCACGGCGAATTTGGCGCAAATCACCTTGCTTATATTCGTAAAAAGTGACGACGGTATTATCATTACGGTAAGGGCTATAAACACTCATCAGAACCAGAGGTTTATTATTTTGATCGTTGAGGCGCCACAAGCGAACAACACCATCATCTGCGATGAATCCACTTGCACTAAAAAGAGGTTCTTTAGGTTGATTGGTACAGGCGCTGAGCGCGAAGACGAATCCTAGTGTCATCAGCCCCTGACGAACCAACAAAAGGGGATAAATAATACCCCTTCTATTTTTTCTTTTTTGCAATGAAATTATTTAACTGCGTCTTTCAAAGCTTTACCAGCAGAAAAAGCAGGTACGTTTGCAGCCGCGATTGTAATTTCTTTACCGGTTTGAGGGTTACGACCAGTACGCTCTGCACGGTGGTTAACTTTGAAAGTACCAAAACCTACCAGCTGTACTGAATCACCCGTTTTCAGGGATTCGGTGATTGCATTCAAAGTTGATTCCAGAGCAGCTTTTGCCTGAGCTTTAGTCAGGTCTGTGCTTTCTGCGATTGCATCAACTAATTCAGTCTTATTCATAGATTATCCTTACAGTGTGTTTATCGTTTGCAAAGCATCGAGTGCGACGGATATGCCGAATGACAGCACCCCTGCATACACGCACCGATAGCCACTTCTTTTCACCCCCCAAATGTAGAACAGAGTGGGGGCAAAAGTGAAGCCTTTGAACATGGCATTTAAAGCATTAAATCACGTTTTTTCACTTTACTGCGTTAAATTTATACCAATGTTGCTAATGGCTGACTCCCAGAGGTCAGCTTTCAATCCTTTAATCAACTCAATATCCCGCTCTTCACAGCCGGCTAATAAGCGATAAATCTCCCATTGAATATCCCACTCTTCCTCAATGGCTGGTAATTCTTTTAATTCTTGATCGGTCATTTCTTTCCCGGCCCGAGTCATTTCAAGCATAGCAACAGTGCGAATTGAAATTTCACTCACTGCAATGGCATGTATCAATGTTTCACCACTCAGACGGGAATGGACCATTTCCCCTAATGCAATACATGCATCAATTGCCGGATATACACCGTAAATATCATAATCGTCTGCTGATGGAATAATTTGTTCTAACTTTTCCAACTGGTTATCAAAATTAACCTTAGCATCTTTTACAACTAATATTTCCCACACCAGATCCAAAATACGGCGGTAAAGAGCAGGTTCTGCAAACGCAGTCTGACGACAGAACATCTGGTAATTTGGATACATCCGTTCGCATAGACTCGCCATAAAGGTCAAATGCTGCCAACTTTCAAGTTTCTCCAACCGTAAATGTATCGGGTTTCGTAACATTAGTTCTTACTCATTATGCATAATGTGCTCCGCAGTTTACCTGAAATTCAAGAATATCCACACATTTACACCGAATTTAAGGATTTTTCTGCATTATTTGTTTAAAAAACGCTCTATTTGAGGCTATACCATCCGCCCAGCGGGTTGTTTCGGGCAAGCGATAACCTTTTACACAGCGCTCCACCCATAGCAATGCACTATCAAGACTGATTTTATGCCCTGGAGAAATATACAATGGATTACAGCGTTTTTTACTTCGCCATACCCAACCAATCTGTTCCTCTTTATCAATTAGAGGCTGACAATTGCCAGGCTGCTCACCCAAAGACTCACTTTCACCACATAAACGGCGTTTTGCTACACCGATTGTAGGAATATTCGCCAATAAACCAAAATGGCTGGCAACACCTAAACGACGTGGATGAGCAATACCATGACCATCCACCATTACTAGATCAGGTTTATGTTCCAACAACTGCCAAGCCGCCATCAATGCAGGATATTCACGGAAAGAGAGTAAACCAGGAATATAAGGAAGCGTAGTTTCAATTCGAGCTATCTGATATTCCACCAACTCAAGATCAGGGTAAGAGAGAACAGCTATCGCTGCGCGGGTAATTCCTCCCTGCTGTTCAAAGCCCACATCAGCACCAGCAATCAGTTTTGGTGAGGAAAAATCATCATAACAGATAACCTGCTGAGCCTTTTCTATTTGTTCCTGACGTAATGCTTTTGTGTTGATCATATTTTTTACTGATGATATTTAGCTGAAAGTTTGTGTACCGCCTCAACAAATACACCAGCATGTTCCGGTGGTACATCCTGATGGATACCATGACCAAGGTTAAAGACATGACCAGAACCCACACCAAAACCTTGCAAAATTGTTGAAACTTCCTGTTCAATCCGTTCTGGAGAAGCATATAACATAGATGGGTCCATATTACCCTGCAAAGCGACTTTATTCCCCACACGACGGCGAGCATCGGCAATATCAGTCGTCCAATCCAAGCCAAGAGCATCACAACCGGTTCCAGCCATTACTTCCAGCCATTGCCCACCACCTTTGGTAAACAGTGTCACTGGTACCCGACGACCTTCATTTTCACGGATCAGACCATCAACAATTTTGTGCATATAACGCAGGGAAAATTCACGATAATCCCGGCCAGTCAGCACGCCTCCCCAAGTATCGAAAATCATCACAGACTGAGCGCCTGCTTTAATTTGAGCATTAAGGTAAAGGATGACACTGTCTGCCAATTTATCCAGCAACAGATGCATTACGGCAGGTTCGGCATACATCATTTTTTTGATTTTAGTAAATGCCTTACTACTGCCACCTTCCACCATATAAGTCGCCAGCGTCCACGGGCTACCAGAGAATCCAATCAAAGGAACCTGACCCGCCAGTGCCTTACGGATTGCACGCACTGCATCCATCACATAACTCAGCTCCATCTCAGGATCGGGAACCGGTAGTTTTTCCACATCAGCACTGTTTAAAATAGGAGATTTAAAACGCGGGCCTTCACCTGCTTCGAAATAGAGTCCCAGCCCCATTGCATCAGGAATAGTGAGAATATCAGAGAAAAGAATTGCTGCATCCAATGGATAACGTCGCAAAGGTTGCAAAGTGACTTCGCAGGCAAGTTCAGTATTTTTACATAGAGAGATAAAATCACCAGCTTCGGTACGGGTGGCTTTATATTCCGGTAAATAGCGGCCAGCCTGACGCATCATCCATACAGGTGTAACATCAACGGGTTGGCGTAATAAGGCACGCAAATAGCGGTCGTTTTTCAACTCATTCATGACAGGCTCCATTTATTTATTGGCCGCAATATTATCTGACTGTAATGATTAGGACATCATTGTAACATGACAGATAAATCTCTCCCGTTGAATTGCGCCAAACCATGCATTACGCATTTCGGCACAGAACAACCGTATCTTCAATCAACCGACGGGCAATAGTATTGTGTGGTGGAATCAATGGCAGTTGGTCATAGTGATACCAATCTGCACTAATCAATTCTTTCGGATCATGACAAATCTCACCGCTGTCATAATCAGCTAGAAATGCCATCATCAATGAATGGGGGAAAGGCCACGGTTGAGAAGCGACATAACGTAAGTTGCGAATTTTAATATTACTCTCTTCCATCACTTCACGAGCCACAGCTTCTTCAAGTGTTTCACCTACTTCAACAAACCCAGCAAGCACTGTATGTATGCCATCACGATGGCGCTGATGTTGAGCCAATAAGATCTGATCATCCCGACGAATACCGACAATAACACAAGGTGCAATCTGCGGATAATAACGTTCATGACAATGGTTACACAAACAAGCCCATTCACTGACACTATGGTTCATTTCATGGCCACAATAACCACAATATTGATGGGAACGATAAAACTCTGCCAACTGCACTCCCCGGCCTGCTAATTGAAACAAGCCGCGATCGCTTGAAACAATATGCCGTAAGGAAACCATATTTGAATTCATTTTCTGGCAAATAAGCCAAACTTTCTCACCCTGCCACTCACCGATAAGCAATGCTATTTTTCCTTGCAGTGACCATTGAGCAGCTATTCCAAAAGGTAATTCACCTTTAGGGAGCCAAATACGATTTTCATCACTGATAATCCACCAGCCTCGTTCTACACCGGTTACTTGTTGTTGCATCGTCATTATGACATCTTATTTGTTATAAATATCTGTATAAATCATACGCTTTTTAGCCAGAAAAGCGTGCTCTTGTTACTATTTATCACGAGGAACACAACACTATGTCACAACTGCTTGCCGTGTTTGATCTGGATGACACCTTAATCTCCGGTGATTCCAGTGCCATATGGACAGAGTTTCTATGGGAAAAAGGTATCATTAGTGATCCAAGTTTTATCGAAGCAGATAAAAAAATGATGGCTGATTACAACTCAGGTTCACTTGACATGAGTAGTTATCTAGCATTTATCCTGCAAACACTGCACCAAGTTCCACAAAAACAAGTTGATCTTTGGTTAGTTGAGTTTGTTAAAGAAAAAATCAGACCTCGATTTTACCCGCAAGCTAAAGCTCTTATTGCAGAATATCAACAGCAACAAATTCCAGTCATTATTATCTCAGCTACAGTCTCTTTTATTGTGAAAAAGATTGCTGCCGAATTAGGGATTCACACTGCACTAGGCATTGATATGGTGACGGAAAATGGCTGTTATACCGGCCAAATAGACGGTATTGCGACTTTTCGCGAAGGTAAAGTAAAACGAATGAAACAGTGGCTGGAACAACAAAACAGTTATCCTGAAATTATCCGTTTTTACAGTGATTCAATTAATGATCTACCAATGTGTCAATTTGCCGACGAAGTCATTACGATCAATGCCGATGCCCGTTTAAAAACCGAAGCACAACGACATGGCTGGCAACAATTAACCTGGTCACTGTAAATATTTTCAATCAGTAATGGGTTTATGGTTTCCATAATCCCATCTATACCTGTTATCTTTCAAGTTGCCTCTTTGTTGGCTGCACTCACTCACCCCAGTCACATAGTTATCTATGCTCCCAGGGATTCGCTCCCTTGCCGTCGCGATGCATCTTGAAATCTATTGGGTATATACCCGTCATCTTTCAACAGGCAACCCAATTGCTGGGGAAGAATATTGCAATAAAATTGAGGTCTTGACGAAACAGAACAAGTCATTTTGTTTCCGCAAACAACCCACCCAATCGTGTTCCCCACGCTCTTAAGGTGTCATTTCGCTCCCTATAAATAAGAACAAAAATGCCGCTCTTGAATATCGGCATTTTGCTGTAAGAGAAGATGAATTTAATGCTTTAACGCTTCAATTTTATCCCGGCTCAGTCCGGTACTGGTGACAATAATATCCAGACTGACGCCATGCCGTAACAAGGCTCGAGCCGTTTCCACTTTACCTTCCTCTCGGCCCTGCTCAATACCTTGCTTGATACCTTGCTCGCGCCCTTTTTGTTCAAGCTGTTCTGCAATAGTCATCAACATCGTTTCATGCTCCGGAGATTGTTCAATCAGTTGATGGACAAAGTGTGAGAGATCCAGCGTATGCCCATTCAGTAAAATATAGCTTAATACCACATTGCGCTGTTCGGTTGTATTATACCCTGCATTCAAGAGTTCCACCAATTGGGGTATCCATTCCAGCATATCC
>NZ_RCWA01000066.1 GCF_018448905.1 Photorhabdus heterorhabditis | reverse complement strand
TTTTTGAAAGGTAATCGACGTATTGCAACACGCTATGAAAAAACAGCACGAAACTATCTGTCGATGGTGAAATTAGGCTGTATTCGACTCTTTTGCCGGAGATTATATAATTAAGGGACACTACCTAGTCCCTGCGATTTTTTCAGATCGCAATGACAAGCAGCATTCTCCACACATCGGATGAGTGTTTTTCAGGTTTATCGTCCATAATGAGAAATGAAAATGAATTCCATCTTATCATTCAGAGGGTATTTCGATGAGCACTGCCGTTACCATTAAAAAAACAAAAAGAATTAGGATTACAGCGAATAATGCTGCTGCTAACGGGCAGGTACAGTCATTAAGTCGCGGACTGACTCTTTTGGAATATATTTCCGAGTCACCAGGCGGTATCGCACTGACTGATTTGGCACAACAAGCCGGGTTACCAAACTCCACCACTCACCGCCTTCTCACCACCTTACAACAACACGGTTTTGTCCGCCAAATTGGCGATTTAGGGCTGTGGGTTATCGGTTCACACACTTTTATTGTCGGCAGCAGTTTCTTACAGAGCCGAAATTTATTGGCACTTATTCACCCGATCCTCCGCCGCCTAATGGAAGATTCCGGTGAAACCGTGAATTTAGCTATTCTTGATCACAGTGAATATGAAGCGGTTATTGTCGATCAAGTACAGTGTAATGCGCTGATGAGAATGTCTGCGCCAATCGGCGGTAAGTTACCTATGCATGCTTCCGGTGCTGGCAAAGCACTCCTTTCAACACTACCAGACAATAAATTGGTTCAATTACTGCATAAGAAAGGGCTTCATTCTTACACACAATATACCAGGACCACTCCCTCCGCTTTAAAAGAAAATCTGGAGCAAACACGTAAACAAGGGTATTCATTCGACGATGAAGAACATGCTTTGGGTCTACGCTGCATTGCCGCCTGTATTTATGATGAACACCACCAAGCTTTTGCCGCTATTTCTATTTCCGGCCCAGTATCACGGATCACCGATGATCGCATCACTGAACTTGGTGCATTAGTTATCCGTGCAGCAAAAGAAATCAGTAAAGAATATGGCGGGGTTCGTTAATTCTTTTTCCTTATAATCCTATTTTTTACAGGACATTGATTTTATCGTGTCCTGTATTTTCAGACCAATAAATTCAATTTAATTTATTATTCCTCTGAAAATATTATCCATAATATAGTAGAATAACAACAAAATTATTTAACCAGACTATAAATAACATCAGTAAATAAGATAAAGGGTCCGAAAATAATTATATTTCCAGACCCTTATATACCCAATAGATTTCAAGTTGCAGTGCGGCGGCAAGTGAACACAGCCAACAAAGCAGCAGCTTGAAAGATGAAGGGGATAGATAAGGATTAGTTAATGGAATACTAATCGATGAATATCATTCTGATTAAATCGCTTTTGATAAATTCCAAGTGCCTGTTCCGTTACCTCGATTAGAAAGACGTGAAGTATATACATTATATACAGCACCAGAAACAGTAGCATTGAAACAAGTATCGAGAAATCCTCCACGCACGCTATTATAACCATTCAGAAAACGGATAATATCGCCTTCACGAACTTTACCATCATGTCCATTGGTTGTATCTGAAAAAATGTACCATGTTAGGGTTTCAACCGGACGTGCTGCTTTCTCAGCTGTATAAACATTATAGAGTTCAGGTGACGGCGCATAACCATTAGTACCAAGATATCCCCCATTATTCTGGTAAAGATTGGCGAGAAATACGATTTCACCACTGTAAACCTCTTGCCCAATGCCTTTTCCACTCGCAGACAAAATTTGCCATGTACCCGTACCTGTACCCGGAGCGCGATTCGGCGAAGTAGCCGTATATACATTATATTTTGCTCCTTGTACGGTTGCATAACCATTAGTGTCCAGATAGCCACCATTTCCAAGGTAGTTATTTTTAATATGAATTTTATCACCGTATAAAATTACACTAGCCATTATTATATCCTTAAATACTTCCACGAAGTTATATACTCGTCATCTTTCAAGTTGCCTCTTTGTTGGCTGCACTCACTCACCCCGGTCACAGAGTTATCTATGCTCCCTTGCCGTCGCGATCCATCTTGAAATCTATTGAGTATATATGTGTTATATGAAATTTTTCATGTACTTAATTAAGAGTCAAAAATATCAATTCTTTTTCCAGCCATTAACTGTGGCTAAAACTCCTTGATTTCCAAACTCTATAAAATTATAGCTCCCCCACAAATAAGTGGATCTATTTTTATTTCTTAAAGCAATTATTAAATATATGTTTTTAACTCACATTCTAATTATTATTTTCTAATAATGAATATATTTCATATTGAATCCCAGGTTTATTTTTATCAGAAATATTCACATCCCGCACAAGAAAAACAAAGCGGAATGAATTCATATTTAATTTAGAAAAATAATTTAATGAGGATAATAATTATTGGTGAAAATGGCGGTCGCTAACAGCAACCACCAATTCCCAATAAAATCAGGCTGAAACTTTGGTAATAGAGTAAGTTTCTATCTCAGTACGCTGACTGAACCGCTGTTTACGACGATAGGCAAACACATCTTCCACATGACCACTTTTGATCCGTTCCTGTAGCGCTCGCCAATAGTCTGCTTTAAACAAATCACTATGCATCTCTTCAAAATAGCAGCGGATACGACTGTCAGTACAAAGAAAATGCCGGAATTCCTCAGGAAAAACATCATTTGGTGCCACGCTATACCACGGCTCACCGGCAAGTTCATCTTCAGGGTAACGCGGTGGGGGGATATCCCGGAAGTTAACTTCCGTCATATAACAGATTTCATCATAGTCGTAGAACACCACTCGCCCATGCCGTGTCACACCAAAGTTTTTGAACAGCATATCTCCTGGGAAAATGTTTGCAGCGGCAAGTTGTTTGATGGCATTTCCATACTCTTCAATAGTATCTTTCAGTTTCTGTTCATCCACCTGTTCCATATAGATATTCAGCGGCGTCATCCGACGCTCCATATACAGATGTTTGATAAGGATCTTACTCCCGAGATCTTCCAGTTTTTCTGGTATTTCTTTCTGTAACTCTTCCATCAGTTCAGGGCTGATGCGAGCTTTATCAATAACGAAATTTTCGAATTCCTGCGTATCCGCCATTCGCCCTACACGGTCATGCTCTTTGACCAGACGGTAACACTCCTGTACCCGCTCCTGAGTGACTTCTTTCTGGGGCGCAAACCTGTCTTTAATCACCTTGAAGACTCTATCGAGTGACGGTGAAGTAAACACCAGCATCACCATCCCCTTAACACCAGGAGCAATCATAAATTGCTCTTTAGAAAAGGTAATAAATGCCAGATATTCCCGGTAATATTCTGTCTTACCATGCTTCTGACAGCCAATAGCCATATAAAGCTCAGCCGTTGATTTGGCAGGCAATATTTCTCTTAACCATTCAACTAACGCCGCAGGCAAGGGAGCATAAACCATAAAATAGGAACGAGCGAAACCAAATACAATACTGACATCGGCATGATCGGTTAGACAGGTATCAATAAAAATCCCGCCGGATTCGTTATGATGGATCGGCAACAAGAAAGGATAAACTTTATTTCCAATTCGAATCTTACCCACCAACCAAGCCGCTTTGTTGCGATAGAACAGTTCATTAGCTATCTGAAAAGTCGCCTGTAATATTTCTCCATCTGGAAATATGCGTTGCAGATAATCCGTGATATAACGAATATCTCTCTCCAGATCTTCCCAGGGCAGACGCAGCGGCAAATCATTAAGCATTGTCCGTAACATTGAATTGAGATTGCCATTAGGGAAAAAGTCTCGCGATAACGGACGGGGAATATCCCGAAATCTGCGAACAGGCTGGGAAGTAAAAATAAATAACTTATCTGGCGTCAAGTTACGATGTTCAAATAGACGACAATAAACAGAGTTAAAAAAGCTCTCTGCAATTTCAAACCGGGGATAATCCGGTAATAAATTGGTATAAACAACCTTTACCTTAGCAATGTAATCTTCATCGTATCCGAAAACACCATGTATACATTTAAGCTGCTCAACAACCAGACCAACGTGGTGATCATAAAGATTAATACGCTTTTTCATGGCCTGCTGAACAGCGTGCCAATCAGCCTGTTCAAAGCGTTGCTGTGCGCCTGAAGTGACTTCCAGAAAGCGGCCATATTGTGCATCAAATCCCTGTAAAATAGTCTGTGCTATCAAATGTGCAGAATCTATCCCCATTGCAACTCCTCAATATATTCAGCCTGCAATAGGCAGGCTGAATAGAATCCAATCAGAACTGCTGTTCCTCCGTGGAACCTGTCAATGCGGTTACTGACGATATACCACCCTGAATAATCGTGGTAACTTTATCAAAATAACCGGTGCCAACTTCCTGCTGATGAGAAGAGAAGGTATAGCCCCGTTCAATGGATTCAAACTCTCTTTCCTGTACTTTCTCCACATAATGCCTCATGCCTTCACCCTGCGCATAAGCATGTGCCAGGTCAAACATGTTAAACCACATGCTATGAATACCCGCCAAAGTAATAAACTGGAATTTATAACCCATTGCTGACAGTTCATCCTGAAAACGCGCAATAGTTTTATCATCCAAATTCTTTTTCCAATTGAATGATGGAGAACAGTTGTAAGCCAGTAACTTACCGGGGTATTCAGCGTGAATCGCCTCAGCAAAATGACGCGCCATTTCGATATCAGGTGTTGATGTTTCACACCACACCAAATCAGCATACGGTGCATAAGCTAAACCACGACTAATGGCCTGATCGATACCGGCTCTGGTACGGAAAAATCCTTCAATAGTCCGCTCGCCAGTAATAAATTCACGATCATAAGCATCACTATCAGAAGTTAGTAGATCAGCCGCATCAGCATCTGTACGAGCAACTAACAGTGTTGGTACGCCAGAAACATCCGCAGCCAGACGCGCAGCAACTAATTTCTGAATAGCCTCTTGTGTCGGAACCAAAACTTTACCGCCCATATGACCACATTTTTTCACCGCCGCCAGTTGGTCTTCAAAATGAACTGCCGCCGCACCAGCCTCAATCATGGCTTTCATCAATTCAAAAGCATTTAAAACACCACCAAATCCGGCTTCCGCATCTGCCACAATTGGCAGGAAGTAATCAATATATTCCTGGCTGTCAGTACCAATACCATTTGCCCATTGAATCTGATCTGCGCGACGGAAGCTGTTGTTAATACGTTTTACCACCGCCGGAACCGAATCCACCGGATAAAGAGACTGATCAGGATACATACTGGATGCCGTGTTGGCATCAGCCGCAACCTGCCAGCCAGAAAGATAAATCGCCTCAATACCCGCTTTTGCCTGCTGTAATGCCTGTCCACCGGTCAATGCACCCAATGAGTTCACATAACCTTTCTTTGCTGTACCATGCAGCAATTCCCATAGTTTTTTGGCTCCAAGTTGGGCCAATGTATGCTCAGGATTAACCGAACCGCGCAATTTAACCACATCTTCCGCGCTGTACGGACGAATAATCCCTTTCCAACGGTCACTTTTCCATTCCTGTTCCAGTTGAGCGATTTGTTGAGTTCTGGAGATTGTCATGACGTCTACTTCCTATCTTTCATTAAATTAATCGGATATGGTGTTTTGTTATTATTTGTTGCTTAGTCGAGCAATTGATATCCCGGTAAGGTCAGAAAATCTATCAGCTCGTCCTGAGTCGTAATGCGTTCCATCAACTTAGCCGCATCGTCAAATCGCCCTTGGCTGAAACGTGTTTCCCCAACCTCTTGCTTAATGACCGCCATTTCCTCTACCAACATCTGCCTGAATAAACTTTTTGTAATTTTCTTACCATTGGATAATGATTTTTCATGGTGAATCCATTGCCAAATGGATGTCCGGGAAATTTCTGCTGTCGCAGCATCTTCCATCAAGCCATAGATAGGTACGCATCCATTTCCTGAAATCCAAGCTTCAATGTATTGAACCGCTACGCGGATATTGGCGCGCATACCTTCCTCAGTACGATCTCCAGAACAAGGTTCTAATAATTGAGCCGCAGTAATAGGTGCATCTTCTTCACGGAAGATATCTAACTGGTTTTGTTGTTTCCCCAATACTTTGTCGAAAACCTCCATTACCGTATCCGCAAGTCCTGGATGTGCAATCCATGTACCATCATGACCATTACGTGCTTCCAGCTCTTTATCCGCTCTAACTTTATCCAATACCCATTTATTATGTTCAGTATCTTTACTTGGAATGAAGGCAGCCATGCCTCCCATTGCAAACGCTCCGCGCTTATGACACGTTTTGATCAATAAACGGGAATAAGCACTAAGGAAAGGTTGATCCATAGTGACTGATTGACGGTCAGGTAGAACCCGATCTCCATGGTTTTTCAATGTCTTTATATAGCTGAAAATGTAATCCCAGCGACCACAATTAAGGCCAACAATGTGATGACGGAGGTGGTAAAGAATTTCATCCATCTGGAATACAGCTGGCAGAGTTTCAATCAGTACCGTTGCTTTGATTGTCCCCCTTGGCAGATCAAAGCGATCTTCTGCAAAACTGAATACATCATTCCACCACTGTGCTTCGTGGTAAGACTGAATTTTTGGCAAGTAGAAATAGGGGCCACTGCCTTTTGCCAGCAATTGCTTATAGTTGTGATAAAAATAAAGAGCAAAATCAAACAATCCACCGGCAATTGGCTCTTCCTGATAGAAAACATGTTTTTCCGGTAAATGAAGCCCTCTTACTCGCGCGATCAAAACAGCCGGATCTGATCGCAACTGGTATTGCTTACCCTGATCATTAACGTAAGAAATTGTTCCATTAACAGCATCACGTAAATTGATTTGTCCTTCAATAACCCTATCCCAAGCCGGTGCTAAAGAATCCTCGAAATCAGCCATGAAAACTTTTACATTAGCATTCAAAGCGTTGATAACCATTTTCCGTTCTACCGGTCCAGTGATTTCCACTCTGCGGTCACGGAGATCTGTTGGAATATTTTGAATTTTCCATTCACCATCACAAATGGAACTGGTTTCCGAAATAAAATCAGGTAATTCGCCATCATCAATTTTCTTTTGCCAAATATCCCGCTCGGCTAATAATTTTTTCCGAGTATCAGTAAACCGCATAATCAGATCCACCAGAAAATCTACCGCCTGCGGCGTCAAGATCTCCTGTTCTGCTGCACCAAATCGCTTAATAAACGATAATTCAGTCGCTAAAGTTTGCTGCGTCATCCATCCATCCTCACTTTAAAACACACCTGAATAAGAGTAATAGATATTTAAAATAAATCAAAAACGATTTCCATTTTTTAAAAAATTTATTTTTATTCAATAAAAAACAATTAGTTAAAAACAAAAATAACTATTTTAAATTAGAGAAATTGATTCCATAAAATATAGAATTACTTTGTTAAGTTTTTGTTATGTAAGATAAACTACAAAAAGTGCGGTATTTTGGCAGAGATAAGAAAAAATCAGGATAGTAAAGTGGCTGAAATTCAGCCACCTAAAGGTATTAGTCCAATGTTGGATTCATGTAGGTAAGATCATATGGCGTGATTTGGTACACATAGTAATTCAACCAGTTGGAAAATAATAAATGTCCGTGGCTACGCCATGATGCCAATGGTTTTCTTTCTGGATTATTATCCGGGAAATAATTTATTGGGATCTTAGGATCTAAACCTGCTGCTAAATCACGTAAGTACTCACTAGCCAGTGTTTCACAATCATACTCAGGATGGCCGGTGACAAATACCATACGTTTATCTTTGCTAGCTAATAAGTACACCCCTGCACCTTCAGAGCTGGAAAGAATATCCAAATCAGTATATTCACGGATAATATGCTCAGGAAAATCTGCATAGCGAGAATGAGGGGCAAAAAAAGACTCATCAAAGCCACGAGTCAATAATGCCAGAGGGTCCAGAGTGGAATGAGAATAAACACCGGATAATTTCACTTCTCTGGTGAATTTGGGCAAACCATACAAAATATTCAATGCAGCTTGTACAGCCCAGCAGATAAACAGAGTCGAAGTCACATGTTCCTTTGCCCAACTCATTATTCTTTCGATCTGCCCCCAATATTCCACATCTTCGAATTCAACTAATCCCAATGGAGCACCAGTGACAATTAAACCATCAAAATTTTGGTGTTTTATCTGTTCGAAATCACAATAAAAATTGTCCAAATGCTCAGCAGGTGTGTTCCTGCACTTCCGGTTATCCACCCTGAGCAGTTGAATATCTACCTGTAAAGGCGAGTTAGATAGCAACCGTAAAAATTGATTTTCAGTCTCAATTTTCTTTGGCATCAAGTTAAGCAGCAATACCTTTAACGGACGTATATTTTGAATATTTGCACGAGTAGATGTCATCACGAACACATTCTCGTCTCGTAAAAAATTCACTGCGGGTAGTTCATCCGGTATACAAATTGGCATGCTATAACCTCAATTTTTTATCCATTCACACGTTTAGACTTCTAGATAGCTAAATTTAACTAAGTATTAGCAGAATGTCGAGGCTTTACAAGTAAGCTGAAATTATTTCATTTTTGTCCATATCATGATATTCAACGTGATAATAGTTAATAAATTTTTAACATTTAAAATTGGAAACAATTTGAATTTCATTTGTCACATAGAAAAAAATAAAACAGGTTAATTCAATTACGAGATGAAGAATCTTAATATTCAATGATATTTTCGGTAAAAATAGATGTCAAATTCGATTAATAAGTGCAATTTTTTAGAAAGGCGCTCTGTTAATATAGCACGCATCTTTACATCAACCATTTCATTAATAAAGCGACAAAAACGACCAAAGAAATAAAGAATGAATAGAAAGGTTAATTTGGTGTAACTTGATTTCTAAACCGTTGAGTGATTATCCGAAGAGATATAAAAGGATATATTTCCATCATGAAAACATTTATAGACTGGTTTATAAAAACAAAAAGGGAATGATTTATAGTACCTTCTTTCTCGGGATTGAGAATAACCATTTGATAAAAAATATAAATTGGTGATTGCGAAAGAGATGAGATAATCGGAAAAGATAAAAAATAGAACAGCAAATATCAGAGATAGCAGAAGCCACAGTGAAGAATTTATACCCATTTATATTATATTTACTATGCAAAACCTCATGTATATTTAATAAAAAGAAATAAAGAAATAAAGAAATAAAGAAATAAAGAAATAAAGAAATAAAATTATAGCCTATAACACTAAAATAATGCACCTAGCGAAAGAAACAATATTACTTAACAAATAAGTTTAATTATTAATATTGAACCATGAGATTTATATTCAATATCGGAATATACAGCTCTTTCTCTAACAACAAGCCAATTTAAATCAGATTCCAATAATAAATATAGTGATAATATGGTTATAAAAGAGATAGGAAATAACGATATTCTTAAAGAAAACTATAATAACGGGCTAGCTTTAGCATTCGCCATTGTCTATCAGCCTGAAGAAACCGGGTTTCAGTTATTTTTCGGGCCGGCTATGACTATAACCGGTTTTAATGATTCACAGGCAGATAAGCTGCCGGACTCTTAAAAAGCCGCCATCGGATGAAAACCCAAAACCTGCTAAGCGAGTTTCCACATCCACATCAGCCGGTTACCTAGCGTGTACAAGGAGCCATAACAGGGACGATTTCGCAGACCGGGCAGTGGAGCACTATATGAGCCGCCAGGCGAGCCGACATGTCATCGCGTCTCTGACCCCCAAACGCAAACACCCCCAGCTTACGCTGAGGGGGTTCACCGGATTTAAAGCCTGGCAGTGTCCTACTCTCGCATGGGGAGACCCCACACTACCATCGGCGCTACGGCGTTTCACTGCTGAGTTCGGCATGGGGTCAGGTGGGACCACCGCGCTATCGCCGCCAGGCATA
>NZ_RCWA01000065.1 GCF_018448905.1 Photorhabdus heterorhabditis | reverse complement strand
AAATCAGCTTGGCCTCATGCCCAAAATCAGCGATCCGTCTTGCCATGAAATGCGCGCCCGCACAGGCTTCCATCACCACTATTGCCGGAGAGCAGCCAGCTAAGAATTCCATCAATTTAGTTCGGGTAAATTTTTTACGCGGCAACGCTTTTCCTGATTGATCCTGACAATGGATATGAAAGGAATGCTTGCCAAGATCGATGCCAATCAATGCGATAGTGCTCATGATGGTGGCCTCTTAAATAAAAAATAAATCACACGCTGTCAATATATCGCTAACAGGGTGAGGGCGGCCATCTCATTAGTGTGGGGCACTTTTTTAACTCACTATAAATTAAGCAATTAAGCGTGCTTATCAGATAGCGGTGAGAACCACTCAATCGCCACAATTCCCCGTAACCTGAGTGGTTAAACTATTTTATCCAGCTTTCATCGAATCCATGCCCCACATTTTTTTACGCTCTCATGGTTCCGTTACTCTTCAAACCCCAAATCCCGCTGAAAAAATAATTATAAGTTTCCGGTCAATGAATCGGCTGATAACTCACATTAAGACGTTTAGCCAATCTCTCAAGTCGCTTATCCAATGTCCAAAGTCTTGCTCCTGGCGTTATTAAGGTTGATGCCAGCAACGTAATATCAATAAAACCACATCCAAGCCCGTACAGTTTTTCATTTTCAATAAACGCCATCACTTCTGCAATACTGGCCTGGTGGCTCGGTGGTAAGAGACCTAGATCACCTAGTGTTCGCAGTCTTGGAGCCGGAGGGGTACCACATGCTATCTCTGCCAATACCATTGGATGAATCAGAACCAGATTCCGGCTGAGCAACTGAATCAACCCATCATTCCGGTTTTTAAAATGGTCAACCCAGACGGATGTATCAACCAAAATAGTCATTATGCGGATGGCTCCTCGCGGCGGCGGGGAATCGTCTGCATTTCAGGCGACGTACCGCCGAGCGAAGCGAGCCGCTTTGCCGCCTGCACCTGTACAAACGTTTTCACCGCTTCCCGGAAAATATCAGCTTTGTCCATGCTAGGATCGGCCATTTCCAGCGCCTGTGCATACAGCACATCATCAATCGTGACAGTAGTTCGCATTTGATTACCTCATTGATTCAGATATTGATGCAATATTGCATCAATATCTGAATCAATGCAAGAGCATAAATCATTGGGGACAATTTTGTTAACCTATCACCATTTGAAGAGGGTTGGGAAATGGATAAGTCACTGACTGAAATAGTTAGATAATTTTAACATCATGGAACGGGGTCTGACGCTCAGTGGAACGAAAACTCACGTTAAGCAATATCTTCCTCCTTTGACGCTTCTTTTAATGGCCTCAGATGACCTTTTGTCACCTGTTCTGCCAGCGGGAAGGAATAATGGCCGAGTATATTTATATGTCCGTGGCAAAGTGGGGAAAGGCGTGCGATATCATCATTATGTAGTGTTTCGCCCTGTGCCGGGTCAGTGCAGGAACATTCGATCTGATCAGCGGTTCCAGACTGATGACGGTGACGCGTTCCGCTGGGTGCTTGTCTTCTGGGACTACTGGCCGTGATCGTTTGTTCAGCGGATGCCGATTTCCTTTTCGTATAAAGAGCAAAAGGAAACAGGGACTAAATTGGTCTCTGTTTATTGACAGGGTAAACAAGGACTATTCTTGCCAAGATTTTCCCGCGTCTTGAAAAAGCGGGAATAGTCACGGCAAGTGAAGGCGTGCGCGGCGGGGGACTGACCGGTCTGGAGAGTGCGACGGAAATGCCGCAGCGACTGCGCGCCATTCTGGGTAGTGAAGATGTGCGGGTGGTGATTGTTGATGGCGCAGCAGAAGTCGGTGCTGGCATGGGTGCTGAGGCATCTGCGGTTATTCAGCAGGCACTGTATGAGTGTGGTGTAGAACCCCGCGTCGGTGTGCGTGTTACCGCGGTCGATGCTGACAGCGTTACCCTGTCTGACGGTGAACGGATTGCTGCTGGCACGGTGGTATTGGCCGTAGGGATGAGTGCAAATCCGCTGACGGAACAAATTCCGGGTGATCGGGATAACAGCGGGCGCGTCTTGGGGGATGCGTACCTGCATGCGCCGGCTGCTCCGGGGATTTTTGTGACCGGTGACACTGTGAAGGTGCCGACGGACAACGCGGGTAATTACAACGTGATGTCCTGCCAGCATGCCATGAGCCTCGGCCGTGTTGCCGGGTATAATGCGGCGGCGGAACTGACGGGATTACTACTGCACCCCTACAGCTAGCCGAAATATGTGACCTGCCTCGACCTAGGTGCATGGGGGCATTATTCACTGAGGGCTGGGAGCGCAGGGTACTTGTTACCGGTATGGAAGGTAAAAAAATTAAGCAGGAAATCAATACCCAGTGGATTTACCCGCCAGCTGCTGACCGCAATGCCCTGTTCTCCATTGCGAACCCTGATTTTGTGATTGTTCCGTAGTTACAGGTGACGGGAGCGGAAACGCTTCCGTCTTATTCACCCTCCAGACAGAGGGGTAACGTCTTATCGTCGAACGCGCGCCACCCCTGCGTTGAAGGAGAAGCGACTCGATGGCAACGGCGGGTATCCCGGCATGTATCATTTACGTTACGACCATCATTATTTATATGTACCCTTTCATACATTAGCGCAACACCGCTTTATAAGAGGTGTCAGCGGTCTGTGACGATTTTATCGTCTCTGGCATTTGGAATTTATGATTATTTCTAACATTTGTATGGGAATAAATTTACAATCAATCATCTGCGTCAGTTCAGTTTGCAGGGATTTCGGGGGTTAATGCGGGAAAAAGAAGGTTATCGGGTTGAATATCAAGGCGAATCTCAAGTGTCTTAATGAAGCCAGCGGAAAAAGGCTATGAGCAGAAACGAGAAATTGCTGGGGGAGCTTCTCATAAATTATTCGTTTTTAAGTATAACTTATGAAATAAAATAATCTGCGCAGTAACAACCTTGAATTGAACGAGTATTTACTTTGCAGTGGTTTTAATTTATATCATGATTATACTTATTTGTCTCGTTATTCGTTATAGGGATGGGAAAGTAAATAAGAGTAGCGCTAATAGTAAGAAAATGATGTTAGACGATATCGTAATAATACTCTCATTAACCTGTCTGGTTTTATTTGTGAAAATTATTATATGTCCGCCTGATGACAGTAAAATTATTTGATCCTGTTTTAATATGTACAGCGGAATTTATTCTCATTTGCATAACGGAATAGATAATCATTCTTTTTTACATCTATTTTGTTGTTAAATTGCCAGGTTGAAAATGGAATGTTTATCGTGATCAATGGCATCATTAATTGATTAAAAATCAAATGATTATATTATTTTTATCCATGAGTCATCTGGTTATAACAGAGAAAATAATCTGATTCATATGATTAAAACAAAGGCAATGTTTTATTAAAATAAATCAAATCTCGTTTATATTTGGTTTGTTGATTATATTTCTTTTCTCTTCTTTACTGTAATTTACATATTATTGTTTTTAATCAAAAAGTGCTTTTTGATTAAAATTATCTTGATTTTATTTAATTATGTTTACAAAATTGCCTATTCAAAGAAATAGCTCGTCGGGTCAGTGCCTTTATTTATTTCGACGAGACTTGTCGGTGTTATCTTATTTTCTGCCCGGCTAATTGCCTGTTCGTAAATAGCTAAGTCCGGTTTTCTATTTCTGAAATCTGTTATGGCATGACCCTCATGCTGTCGTCTTATCTTGTTTTTATTATTATTATTGAGGAGCTGCTTGTGGCCCAGAGTTTTCAAAACGAGATCCCCAAAGCCCGTATTAATATCAAGTTGGATTTGCATACGGGCGGTGCGCAGAAAAAAGTGGAATTACCCCTGAAATTATTGGTGATGGGAGATTACAGCAACGGACAGGAACAGCGACCGCTCTCGGAAAGAGACAAGGTTGCTATTAACAAAAACAATTTTGACAGCGTACTGGCTGAATTCAGCCCCACCCTTAACCTGACGGTTGAAAATACTCTGGCGGGTGAGGGAAGTGACGCCAATATCGCGCTGGCTTTCCGGCAAATAAAAGACTTTGAGCCTGAGCAAGTCGCCCGGCAAATTCCGCCGTTACGGGCGTTACTGTCTATGCGCAATCTGCTGCGCGATCTGAAATCCAACCTGCTTGACAACGCCACGTTTCGCCGGGAACTGGAGCATATTCTCCAGGATGACCAGCTGAGTGAGGAACTGCGGACAGAACTCGCCGCCCTGGCGCCGCCACAAGCGTGATAATCCCCCTATTTTTACAAAATTTGAGTTAAGGATAAATTAATGGCAGTCCAAGAACCGGCTACATCTGTGGCGGCAACCCCGACCCACAGTGAAGGTAGCGTCTATCAATCTTTATTTAAGAAAATTAATTTACAGCCAGTCGAACGTTTGAATGATTTCGATCTTTTTCAGAACAATGATGCGTTGGCTGATGTGACAACGGATGAGCGGGTGACGGCGGCGGTCAGCGTTTTTCTCTCGCGGTTGAAAGCGTCGGCGCAAACAGTGAAGCGGCTGGATAAAGCCTTACTGGATCAGCATATCGATGAACTGGATAACCAAATCAGTCGCCAACTGGATGTGGTCATGCACCACCCGGCATTCCAGCAGGTGGAATCCGCCTGGCGCAGCCTGAAATTTCTGGTTGACCGGACGGATTTCCGTCAGAACGTCAAAATTGAAGTGCTGGATGTGATGAAAGCGGATTTGCAACAGGATTTTGATGATGCGCCCGAAATTGTGCAAAGCGGTTTCTATCGCCATACCTACATTCAGGAATACGATACGCCGGGCGGTGAACCGATTGGCTCGGTGATTGCCAACTATGAATTTGGTGCCGGCTCACAGGATATTGCCCTGTTGCGCAATATCGCTAAAGTGGCGGCAGCGGCACATATGCCCTTTATTGCGGCTGCCGGCCCCGCTTTCTTCGGCAAGGAAACCATGGAGGAAGTCGCGTCAATTAAAGACATGGGTAACTACTTTGACCGCGCTGAATACATCAAGTGGAAATCCTTCCGTGACAGCGACGATGCCCGTTACATCGGCCTGACGTTGCCGCGAGTATTGGGGCGTTTGCCGTATGGCCCGGATACGGTGCCGGTGCGAACGTTTAATTACATTGAACAGGTCAAAGGGCCGGACCACAATAAATACTTGTGGACTAATGCGGCGTTTGCGTTTGCGGCCAACATGGTGAAAAGCTTTGTCGGAAATGGCTGGTGTGTGCAGATCCGCGGGCCACAGGCGGGTGGGGCGGTGACTGATTTGCCGATCCACCTCTACGATTTGGGGACCGGCAGTCAGGTTAAAATCCCGTCAGAAGTGATGATCCCGGAAACCCGTGAGTTTGAATTCGCCAATCTGGGGTTTATTCCGCTCTCTTACTACAAAAATCGCGATTATGCCTGCTTCTTCTCGGCTAACTCAATGCAAAAACCGGCACTGTATGACACCGGCGAAGCCACGGCTAACAGCCGGATTAATGCGCGCTTGCCGTATATCTTCCTGCTGTCCCGCATTGCCCATTACCTGAAATTGATCCAACGGGAGAACATCGGGACTACCAAAGATCGGCGTCTGCTTGAAATCGAACTGAACAACTGGATCAACACGCTGGTGACGGAGATGACCGATCCGTCTGACGATCTGCAAGCCTCGCATCCACTGCGTGAAGCGCGGGTGGTCGTTGAAGATATTGATGACAATCCGGGATTCTTCCGGGTCAGGCTGTATGCGGTGCCGCATTTTCAGGTTGAAGGGCTTGACGTCAATCTGTCGCTGGTTTCTCAGATGCCGAAAGCCAAAACATAAGAGGGGGAACATCATGAAAATAGATCGTCCTCTCTGGGTAACGGGGACCATTTTATCGCCCCAACAGTTTCAGCAGCAGGCCCGCTGGGAGGCTTATACGAACCAGTGTATTGCCCGGTTGGGATGGGTGCATCCCTGGGGCGTGCAAACTGTGGTGTTTGATAAAGATGCCTTGGCGCTGGGACAGTTAAAGGCTGATCACCTGTGTGTACGTTTTGCTGATGGAACGCTGATTGATACCGATCGCGCTGACGGGTTACCGCCAGTATTAAAATTGGCGTCGGTTCTGCCAACCGAGGCGCAACAGGCCACGGTGTTGCTGGCATTGCCGCACACGTATGCTAACGGCGGAAATTGTCTTAAACCCGATGAACAGTCTGACCGTCCGGTACGTTACCGGCAGGAGTGGGTACCGGTACAGGATGAATTCAGTGATTGTCGTGAATCGATGGCGGTGGCGCGTTATGCCGTATCACTGCGTTTTGACAGCATGGAAAACGGACAATATCTCACCTGCCCCGTCGTCCGTCTGTTGCGTGATGCTCAGGGTAACTGGGCCTTTGATGAACAGTTTATGCCGCCATTATTGCGTGTGGGGGCGAATGCTGGGCTGATAAACCGGCTCGACCTGTTGCTGACCCGGTTGCGGGCTAAACAGACCCGGTTGATGGGGATGCGCCGTGAAAGCAATGAGCGGATGGCAGATTTTGCCGTAGCGGATGTGTCGTTGTTTTGGCTGCTCAATGCGCTTAACAGCTATGAGCCGGTACTCAGTGATTTTCTGGCGCACGCGGATGTGCATCCAGAGCTGTTCTACCGTGAAATGGTCAAACTTGCCGGTAGTTTGCTGACCTTTTCGTTGGATCATGATGCCGGGGTGATCCCCCGTTATCAGCACGATAATCTGAGCGCAGTGTTTTCACCATTGTTTGACTTGCTAAATCAATTGCTGGAAACCAGCCTGCCATCGCGGATGGTGGCGATTGAGTTGAAAAAACCGGGAGAACAGCAGTGGTTGGGGACCTTGCATGATGCCCGTTTGTGCGAAGCGGCAGATTTTTATCTTTCGGTCCGTTCGTCAATACCGGCGCATCAGTTACAGACCCGGTTTCCATTGTTATGTAAAGCTGGGGCACTGGACGATGTTGATCGGATGATTAACCGGGCATTGACGGGTATCCCTTTGATCGCACTTAGCCATGTGCCGGCGGCGATTCCGTTACGGCTGGAGAACCAATATTTTGCGCTCGACCTGAGCCATCCGGCGGCTAAAGCTATGCTGGCGTCGGGTGCCTGTGCTTTTTACGTGCCTAGTATTCTGGGTGATATTCAGCTTGAACTGTTTGCGGTACTTCGGACATGAATTCATCACATTTATCGACTCAAAAAAAACCGCAACCGGATATTGATGCCCTGTTGCAAAACAGCTACCTGCTGGTGACGGCCCTGTGCCAGGACGTGCCGGTGGAGCAGGGGGACACGGTATGGCAACTCTGTATCCGCGAGATAAAACGGGTTCGGCAGGAACTGCGTGATGCGGGCATCAGCGAATCCGCGATTGAGCATATCAGTTACGCTCAGTGCGCCCTGCTGGATGAAACCATCCTGAAGCGGGCGAAGGATGCGGGGTATACGGCCTGGCGTGCCGCCTCGTTACAGGCTTATTTCTTTGATACTGCGGAAGCGGGCAACCAATTATATGAGCGGATACGCACCGTTTTGCATGAGCCTGCCCCTAATAAGGCGGTGCTGACCTGTTTTCATCGGGTGCTGATGCTGGGGTTCGAAGGTCATGGTCGGGAAGATACCCCTCTGGTTCGGGAACAACTGATCACCCGTTTAAATGAACAGGTTGTGCCTTTTGGAACAACGCAATCTTCACCCCTGCTGGATTGTGTATCTCCGTCGGGTGATTGGCAGTACGCCGTTGCCCGTCGGCTGGTCGTGACGGTGGTCGTGTTGGCCGGTGTCTGGTGGGGGCTGAGTCAGTATCTGGCGACGCTATTCCCGGGGCTGACACGATGAGTATCATGCTGCAACGGGGACTGTGGGTATGGGGGGCGGGACTGGCGCTGTTGCTCTGCTTGATCTGGTTGCCCTTATCACCCGCAGGCCAGTGGGTGGGGGTAATCATCATTGTGCTCTGCACACTGACCGGCGGGTTTTATACCGGACGATCTCAGCGACGGAAACGACATGATGATCTATCGGCATTGCTGCCACCGGAAAGTGACCGTCACCCGGTGGTGCTGGTGTACAGCGACATTCAGGACAGCTTGTTTGGTGAAGCGTGGTTACGTCAGACGTCGCAGGGTTGCTGGTTGTGCTTGCCGTCTGGCATGTCTCTGACTGACAGCGTGGAAACCTTGCTGGCTGCCCGGCCATCCTGGGGTGGACAGTTGAGCGTGATGGCGGTGATCAACCCACAGCAATGCGGTGATGCGGCAATGTTGGCCGGTCGGGTACGGGAGCTGCGCTGGCAGCTTTCTCAGGTGCGCCAGCGACAGAATATTGCGCTGCCTTTACTGCTGGCCGGTTATTTGGCTGATGGTTGGCAACAACCTGATCCGACGTGGTTTGAGTGGTTGGCGGGACAATCCACCGTCACGGTCTGGCAGGAGAAAATGCCTTTTCAGCCGTTAGCGAATTGGTTGAGACAGGGCCAGATGACCGAACAGATGGTGCGTTTTCAACGCGGGGTTGAGTTGACTGGCTGGGCTGACTGGATGAAAGAATACGTATTACCGGCTTGTCTGACCCCGGAGGATGGGCTGCCGTCCTGTCCACCACGGGCCATGATGTTAACGTTTGTGCCCGCGTTACCTAACCCGTTAACCGGCCATCTCTGGCAGCAATGGTGGCAGAGCAGAACGGCGCTGAAGGGGGCGGGTAATCCGCGCAACCAGTCAGGGACGATGGAAGCGGTGCCGGCACTGCCTTTCCCGGACCAGGCACTGCGTCTGTTGCCGGTGGGGACGGTGCTGACCCCGGTACAGCGGGCGCAACGCAGGGCAATGGGACTCTTTTTGCTGGCCGGGATGACGGCGCTGGGCTGTTCAGCCTGGCATAACTGGCGGTTATTGCGTCAGGTAGAGGGTGACCTGTTGCACTATCAGTCTCTTGCCATTAAGGAGAAGAGCCACAGAGCGCAGGCGGTAGCGGTACTGCGGGCGGATGACAAATTGCTTGAGGCATATTACCGCGACGGAGTGCCGTGGCGTCTGGGACTGGGATTGTATCAGGGCGCACGGTTACGTCCGAGGTTGCAGGCGGCTATTGCCCGTTACGCGGCTGAGCCAGCGGAGAAAAAGCCGGTGACGACAGTCATCCCGCAGACCATTAGTCTGAACAGTCTGGCGCTGTTTGATGTCGGTCAGGCGAAACTGAAAGCCGACTCGACCAAAGTGTTAGTCAATGCGTTGATGACCATCCGCGCTAAACCGGGCTGGCTGATTACGATTACCGGCTATACCGATTCTACCGGTGATGCCGCGAAAAACCGGGTGCTATCACTGGCGCGGGCAGAAGCGGTACGCGACTGGCTACAACACACCAGCGACATTCCGCTCGCTTGCTTTGCAGTACAGGGCGAAGGCGCAACGCGACCGATCGCCACCAATTCAACCGCTGCGGGGCGTACTGCCAACCGCAGAGTTGAAATCCGTCTGGTACCTAATGCAGTCGCCTGCCAGCGACCGCAAACCGTACCCGGCTTTTTATCAACAACAACGTCGCCGGTGCAGGCGACCTCACACACTCAAAAACAGGAGTAATACTTATGGCTATCCCCGCTTATTTGTGGTTGAAAGATGACGGTGGTGCAGACATCAAAGGGTCTGTGGATGTACAGAACCGGGAAGGCAGCATCGAAATTGTGGCGCTGGAACATGCGCTGCATATCCCGACGGACAACAATACGGGCAAGCTGACCGGCACCCGCGTGCACGCGCCGCTCGTGTTCACGAAAGAAGTCGATTCATCAAGCCCCTATTTGTATAAAGCGGTCACCTCTGGCCAAACCCTGAAATCAGCGGAAATCAAGTGGTACAAAATTGATGACGCGGGTCAGGAGAAGGAATATTTCAACACCCGACTGGAGAACGTGAAGGTGGTGAAAGTGGCGCCGCTGATGCATGACATCAAAGATCCTGCCAAAGAGAAACACAACCATCTGGAACAGGTTGAGTTCCGCTACGAAAAAATCACCTGGACGTACAAAGACGGCAACATCATTCACTCGGATGCGTGGAATGAGCGCTGTCAGGCGTAATGGCTGATCGGCTGCTATGTCGGAGGAATGGCAGCCATTTAATCCAACCGGTGCGGCGTTATTGCTGCGCCGGTTGATCGCGGGTACTGGGTAGGCGAGCCTTCCAGACTAACCATTTTAATCCCCGGGGACGGGCACATTTTGAGCAAAAAATCACGGATGAGATTCAGCCATGCGATAGCTATGGCAAAACGGTTTATTTCTTGAATGTGGCCTGACCTCTTATTAACACCGGAACTTTATATGGATACGGTATCGACTTCATTATTGTGTCGCTTAAATCCCTATTGCGCGCAGACATTGAACGCGGCAGCGGTACTCTGCCAGATATGGGCACAGGCTGAAATCATCCTGACCCGCATTGAAACGGAGAGTCAGCCATGATCCCTTCAACGCCAGTGGTCATCTTTGATCACAGTCGCTATCGGCTGAAAGTCTGGAATAACACGGCACCGCTGGATGTGCTGGCGTTTACCGGACAGGAATATTTAAGCCAGCCTTTTTGCTACACCATTGAATTTACCAGCCCGGAGAAGGCGATTGCGCCGGCGCAGATGCTGATGCAGGACGCCTCATTT
>NZ_RCWA01000064.1 GCF_018448905.1 Photorhabdus heterorhabditis | reverse complement strand
GGGGGCAAACAAGATTCTATCAATATCCAAGCATCATCAGAAATGTCGTAACGTGCCACTATTTTGTTCCTGCATCGAAATCAATCAGATAATAATACTATTAATTGATATTAAGGGACACAGCCTAATATTTCCGTGTGTTAATCAGCGGGAAGCAAGTCACCGCCAACGTAGTTGTTATGAATAGCAGAGGCGAAGCTATTACTGTCGCCTATGAATATTTTGTTGCACGGATAATTCTGAAACGCTACTGAGTTGTTCGCTCGTATCCAATGTGCTTGACTAACACTGATACGTGCTGACTATCTCCAGCGATATTAGTTGACAAAGCAATGCCAACCATTTGAAGAAAGATTTCAAAAGGCCTGCTTCAGGTTAATAGGATACTTTCGCAGGAACTGAATGAAAGAGAGGCAGAGATCAGAGAAAATAGTTTTACATTGGCTTAAAGTGCACATTCTCGCTATTAGTCCTCAAAATCGTTTAGTCAGGAGTTTCCATGAACGAGCATTTCCCTCATCTAAATTTGCATACCTTATTTGAAGAAATGGACGAGCAGGCTGATGGGGTAACGTTTGAATGCTCGTTTGATGACATAGCAAAGAACAACGCCTTGGTTGTCACTGAGCTTGTCAATTTTGAGCGAGATAGCACGGTGGCTTTACTCGCTAGTCTTCTTACTCTCCCTGCTCACCAATCTCAGTGTTTACGCTTCGAGCTCTTGGCAACCCTTGCTCTAATTCACTGCCAAGGTCAACAGGTAGCCACGATCGATGACGCGAAACGATGGCATGCTGCTATTGGGGAGTCGAGCAGTGTCATTGGTGAAGATCCTGCAGAAGACGTCTTCGTATCCCTTGTCGGAAATGAGAGAGGCGATTACCGTGTGCTAGAGGGGATTTGGGAGGCCGCAGGTTTTTATACGCAATTGATAGTCGAAATTGTCTCCGCCATGCCGGATACGCACCGCTATCGCTCGCTTAAACGCGCGATACAGGCACTCCTCCGCCTCTCAGATGTAGTTTGTGCCCGCTCTGGCTTACACCGTTTTCAGGGGGGTGCAGACGGTTTTCCTAACTCTCTTGATACTGGTGGTATTGATGCGAAGACGCTCTGTTCACGTGTAATGTTGTCCGATCGTTTGCTCCGAGCAGAGGGGGTCGTAGTCGCTGACCTAGCACCTTTCATTCTTGATTCATCTCAGATAAGTACGCTTGGAAATCAGGCCCCAGGGGAAGGAATACTCGAACAACGGCCACTGCTCCGCACGCCCGCTGGTCTTGTGGTTATGCTCCCCACAGCCATGACCATAGCACTTCGCCAGGCAGTGATAACATTTGCAAAACGCACAGAAGAATTGGGTACTCTAGACCAAGCGTTAGCCAACGTCTATAGACGTACCTTCTCCGAAATGCCGGTCTTCGGCAATAGCGGGAGGCTAAGACTGACTTGGCAAAAGTACAAGATGACCCGAACGGCGATGGTGACCTCCTTAGTAGATGCAGGTCATTTGATGGTACTCCAATTCGTCTTGCCTTCCATACAGCAACACACCGATACAGGTTTCAACAACATGCTTCAGCTTGATGATGAGACCGCGCAATTTCTAGATGCATCTGTTGAAAAATCCACAGCTGAGCTCGCCAAACAACCCGGCTTCCAGCGCGGTATGGTCGTGCGTGTTGGTTGCGGGTGGGGAGCAGGTTTTGTAGGTATGCCCCCCCAATTGCCTAGTGGTTGGCAATTTGAATGGATGTCTGGTGCGGACTTTGTCCGGCTAGGGTCATTATCCGGTATGTCACCGATTACCTTCTGGCGTGTGCAAGATGCGACTGAAACAATCGAGCAAGCGGGTGTTCGATTATTCAATATGAACGGAACCCTCAACCTTCTTGGATGGATACGTGCCAATGACGGCCATATGGTTCCTCATGACCAGTTGCCAGATGACCGTATCACGCCGGAACACCCGCTAATGCTAATGATTCCCATGAATTTACTCCGTGACGTACGAATAGCAGCAGACACTGGGTATGACCGACACCGCATCAGTGACAACAATGGCAAATGGCATCGAGTGATGAGGCCTTCGGCAGAAGATTTCTTCCCAACCGAACGTGAGAGCAAGTGCTACGCATCAATTGATGATCTTGAAGCGCAACGGCTGACTTGTGTATATGAGGGGCAGGGTAATCTTTGGATAACGCTCGAAGCCCCAGAAATGGAAGATTGGATGCTTCTCGTTGAACTTGCCAAAATGGTTCGAACATGGATTGGGCGGATTGGCGAGTCACTGGAGGTCTTGAGTAAGCAACCAATAAAAAAATCATTAAAGGTGTATCTGCATTTTGAAGGTAATGACAATATCGACCGATTCGATGGTGAGAAGCTTCCTGATAATCTGAATACATTTTGGCGGCTTGAACGAATCCGTGAACATGGGGCGATTCGCGTGGTTCTTCAAGATGGGTATCTTGCAGGTTTTCGTGCATCGGACAACCGTGCAGAACGAGCCCTTGCGCGCGCACTCGGCACGGCGTTTGCCACGCTTATTCGGATGGAAGAGCCGGTCAACAAGGGGGTCACAGTCGAGAAGATGGCAGTGCCTAATGACAAAGCTCGCAGCTTCCACATAATGCAGACATTCGATTTTAACCAGTATTTACGCGGCTCACTGACTCATCCTCTTTTAACTATTGAAGATATTGACTCAGCCGCAGCTCGGATTGAGCTCGGGTGGCGGGCTGTTTCGGCAGATGCTCCATCACGATATCAGGGCAAAAAAGCTGTAGGAAAACTCCTTAATGATGTGGTTGACGTGCTCCTCCAAGACATAAAGAGCGAACTTTCAAGATTTGACCGTAAGCAGACAGTGCTGCGTCTACTCGAAAACGTTATAAAGGCACGTAGCGATGAGCTGCACTGGCGCAGTACGGCAGCAGCTGTCCTCGGTTTGCATGCAGGAGAATGCGGTGTCGAAGAAACGATTGCTAGACAAATGGCTCTCTACGCGGGCGCAGCGTTGACTTCCCAGTTAGTCATTGAACTAGCTGTTTGCTCATGCACGATAAGCGGCGGAATTGAGCCTTCAGATATGGCACTCAGTAAGCTTCTTGCACGTGCATCACTGCTTTTTCGAATAGGTGGTATGTCAGATGCAGTGCGTTTCGGAGCTTTGCCAGCCGATATTCGCATTTCCCCCTTAGGAGATCTCCTCTTTCGCGATGAGCTCGGGGAAATGGTGCTTGAACCGCTGCTTTCAAAAGTCACCAACGAACGGTTTGAGGAACAAGCGGCACAATTCGAGCAGAACTATGTGATAACTGCCGAAGGGGGAGACAAAAAAGATAGTGCTGCTGTTGCAACGATCGATAACGAAACCGAGATTTTCCTTGCATTCTGGAGGGCAGAGATGAGCTTCACTCTCGAGGATGGGATGCGATTTATTCAGCTCCTAGAGTCCATCGGGATAGAGCAAAAATCGGCGCTCTTCGAGATGAGAAGAAGTCAACTAGAGAATGCTGCTAAATCGGCCGGGCTTGCAGATGAAACTATTGATGCATTTCTCAAACAGTTTATCCTCAGCGCGCGTCCGAAATGGGATGTGGTGCCCGATGGATTTGACCTGTCTGATATCTATCCCTGGAGATTTGGCCGACGTCTTTCAGTTGCTGCTCGTCCCTTGTTACAGATTGAAGAAGAGCACGATCCATTAATTGTTATCGCACCTGGACTCTTGAAATTGTCCCTTAAATACGTCTTCGATGGGGCATATTCTGGGCAATTAAAACGCGATTTCTTTCGCACAGAAGGTATGAGAGACACCTGGCTAGGTGGGGCACGGGAAGGACACACATTCGAGAAAACCTTGGAGGCAGAACTTCGTGAAGTTGGTTGGACAGTTCGATGTGGAATAGGATTTCCTGAAATTCTTCGCAGAAATTTACCTAGTGATCCGGGCGACATTGATCTTCTTGCTTGGCGTTCAGACCACAATCAAATTCTCATCATCGAATGCAAGGACCTCTCACTTGCTCGCAATTACTCAGAAGTTGCCTCACAGCTATCTGAATATCAGGGGGATGATATAAAGGGCAAACCAGACAAACTAAAAAAACATCTGAAGCGTGTATTACTCGCCAAAGAAAACATTGCCAATTTTGCCCGTTTCACTTCAGTAGCGAATCCTGAGATTGTGTCGTGGCTTGTTTTCAGTGGTGCCTCTCCCATTGCTTACGCCCAATCCCAAATTGAGGCGCTGGCAGGTACTAATGTTGGGCGCCCAAGTGATCTTCTAAATTTTTGATATAAATGCTGAGCGGCCGGAGTACTTGATGGCCTTGATCTGCTGATACTTGAATAATTGCCACAAGTGGAAACAGGAAAGTAAAATAGAAAGAAATGCGCAGCGATGTCCACTTCAGGCACGGAGTGGACAAGCTCGTAGTGTTGAGGGGCCGCTATGAGCGAACAGTGGACGTTGATTTCTAAATCTTTTTGTTTTTTTATTCAATTCTGTCACTTCAATTTAAAAGCTTTTCAGTCATTTTTATGCTACTTTCACTCAATGGGCCGATTGTCTTTTATACACCTTACGACAAGAGGAGTACAATTTCCGCACGGTTATTGCCCCTGCGCTTTCACAAGACTACTGGCAAACATAAATATTCGTAACCCAGTTGTTTCATACCCCAACCAATAACTAGTGCTGCCGACGATACTCAAAAGAAGCATAATTTACCGTTGCTCGCTCTGCAAAATAGCTTTAGATATTTGCACAGGATGGCTCCTTCCAGATAATGCGGCCATTATCATAGCGTTTTAATCGCTTAAGAAGCCTCCATTCATACAGTCCATAAGGATACTTGTTGGTAATCTCTAGCAGGTACATATCCGCAATATTGGATTTAAGCATCGTGTCGTAGTAGATTGCATAGTTCTTAGCGCCAGAGGATTCTACGCCAGGATATACAATGGCATCCAACGCATTTCTCCCGTTGCGGATTACATCAGCGAGTACTGTGGTATGCAGGTAGCTGTTTTCCTTCGCCCGGCTATCGGCAAGCGTTTCGGCAAGGAAACTGTCTATCAGGAAAATACTGGTTTTCTGCACTTCCAAATACGGAGCAAGAGTCTTTTCTACCAATGGGAAATCCTCGTTGCTCCACTTATGCGCCCTGACAATGTCGCCCAAAAAACCGCAATGCAGTCTCTGTTCCGCTTTCAGGGTAAATGCGGACACATGAACCTTATCCCCCGGTTGGGCGCCGATTTCTGCAAGGCATCCATGATTGCTGATAGAGGCGTATAAAATAGACATCCCCTCCGTATTTAGCCTTCCGGTTCTAGCGTACTGCGCGGGAGGATAAATAATATCAGTAACCTGATTGAACCCCTCCGGGTGGGACTCATCGGTTTTCCTTGCCCGCCACAGGGTCGTGGCGGTGACATCATGAAAACCCATCGGCAACTGGCTTAACAGTTGACGAAATCCACTATAGATGAAATCTCTGTCGTTTGAATTTTTGATCTGCCTGCAAATCTCAGCGACTTCGCCGGGATGCATAATCTGTTTGGTCATTGCCTTATTTGCCTTAGCGGAATAGATTCTATAGGCAGGATGATACCACCACTCTCTAAACAGTTTTATGCCAGCCTTCTATGATTGGCTTGATGCGGCTGGGGAAGATAAATTCTCGGTTGCCACTTACCGGCTTCATCATTTCCAGCACAGTCATTGCTTCATCTGACAAGGGAACAGTATGGTCACGGTTCATTTTCATCCGTGAAGCGGGAATTTTCCATTCTCGCGCTTCAATGTCTACTTCGTCCCAACGAGCTTCAGCCGCTTCGGCAGGGCGGGTGATGGTAAGAAGTTGCCACAGAACAGACATCGTGTTGAAAGGCTAATGCTGGCCGTTCGCATAGTCTGCATCAACTGAGCAACTGATCCGGACGAATGCTGGGCATGTTTTTCTTCTGAGGCTTCTCGAAGGCTTTGCCAATATTAACGCTGGGGACAGCATCAATCAGGCCCGTGTTCTGGGCATATATCATGACTTCATTGATACGTTGGCAAAGACAACGGACGGTTTCCAGTGCTCCTCTGGCCTGAGCCGGTTGAACGGCCTGAACCAGTGTATGAGCTTTAATATCTGTAACGCTAACGTCGCCAATCGCAGGAAAGACATCTCTCTCAAGAGAGCGCCAGATATCCTCTGCATAGTCCTCAGTCACACTGGCTTTCTTAACATTCCACCAACGTTCAGCCACGAGTTGGAAAGTATTGGTTTTAGCTTCAAGCGAACTGCGAAGTTGTTCTTGCTGATGTTCCTGTGGATCGATCTGTTTCGCTAGGAGTGAGTGGGACTCTGCCCGGTAGTTTCTGGCATCGGCAAGGGGAACTGACGGGTAGGGGCCAATGCTCTTCTTCGCACGCTTCTTGGTGACAGGACGAATATAGCGAAACTGCCATATTTTACTCCCGCTGAATTTGATCAGTAGCTCAAGACCATCGCCATCATAGAGAACGTAGTCTGCTTCCTTGGGTTTAGCAGATTCGATTTCCTTAACGGAAAGAGGTTTTGTTTTTCTTGCCATTGCCGGGTTTCCATAGTTTTAGGCACCTCAAAAACAATAAAGCTTTACGAGGTGCCTAACAAGGTGCCTAAAAGGTTCGGATTTAATTAGTTGGCTTCAGACTTCGCGGGACAAATTGAAGGCACAAAAAAGCCCGCAAGGCTTGCGCCATGCGGGCTCTTAGGACTTCATCGGATGACTCTGGTAATCACCGCTGGCGTCCCTGTAACTAGATATCTATTTGATTGAATTTTCTAGATTATTTTTGTTTCTAGCTTTACCTTTGGTTCTATAAAGGAACCATAAATCGTAACGGCATGAACCCCTGAAATTAGTCAGTTGGCAAACTGTATCAAAAAATATCAAACCTCTAAGTTCAACTTCCTGATGGAATCTGAACTCATTTCATTGGCCTTCCTATAACATGTCGATTACGTTAGCTACATACATTAAGTCTAATGCATGTTGGAGATTGTTATGAAAAACTGGTCAGTTGAGCATACGAGAGATGTTAAGAAGTGGCCTGAATATTGATATCTATCGCAAGTTCGAAGAGCTTCCACTCATGCAGCTTTATCATGAACTACTTGCAAGAACCTTGTTCTTCAAACCTTACCATGAAGAATTTGAAGCGAAAGCCGTAAGCCTCTACATCGACAGGATCTTCAATGGAAATCCCTTTCTCATCACAGAAAAGCATTTAGGTTATCTCACAAGAGAAGACACATTGTATCAGCCCCCGCACTTTTTTCTCACAACCACCGAACGACTGGCACAACTCAGTATCGTTGGACTGCGAAATTCATTGTTCTTCTGGGATGGAAGCGATGAGTATTCTGTTAACAGAGAATTCCTCGATAGCCCTGTATCGGAAGTTTTGCCAAAATTGTCCAGGGATACGGTCATGGTCGAAATTGACCTAGCAAACGGGACAGATGAAGAGATCGCTGAATCACTCAAAGCTGCACTTCCTCAATGGCGTAAAGTGCGTGGCATAGAACCAGATATAACGGAAGCTATTCGCTTTGGTTATGGAACGATTAAGAAAATCATCAATTACAGACTCATACCCCTGATTGATATCTTGGTATGGTCAAACCTGCACTAGGTTCGTGTATCCGAAGACCGCCTTTCTCGGCTACTATACACGGATGATGACAATGAGGAACAAACACGTCTTAATCACCAAATTAGAGATACAGACCGACCACTTGCCATGAAAGCGGCAAGCATACCGTTCATCCGTCAGTTCCACCTGTTCATTAACAAAAACGACCATCTCAAAAAGATCAGAGTTTCAGACGTGATGAAAATCGCTGATTCTGACTAAGGTCAACCTCCATTAGCTCTGGCGTTCCCAGCTTCGGTCTCTTTCCTGCTGATTCATTTGTATAGTCGTTTCCATCAAAACGACTCAAGAGGAAACGACTATGAATCAGCACAACACCCGTCTTATTCGCCTCCCTGAAGTTCTCAATCGAACAGGTTATGGTAAAGCTTGGATCTATCATCTAATCAGCAAAGGATGCTTCCCATCGCCAGTAAAAATTGGCTCTCGTGCTGTTGCTTTCATTGAAAGTGAAGTTGAAGAGTGGATTCAATTAACTATCGAAAGTTCAAGAACCAATATTGAGTAATTATTGGAAAAAAAATTATAAGGTTTCACCTTGGGATTTACCAAGGATGTAATTTCAGAGGATGAAAGTGTAAACATAAAATACAACAAAAAATATGCACTTTACTTTTCTATTTACATATTGAATAAAAATCAAGTTAAAATAATGAGTTGAGTTTTACAGGTAAACAGAAAGGATTTTATATTCACCTTAAGGTGAATATAAAATCTCCGGCCTCTCAACGCCCATATTTTGTGGGGAGAGAAATATACAATAAATAAAATTGTAAACTGAATAACAACTATGGTTTATTTAATGTTGGAATTCAGTATATTGTAAACCAGTGAGGAATTATGGCGACTAAAAGTAATTATGGATTAAAGTGTTTTACTTTACAGAATGGTGAGCGTTTTTGTCAGGTGATTAATAAAGAAAGTGGTATCCCTTTATATTATCCCAATCTTTATATTATTCTGGAAAGTAGAAATAGAGGTGCTTCAATATCGACTATTGAACTTGTAGCGGGTAGCTTACTTTCATTTGAACGATTTCTTTTTAATGCGAAAATAGATATTAATCATAGAATAGAAGATTGTGAATTCCTTTCTAATGTGGAAGTTGACGCACTTTATAACTATGTATCAAGAAAGCACAAAGGGGGAAGAGTTGTAAAAATTAAAAGCTTTCCTGAAGTTTCTGATGCTACGAGACATTTTAGAATAACAACAATTATTAAATATATGAAATGGTATACATCAGAGATTATACCATTTATGTCAGATGAGCAGATGTTTAAATTAAATTCATTCATAAAAAGACTTGAAAGCAGGAAACCAAGGTTAAAAAAATTTTATTATATTGATTATGAGAGCAAATCTTTAAATGATGATCAACAGAAGGAGTTGTTGGAAATTATAGAAGTAGGGGGCGATAAAAATCCTTTTAAAACTGATGTCCAGATGAGAAATTATTTACTCATACACATCTTACTTGAACTTGGTATAAGGTGTGGTGAGTTATTGAATATAAAAATAGGCGACATTGATTTTGAGAAAAAAATGCTATCTATTGTCAGAAGACACGATGAAGAAAAAGACTCAAGAAAAAAACAGCCTTTAGTAAAAACCAAAGGAAGAAAACTACCACTATCACCACATTTAATCTCTAAAATTAAAGAATATATAAATAATGATCGAAGGCTAGTACCTGGAGTAAAATCTAATACATATTTATTCATCACTCATAAAGGTGGTTCAACTTCTGGCCATCCCTTATCTATATCATCCTATCATAAGATTATAGATAAAATACGTTCGTCAGGGAGACTACTAAGTAATTTCACTGGACATACATTAAGGCATACTTGGAATTATAGTTTTTCGATGATGGTAATTAATAAGCATGAAAACATGAAAGCATTAAACACTGAAAAGCTTAGATCATATTTGATGGGATGGAAGCAAAACTCTGGAACATCTCAAATATATAATAAAAAATTTATAGAATGTGAATCTCATAGGATTTTGATAAAAATGAGTGAAGGTTTTTTTACTGGTTATGAGTGAGGTATTTATGGGAAATAATCAATTTGTTGAAAACTTACAGAATAAAATTATGTATACTAAAGATAAAATATATAGCTTCGATATCTATCTAAATACCTGGGTGATCGGTAAAGGTATTATTTTAAATTTTAACCTGATAAATCTTTATTTACCTGAAAAGTTCAAACCTATATTCAGGAATGTCATGGCAATCTTTGCTCAAAACTATAGTGCATTCTACGCTAAGAGGATGTTCTGGAGTGCTTATGATTTCTTTAAGAGAGTTAATAGGCAATGTTCAGAAGAAATTACTAATGTCGATTTAAGGAATTATTATATTTTGACTTACAATGATAATTATACATATGTTGAAAGTATAAAGTATTTTTTCAGAAAGTGGCATGAGTTAGGATACTTAGGTATATCGCAATTAACGTATAATTTTTTACTTACATGGCGAATTAAGAAAAAAAATGTTGGGCAAACAGTCAGGACATTCGATCCAGAGGGTGGACCTCTAACAGATAAAGAATTACAAGATCTACATAAAAAATCTCTTGAGGGATATAAAGATCGCAAGATAAACACATTTGATTTTTCACTGCTAAATATTTTGTTATGCACAGGAAGAAGACCTTTACAGATTGCACATCTTAAAAATTCAGACCTAAAAGATAGCAACGGAAATTTTTTTTTAAAGATTCCAAGAGTGAAGCAAAATGGTATATTTCGACAAGAGTTTAAATCTGTCGAGATTCCTAATGGTCTGTATCAAATAATACTTTTATTAATAAATGAAAATATTGAAAAAGTTGAATTAGTATGTTCATACTGCCTTACAGATAAGCAAAAGAAAAGCCTTCCTATATTTCCTGAGTTTTTAAATTTAAAGAGTAGAAAGTTATACTTGCAAAAGGATATTTATGATGATGATTTTCTTCATGTTCATTCTGACAAGATATCCAGAAGATTGAAATCCATTAGTAAGACTATTGGTGTTATCTCTCACAGAACAAATAGAGTATTAATTCTAAACGCAAGAAGGCTTAGATATACGATTGGAACAAGAGCCGCAAGAGAGGGGTGCGATGCTTCTGTTATAGCTGATCTATTAGATCATTCGTCGACTAAAACGGTTCAAACCTACATAAAAAATGTTCCTGAAAACGCGAAAAAAATAGATGATGTATTATCAGAGTTATTAATTCCTTATGCACAATCATTTTATAGGGAAGGCGCGTTCGGGAGTATTCATTGGCTTGATAATGTTATATTCAAAATGGAGGTTGTCTTTGAAAAAATTAAAGAAAATATTTCTATTGATGATGAGGATACATTATTTTTATTACATGACGCACTTATGCTTATAAAGAAATATCGTAGAGCTGATTGTATTAAGTAAACATTAAGAGGACAATGCTATGGATATATGCAATTTAGAGTTCAACAGAGATATATTTATAAATGAATGCAAAACAGCCTCGCTATCGCCTAAAATTATTTCTTGGGAAAAATTCAAGTGGGGATCTGAAATTTTATTCTATAAATTGAATCTCAACAATGAAAGAGGAAAGGATAAGAAGCTTCTTAACAAAGAATTTATTGATTTAGCTAAAGCAATAATTTGGCATGAATGTTTAGAAAACTCATTAAAAGCAAAAAATTATCTGGTTTCTCTTAGGTTAATAGAGTCGTCATTGCTTAACTACTATGAAGAAGCCAATATTTGTTTGTTGACGTATAAAATACTGGAACATGCTCAGAAATTGGCTTTTGATAAATACTGCAACAATAATGCAAAAAAACGTTGCAGAAACATTCATAAAATAGTTCAGGTACTTGTTTCAAAAAAAATTGTCTCCGCTAATCTAAGGCTTTGGGACTGTGAGTTTAAAGGATATGAAGATTTTCTTTTACCAAGTGAATGTGGTCATAAATTACCCAATCAAAATGTCATTTTTTTCTTGAGTGAGTTATTTTCAAAACCTTTAGAAAATCAGAGAGATATTTTCACCACATCAATATTTGCATTGTTGATGTCTGCGCCTTGGAGGATATCTGAAGTAATCAACCTGACGAATGATTGTGAGGTTATACAGAAGAGCATGGATGGTGTACCAAGATATGGACTTCGCTACATCGGTGCAAAAGGGTATGGAGAAGATGTTAAGTGGATACCTTCTGTGATGCAGCCAGTAGTCAAGGAAGCATTAAAAAGATTAAGGACCTTATCTTTTGATGCTCGTTTATTAGCGAATATTTTAGAAGAAATCGATGAAAGTAGAAAGAATGGTAAGGTCGTATTTAATGGAAAATTGATTGAGAAGATAAAGGGGATTTATACTGAGGAAAATAACATTAGTATTGCAACAATAAAAGATGTTCATGATATTGTAGCTATTATAGAGGACAATAAACCTAAAGATTTTCCATTTGTTAACGGAAACAAAAAGTTAAAATATAGCAACATGCTATGTTTATTGAATAAAAATCAGATGCATGCAACAAATAAATTATCAAAATATGAGATTTATATGCCAACAAGAAAATTCTTTAGTATGGATTTGTATTATAATGAAAACGGAAATCAAAACATGAGATGGAAGAATATTTTTCAAAGAAATGGTATAGCTGAACAGAGAAAATATTTTTTACGATCACATCAAATAAGACACCTCATCAACACTTTAGCTCAGAGAGGGGGGTTATCGGACGTAGAAGTGGCTAAATGGTCGGGAAGAACTAAAGTTATACAAAACAGAGTATATGATCATATGACTGATGATGAATTATTTGATATTGCAGTCGATTTTATACAAGATACACAATCTGAATACAGTGATACAAAAGAAAATATATTAGATAATGCTCCCTCATTAAAAGATATCATAAAAGAAATTAGGGGCGGATTCGACTAATAAGTGCAATTTTTCAGAAGGGAGGTCAGTTGCTATAGTAGGCATCTTTCTCGCCAAAGGAAAATGCACTATGGCCTATACACAACTGACCGAAACAGAAAGATACCCGATTTCCAGTTTAAAAGAAGCGGGTTTTTCACAGCTTTTCATTGCGGAGTCACTTAAGCGAAGTCCATCGACCATCAGCAGAGAATTGAAGAGAAATCAAGAAGTCCAGACATACTGCCCTGAACAGGCTCATTTGAAGGTATTGGTGCGTCGTCATTTTGCTAAGA
>NZ_RCWA01000063.1 GCF_018448905.1 Photorhabdus heterorhabditis | reverse complement strand
GGACGGCGCCTTGCGTGGCGACATTGAACTCTTTATAAGTATTGTGAGATATCCCCATATCATTTGGCGTAGCAATATTGACCACCGGGACATTGCCCTGATTTTGGACCTGTGTTTGGGGGCTATCTGGTGTTATTCCCGCGGCAATCGCCGGGTGTAGTGGCTGGATTGCCGTCAGGTAAATTAAAAGATAACTCGTGGTTCTGACCACCGCGTCGTGGCGTTTACTCATTGCGTATCCCTTTCCTAATGTAAGTGTTACAAAGTGAGTGAAGCTGACCAATAAGTGACCCAGTGATCCGGTTTTAGGTGAGCTGGGTGAATGAGGGGCTTCCCAATAGTGATGTTCTGGTTGAATCTACGGTGAGTCAGTGATAAGCCCAGAGCCGCGCCGGTAACGTTACCGCCGTCGATTTGTCCGGTTTTTTTCTGTAACCAGCCAGTATCCAGCGCTCCGGTTAAGGCAAGTTCGCCCAGAACTGGAAGTGCTGAAACTCGCCAGTTCAGCTCATTGCGCCAATATCCGCCACGGTTGCCGGTGAGATATTGTTCTTTAAATCCCCGGACGGAATATTGTCCCCCCAGTGACAGGCGTTCACTTGAGTAAAGGTTGTCCGGCGTGGTCTGGCCGTAAATCGATGAGAGGTAATAAATGGAATCTGTAACCGGCATAAAATAGCTGGCACTCAGACTGAATTTGCGAAATTGACTACGTGGCGCATCGGGGAAACGTGGATCGTCTTTTGTGGCACCAAGCGTCTGTAAGCCGCGGTTTACCATCGGGTTAAACGTGATATAGCTACCCGCCAGTACGGTACTGTAATTAACGCCAAGGTTAATTGTGCTGAGTGTTGGACTGCTGATGGATAATGTTTCTTCGGCCAGTAAATTGGTGGTTCGACGGCGTGTGAGTCCTATATCCAATGCCAGTTTCTGCTTGCCATCACGATATAAGCTCCGGTTTATTGCCAGCCGGTGAGTCTGGCTGTCACCGGTGTAGCGATAGGTTTGTGAACCCGTTGGGATATTTTGAAAAGAGTCATTCCATGCATATTGATAACTGAACAACCAGTAACCATAAGGCACTGTCACATTGGCGGAGAGGTTGCGGCTTTGATGACTATTGCGGAAATCACTGTTACGGCTGGCGGATAATGACCACTGGTCAGCAAGATGTAATGGATTATCTAGGTTCACATTGGCATTGATTTGTCCGGTGCCGGTACTTTTCTGACCACTATTATCTGCGCCTAAACTGGCACTGACCGGTAAATGCGTCGATGTTCGTTTTAAGATAACCGCGGAATAACCGGGCTGTTTGCTCGGCTGGATATCAATGGTTACTTGTTGGGAAGGCAGGCGATTCAAACGTTCCATGCCTTGTTCAATCTCTCGTAGATTAAGCGTTTTACCCACTATTTTCGGGAAAGCCATTTTCAGCGAAAGGGGGATTTCACCGTCCAGACTGATTGACTCAACTTTGCCTTCATTGACAGTAATAATGAGGGTACCTGAGGATAAATCCTGTACTTTGAGTTCGGCCTGGGAAGTGACATAACCCCGTTCAATATAGGCATTCGATACTTTACGCACCAGCCCATTAATATCCTGCAAAGTTAAACAATGAGATAAGTAAGGGTGAATCAGGTTTTGTTTGACTGACCTTGACAGGCTTTCTGCCCCTGCCAATTCAATCCGTTGAATGGTGTGGCAACTTGATTTAGGGGTATCCGATGTCAAAGCGGGTGGTGGGGATAAGGTGATATTGTGACGCAGCGCTTCCCGTTGCTGTTGGGCTTGCTGCAACAGGGCTTTTTGTTGTTGGGTGATGGAGTCTTGATCCTCCGGGCTGACAGGCATTGAAGCCTGTGCCAGTGCGGAGATAGCTAGCAGAATAAGCCCTGTCAGACTTCGGTGATAAAGCGGTAATTTTCCCATAGATAATCATTAATAATTTGATAGTGACATTATCAAACTATTCTAATGCGTGATTAATTGTCTGTCTGAATGGATAGTATAAAATGTGATCAGAGATCGTTTTTTAACCCTGACAATGGGGAATGAGATATATTAAATGCTGAAAAGTGGTAATAAGGATGTAAATGCTTTTTATTTACTCCAAATCCAGTACGTTCCATTTCCGCGTAATGGTATTACGTCCCCAGCCTAACTAAATAGCTTTCCATAAGACCGATACACCTATGCCTTTTGTTTTCTTTTTGAACAATATTGGTTCTATAGCCTATCTCACGGTTTCTATGGGCCACTTGGATGAAAAATTGTACTTATTAGTCGAATCCGCTTTATTTAATTAATTGAAACACCCAATCTCGGAGAGTATTGGGTAATTCCAATAGTTTTTTGTCCGTGTTATTCGCCATTATTGTTGTCGAAAATAGTGTTCAATTTTTGTTGATAAACACTGAGGAAAAAGGCATTGAATAATGTCGATGATTGCTGGCGTATATCTTCGGTAGTTTGTTGGTAACGCTCAGTGAAATTATCCCACAATTTTGCCTTACGGTGTTGCGTGCCATTCATGTGCCAGAAGTGTGCTGCGGGAACACTGTTTTCGTCGTAGGATGGGTCAAAACGATTCATGATGGAGTTAAGGCAATAGAAAAGTGCTTCTTTCATTGCCTGTTCGTGTCTGTCTGACATTGGGTATGTTTGTGGTGCGGTCATGTCGTTGGCAGTGGCGGCTGTCGGTTCTTTTTTGAACATGCATAGCGGATCGAGTTGTTTTACCTGTTCTTCCCATAGTTGCAATGGTGTAACAGAGAGGCGGGTATTTTGCTGAAATAGCGTCTGACTGCTGGCACTGTGACGTTGGGCCGTAAAGAGTTGCATCGGATCGGTGGGGCGGGTAGCGAGTTGGTCAAGGAATAGCACTGGCTCTGTTCCTTGCTTCGGTAGCATAAAATCTGCCAGTGACAGTTGCTCATCCTCTGTAGGATTTTTTTCTGGGGGTAATGTTTCATTGAATTCATCCCATAGTGCTGCGGAAATATCAGTTTCTGGTATTTCCTGCTCGGCAGAACGGTATTTTGTTGTTTCCGTTTTATCCACCGTCAGGTAATAATCTCCAATCTGGAGTTTGCTATTTTCTTGTAGAGAGGTGGTTTCTCCACGCGCTAATGGGATATTGTTAATCATCATGAAAGCAGTTCCAATATTAGTAATAGTGCAGGCTCCTTGGGCAGAAATATGTACACTGGCTTGTAATGCCGAAATACAACCACTCGGATCTGGCAATACAAAATGATTATCTTCGCTGGTACCGATAGTGCCACCGGGAGGATAAAAAATATGACTGCTATTTGCTGTTATGTCGCCTGCTGGAGTATTGATGATGGTTATTTGCATAATAACTTCGCTCATTATCTTGAATAATTATTTAACCTTCCTCCACGAAAAAAGTGTGCGGTATCCCGACGGAAACCAACATAGCGTATTCCGGGAGGAAGGTTATTATTTTTACTGACTTAGTTGTCAGTGAATGTTTTATTATTCCGATCTGTTTGTTTGTACATTCCAGGAAGCTTCTACACTAGCACCATTGTTTCCATCGTTATTTTGTTCGTTATAAACTACTTTGAACTTGATCGGTGAAAAACTGTATTTCATTCCCATAAAAGGGCTAGGCGTTGTGATATTCGAATCTGGTTTTAAATTTTGTTTTAAATATGGAAAGATAGGGTCCAAGTCAATAAATTCAACAGATTCAAGAAATGCCTCCTCAAGCGTAACAATAGTGAAAGGTTGTTGTTCACCTCCAGCCCTACACATGGTTAATTTCACGTTTTTAAGATGAGTTCCTTCTAATAATTTTTGTACTACTGTTGGCATTGCTCTGTCCATCCTGACATAGACTACCAAAGGATGAGCTTTGCCACGCCCACCGCCACAACCACCGCCCTGACCGGTTTCTGCTGGCTGTGACATCTTCCATTGAAAGGAATGCACATCAATACTGCCAATTTGATCTGCATCTTTACATTCGCCAAAAATTTCTTCGATATTCAAATAGATACTGTTATTCATCATCGTATTCCTTCATTCAGTGATTTTCAGGATTAACTGCCACTCTGTTTCAGGGAGGGCAGTTTTGATACCAACCGCAGGGAAACTGTTAATCCCTCCAGTTGATAATGGGGACGCAGGAAGAATTTGGCTTGATAGTAGCCAGGGTTATCTTCCTGTTCGCTAACTTGTACTTCCGCCGCTGCCAGCGGTTTACGCGCTTTGGTCTGTTGTGATGAGTTAGCGGGATCGCCGTCAACATAGTTGAGAATCCATTTATTCAACCAGCGTTCAATGTCATCACGACTCTGAAACGATCCTACTTTGTCACGCACAATACATTTCAGATAATGCGCGAAGCGACAGCAGGCAAATAGATAAGGTAAACGAGCGGCCAGGTTAGCATTTACCGTGGCATCTGCATCCATATATTCCGCCGGTTTTTGCAGTGATTGAGCACCGATAAATGCGGCAAAATCAGAATTCTTACGGTAGACCAACGGGATAAAACCGTTTTTTGCCAGCTCAGCCTCGCGACGGTCACTGATAGCGATTTCGGTCGGGCATTTGATATCTAAACCGCCATCATCTGTTGGGAAGGTATGGCAGATCAGTTTATCTACGGCTCCGCCTGACTCGACACCTCGGATGGAGGCACACCAGCCATATTCTTTAAATGAGCGATTGATATTGACTGCCATGGCATAGGCTGCGTTGCTCCATACGTAGTTACTGTGAGTGGCCCCGGCGGTTTTTTCTTCGAAATCGAAACCTTCAACTGGATTGGTACTGATACCGTAAGGTAAACGAGCCAGAAAACGTGGCATGACCAAGCCGATGTAACGAGCATCTTCTGATTCACGCAAACTACGCCAGGAGGCGTACTCGGTGTTGAGGAAGATTTTGCTCAGATCGCGTGGGTTTGCCAGCTCTTGCCAGGTTTCCATTTGCATTACCCCGGGCGAGGCGCTGCTAATAAAAGGGCAATGGGCAGCGGCAGCGATACGGGCCATCTCTCCCAGTAACTCAACATCCTGCGGATTGTGGTCGAAATAGTAATCACCGACCAGACAACCAAGTGGCTCTCCGCCAAATTGGCCGTACTCTTCTTCATAAATCCGTTTGAATATCGGACTCTGATCCCAGGCTGTTCCTTTATAGCGTTTCAATGTGCGTCCTAATTCTTTCTTCTCAACGCTCATAACACGTATTTTCAGCATTTCGCTGGTTTCTGTGTTGTTCACCAGATAGAGCAGACCACGCCATCCCCCTTCCAAAGCCTGAAAATCAGGATGATGGAGAATTTCGTTGATCTGTTGAGAGAGCTTGTTGTCAATAGCGGCAATCAGCGCTTGAATGGTGCTGAAAGTGTCGCTCGATAACGTCAGGCTATTTTCCAACGCTTGATGCGCCAGAGTTTTAACCGCATTTTCCACAGCAAGATGCGCCTGATCTGTTTTAGGGCGAAACTCTTTCTTGAGTAGTGCACTGAGTTCTCCCTGACTGTAGTGGGTGGCTTGAGTTTGGTTTTCACTAGCGGCATTGATTTCAGGCTGGCTCATTGGTGCCTCCTTGATCTTGTTCTGCTACCGAGTCTGTGGATTCCGTATTATTCAACGGTGCTGTACTTAACGATTTCAGCAATTCAGGATTTTGCAGGATGGAGGCGATCAGCTCTTCGGCACCACTTTTGCCGTCCATATAGGACAGCAAATTGGCCAGTTGAGTACGGGCTTCCAGGAGTTGATTAAGGGGGTCTACCTGGCGTGCTATCGCATCAGGCAGAAAATCATCCATAGTGTTAAAAGTGAGTGCTACCTGCATTTTGCCTTCACCGCTCAGGGTATTGTCCACCGGAAAAGCCACGCTTGGACGTAGTGATTTCATTCGGTCATCGAAGTTATCGACATCAATATCGAGAAACTTGCGCTGACCCAGTGGAGGGAGTTGATCAGCAGATTTTCCGGCTAAATCCGACATGACGCCCATGACAAAAGGCAGTTGAACCTTACGTTCACTACCGTATAGTTCGACGTCATATTCAATTTGTACTCGTGGAGCACGGTTACGAGCGATAAATTTTTGCCCGCTATTTGATCCTGACATAATATTCTCCATCGGGAAAATCAGTGGTTATGGGTAATTAACGAAGCACAACAGCCTTTCTGGTGGACTACCTGATATTCTGTTGCGTTTCTGACCTCGTTATGTGTGCTTTTCACGGCCAAAAAAGTGTTCAAGTTGATCGACAGATTCTGGCGCAAGGTTGCGCATAATGCTCATAAAATCCTGACTCATCAGGCGTTGTATTCTTTCAATCATCAGTGGTGCCGGATGGCTGGATTCATGTAGCAGAAAGTACTGTCGTACCGCTTCCAGCGCCTGTTGAGCCTGTTCGCGGTTTTGGATGCCGGATGTCTGCCAGCCATGGGATATTTCTTGTTGTAGAGGCGTCTTCTCTGGCAGGGGATATGCCGTATTGTCCACCGTCTCAACCGCGCTGGTTTCAGGGGCGAGAAGTTGTGTCAGATGATTAAGTGTTGCCATCTGACGGCGCATATCGGGCAGTCCGCTATCGCCAAGATGACCACGCAATGTGTTAAACAAACATTGAAGGGTGGCCGCAATTTGTGGGATCTGCTTGATGACCGGTGCGGCGCTTTTTCGTAATTCGGCGATCAGAAGATCGATCCCGCCGGGAAATGGGTTGTCTTCCGCATGACTGCCATCCAGACATTTCATCACATCTGCTACTGTAAGGGTGATCCCGCTCAGCTGGACAAATTCGCAAAGGCGTACCTGTTTAGCCAACGCGAAACCATCACTGAGTCCTTGTAATGCGTTAATACGCATCAGCAGATCTGGCTCCCCATCTAGCTCTGCGGCTGGCCATAATGTTTCCCAATAACGGTTGATCGTCTGTTCCAATAACAGCAGTCCCTGTTCATATCCAGCCAAACCGTATTGATTGCACCAGGCTTGCATTAGCAAGATGATAATGCGCAGATCCTTACTGCGAGCCAGCAGAACCAAGGCACTTTTCTCTATCTGACGCCAATCTGGTTCCTGCGCTGGCATGATAAAGTCACCGAATTGCTGTTCAGTTTTTCCTTCTGCCAATTGAATCAGTTGCATGAATTCGGCACTGTATTCCAAGTCTTCTCCACAGGGATGTTCCTGGCTGATCGGGTTGAGCAAAGATGCAATATTCATCAGGTTTTCCTTATGATGGCTTGATACAGGTAAATTCCGGCAGAACAAACGGGTTGTGTATGCTATCGGGGGTGAGTATCAGCGTGGCCTGATGCCCTGCCAGATTGAAAGTGATTCGATAATGCGTGTTATCCTCCTGAAACCATTTTCCTGTATCAATCAGCCGGTTTAATGCCCAAGGCCCTGATGTTTCCAGTGATTTGGTTTTGCCATTAGCCAGCAGCATGGTCAGTTTGGCTTTACCGGCATTGTTGCTGCCGGGCCAGGTGAAGTACCAAGATGTCAGCGGCCCGTGGCTGTAACTGGCATTTTGATCGTTGAGTGTCAGTGATAGGGTAAGGATGTCGTTATCCATGCGCAGAGGTTGCAAGGTCAGGGAGAACGATGGTTGTGAAGAAGCGGTACTAAAGAATGCATCACGGACAAACTGCGCTTGCCGGAAGGTTTTTAGCAGCGACTGATCTTCTGACTTGGTACTGCCTAGCGCCCAGGGGAAAAAGCGCCATTCATTGCCCTGAGTGTTGACCTTATCCACCAGATACTGATTAAAAAAGCGATCCATTAACCCTTGGTTTGGCGCAAACATGTGCGCCATATCATCAGGAGTAATATCACGTTTGCTGTGGCGGGATAGTGGATAACGCCCGGCAATGGCCTCACGGCAGAAGTCACTTAACTGAGCACTGGCCAATTGGTGTATGCGCGAAACCGCCTGTTGTTGTGTGTCGCCTTTGGCCCCTTGTGTCATGTCCATGATAATACTGCGGAACGGCGCAGGCAGGCGGCCAGCATCAGCCTGTAATTGTGTCAGTATGGTTCCAGAAGAGGAGGCTGTAGCTTCGCCATTTTCCTGCAAGGCGGTAAGGTAGCGATACAGGTCACCCAGTTTCTTGAACAGATCATCAAAGGCGATCGTGTCACTGTGATCTCCCTGTGGACGTGCTAGATCGAGCAGATCACGATAGTGGCTTCTGACAATCTGTTCTGGTGAAGGTGGCGCTGGCGTCGTTCTGACCGCCGGAAACAGATTTTGTAATTTTCGGGTTGCTTCATCGTTCAGTTGCTGGCCCAGTTGTGTGAGTTTGCCGTGATCTTCTGGTGGAGAAAGAGCAACAATGTGGCTGATACCAATCAGCAGATTACGCAGGGGCGAATGGGCGCCAGAGAGAATGCGCACATTATTAATACGTTGGTTGAGGCTACTTGTCGGGATCAGGACGATATCATTGAGAAATGTATCCCACTCCAACATAAAGTCATCCATATAAAGCTGGCGTACTCGGCAGGCTGCGTCGCATCCTTCCTGTACCTGTGGCGGAATATTGAGTACCCAGCTATCAGTGTCATGAAGGGTTTTTACCGTATTATCTACCTGTGCAACCAGACCGTGCCAATACCCGTCTGGTGTAAAAAAACCGGGGATTGTTGCAGTATCTGGCAGGTCGCTTTTACGTTTTAATACCAGCTCAGCCTGAGAACCCGCTAAATCAAGCAGATTGACGGATTTGAAATGTCCGTTATTGATCAATCTTTTTTTTATGCTGGTATAAACCCGCTGGGAGAACGTAGAACGCATGATATTTTTTATCGCTTCTTGTATCAGTTGCTGATCTTTGTGTTGGGACCAGGAAGGCTGGCTGTGATTCAGTAGCTGATAAAGATGTTCCTGAAGTGCTTTACGTTGTGCCTCATTCAACTTTTCACCACCGGGAATATGGGACAGATTCAACATCAGCCAAGCGGTAAGGAATTTGCCATCGTAATGCTGTGTCTGAAATAGCATTTGGTAAGCTTTCAGCGCTTCATAAGTTGATTCACTGTTATCGCTATCAGCTTGCTGACGCAGAATACTTTCGACTTGCTGTGTCACCAGCGGCAGCAATAAATTCTTTAATGCATGCTGATAAACGGGATAATTGGCATTGTTCAGTTGGGGACCTTGATACAATCCCATATCGTAAACAAGTGGCGGGTTGTCTGGATCAATTTGCTGATTTGCTGTCAGTGACTGTAGTTGTGTCAAATACTGAATCAAGTGTGGTAGATCGCGAGCTGATGGCTTGTTCAGTGCCTGACCCTGTTGTTCCAGTAGCGGAAGCCGGGCCGTAATTTGTGCCAGATAACTATTGTTATTATGGTAACTTGTCAGTAGCAGTAAGCAGATCCCAGCCATTAGACCGAGTAATAGGCCACATCCAGTTAGCAGCATAAAGCGTCGGCGCAATTCGTACATGCGATTGATACCTGCCAGTCCACTCTCAGCCAAAATGATTTTTTGGAATAATTGTCTCAGAAAGTAACTGCGGGCAGTCCGGTTAGCTGTTTCGCCGTTGCTATTGGTAACAGAGGAAAGCGCATAACTGTAATCAAACAGACTATCTTGCGTAGTTCCATTACTGTGCTGAAACTCCCCATGCTTTTGGTTAGCACTGGTGAAATAGATACCATGGGGTAACCATGGGCGATCAAAGCCGGAAGTGGCAAAAATAATACTCAGATAACGCATCAAGACTGGGCGTAGGGTGGCGAATGCCTGCGGGAAGGCAAAGCTTTGTTCCCGCTGAGTGATATCCTGCTGGGTTATTAAGGTATCCGCTAGTGCAGAGTCCAGACGTTGCTGCAAATGGTTATATTGCTGATCCAGCATCTGTTGTAAATCGTTATGGGAATGCAACTCTTGTTCCCAGGGAAATGTAAAACCCCAGACCTGATCCAATTCTTCGCCATAAAAACCGTTGAAATAGCTGCTGAACCCCGGGAGCAAGTCGGATTTGGTGATCATCACGTAGACCGGGAAATCAATTTTCAGTTGCAAACGTAAATCCATCAGTCTCTTACGCAACAATAAAGCTTGGTGATATTGTGCGTCATTATCTTGTTGCAGCAGATCTTGCACGCTGATTGTCAAAATAACGGCGTTGATTGGCTGACGTGGACGATAACGTTTTAGCAGTTTCAATAAGGTCTGCCATAAAGGATTGCCTTCCTTAAGGTACTCTCCTGCGGGGCTAAGAATGACGCCTTGCAGGGTGAAATACCATGAACAGTGCGATTCGGCATTGGTTTCAGGAAAAGCGAACTGGCTTGGATAGGTTGTGTGATAGAAGTCTAACCCTGAATTTAGTAGAGCTTTATCTTTACCACATCCTTTGGTACCCAAAACCAGATACCAAGGCAGGCGATAGAGATAGAATTTGCCCAGACGAGTGGTGAGCTGTTCGCCATTCAGACGCAGCCCGCGTTTAATCAGGGATGCCGCCTGTTTAAAGTTGTCAGCGAGGGACTGAGAAGCACTTCGGGCTGTCGGTGTGACATTGCTGACATGGTGTAAATGGCGACGCAAACGCGCATTTGCCCACATCTGATAGAGAAAAGGTAACAGTTTTAGCAGTAACCACAGTGAAATCAGGATAGTGATAGCGATTTGGCGTTGGACTTCGGTTGTCAGTGGATGGTGATCACCAATGGCGATAAATGGTCCCATGATCCAAATAAGCAAACACAATGCGGCAACGATCAGTGCTCCCCAAAACAGGCGATTAGTGATGATGGCGATAAATGCTCTTAACATTTTCTTTCTCTCCTGCTTATTGGCCTGAATTGTCCGACTTGGTGTTGAAAATAATTTCAATACGGCGGTTCAAAGCCCGATTCTTGGCGGTGGTATTGGGAACTAAAGGCGCTTCTGCGCCAGCACTTTCAACCTGTAGCCGTTGTGGTTGGAGCAAGTTAGTGCGTAACTGCTGCGCCACAGTTTCTGCTCGTGCCAAGGACAGCGCATAGTTAGAGGAGTAGGTACGTGTATGAATCGGCAGATTATCACTGTGCCCGCGAACGATAACCTTGCCAGTCGTCAGGTTCAGTTGTTTGGCAAGCTCCTGCAGAGGTACCTGATAGAGTGGATTAAGTGTCGCTGATGCCGAAGCGAATAAGGCACCGCCTTGCAGGGTTACGCTGATATTATCCGCGTTCTGGCTGACGGTGATATCCTGCTGTTCAATCATTGGTTGCAGTATTTGCCGCAGATGAACCATAGAGAAACTTTCAGCCGGTGATGCAGCTTCTGGTAGTGGCAGGTCGTATATGGATGTCAACACGGGTTCTGTTTGCTGATTAAGCCGGGCGTTTAACCCGATGTAGAGTGAACCGGTCAGTAGTACTCCAGACAGTGAACAAAACACCAAAAAATGGGTTAACCGTGACGTCTGATGTGTGTTGACTGGCGGAGGTGGAAGAGCGCTTAATGCTGCGGAATATTCTCCCCGCACTTGACGCAGACGTATTGCCAGTCGCTGGGTCAAGGTTTCTAATTGAGCCAGACCGTTATCAATCAAGCGATAACGCCCCCCAAATCCCAGTAACAAACAGAAGTAGAACAGTTCGAGTAGATCGATATGCTTAGCGGGTTGTTGCAGTAGCATATCCAATAGCTTGAAAAACTTTTCACCGCCACTGCTCTCTTTATGGAATGTCACCAACAGGCCATTACCTGACCATATGCTATCGCTTCCCCAAGAGGTCAATGCAACTGCTTCATCTAAACATGTGCACAGACAATAACGGGCGCCGAGAATAGTTTCGTAGCTGAATCCCTCTTGCTGACACTGTTTTTCAAAGCGATACATTTCACCAATCAGTTGTTGGCGTAACTGACTGGAATCCTCTAGTTTTGCTGTGTGACGAATATGTGGCATCGCATTTAACAGAGGATAAGCCGCCTGTACCAATGGGTTACGGTAGTTATGATTCATAGGTTCATCTCCCCCTCATCAGACAGACGTTTAAGTGCCCAAAATGCCATTTTCAGGCCGGGAAACTCACCAGCAATATAAAAGGCAAACACCCCGGATTTTCCCAGCGACTGTTCAATTTCACTGTTTAATTCCAATTTGAAGTAGCAATGCCCATTCTGATAGGGGAGTTGTCTGGGGATCTGTACTAATTGGCGTAGGGCAATACCGGGCAATTGCAGGCGTACCAGATCGCGTATGCGATCAGCTGGGGCGATTTTGATTTGGGCCGGAAAATGAGCCATAAAAGAGTCATGTTCCATCTCAGACTTCACGACTAAAATGAAGTGGTAATCATCCAGATTCATCTGTTCTGGTAGTGATGCTACGCTCAATCCGGGCAGGCGTTTGGTCAGGGGCAGTGATACAACATGCTCTTCCAGCACAATCGACAAGCTGCGTTGCAGTAAAGTACAGAGGCGGGTGAAGCAACCACCAATATCCAGATGATTGTAGCGGGGTAATTCGCCCTCCAATGTATAAGGTGCCTGAAAGGAACTCATTTCCAGTGCATAGCTGATCCAGATGAGGAACAGCGTTTCGGGTGCTTGTTGAGGCAGATGCATGATGTGTTGCAGCTGAGCACTAAAACGGTTAAGTAGCGCCAGTCGTAATAAATCACTGGTACAAGCGCCATTACATTGCAGATGATGGCTAAGTTGTCGGCTGCGTTGCAATAACAGAGCGTACAGATCATGAGTCATGTTCTGTAATAACGGGCTTGTCCAACAGTTAAGTAACGGTGGAATATATCCTGTATCCAGAATGACAATGCCATCCTGATTTTTTTCTAAAACCCGCAGGACTCCCATTGCAATCCATTCACCATTCAACTCATTTTCTGGTAGCAGACGCAGGCGTAATTTCCCGCAATGTAAGGTCGTACTGCTAAGTGCCAGCGAGTTAATGTCATTGACCTCTTTTTCAAAAGCCTGATAACGCGCCAAAGAATCGGGTGCATCATCGAAGCTGACTGATTCACGCCCGGTCAGGTAGGCGGGTATAGCTAAAGTGATAATTTGTGAACGTAGTGAAGTGCTGATTGCTAATGCTGGTGGAGCTTCATTGGTTTCAGTAAATTCAAAACTGGTGCCATCAGGCATAATACCGCTGGCCGCCAACAGAGAAATTTTTCCCAGAGCAAGCTGGCTCTCATCGAGTTTTAATGATGAAAACCCCCAATTGTAAGCTCGTTGCAAGGCTCCCCATTGACGTAAGCGTGCATCCACATACTCATCTGCTTGTTGAAAATGGTGAGGTCGTAAAAACATGCCTTCCATCCAGAGAACTTTGTGTGCATTTTTCATAGGTGATCTCCTGAGCATGCGTGATTCATTGATCGGACGCAGATGCAATTTGTAATCCGTGAGAAGTAACGGTAATCAACTGATAAAGCTCAGAGGATGAAAAGGGATTCAAAACCGATAAATAAGACGCTGTTAGAAACGATGATAGAGGAATAACGATCCGCCATTGTTTGTCGCTAATACTCTGATACTCGGCCCAAATTGCAATATATTTCTCCGCTGACGGTGTATTAAAGGTAATACTGATATCATTTTGTTCTTTTGTTGGCAGTAAGAAGATTGATTTTTGACAAAGTACAGTATTATCCAGAGTTGAATGGGTATTTTTTTGTAAAGACCCGATATCAGCCTGATTAAATTTATCCGGATCATTTAACAATAATATATTTAATTTTAATGGAGCGAGGTTGTTAACATCTCCATGTGCCTGGAATTTAATTGTGTATGGAATATTTTTTTCCACTTTATTTGCAGAACAACTAACACTCAGAAGTATGCTAAGCAGAATAAAGGCAAAAAAATAGTGACTTTTATGGCGAAGTAAAAGCAACATAGAAAGTCCTCCATCACAGACCCAGCAGCAGAACCTTAAGCTGGCTGGGAATTAAACGCATGCCAATCATGTTGGTGCTATTTTGTAAGCTCAGACTGGTGACGCGTGTAGCCGGAAACCCCTTAATTAACGTGGTAAACGAGCCGATTAAATGGCGTGAAGGCCCCATTACGGTACCGGAAACAACACCGAGATTAACGCCAGGATTATCACCGAAACTTGAATTAGTCAGTGTCGCCATATTATGCGCAGGCATTCCCATAAACAGTACTTTATAAGTGTGAGGCGTTGCCATTAGGCCCAGCGTCATATTGGGATATGGAACGGGCACGGGTACAGGTAAAGGTGTCATACAGACATCTGGAAAGGCCAGATCCATACCGAAAAGTTGGCAGTTTGCAAACATATCATCACCTACCAAATTAATGTGTTGCGATTTCTGTCAAATAGATTAGCAAATAAGGGAACAGAACCAATAAGGTATTAACCTTATTTCTGGTAATGGGTGATGGAATGAAAATATTAATATTGTTGTTTTCTTTGATGTGGAAAAATAAGGTTTTTGACTGATTTTAATAATAATTGTATTTCGGAAGAATTCCCGCCGCAGTAAGAAGATAAAATGAGTAACTAATGTGAATGATGACATTGTCTTTTTTATTTAGTGGCATGACAGTGTTTGAATCTATTTCTAATATAATGATATTTAAATAAAAGCGCTCATGAAGAAAAGCATAAGGTATGTATCAGCCATTACCGTGGCGTTGTTATTAGCAGGTTGCTATAAGCCTAATAAGAAAAAAGAGTCAGTAGTGAATGAAACTCAAAAAGAGAGTCTTAGTACTATTGGCAGCGAACAGAAACGAAAAAAGAGATGGTTACAGCATCAGACTGATGATGTAACGCAGGGCGGTGAATTTCCTAAATCGGCTATAACAGGTAAAAGGTGGTTACGGCATCAAACTAATGACGATGTGATGCAGGAAAGTGATATTCCGCAATTGGCTATGGCAGATAAGGGTTTTGCCGCGTTGCAGCCGGAGACAGAAGAAAAAACTTCAGCTGGGGGAGTACGTGCTAATTTACCTTTGTCTGATGGAAAACTAACCAGCGGTTCAATCGATTTTTTTTATCCATTATATGATGGAGATGAGCATTTATTTTTCGGTCAGGTAGGTGCTCGCCGTTCCGATGGGCGCAGTATAGTTAATTTTGGTATTGGTCAACGTTATTTTCAGGGAGATTGGGCTTTAGGTTACAACACCTTTTACGATACCCAAATATCCGGTAACGCTCACCAGCGGCTAGGATTCGGACTGGAATACTGGCGCGATTATCTGTATCTGTCTGCTAACGGATATTTTGGTTTGACGGATTGGTATTCGTCTTCGGCACTGGATGGTTATGCGGAACGTGCAGCGAATGGCTATGATATTCGCGCTCAGGGTTGGTTTCCTGCTTACCCGCAACTGAGTGGTAAACTGAAATTTGAGCAATATTTCGGTGATGATATTGCGCTGCTTAATCACCAGAATCATTATAAGGACCCATATGCGTTGACAGTGGGTCTGGAATATACACCTATCAAATTGATTTCATTAGGAATAGATAGAACTTTTAGTCACAGAGGTAAGGATGACACAAAAGTTAATCTGTCTTTCAACTATCAGCTCGGAGAGCCTTTATCCCAACAGATTGATCCGACGACGGCACCGGTAAGACGCACTTTGGCGGATAATCGTTACCATCTGGTTGAACGTAATAATAATAATGTACCGATTACGTTATCTGCCCCTGTAATAGAGTCGGTAGAAGAGGATGAAGCTGAATTACTGTTACTGACCGGTGAAGGTAATGAAGAACGGCCTTTATTGGGTGAAGAAGAGGATGAGCTATTGCAGCAGCAACAGCAGGAAGAAGAATTGCGACGTCAGCAGGAAGAAGAGCGATTGGAGCGAGAAGCACAGGATGCTTGGTTGAGACAGGAGGAAGAATTACGGCGTCAGCAGGAAGAAGAGTTACGACGTCAACAGGAGGAAGAGTTACGACGTCAACAGGAGGAAGAGTTACGACGTCAACAGGAGGAAGAGTTGCGACGTCAGCAGGAGAATGAATTACAGCGTCAGCAGGAAGAAGAGTTACGACGTCAACAGGAAGAAGAATTGCGACGTCAACAGGAAGAAGAATTACGGCGTCAGCAGGAAGAAGAGTTACGACGTCAACAGGAGGAAGAGTTGCGACGTCAGCAGGAGAATGAATTACAGCGTCAGCAGGAAGAAGAGTTACGACGTCAACAGGAAGAAGAATTGCGACGTCAACAGGAAGAAGAAT
>NZ_RCWA01000062.1 GCF_018448905.1 Photorhabdus heterorhabditis | reverse complement strand
AGGACATTACCGCGCTGATGAATTATCGGTTAAAGACCCAGTTTCATGAAAATCCACATTACATCAGAGGGATTGCACTTTCGGCTTCTCTAGGCACGCTGAAAGAGGCGTTGTGTCGGCAGTTTGAGCGGGATCAGCTAACTAAAGATGAAACTGAGGAGAATGAGGCTCGGTATGGTAGCTTTGATGGTGAATATTATATTCCTGGCTCTGAAAGGCGAGCGGATACTACGCATTACTTAAATGATATGGCATTAAAGCCATTGGTACAAAAGTATTGGGTGGATTACGAGAAGTACATTGATCGTGAGAAAGAAAAAGCATTTATGGACCGGTTCACCACCGATCTGACGCGGTACGACAACACCATTATCTCCCCAATGACCGAGATGTATCTGGACTGGCTGAAAAGCCAGACCCTGCTGGACTATTTTGACCATAACTTTGACAGCACGGACGATTACAGCGGCGCGCTGTTTACCCAGTCGGTCCATGATTGTGTTTACGGGATGCAGGACAAGCTGGGGGCCTCGCATTATTTTCAAGAGCAGATGATGCGCGACAGCATCACGCCGGATAATCTGCTGTTGCGTGCACTGGTGATGAACAGCGATAAAAGGATAGAGCAAACTCACGGCGTCTTGAAGACCGGTGCAGATTACGGCTCTCTCGCCTGGGATAAAATCCCCGATGGGCTTAAAGATATGGCTGAGCACTTTCATGGACCCGCTTCCCTCACGATAGAAAAATACCTGAATGAACTGAGTAGCACCTTGTTTGCAGTGATGAATAAAGCCGTGGAGAAAGTGCCGCTTCCGGCACTGGTCGTATTAGCTAAGCTGCATGGCAGGGAATTAAAAGTCATTAAGTTCGTTGGAAAACGTAAACATTTTCTCAGCGCGGTGGTGACTCAACTGAGCCTGATGGCAGATCTGAAACAGCCTGCTTCCTCAGATAAGCTGCGTCACCATGTTGACATTGAAATGCGTCGTTTGGAGATTAACGGCTTGCCAATGGAGGGAGATCAGGAATTCAACTTTGTTACGCTGGCAGACGCAGGTGAAGCGGAAAAAACCCGGGTTTTACCCGAAGCGGAACGGGCCAAGTCTGTGGTGAAAACCTTGCATTCTGTCGATGAGATCCGTGCGGCGCTGTTTCCGAGGACGTTACGCACAAAACTGGCGCAGTTAGAGGGCAGTTCTGTTGAGAATATTGCTAAGCAGTTGGCACATGTCCCGCCCTTTATTGGTTGTACTTTCTCGCTGGTGTTGCAGATCTCCGCATTGCGCGCGGCTGGGTGGCCTAAGGAAAATACAGAGGTATGTACCCGGTTTGCGGCGGATCTGGTCGCTGCAATGGGGGCTCTTGCTGAAATCTGTGAGCGGTTGTTGAAAAATTTTCAGGTACTCAGATTACAGCCTATGCTGAGTTCTGTTTTTGGGGAAAAAAATCTACTTAAGTTAATAGAAGGTCTTGAGGTAATGAAATTCTTTGGATCTTGGGCTGGGATCGTTGGGGTGGCATGGGATTTGTATCATGTTTGGGATGAACTTGGGAAAGGCAATGTAGATCTGGGAATTGCCTATCTGGTTTCGGCAATAGGAGGGGGATTACTGTTTGCTGCTGCGATCAACCTTATTACTTTAGGTCCTTTGGGAATCATTTTGGCTTTGATGTTGTTCTTTGGTGCCAATATCTACCTAGAGATGAAGAAAAAAAATGAGATCCAGAAGTGGCTGGCGGCCTGTCTGTGGCGCAAAATTCCGGCAGGTGAAGAGGATATTCCTGCTATTTGGCCTGATAGCAGAATGGAAATGGACTCTTTTCATAAACTAATGACTTCGGTGGAGGCATAATTATGCAAGGAAATGGCTTGTATATACCCTATAAACTGAATCGTCCTTTGACTTGGGAAGAGAAAGACGATCAACTTTATCAGGGGAAACTGACTCAGCTAAACAGTAAATATGGTCAGTATATTGTTGATTACGATACGGTGATCCGTATGAATTCCACTTATATGGAAACGGTAGATAAATACTATAGAGAGAAGGGATTCGTTAGTTCGCTTACCGCAACATTGTTTTTTTGTTGCTTAGGAATGGCCTTATTTTCTATTGGTGACACAATTTACCAATATATAAAAGGAAATCATGCAATTCTGTTAAGTCTTCTAATTTTTTTACCTGCTATATCTCTGTTTATATATTTCAGTGGCAAATTTACTCTAAAAGAGTGGTTTGCTACGACACATTATCCCATTCGATTTAACCGTAAAACCCAGATGATCCATGTTTACCGTTTTAATGGCACAGTATTATCGGTTCCCTGGAAAGAGGTGTTTTTTACTCTGACAATAGGAGGAGGCAGGAGGCCAGAATGGTGTATTGACGGTCATATTCTGGCAGACGATCAGGAAACGGTATTAGAGACGTTTAGCCTTGGGATTTCTGGTCCACGGGACATGTTGCCGGGTTATTGGGAATTTATTCGTTGTTATATGGAGGAAGAGGGTTTACAGGAGCAGGCGGATATTATTGCTTTATGTCCTCCCATTGAGAAACAGAAAGAAAGTTATATTTTTGGATTACAGTATCTGATGAGGATGACTTCCCGTTTGTATTGGTTTTCTGGATTGATAATACTACCATTTGCTTTAATTACCAGTGTTGCCCGTTATATTGCTATGCAGACTAGTAAAATGCCGCAATGGCCTCAAGAAGTGGAAGAGGCTTGTCAGGTTGATCCTGATGACCCAATAAATGTCAGTGCCGCTAATAATCCTATTCATTTATGGCGTTATGTGTTGGCGAATCAGACGCGGAAAGAATATCAGGCGATAAATAATCGCCAGTTATCAGCACATACCCGTTTGCAGGAGAAAATTGCAATGGCTCATTAATCTACGGATAAATACAAGAAAACACATGAACGAAATTATTGCTTACAGTGCGGCTATTGGTCCGAATAAAATCCCTGTGGAGGTGTAATTATGCAAGTAAAAGGATTGTATATCCCTTATTGCTACTGGCTTTTATTTTTGTTATGTTGAAAGTGAGGTAATATAATGGCGAAGAATAGCAGAAAAGATGAACCTATGAATGAAGGGGTTATGTCTTTTGTTTTATTCGTTTTCTTAATTATGTTTTGTTTTGGAAGCTGGGTGCAATTTGATAAAATGCATAACGCCTTATTTACAGGGTGTTTTCCATCTAATGATCTAATGATTGGCAGAATGAGGCCACATCCCGCTCTATGTGTACAGGATAAACCGTTCTCGTATTGGATTGATATTGCATTGTGTTATTTTTTGGGTACCGGAATGTCTTTTATGGCACTGATAGTATTATTCTGGGATATGGCGGTATTTCATTCATATGTAAGTTCGGCGCCAGAAGCTATTCCTCATGATGTTAAAGAAAGTATAGATAAAAATAACCCGGTAAAAGAGGTGAAAAAGCCAAGAAATAAAAAACGAAAGAAATAACCATCAAGTTATTCCATGACAACAGGATTGAAATTAGCGATCAGTTAATGGTTCCCGCTCGCCTGAAAGAAAGCCTGTGCAATACAAGAGAAACCGTAAGTTTAGTTAAAATGATTGATTGGAGTTTTTATGAAAAAATTGAGTATAACCATTTGGTTAGGTCTGATTATTAATTTGATATTTCTGTGGGTGATTTTCTACTGTGCCCAGTTATGGCAAACAACGCCAGATAGCTTAACCAACGAAGAGAAAACAATCTTTGAAATGTTTTCAGTGATCACTATGCCAATGGCAATTTCTATCGGAATGCAGGCAATCAGTGTATTATTACTTTTCTTCCATAGGAAGTTGGCACTCTTTTTGGCTGTGCTGTCTAGCTTTATAACGCTCCCTTGGGGGTTGGTTTATATTATCGGTTTTATTTTTAGTTATAACAATTTTCGCTTTGCTGAGTTTCAGTTATTTAACTTAGAAAATAGAAAGCAACTTTCTTTTTATGTCAGTTTCCGGTCAGGATATTTTTATTTAATGGCGGGCGTATTAACCTTGCTAGGGATATTTCAACTTATCATGGGAGTATCTATGGGTGGAATGTTAATTGGTGTTGCAATAGTGTCTCTCTTTAATGGTATTCGCCTGACTAATCGGCCTGTGTTGGGTATTTATCAAGATCAATTGATCATTACCCCTTCACGGTTCAGCCAAACTTATCAGGTAAGTTGTGATCAAGTCACTATTAAGAAGAAAAATAGAAGAGTTATTCATTTTGTTTTTCATATGAATTCATCAGAAGAAGTAGTAGATATTAGCCGTAATCTTATTGCAAGAGATAATGATTCTATTGAAGGTATTGACGAAATTGAAAAGAAATTAACAGAACAAGGATCTTTATAATGAAAGGCATTATCCGTATTCACGATAAAACCACTCACGGTGGTCAGGTGTTGAGTGGTTCGCAGAAAATGAAATTCGGCGGTCTCGGTGTTGCACGTAAAACCGATCCGGTTTCCTGCCCGAAACACGGTAATACCATGATTATCGAAGGTCATCCCACGATAAAAGATAACGGCTTGCCGGTGGCCTTTCATGGTCATCACTGTGGTTGCGGTTGCACACTGATGACTTCTTTAAACACGGCAACAGTGAGTTAATGTATGCCCGTAGATATAAGTGCTATTCCCATACCGGCAGAGCGTAAACCGGGGCCGATAATAAAACGTTGGCTGATTGCACTGATGATATTCATATCATTGGGTGGTTGCGCCACCGTTGTGTACTGGCCTGCCGGTGTGCCAATTCATACCCCTTGGTTCTGGTGCTGTTTTCTGGTTTTCCCATTTCTCGCTTGGGCCGGTGCTTTTGGTATCAGGTGCTTGTGTTACCAGATCTGCCAGATATGGTCTGATAGTTGGGATTATGAGCGCGAGGTCTGTTTATATCAGGAGACACAACGCGGTCAGCGTTATTTAAATGTGCTGGCTCATGTGGTTGATCTTCCGCAAACAGTGATGACAGGTTCACTGGCGACCCAGTTAATGGCACAAAAGGCTGTATTACCTTCATGGGTGGATATGGCTCATGGTCAAGTCGTGCGTCAGATACGTTTCGCTATGCCAGAATGTCCGAGCCGTGAGCGGCTTTACGAAAAAATGGCAGCGCTGTTAGCTGATGAGGCTCTGACCACTGCGTTGCGTCAGTTATCTATTCATTATACGGTTTTCTCGTCGTTACAGATTGATGCGGGTTTAGATGCTGCGGAATATGAAGCTGTCTGGCAGTCAGTCTGGGAAGCTTCGGGTATCCGTACTCCGTTATCAATATTGCCGGGCACGGGGTTAGCTATTATTGATGGCTGGCTGGATACCTCCCGTCATAATGCGGTTTTATTGGTAGTGGCTATTCGGCTGGTGACAGAAGTGATGGACGGGCAGGGTGATACCGCCGTGGCGCTATTGCTGAATTCAACACCCATTCGCCAATCTACTCTGTTCGTACCACAACGTGAACCTATCTCTACGGTACAGGCCACAATACACCGGCCTGAACTGACCCAGGATGATGACATGAAATATGCATTGTCGCAGGCGCTGCTGTGGGCTGATATTCCTTCCGAATCAATTCATCAACTGTGGTTCTCAGGTATGGGATGCGATAACCAGCCTCAGGCGATATCTACGCTATTAATTGATCAATTGCCCAATGTGGGAGAACAGGCTGAAAGGCAGTGTGATATTGACGTTCAAACCGGTTTCACCGGTATAGCTTCGCCTTGGTTAGCTGCTGCTGTTGCTATTGATGCCGTAACCAGCCAAAAGCAGGCGCAATTAGTTATGAGTACGCCTGCACCCGATAGGCTTATTCCCTGGTTTATGGTGATTAAACCAGTGGAAACACAGGAGGCAGTATGAAGAAATATATGACGTTATTCTGGGGTATTTGGGGATTACCATTGGTACTGATAACCCTCTGTAGTCTGATGATATGGTTTAAGCCAGAGTGGTTAAACATACAAGGGCAGCCGTTATTTGAAAAGCAATTGATGTTTCAGTGTTATGTATTGATTGCCAGTGTGCTGTTTTTTCTGATTTTTGCTCTGATAACACGCTTGTTTATCCATGATGCACGTACCGCTTTTCATTACTGGCGGCGACAAAGTGAGGTGCCTAAAGCCATATCTGCATCTCCTGAGCCTGACCCAATATTAAGAGAACTGACCAGCCATTTACGATTTCGTTATGGTTTTTTCTGGCGGTTTAAGGTGCGTATTTTAATGGTGATGGGTGAGCCGGAACAGGTGGAAGCCATTGCCCCGGGATTGACGAAGCAACACTGGCTGGAGGGCGAGAGTCACCTGTTGTTGTGGGGTGGCAGTTTGCAGGTGCCCCCCGATACCGCGCAGTTAAAGGCACTGCGTAAACTGCGTCGTCGCCGTCCACTGGATGGGGTGGTGTGGGTGATGACCGAGGAACAACTCAGCCAGCGGTCAGAGATAGATACCGCCTTGCGGATGCTGGAGAAACAGGGGCAACAGCTTGGCTGGCAGGCACCGCTGTATGTGTGGAATGTGCAGTGCAGCCGCTGGGACCAGCGCGACCGCCCAACCCAGACCGTCGGCTGTTTCCTGCCCGAGGAAGGCACGCCCGAGCTGCTGACTGAAAGCCTGAATACCCTGCCGTCCCAACTGGCGACCAGAGGCATGGCGCAGGCATTAGCCGAAATCCGTCACGATTTTTTATTACGGCTGGCCCAGTCGATGCGGGACGGCGGGGTGGACCGTCTGGTCCGTCAACTGACGCCGCTGTTAAACCGGCCATCGGTCTGGCTGGCGGGGATGATGTTCAGTTTACCGCTGGCCGCGCAGCCGGGGATGACCGAACATGGCTGGCTGGTGGAAGCGAGCTGGAACGGGGTACTGGACGATGTGCGCCATGTCCGGGGTAACGCGGTGGGCTTCCCGTGGGAGAAAAGCGCCCAGTGGGGGCTGATTGTGCTGGCCGTGGTGTGGGGCGTGGGGAGTTTCACGTCGTTTTTTGCCAATCGTCATCAGATAACCTTGAGCCGGGAGCAGGTCAGTCAGGCGCGTGACCGGCAGCGCCCATTATCAGACCGTCTGCTCAGTCAGTATGGGTTGCAACGGGAGATTGACCGGTTGCAGTACCGGGCAGAAGCCGGGGCGCCGTGGTACAGCCGCTTCGGGTTAAACCAGAATACCGCCCTGCTTAAGGCACTGTGGCCGGTTTACCAGCGCAATAATACTCAGCTGATACGTGACGAAGCGGCGCAGGTGTTGCATCAACGTCTGACGAAATGGGTGAACCTGCCGCCCGGCAGTCCACAACGTCGTCAGCGTCTGAAAGCGGCTTACGCGCAGCTGAAAGCCTATCTGATGATGGCGCAGCCAGCCAAAGCGAATGCCGTTTTTATGAGCCGGATACTGATGGAAAACTGGCCGCAGCGGGCCGGGGTGAATGATGGGCTGTGGCAAAACACCGGGGAGTCACTGGTGCGGTTTTATGCGCAATATCTGCCGCAGCACCCGGACTGGAAAATCACCGCGGATGCCGGGTTAGTCAGTGAAGTGCGGCGGATACTGCTGACTCAGCTGGGGCAGCGAAATGCGGAAGCGACGCTGTATCAACACCTGCTGCAACAGGTGGCACACAGCTACGGGGATTTAGGGCTGGCACAGATGACCGGGGCTACCGATGCCCGCCGGTTGTTTAGCACGAATAAAGTGGTGCCGGGGATGTTTACCCGTCAGGCGTGGGAAGGTCAGGTGCAGAAAGCCATTGCGGAGGTGGTGGCTTCCCGGCGGGAAGAGATTGACTGGGTACTGAGTGATGGCCGTCAGCCCATTGCGGAAGCGGTTTCCCCGGCGGTGTTAAAAGCCCGGCTGACCGAACGTTACTTTACGGATTTTGCCGGGGCCTGGCTGAACTTCCTCAACAGTGTGCGCTGGAATAAAGTGCATAACCTATCGGATACCATAGACCAGTTAACCTTAATGGCGGATGTGCGCCAGTCGCCGCTGATAGCGCTGATGAACACGCTGGCGTATCAGGGGGAAACCGGCCAGCAGGTGCCGGGATTATCGGATTCGCTGGTGAAATCGGCCCGCAATCTGTTCCAGAAAGCGAACCCGTCCGTGATTGACCCGACCCTTGACCCGAATAGCGGTTCGCCCAGTCCTCTGGACAACACCTTCGGTCCGTTATTAACCCTGATGGGAAAAACCCGCGGCCAGACGCTGATGACGGCAGACAGCACTCTGAGTCTGCAAACCTACCTGACGCGGGTGACGCGGATACGGCTGAAACTGCAACAAATCGCCAATACCGATGACCCGCAGGAGAGAATGCAGGCACTGGCGCAGACGGTGTTTCAAGGGAAAAGCGTGGACCTGACGGACACCCAGTCATATGGCAGCCTGATGGCGGCGAGTCTGGGGGCGGAATGGAGCGGATTGGGTCAGGCGGTGTTTGTGCAGCCGTTAACGCAGGCGTGGCAGACGGTGCTGCAACCGTCTGCGGCGAGTATCAATGCGCAGTGGCAGGCGTCAGTGGTGGCAGACTGGCAGGCGGCGTTTAACGGGCGCTACCCGTTTGTGGATGAGCAGGATGAGGCGTCGCTGCCGGTGCTGGGGCAGTTTATTCAGGCGGATACCGGGCGGATAGAGCAGTTCCTGCACAGTCAGTTAGGGGGCGTGCTGCATAAAGAGGGCCAACACTGGGTGGTGGATGAGGAGGGGAGTCAGGGACTGCATGTAAACCCGGCGTTTCTGACGGCGATAAACCAGCTGAGTGCATTATCGGATGTGCTGTTGACGAACGGGGGTCAGGGAATGCGGTTTGAGCTGCGGGCGAAGCCGGTACGGGATGTGGCGGAAACGGACTTGACGATAGACGGTCAGAGGTTGCGTTACTTTAACCAGATGGAGAGCTGGCAGCGTTTGCGCTGGCCGGGAGCGGGCGATACGCCCGGGGTGGTGCTGACGTGGACGAGTGTGAACACCGGGGCGCGGGTGTTTGGTGATTACCCGGGAGAGTGGGGGCTGCTGCGCTGGCTGGAGCGGGCAGAGGTGAAAGTGCAGGCAGGTGGACGTTACCAGCTGACGTTTAATGCGCCGGACGGGTTGCCGCTGACCTGGGATTTACGTACGGAGCAGGGGAAAGGCCCGCTGGTGTTGTTGGGGCTGAAAGGGTTCCGATTGCCGAGCCAGATATTTAGCGAGAAAGGGGAATAAACCATGCTGAATCAACTGATAACTCACTGCTTTGCCGGGCGTGATGCGTTGGCAGAAGCACGGGAGAGGGTGGCTCTGTGGGAAAACTGGCTGTTACCCATTAGTGCTGAGGCTCCCGCAGGGAATGATCCGGTTTATAACGACGATTTTCAGCGTATGCGGGAGGAGCTGAACAAGCTCAGTGGCATTGATACCGAGCTTATTTGTCAATTAGCGGAAAAACTGCTGACCACCGAATGTAAAGATGTTCGCGTGGCGACCTATTATGTGTGGGCACGCTTACATCAAGATGGCGAAAGGGGTTTGGCTGATGGGCTGGCGTTACTCGCTGCACTGGTAGATCGTTTTGGTGAAGCCTTGTTACCTGAGCGGGCGGGGAGTCGAAAAGCGGCGCTAGAATGGCTGATTGGCACCAAAATTCAGGACAGTTTGTCACGCTATCCAGAGGTAAACCGTACTGATTTTGAACGTATCGTATCCGCTTTGGTGTTATTGGAACAGACGTTTGCCTCTTGGGATGAAGAGACTCGTCCTACCCTCATTGGGCTGGCAGGTACTCTGGAAAACCGACTGGCTCAGTCTGGTGGTGTGGATGCGGTGGTACCCCAAACGGCGGCTCCGATGCCTTTATCTGGTGGGCTGAGTCATTCATCAGCTCAGGGTGAGTCATCTATATCATGGGGGCAGGTGCAATCCGGGCGTGTTCTGTTGGAACAAGCACGTGAACTGGCGCGTTATCTGCGCGAACAGCCCCAGGGCTGGCTCTCTTCTGCACGGCTGATGCGTAGTGTCCGCTGGGATACCGTGCATCAATTACCGCCTCTGGATGCGGACGGGCGTACCCGTTTGGTGCCGCCACGCACGGAATATCGAGCCTTATTAAAACGGCTCTACCGGCAACAAAACTGGCACGATTTATTGGAGCAAACCGATCGAATGTTCTCGGAAAGTGTTAACCACTTCTGGCTGGATTTGCAGTGGTATCTCTGTCAGGCATTAAACCGATTAGGTAGCACCTATGAAAGCTGGACAGAGATGGTTAAACATGATCTGAGAATGTTACTTGAACGGCTGCCGGGACTGGAAAATCTGGCATATAACGACGGGACTCCGTTTGCTGATGAAGTTACGTCCGGCTGGATAGCCCAACAGGTTAATGACTCTCAGACAGACTGGTCGTTTGTACATTCACCGATGCAGCCTCAGCACGATGATGATGTTTTAGCTCTGGAACCGGAAGCACAGCAACTGGCGGACAGTGAAGGCATAGATGCTGCGTTGCGCTGGTTGGGGCAGTTGCCGAGTATCAACGGAGCGCGTCAGCGCTGGTTACAACGCTTGCTGATGGCGCGGGTGGCGGAGCAGTACGGCAAAAATGAAATGGCCTTGCATCTGCTGGCTGAGTTGAACGCCAATGAGCAATTTAATCTTGGCGAATGGGAGCCAGCACTGATGTTTGAAGTGAAAGCGTGTCTGCTTAAGTTGCTGAGGATGAAAGCGCAGCGCAGTGAACAGGATAAAGCGCGGATGGCACAACGCATGGAGACCTTGTTAGCGGAGCTGGTAGCGATTGATCCGATTAGAGCTGCGGTGCTATGTAGCTGATTTTACTGGTATGAACTTCTTCTTCGGTTCACTCAGGTTGAACCGGTAACGTTATTTTTATGACAACAATCATGAGAACAATCCTATGGATGATTTAATTCTCCGCTATTACGAGGCGGAAATGCACTATCTGCGTGAAGCAGGTAAAGAGTTTGCGTTGGCTCACCCGGATCGGGCGGCAATGCTTAATCTGGACGAAGGACATGATCTTGATCCCTATGTGGAACGGTTACTTGAAGGCTTTGCGTTCTTGATGGGTCGGATGCGTCAGAAACTTGACGATGATTTGCCAGAACTGACGGAAGGATTGGTGAGTCTGCTGTGGCCGCATTATATGCGCACGATTCCCTCACTTTCTATCGTTGAATTGGCACCGGATTACCAGGATTTGCAAAAAAGTGAAAATATTGGCAAAGGGTTTGAGGTGGTATCAAAACCTGTTGGACCGAGCCAGACCCGCTGTTACTACCGGACGACGCGTGATGTGTGCATAACACCGCTGAATATCACTTCTGCCACGCTGCAAAATGAAACCGATGGGCGTTCAGTGATCAGATTGCGTTTTGACTGTGGTCGATTAGCGGAATGGAATAAAGTCGATTTAACGCGGCTGCCTTTGTACCTCAAAGCGAGTAGTCCACTCAGTTCTGCACTGCATCTGGCACTCACCCGGCAGACTCAGAACATTTATGTCCGCGTGTCGGGGATGGAGCGTCGCCGTTTTGAGGGGCATTTTTCACCAATGGGTTTCGATAGCGACGATGTTCTGTGGCCTAAAGGGGAAAGTGCGTTCAGCGGCTATCAACTGCTATTGGAATATTTTACTTTCCGTGAAAAATTTATGTTTGTAGCACTCAATGGTCTGGAAACGTTGTATATCCCTGATGGTACCCCTTGGTTTGAGCTGGAAATGGTACTGGGTGAACTGTGGTCGTATGAGTTGCCCTTTTCGGCGGAAAATATCCGGTTGCATTGTGTACCTGTGATCAACTTGTTTAATGTTGAAGCTGATCCGATGCACATTTCACGGATGCAACATGAGTATTTGCTGCGCCCGATGCGTATTCAGGATGGTCATACTGAAATTTACTCAGTGGATGAGGTGCTCTCTTCTGGACGGGGTGAAACACAACATTTTGTGCCATTCAGCAGTTTCCGCCATCGGGGAGGCATCATGCGTAATACAGCGCCGGAACGCTACTATCACACCCGTGTATCTCCAAATCCTTCTGGTTTGCATGATACCTGGCTGATCCTCGGCGGTGAATCGTTTGAAAATGATCCAGAAATTGATGATGAAACATTGTCGCTGCGTATCACTGGTACGAATGGTCAGTTATCCCGTAGGGCATTGCGTGATGCGCAACTCGAACAGACATTACAGTCCACTGGCGGCAAACTGAGCGTGAAAAATCTTTGTTCACCGACGTTACCTTGCTATCCCCCGGCGAATGACCGTTTCCACTGGCGAGTACTTAGCCATCTTGGTTCCAACTTTCTTAGCATGATGGATAACCCGGAAGTGCTGCGCGGTACATTGGGACTTTATAACTGGACTAATGATGAGATGAATTGTCGTCGTCTGGATGCCATTGTCGGGGTGAAACATAGCTTGATCCAACGCTTTGAAAAGGGCTATCTGCTGAGGGGCGTTGATATTGAAATGACTCTTAACAGTAATGGTTTCTCCGGTGAAGGCGATATTTTTCTGTTCGGTGAGATGCTGAACCGTTTCTTTTCGCTGTATACCGATATTCATCTGTTTAACCAACTGACACTGGTCCTTCAACCTTCGGAGAGATGTTTGCGATGGAAAGAAAATCACAATCAGCGTATTTCCGGTTAGTGCAGCGACTGGCGCCAAATATTTACGATTTTAACTTCTATCGTTTCTGTCAATTGCTGGAAAGTATACAGAATGGGCGTCCACCTCTGGGCAGCACGATTTCACCGAGTGATGATCCAATACGTTTCCGGCCCCATCCGGGTATGGGTTTTCCTGCCAGTGAACTGAGAAATGCAGAATGGGATGAGGTCCAGCCGGAACAGCTCCCGACAATACGTACTTTATTTCTTGGCCTGTACGGTGTGGATTCCCCGTTGCCTACCGCTTATCTGGACGATATTGCTCAGCGGCGTGAAGGCTATGAAGGTGTGACAGATTTTCTGGATATTTTTAACCACAGGATGATGACTCAGTATTACCGTATCTGGCGTAAATATTCCTATCCAGCCACTTATCATCCGGGCGGTAAAGACGACACATCACAGTGCTTGCTTGGGCTGGTTGGTCTGGGCATACCGGGTAGCCAGCAACAGATTGCTACGCCGGTTTCCCGCTTTCTGGCACTGCTAGGGACTATGCGGTTGCCAACTCGGACCGCCGAAGGGGTCATTAAGCTGGTCGCGTTGCTGGCGCCTCAGACGCAGACACGGGTGACGGCGCATGATCGCCGCCGGGTGTGGTTGATCCAACCGGCCCGTCTGAGCCGTCACTATCCCATTCAGCTCTCCCAGCGTCTGGTGTTGGGTAAAACGGGAACGGATGTTAATAGTCAGATGGTGCTTCATCTTTATACCGAAGATGCCGATGAAGCTCAGGGGTGGTTGCCGCAGAGGGAGTTGCATACCGATCTGTTGGTGTTGTTGCGTGTTTATCTGGGTTGGCGTTGCAGTGTGCGATTACATCTCACTTTACCTAAAGGGATATTGCCACCAGCTCAGTTGGGAAAACAGCGTGTCCGGTTAGGTCGTACCGGTGTATTAGGATTAAAACCGGGAACACAGGCTGTTTCAGGGATGGTGACGATTAATCTGGGAAACTATCAAGGGTTATTGCCAAGTTATCAATATCGGGAGGTCGAGAATGGCAGCTATCAATTTTAAATCAGTCATGATGAGTAGCATGGTCTGGCTGGCAACGGCTGGGTTGGCTGGATGCGGTCTGACTCAGAGCATAACCGACGGCACAGTAGCGGTTACTCAATCCATTTTCCATAAACAAGTGAAGACACTACATCTGGATTTCAACGCTCGCAGTGCGCTTAACACTAATGACGCACAAATGCCATTGAGTACGGTGGTACGAGTCTATCAACTCAAAGACAATAAAGCCTTTGAGCGTGCCAGTTACGCGGAATTGTTGCAAGGTGACAGTGAGGCGCTTAAGTCGGACAGATTGGCACAACGGGATATTAGGGTGGCACCGAAAGGAAGTGTGATGCTGGATATGCCGATGGAAAAGGCCGCGAAATTTGTGGCGGTAGTGGGGCTATTCCATACACCGGATGCCACTAATAATGATTGGCGGTTGGTGATCAAGCGTGACGAACTGGATGCGGATAAACCACGCACTATTGAGTTGGGTAACGGCACCGTAACACTGAATCCCATGAAGGAATAACCGATGAAACAGATGAGACCCTCACTTTACGAAATGCTGACGCTTAACTTTAATGAAGATCTGGATATCAATCAGGTCAGTAAACAGGAGCAGGTGATTTTATCCGTACTGAACAATATGCAGCGTATCCTCAACTGCCGTGCGGGTTCGCTCACCCATTTGCCGGATTATGGTTTGCCTGATCTCAACATTATCCTGCAAGAGTTGCCTGCCTCGTCACAGCGTTTGATCGCGACAATTGAACATACATTGCTGGCTTATGAACCGCGTTTGAAACAGGTCAATGTGACATTACTGCCGCAGCTTGAGCCGGCGCATCTGCGTTATGACATCAACGCTGAATTGAAAGGTGTGGGATTGGTGCGTTTCAGCACAGAATTTGTGCCGGAAGGGAAGGTATTGATCCGCCATTTACGCCAGCAAGGGCGTTTAGATTAACTCTTTTTAAGGATAAATATCATGAGCACAATATCATCCGGTTACACCGTACATACTGGGGATGACCCTCGGGCACTGCCTGAATTTCATGCCCTGAAAGAAGAAATCAGCAAACTGAGCCACCCGGCCCGGCCAGATGTTGATTGGGCTAAAGTTGAACAGCTTTGTCTGACGTTATTTCGTTTAAATGGTGTAGAACTGCAAAGTGCTGCCTGGTACACACTGGCTCGCGCCCAACGTGCCGGATTAGCGGGTATAGATGAAGGATTGGCACTGATTGATGGGTTAGTGAGTCATCAATGGTCACAGTTCTGGCCTCAACCCGCTCATGTGCGGGTTGAAATTTTTGCCTGGCTGGTCGCACGTTTGCAACAGGTGTTGCGGACCTGCGTTTTCTCTTACATCGACCTGCCGCTGATTTATCGCACGGAAAAGGTGCTTGAACATCTGTGTGAGGTGCTTCAACGTTTAGAACTGAAACATGTAAGCAAACTCGATAGCTTGCGTGTCCAGCTCCACAACCACGCCCGGCGATTGGAGAGTTTGGAGCAGGAAAAGGGCGCGGTATCTGTCTCTCGTTCCTCAGCGCATGTTCACGAGGACAATACTACGTTGATGCCGACGGAACATCCTCAGCCACAACTGATGTATGTGGTACACGAAACCATCTCTTCTGAACAACCGCAGGTCAAAGTGATTCGGGGGCTGCCTGCATCCGGTTGGAAAGCCTGGCATGGCTTTGTAACGGGTGTTGCATTATGTGTACTGGTTGTAACGGGGGATTGGCTGGTGGACAGGATGCACCAATCACCTTTGATGGAACAGGTTTTGCTGGAAACAGTGCATCCGTTACCGCAAGTATTGCTTTCAACACAATTGGTTGAGTTACATCACCCTGACAATGCGGTGTTATTGAGCCGGTTGCAGGATAAAGCAATAGATGCCAGCCGTACCCAATTGACCCGCTTAGACGCACTGCCGCCATTATGGCGATTGAGCTATAGCTCGCAGTTATTACAGCAGTTACGCACATTATGGCCGGCCAGCCAAACGGTGCAGGATATGGAAAAACAGTGGTTACAGCAACGTGAGGCCACGGCCCTGCCGATGTCGGAACTGGAAAATTACCATCTGGCTCAATCACGGCTACAACAACTGACGGCGCGACTTGATGCACTGGATGAAAAACGCGGGCGTTATCTTACCGGCTCTGAACTGAAATCGATGGTATTTGGCATCAGGCAACCGTTGTCCACTACACCGCCATTGGAAGAACTATTGCGTCAACTGGCGGAGCAGCAAAAAAATGGTGCTGTTTCTCCGGCATTACGCCAACAAATTAATACTCGTTTTAGTCAGTTACTTAATCGCTATTATTTATTGCAGAGGTAGGAGAGTGTTTTAATTATATGATGAAATTCGGTATGAATTTATTAATTAATGAAGATATTGTTTGAGAAAGGGTTTTCTCATAAATCCCTTTGATGAAATATAACCATAAAGTATTTTCCATGATTTTTATATAAGGTGTTGTGAATAGAAACTTGTATTCATTATTGTTTGTGAATGGGGGTGAATGCTATTATGGATATAATCGATCCCGGTTGGTGGTTTTTTAAGTCTGGTGATTAATCCATTCGATTAAACTGGGTTAAGTTATCTCAAAATTATTTAAGTGTTTTTTTATGTATTTAGGGGAGTTATTACATAATATAAATAAGGTTTCATAATAGTGCTACACCCATTCTTTGTCTTCCTGGTTTTTGCTGTGATGAAAACGATGCCAAAAAGGCATCAACATAATTAATCAACTGCCACATAAATTGACAGCTATGATTTC
>NZ_RCWA01000061.1 GCF_018448905.1 Photorhabdus heterorhabditis | reverse complement strand
CTACGCTGGATACGCGTGAGCCGGAGGGCGGTTATTTCCGTTACCGGGTGATTTACTTCGGCACAATGTGTAATAAACCCCTGTCGCTTTTGACGGTGGACTGCAATGTGGTTGGGGCAATGGCACCAGTTGGCTGTGCTTTGTTTATCTTTAAACGGAAAAAAGTCGGCAACATGATGGCGGATGCCATCAACGAAACTCACGCCACGCAGCTGGAAGTGAGCGTACACGATTTATCCACCCAAGAACTGATCCCCATGTTGCCGGACGCGGAGCAGACGAAAGCATTCACCCATAATGTGGGTGAGGTGACCCGTCAACAGAGACAGTTTATCGAAGAACGACGCATGCAAATCGCCAAAGAGAAGCTCAAAGCGCGTTGGGCTGGCAAGATTCTGGAACTGCCCCCGCGAGGAGGGCCTGATCAATGAAGGACGTGATCCATCAGGGCGATCCGGTCAGGTGTAATTGTTGTGGAATGACCACCATTGCCGGGTGTTGTCATTGGCGAAGGTGCAACGCGGCCGGTCGCCTGCCAGCGACCGCAAACCGTACCCGGCTTTTTATCAACAACAACGTCGCCGGTGCAGGCGACCTCACATACTCAAAAACAGGCGTCATATTATGGCTATCCCCGCTTATTTGTGGTTGAAAGATGACGCTGATGCATGACATCAAAGATCCTGCCAAAGAGAAACACAACCATCTGGAACAGGTTGAGTTCCGCTACGAAAAAATCACCTGGACGTACAAAGACGGCAACATCATTCACTCGGACGCGTGGAATGAGCGCAGTCAGGCGTAATGGATTGAGGGTCTGACGGACGAGGGGATATCCGCCCGGGTAATCTCACCTGGCACTGGCGTTATTGCGGTGCTGGTGACAAGGGCGCCCCTCTTCTTCTGCTTAACAGACCGTTTCATGTGATAGCGGGGAAAATGATGATGGATAGAAAAATGTTGCTGGCCCGCCAACGTCAGGCGGGTAAAATGGCGCTGACGGGCCACTGCCGCTACCGGCTTGAGGTCCGGCGCTGTGGCGGCACTGGATGTGTTCAGCTTCACTGGGGAAGAACGCCTGTTCGCCCGGTTTAACCGGATTTCCACCTCGGTGGATGAAACCCACTATCTTCACGATTAAATCGAGGGGTTTTTATGCAGCAGATCCATAAAATAGCCTGTAATCGCTGAATTGCCATTAAGAAAATACAACGTAATATTAGCCGCTTATTTGAAGGGTATACATCGTTTATTTCAACGTATTTACTGCCTATCCCAATAGGGCTATTTTATTTGCCCTTATTTGCCATAAAGAGCGAACCTGGGCAGTGCTCAAAATCCTCACGTACTACGTGTACGCTCCGGTTTTTCCGCGCTGTCCGTGTTCACTGTTCATTGATAAGAATGGCCTGCAACAATTACGCCTATTGAGATAGGCTCTTAGTGTCCAAAGGATCAGATCCCCGGCTTTTAGCGATAATTTTTGCCGGGGCTTACGGAAAATCGGATATATAGAGTTTCTATGACAATAAAAACTTTTCTGGTACATAGTGGTGAAAGTTATTATCCCGACAGTATTCTTTCAGTTGCTGACTGGAGTTAATACCTATCTTGCCATATATCCGATCCATATGTGTTCCAACCGTACGATAAGCAATGTTTAATATTTCCCCAATCCGTTTTTTGCTGTATTGCTGTAAAAAGAGGAAAATAATATCCCATTCACATTGAGTAAAAAGATCTGTTGGTGGTTGGAGAATGATGGATGCAGGTAGTTTATTATAATATTGATGTAGGCTGGTTAATGAGTAATTTGGTGCTTTCCATGCATGTAAGAGGATGCCGACGCACTCATTCTCATCATTATATAGTGGAGATTTCTCTTGAAAATAAGATGACAGAACTTTCTCTTTTCCAAATGCATGTGTTTCAAGTGAACATATTCTTTCCTCTTTTTTCATGACATTTCTATCATGAGTAATGAATTCTTTTGCAAACTCAGCTCCTTCCCAAGGGAGTTCATTGTCATATAATCCTTCATAATCAAATGAGCTTGGAAAGTCTTGAGTGGATTTTAATGCCATATTACCGTAAATCCAGCGCGAATTTTTATCTTTGATTCCCCAAGGCTCATTACTCATTTCTATTGTATTTATAATCTGAGGTGATATCGTACAGTTCTGTTTCATAAAAACTCCGTTATCAGTTAGAGCTAAATACTCTGCTTTCTGGATGTACAAATCTTTCTGGTACATATAGATCAAAATCGTTCGTTCGACAATATTCTTCTAATTTATAACTGGAGTTAACACCCACTTTTTTATATATTCGTGACATGTGGACTTCGACAGTACGATAGGAAATATTTAATATTTTACCCATTTGTTTGCTGGTATATTTTTGTAGCGAGAGAAAAATAACATCCCATTCCCGTTGGGTAAATAAATCAGTGGGGGGTTGGAACATAATAGATGCAGGGAGTTTACCATGGAATAAACGGGTTAATGAAAAATCTTGGGCTGGCCATCCATGTAAAAAGATACCGACGCATTCATTTTCATCATTATATAGTGGATATTTTTCTGAGAAAAGTGAGGATAGAAATTTATCTTTTCCATACATATGTGTTTCCAGTGAACATATTCTTTCTCCTTTTTCCATTACACTTTTGTCATGAATAATGAATTCTTTTGCAAACTCTGCTCCGTCCCAAGGGATTTCATCATCATACCGCCCTTCATAATCAAATGAATTTTGAAGGTTCTGTGCAGATCTCATTGCCTGATTACCATAAATCCAGCATGAATTTTGATCTTTGATTCCCCAAGGTTCATCACTTTGCTGCATTGTATTAATGACCTGAAGTGAGATATCTATATTATTAAGTCTTTTCATGATTGAATCCTATTTTCAGTTAACAATGAGCTTATAATTCTCTGCTGCCAACAGTGACAAATCTTTCTGGAATATGGTGATCAAATTTATTTTCTTTGCAGAAATCGGCTAATTCTATATGTCTTGGTAAATTAAATTTTTGGTAAATTGACTGAATATAATTAACGACCTCTTCTGTACTTATCATTAATTCTTTACTAATGCTCTCTTCATCCAATGAACGAAGGGTAAGAAAGAGAATTTCCCACTCAGTTTGCGTCAATATATCGTTAGGTGGCATGAATTCCAGCGTTTTTGGAGATGTCTTTTCATAATAGTAAGAAACAGAAAAATCTTGAGTTTTGTGCATATGGAAAATGATCCCCATACAGTCACCGTTGTCGTCACAAAGTGGGAATTTGTCGCAAAGGTAAGTCTGTTTGGCTTCATTTTCTGCAAACTGATGCGTTTCCAGCGAAGTGACTCGTTGCATAGTTTGAAGCGCTTTTTGATCCTGACGCTGGAATTCGTCAGCATATTTTGCAATAGGTGAGGGTAATTCCTCTGTTGAAAGCCCAGTAATATCGAAATCTTTAGGGAGGTTAAGTAATTGATAAAAAACTGGATTGGCATAGATAAATCTTGATTGGAGATCTTTGGCTCCCCAAGGTTCATCACTTCTTTCCCACATGAGAATTAACTGTGGAGTGATATTGCTGGGTTGGTTTTTTATATTTGACATAGTAGCTCCTGAATTTTTATTTGAGTCGTTATTTGAATGGTTCGTTGGCCGATGATACTTAAAGTGATCTGGTTGTATAATAGAATATAATAACTTTCTCGTCAAAAATCATATATTTATTAATTGATTTTTTACTATTTAACAGGGAAATTTTAAATGGGAATGAATATAACTATAATTACTATTTTGTGTTAAATTTGTTCAAGTGGTTTGTTGGAAAAAGGGTTATGAGCTGTTGTTGCGCGTGTTGTTGTTCCTGATGTTAAACATTTTTGGGTTAGAAATAGTGTATTATCAATAGTAAATAAGCGTAGATTATACCCGAAATTATTTGTATATTCTTTGTTGCTAATTTATGAACGATAATTTGCTCTAATGCTTAATAGCCAATTTATTAATCTATTGTATTTACTTTTATACCCAATAGATTTCAAATTGCAGCGCGGCGGCCAAGTGAACGCATCCCCAAGAGCATATACCCAATAGATTTCAAGATGGATCGCGACGGCAAGGGAGCGAATCCCCGGGAGCAGAGATAACTCTGTGACTGGGGTAAGTGAACGCAGCCAACAAAGCAGCAACTTGAAGGATGAAGGGTATATGATATATTTTTGTATTTTCTTTGTTAATATGGTGTTTTAATGATTTTTATTTATTTTATTTTTATAAAAAAATTAGACTATTATTGTTAGATAATATTTTTGGGGATGATCTGTTATTTTATTTACTGTAAATATCAATATAAACATTTGGTTATATGAAAATTTGCATTATGGTTTAATTTTGTTTTTATTATCTTAATTTGCATTTTTAGCATCAATGTGGGGATATGGGGCAATATATGGGGGGTAAATAGACTTTCTTATGTGTAAATGTTGATTTTGAGTTTTTGCTCTATATTATTTTATCTTGTTTATTTGTTTAACCGTATCTTTAGATATATAAACTTATTATGTCTATGGGATTAATGTTTCTATTTAACCTCAAATAAATTAAGGGATTGTTTATGGGGAAATCATCAAACCGTAGTACAGAATATTTCTTCACTGGGAAATATTACGATGATGATGATGGGAATAATATTGTTGCCATTGGAGTGGGAGGGGAGATTTATGCCAAAGGAGGAAATGATCATATTACTGTGGGGTCGCTAGGGGCGACAATTTATGCCAGTTCTGGCGATAAGACGGTAGATGGTGGTGCCGGATATTTAAAAATAGTGAATATTGACGGTAATCTGAATGTACATGGTGCCGCAGGTTACGCAAGTATTGATAAAAACGGTAATGGCAATATTTCATTTTCTGGTGCGGCGGGTGGTGTTTCTATGGATCACCGCGGAAGCCGCGGTAACCTGAATTTCTCCGGGGCTGCTGCTTATAACGGCCTAAGCCGTAAAGGACAATCCGGTGATGTGACGTTTAAAGGTGTCGGCGGTTATAACGAGTTATGGCACGAAACTAATCAGGGTAATTTAAACTTTGATGCCGCAGGAGCAGGTAATAAAATTGATCGTACTTGGTATGACCGCTATGAGGACAGCCACGGAGATGTGATATTTAATGGTGGAGGGGCAGCAAATAGCATCAGCTCGCGGGTTGAAAGCGGTAATATTGATTTCACAGGTGTAGGAATTGATAACCACATTATTCGTAAAGGGAGAGAAGGCAATATTATCTTGCATGGTGCTGGGGCATCAAACCGCATTGAACGCTTGCGAGAAAGTAAAGATAAATATGAACAGACTCGCGGTAATATCGAATTTGAAGGTGCAGGCGCTTATAACAAAATTTATTCAGATATAGCTCATGGTAATATCAATTTCGCCGGTTCTGGTGGTTACAATGAAATATCAAGAATAGGTGAAGATAGCTATTCGTATGATAAAGCTTTGGAATATACTCAAGTTGAAGAAATTGTCTTAACAACGGCGAAGATGGGCGTTCAGAAACGCCAGCAAGTGACAGGCATTAAATCAACGACTGAGCCTAATACTTATCTCTTTGCGTTTGCTGACGAAAAAGAGACAAAGATCAGCAAAGTTCAGCTTAGAAATGATCCTGAAACCCGTAAACTTAGTTATTACGCCACTTCATGGCGTAAAAATGGTAATCAACTCAAAAATCTTGCTACGGAAAATATCTCTTTAGAGAATGGATTTGATGAGATAAGCAATGATAGTGATTACCGTCTTTTCAATTTAATCTTTGAACATCATTACCCCGTTACTGTTCAGCATATTGTTGAAGAAGATTTGCAGGAAAATCAGTGGGTGACTTATGCCAGCGGAACCACCGCTAAAGCAGAAGATGTCATATTGATTGATGCAAAAATGCATGGGCGTTCAATCCATTCTGATGGTTTGGTATTGGATGTTTCGGCGGTGAAATCGAATCGTCAACCAAATACTTATGTCTATGCCAAATATGTCGAGTCATATACCAAAGTGGTCAAGGTGGAGTTGATCAATGATTCTAAAACCGGAGAGCTGAAATATTATGCCAGTGCTTGGTACAAAGCAGGCGACCATACCGGTGATTTGGTCAATGAAGATTTTTCCCTCGACAATGATTATCGCTCGATGGAGGCGGGGGGATATTCACTCACTAACCTTAAATATCAAGTCGATACTGTACGCCGCGTCTCTGAGCATTTAGAACATATTGAAGAATATCGTCATCAGGAATTGGTGAAGTCATCTTCGGACATCGGTGATAGCTCCGGTGATGTTAATTTTAGCGGTATGGGTGGCGGAAACGTTATTAAATCCAGTGTGATATTCGGCAATGTTAATTTTGAAGGTGATGGGATTGCTAATGTCATTCTTCATAGTTCGAGATTCGGTAATACGCATTTTGAAGGCGCCGGTGCCGCCAACGTCATTGTGAAAAGTGGTGAACAGGGTAATTTGACTTTTCGTGGCGCAGGTCTGGCAAATGTCCTTGTTCACCAGAATCAGTATGGAAACATGGATGTTTACGCTGGCAGTGCGGCAAATGTGCTGGTGCGTGTCGGTGATGGGCAGTATCTGGCGCACCTTCTGGCGATTGGCAATATTTCTATCCACAAAGGTAACGGTGATAGTCGGGTCACCCTGCTGGGAGGATATAACACCCATACTCAAATAGGTAATGTAGGTAATGGCAGCGCGAATTGGTTAGGTGCCGGTGGCTTTAATGTCATGACCCAAAAAGGTAAAGGGAATGTTTCCTCAGTACTTTGGGGCGGCGTTAATGTGTTAACCAAGCTTGGTGGAGGTAATCTGGTTTCCGGCATGTTAGGGGGGGGCAACATTATCACGCATATCAGTAGTGATAATGAAATATCAGACACCACGGCCATTGCGTTGGGTGGCGCCAATATCCTCACCAAAAAAGGAAGAGGGGATGTTGTTGCGGTGATGGGCGGTGGTGCAAACGTTCTGACTCACATTGGTGATGGGGGTACGACGGGGGTGATGTTGGGGGCAGCCAATATCCTAACCAAAGTAGGCAATGGTGACACTACAGGCATTATGCTTGGAATGGGTAATGTGCTGACTCATGTCGGTGACGGTCAGACGCTGGGGGTCATGGGAGCAGCAGGTAACATCTTTACTAAAGTGGGAGAGGGAACTGCAATTGCGGCTATGATTGGTGCTGGCAATATCTTTACCCATGTTGGTCAGGGTGATGCATGGGCGTTGATGGGAGGTTTGGGTAATATCTTTACCAAAGTAGGGGATGGTAAGGCACTGGCACTGATGATAGCCGACGGCAATGTGTTTACCCACGTTGGGGATGGGATGAGTGTTGCCCTGATGCTGGCGGAGGGTAATGTTGCAACCAAAGTAGGTAATGGTACGACCCTGGCAGCAATGATAGGCGAAGCCAATGTGATGACCCATGTCGGTAATGGTCAAACATTTGCCGCTATGATCGGGGAAGCCAATATCCTGACGAAAGTGGGTAATGATTTGACGGTCGGCTTGATGGTGGGGAATGCCAATATCTATACCCATGATGGTGGCGGGACCAGTATTGGCTTGTTTGCCGGTGAGTTGAACGTGATGACCAGAGTGGGTGATGGTACAACGCTGGCGGCAATGTTTGGTGAAGCTAATATCATGACCCATTATGGCGACGGTTTAACCGGGGTGTTGGCACTGGGTGAAGCGAATATTGTCACCAAAGTGGGTAAGGGTTTTATGGGGGTTGTGGCAGCGGCTGAGGCTAATGTTGTTACTCATCTGGGATCATCAACGACGGCTGCCGTGCTATTAGGTAAAGGCAATATTCTGACGAAAGTAGGTAATGGTACAACGGTCGGCCTGCTTATTTCCGATGTGGGTAATATCATGACACACGTTGGTGATGGCACAACCGTTGGTTTCGCTACAGGTAAAGCCAATATCATTACTAAAGTGGGGGAAGGTACAGGAGTTAACGCTGTCTGGGGTGAAGCTAATGTCCTGACTCATGTTGGTGATGGCGACCGTTACAATTTCGCTAAAGGTAAAGCGAATATCATTACCAAAGTGGGAGGAATGCGAGAAGTCACAGTCGTTCAGGGTGATGCCAACATTATCACCCATATTGGTAACGGTGATGATTACACGGGAGCTTGGGGCAAAGCTAATGTCATTACTAAGGTAGGCGACGGGAATAATGTGGTGCTTGCCGAAGCTGATGCCAACGTTGTGACTCAAGTCGGTAACGGCGATAGTTTTAATGCTTTGTGGAGTAAAGGCAATATCGTGACTAAAGTCGGTGACGGTATGCAGGTTACTGCGGCAAAGGGTAAAGCCAATATTACCACCACGGTGGGGAATGGTTTAAGCGTGACTGCGACGCATGGCAACCTGAATGTGAATACCAAGGTGGGTAACGGCGTTTCAGTTAATGCAGTATGGGGTGAATATAACGTCAATACTAAAGTCGGCAATGGTCTCAATGTTGCGATTATGAAAGGCAAAGGCAATGCCAATATTCATATTGGTGATGGTCTGGGGATCAATGCTTCCTATGCACGCAATAATGTGGCGATTAAGGTTGGTAATGGCGATTTCTACAGTCTTGCTATTGCCGAGAGCAACACACAAAGCAGTCATCTCTCTTCTCTGTTTAAGAATATTAAACAAACTGTGCTAAATGTGGGAGGGAGCCAGGCGATTAATTATCTGATCCAGGGTAATGAGGCGAATACTTCTGGAATCAATAAAGGTAGAGGGGCGATTAATTTAACCGAAGTTTCTGCCATTGATGGTTTCCAGATGGATAAAATTGATGAAATTAGTTCGGATCTGGCGAACAACTTGAGAGGCACAATAACCCCGGTGGAGACGCCTGATACCGAGGCTATCCAGCATGCCTTGCAGATTGGCGATAATGTTAATTCAGCTCAGGATAAGGCATCACCACAAGCTGATACGGTTATCAGACATGCGAAGCAGGATAAAGCCGCGCAAAATGCGTTAAGCAATAAAGAAGAAGCTGAGGTGAGTCGTCAGCTCCTGAAACAAGAGAAAGATAAACAGCTTAAAACAATTTCAAAATCACAATCCCAACTAGAATCAACCAATCAAGATGCGTTGAATAAGAATGGGCAAGTACAGCGTGATGCAATAAGTGCAGAGTCCAGGATAGTTGAAAAAGAACTGGTGCTTATGGCTCAAGGTATGGATACGCTTAATAAATATGAAAATTATGATGGCAAATCCGGTGATGAGTGGCGTAATCGGTTTGCTGTTGGATATCTGGATAACACCCAGAATAAATTAAATGATGCCAAACTTACTGCACAGAAAAAATTAGTTGAGGCACAGCAGCATTTTATTAATAAACGAGAAATAGTAAAAACAGCAACTGAGAAATCAGAAGCAGGTTTAGGTAAAAGCCTTGAGAATATAGATAATGTAGACAAAGATATTGCAGACGCTGAGGAAAAAGCAGAGCAGAGAAAAGAAGAAGCATTATTACAGAAACAACGAGCAGAGAACGCTGTGAGTGACGCCAATATTGCGTATGAAAAGGCGAAACAGCGTGGTGAAAGTGACAGTACAGCGGCGGAAAATAAAGCGGCTCAAGCGCAGAAGAATGCAAAAGACGCGAAACAGGCTGATGATGCTAAACCAGAGCGTACCGGGGCAACGGGTAGCGGTTTGTCTGGAGAAGCTTATACACCGATTGAAGTGGAGAAATCGAAAAGCCATATTGATCCTAAATCAAAAACTGAACCTGACGGCTGGATTAGTGAAGATTTAACATTAATAGCAGAAGATTTGGCTGCCTTGAATGATGATGCACAGCAAGCGGTTAATCGGTTACAGCTCAACAAGGGTATTCGTTCAGGAAATACCGGTGCTTCGATCATTTCAATGTTTACCGAAACATCATCCGATGGCACGGTGGAACCAACCTTAAATCAACCCAGAGAGTTAACCAGAAAAGCACCGACGATTTCAGGTATTGATCTGCAAGGATTAGGGGGAAATAACCATCAATCTCGTTCTTCTGTACTTAAAGAATTGGAACTTGTCTTACTGAGTAAGGGAAACAAACGGTTTATTGATTCTACTAAAAGACGTCTTGGTCCGATAAATACCGATCTGCCTGGTAAGGCGCTGGTGGCCGTGCGTGAAGCTTTTAACAGTACCGTCGAACAGCCTGATGAACAGCATGTATTGCAGCTTGAGAACGCGTTAGCCCATTGGCAGCAGAGTGACCCCAAAGAATTCGCTCAGCGTAGTAAGCTGGTGAAAAGCTTACGTTTTGAGATGGGTGAGCTGGTTGCTCACATTCAGGCCCAGAGAGCTGAGTCAGCCGGGATTTTAGGAATCGCTGTGGCACCTGAGCAGGTTGCGCAGTTTGAACAGCAAATATCGTTCGATGGGCTTGGCCGCGTGGTGGGCCTGAAAGGCGATATTGCGCAAAGCGAAATTAATCGTCTCATTGATTTGCAAATTAAGCCATTAACCCAGATTAACTCCACTGCGGAGCGGGATGCACCTAAGACCGAAAGCGAAAGCCTTATCGTTTTGGTCAGCCGATTACAACAAGAAGCTATCCCAGAAGGTAAGCCTTTGATTGAACGCGCCAGAGAACTTTGGCTTACTGGGAAAGTAACAAATGCAAAAACCAAAGAATTATTTGAGGATGCTGTTACCCAGTTGAAAACGCATCCTGAATTGCACACGCTGGCTCAACAGCTGTTGGCCGATGCCAACCAAAAGAAGGCCACCGGACAATATATTGATAACTTGTTTGGCCGTCATTTTGATTCTGAACTGGCCTATGAACTGGTGAAAACGGCATCACCGGAGGTGAAAAATACCGCTGAACGAACCGGTCACTTCCTGGTACAGGATTTTGAACAGTGGATAAGTGGTTTTTATCCCGAAGGTGCTGAACGTGACCAAAAAATTGCCAGCAAGATGCAAGCTTTTGCCAAGTCTATTGATAAGGATTTTCGCCCTTGGTTCAGCCGGGTGCCTGAGGTAACAACATTCCTGGACGAGCCAACTTTTGCTAATTTCAAGACCATGATGACTAAGGTTGATGATGGTTTCTCTGTGATTAAGGTGCCGTTTCTGGCGGTAAAAATGGCGACCACCCCGGGAATGGGGATGGATAGTGCTGACTGGAAGAGAAAAGGGGATTCTTTCTATCAGGATGTGATTACTAAAGCCCGTTCAACCGGTACTAAACTGACTACCGGGACGGATGTTACGCACGAAGTCGTTATCACGGAAAAGCAGACCAATGATTATGGCACGGCGCTGCCCTACCAACCTGCAAATAATAAACATGACGACTTTTTGTATGGCAGAAAGGTCGCAGCAGGCCGGATCTTGACCCCCGGACGGGAAACTACATTTGAGCGTAATGCATTAGCGCAAGGCCAGTCTGTGGTGACAGGCGCGTCTGGCTCGACCAATATCATGGTTCACCTCAATAACTATATTGCCAGTAAGCAGCCTGACTTCCCAACCGGGCAAAGCTATCTCAATACGCTGGCATTTTTGGTATTTGATGGTGGTCACTCTGTCAACGAAAGTCTGGCGGTTTACAAAGCATTACAGACAACCGGTGAGGAGCGTAAGCAAGTACTAAACAGCTATACCGCCAATTATCAGGATCTGGCAGAGATTACCGGGGAAAAGGGCAAGGCGTGGGTAAATCAGGCGCTGGATAACGCTTTTAAAGAAACTCAGGAGTTTTATCAGAAGTATGCGGTGGTAAAACCGCAAAACCGTCCTGCGCTGGAAGATTTAGATGGGTTAGCTGGCAAAAATAAAGGGGTAGAGCCGACGATTATCGACGATAGTCATCTGAATAAGCCCGTTGATGGCTGGCAAACGGTGGATGTAGTGCCACAGACTGATGGTCGTGAAACTCGTTTTGAGGGGCAGATCATTCTTCAAATGGAAGATGACCCGATAGCTGCCAAAGCAGCCGCTAATCTGGCGGGTAAACACCCGGATTCCAGCGTAGTTATTCAACTCGACGCTAACGGTAAATATCGTGTTGTTTATGGCGAACTGTCTAAATTATCCAACAAATTACGCTGGCAGGTTGTCGGTCATGGCCGTGATACGTCAGAGCAGAATAACATTCGTCTGAGTGGTTATAGCGCTGATGAATTGGCGACAAAACTAAAGCAGTTTTATCAGGATGCTAAGCTGGGAGAACAGGCCATCAGCAAACCCGATCACATCAGTCTGGTGGGTTGTTCACTGATTAGTGATGATAAGCGGGATGGCTTTGCTCGTCGCTTTATGACTGAGTTGGATAAACAAGGTATTCGCAGTGATATTTCAGCCCGTAGTAGCGAAGTAGCGGTTGACGCAACAGGCCGTAAATTTACCCGTGACGAAAATAACCAATGGGTTAACAATTTGCCTGATAACAAGATTGTATTGAGCTGGGATGCAGAGAATAAACTGATCACTCATACAGAACAAGTTCGTCGTGGTATTGCTGAAAGCGATATCAACTTCGCTAAAGTCGGGTATACAGAGGCTGATTCGGTTATACAAGGGGCGATTGCCGACAACAGAGAAGTTTTCATTGAGCCACAGAAGCGTAACCAGGTTAACACCAGCGATAATGACTCGCAGAATCAGCTCAGTTACTCCGGTAATATCCAGGTGAATGTCGGTGACGGAGAGTTTACGGCGCTTAATTGGGGAACATCGAACGTAGGCGTTAAAGTGGGAACCGGTGGTTTTAAATCACTGGCTTTCGGTGACAACAATGTGATGGTTCACATTGGTCATGGTGATAGCAAACATAGCTTTGATATTGGCGGCTATCAGGCGCTTGAAGGGGCGCAGATGTTTATTGGTAATCGTAATGTCAGCTTCAACCAAGGTCGTAGTAATGACTTGATTGTGATGATGGATAAATCCATCCCAACGCCACCGTTGGTTAATCCATTTGATGGTGCTGCCCGTATTGCTGACGTGTTGAAAGGTATTGCCCGTTCCGATGAAGGACAGGATTGGTTAGCGGCCCAAGATCAGCAATGGACAATCGCCGGTGCGAAGAAATTTGTGCGTGATATATCTGGTTTAGACCAAACCAGCAACGTGGATTACAAAACGCTGCTTAATTTGGATTCTCAGCATGAGCGTAGTAGCCGTGGTTTAAAATATGATGCTGAATCAGCATTGAATAAGAAACTTAATCAGTGGTTAGGCGAGAATGACAATAGTGTCAATGCAGGCAAAATGAGCCGGGCAGATAAATTCCGTCAGGCTAATCAGGAGCTGGCATTCAATTTTGCTGTTGGCGGGCGTGGCGCTGATATTCAGGTTACGACGGGTAACTGGAACTTTACGTTCGGTGACAATATCCAGTCAATTTTGGATACCAATTTGGGTTCACTGTTTGGTCTGATGACTCAGCAATACTCAGCAACGGGCATGGCGAAAACAACCTTTACCTACAACCCGCAGGACTTACCGCGTCAGCTTCAGAATAAGCTGCTTGGCCGATTAGCTAGTGTGAATGAAGAAACTACCTTAGCGGATATCTTTGGTGTGGACTACACCGCAGATGGACATATTGTTTCTCGCACAGGCAAGCCTGTTGATGGTGAGGCTATTCTGAAAGAAATGCTGGAAGTGATAAGGGAATTTGGCGGTGATCAACTGGAAGCCTTCACCAATCCAGAGAAATTGCTGGATAGTTTGGAAGCCGGCATCAATGCGGGAGAAGATGGGGTTAGAACATTTGCGGAAAGTCATGGTTTGAAAGCGAAAGCGTCTGATGAAAATCAGGAACAAGGCGCTGTGGTTAGCATCAACGGAGATAACGCTCAGGCTAATAGCAAAGCAGAACGTGCATTTGGTTTTAATTCGCTGAATTTACCTAACCTGTTTGCAACGATGTTTAGCAAAGATAAACAAGCAGAGATGCAATCATTAGTGACCAATTTGAAAGAGAATCTAACCGCAGATCTGCTCAATATGAAGCAAAAAACCTTTGATTTCCTGCGTAACAGTGGTCATCTGCAAGGAGATGGCGATATTAATGTGTCGTTGGGAAATTACAACTTCAACTGGGGTGGTGATGGTAAAGATCTCGGTGCCTATCTGGGTGATAACAACAACTTCTGGGGTGGTCGCGGTGATGATGTTTACTACTCACTAGGCACATCCAATATCTTTGCTGGTGGTGAAGGTAATGATATGGGCGTTCTGATGGGGCGTGAAAACTGGATGTTTGGCGGCAATGGTGATGATACCGCCGTGGTAGCTGGACGTATTAACCATGTCTTTATGGGCGAAGGTAATGATCAAGCTTTTGTCTTTGGTGAAGGTGGTCTTATTGATGCGGGTAACGGGCGGGATTACGTCGTCACTTCCGGTAACTACAATCGGGTGGATACCGGAGCCGGTCAGGACTATACGGTGACCATCGGCAATAACAACCGGGTTGATTTAGGTGAAGGCAATGACTTTGCCAGAGTGTTTGGTAATGACAACCGGATCGACGGTCATTCCGGCAATGATACGATTAAGCTGATGGGTTACCATGCGGTGATTAATGGCGGGGACGGTGATGATCACCTGATAGCCGCTGCGATTTCGAAGTTCAGCCAATTTAACGGCGGTGATGGTCAGGATTTGTTAGTGCTGGGCGGTTATCAGAACCGCTTCCAGGGTGGAACAGATGTAGATAGCTTTGTAGTCAGCGGAAAAGTGATTGATAACCGGGTTAACGATATCAACGCAGAAGATATGATCTTGTTTAACGGTGTTGACTGGAAAGACCTCTGGTTCCAACGCAGCGGATATGATTTGGTACTGTCAGTGAACCGTCATACTCAGGACAACACCGCTCAGGAACTCTTTGAATCAGTGGGATCAGTCACCTTTGATGATTACTTTAATGGTCATCGAGCCAAATTGGTGAGGCAGATGGGGGATAAAGACAAATCAGGTGAGAGAGAATTTACCGCACTTTCTGACAATGCCGTTGATTCATTGATTCAGGCAATGAGTAGTTTTTCTCCGACAGCGGGTGACAATGGTTTTATTGAGAGTCTGGACAGCAAGGCGAGAATGGCTGTTACCACGGCATGGACCGATGTAACCCTTGGTAAGGGAAAATTTGCTTAATTAATTCACTGTAATTAGCTGTCATAAAAATAAAAATGGCTCACAGAAATGTGGGCCATTTTTTTGAGTTTTTATTCGGGAAACTATTTCTGAGTTTTATTTGTGAATGTTTTTATTAATTTACTTATATTTTAATATTAAATTTATGATGTTTATACCCAATAGATTTCAAGATGCATCGCGACGGCAAGGGAGAGAATCCCCAGGAGCATAGATAACTAGGTGACTGGGGGGAGTGAGTGCAGCCAACAAAGAGGCAATTTGAAAGATGATGGGTATATACCTTTCTCCGGTAGTTATTAATTATTGGGACTGAGCAAATAACTTTTCATAATGCCGCTACATTTTCACTATTTACTTGTTTCCCTGAGAAGGGTAAAGCGGAGGATATAAATTTCCAGTCATTGCCGTTCAACAGAAGAACGTACAGCACAAAACGTTTCAGCTATCAGAGTAACGCAATTGCTGTGATATCGCCTCAGCATTGTCAAGACTGAGGGAAAGGTTTTTACCTGTTCGTGCAATAACAAAAATCCGCTTTTTGCAAGTCACTTTTGTCTGAAATGAGATCTTGCTTTGTGATCTGCGTCACATAATTAAACAAAAAAGTAAAATTAATTTGAAATCATTACTATTGATTATTAAATGATTAATATTAATCTATTTTTTATACGATTTGTCACATCATAATAACCTGCGTCTATTTTTTGCACTAAAATATAACGCCTTGTTTTTGCTGCTATCTTAACCAAATTCCCGCTTTTAGTTACCAGACTAATAATCAACCCCGAACATTGATCGCTAAGTGAAATTTAGGGTTAATACCGCTGCGAAATTGACCCGCGATTTTTAGCCTCACCCTCACCGTGCTGCCCGCGCGTCGTAGCACATTCAGGACACCTTCGCGGAGAATAACCATGAATAAACACTTATATCGTATTATCTTTAACCACTCCCGAAATCTGCCGATGGTGGTGGCGGAGATTGCTACTGGCGGACAACGGAGCACCGCCCGCCGTCGGGGTCGGCCATCGGCTCAACGACTTTGCCGCTTCACGGCATTACGGCTGAGTTTATTACTGGCTTTGGGCGGGATTTCACTCACCGCACAGGCGGCGATGGTGGCCGATGGACAGGCGCCGGGCCATCAACAACCGACCATTATTTCCAGTGCCAACGGCACCCCGCAGGTCAATATCCAGACCCCCAGTGCTGCCGGGGTGTCGCACAATACTTACCGCCAGTTTGATGTCGATAAACACGGGGTTATCCTCAATAACAGCGCAAAAGCAACCGAGACCCAGCTGGGCGGGATGGTGGCCGGGAATCCGTGGCTCGCCAAAGGGGAAGCCAAAATTATCCTCAATGAAGTCAACAGCTGCGACCCCAGTCACCTTAACGGCTGGATTGAAGTGGCCGGACGCAAAGCCGAGGTGGTGATTGCCAATCCGTCCGGCATTACCTGTAACGGCTGTGGCTTTATCAACGCCCACCGCACCACGCTCAC
>NZ_RCWA01000060.1 GCF_018448905.1 Photorhabdus heterorhabditis | reverse complement strand
AATCGGGTATCTTTCTGTTTCGGTCAGTTGTATATAGGTCATTGTGCATTTTCCTGTGGCGGGAAAGATGCCTACTATAGCAACTGACCGCCCTTCTGAAAAATTGCACTTATTAGTCGAATCCGCCACTTTTTGTTATTTTCTCTCGGTTAATTTTCTTAATAAGGATAATCTTGTTAAAGGTTTTAATATCATTTTATCTCTTGTTATTGGGTTAACACGGTCATTTTGGTCACCGCATTAATCAACTTAATACTCATTTTTCCTGACGTTTTCTCTTCTAATATTAATCATTAATGAAACAATACTCCCATCCTTATCGCGATTTAACGGCATTTAATATAATAGATTCCCCATTATCAGAATTAAAAAACTGATCTCTGATCACATTTAATACTATCCATCTTTTCCTTAGAAAGGGGAATTCCGCCGACACAAGACGCGAATTTTGTTTGGGTGCATAACGACTTTTTGATCTTTTCTGCGTAAAGGGATCTTAGTTTTCTTTATGATTATGAAATAATACAGTTACTCACCAAGCAAAAGGAATTAACATGAACTTTTTCAATACCTCATCTCTGTTTGCATCTGTAACTGCTGCGCTTTTGCTAACTGGCTGCGCCACAAATGTGGGCAAAACTCCCGAAACAGCTCAGTACAGTAAATTCCATGGTATTTACTGGCATAAAAATCCCTCTTACTCAGTTGCGAAAAACGCATACTCACTTGCAGGTGTTGATGTGAATTTTTCAGAAACAGAAGTTAAGCCGGGAAGTGTGGATGAAGCAGGTATTTCAAAGTACCTAATAAACGGCACGATGGGCTATGTAACTGGTGGCCTTAAGGGACTGAGTATTATGACTCTTGCATCCCTGTACTCGAAAGACGAGGCAGAGCGCTTGGTCATGGAACACTTCGTTGTCTTTGTTCCTAACCCAGCGAATCTCCCATTTGATGACGCAAAATTGGTAAAAGACGGGGCGCGATACGCCTTTACCTTCGTAAAAGACAGTGGCGCTAAACGTGGTTTTGTACTGGATAAACAACTGAAAGCCATTGATGAATGCCAGATTAGCACGTCATTAATGGCGAAATTCGACAGTTGCGTATTGGCTTCAACGCCATCAAAGGATACTGCGTTTGGTGACCGGATATTTGATTATCAGGCAATTCGTCCCGCAATCGGACAGGAACTGTCCCAGCTTAATTTACCTAAAGGTAGCTATTCTCTCATCCGTTATACTCTGATCCCGACAACAATGGATGAAAGTTCTAAGGGCTTCAATGGCTTTATTTTGCGTCCTGATAACCCGAAAACTTCACCTCGCATGCCGAGTGTATCTATCAATGGACAAGATTATTATTTGTTCTCAGGTAAAACGGGGAATAAAGGATTTCCGGAAAAAACATTAGTGGGCACATGGTGATGTAAGAACGAGTAAAATAAGGTGCGCTTAACAAAGCGCACCTAACTTCAGTTAATCAAAATACGAGCTATCTATTAAGCTCCGCATGCATTTCCTGTACAGAGGTGACTTGCTCTGTCGGATCTTCACTCAGTGCCATTGCGGTCGCAAACCCCCCATTCAATGTGGTGTCATAATGCACTTTATATTGCAATGCACTACGACGAATAAGTTTGGAATCCTCAATCGCCTGACGACCTGCGGTCGTGTTCACAATATAGGTATACTCACCATTTTTAATTCTATCCTGAATATGCGGGCGTCCTTCGTGAACTTTATTCACCAGACGAGGATTGATACCTGCTTCACCCAGAACAATCGCAGTACCGTGAGTCGCATCCAGTTCAAAACCCTGTTTCAACAATTTAGCGGCCAAATCCACAACCCGACCTTTATCACCTTCACGCACTGACAGAAGTGCTCTACCACTTTGCTGCATTCTGGAATTACACCCCAACAATGCTTTTGAGAAAGCTTCCGCAAAAGTACGACCAACGCCCATGACTTCTCCAGTTGACCGCATTTCAGGGCCAAGAATAGGATCTACACCTGGGAATTTGTTGAAAGGCAATACAACTTCTTTCACTGAATAGTACGGCGGAATAATTTCCTCAGTTGCGCCCTGTTCAGCCAGAGACTGACCAACCATCACACGAGCAGCAACTTTCGCTAGTGGTAAACCTGTCGCTTTAGATACAAACGGTACAGTACGAGCAGCACGAGGGTTAACTTCAATCAGATAAACTTCGTCCTTCTTAACTGCAAACTGGACATTCATCAAGCCACGGACACCCAACTCAAACGCCAGTCTTTCTACCTGTTGACGCATGACATCCTGAATTTCCTGACTCAATGTATAGGCGGGCAGTGAGCAAGCTGAGTCACCAGAGTGAACACCGGCTTGCTCAATATGTTCCATAATGCCACCAATCAGCACACGCTCACCATCACAGATAGCGTCAACATCCACTTCCACAGCATCATCTAAGAAACGATCAAGCAGTACCGGAGCATCATTGGACACACTTACCGCAGTCTGGAAGTAACGGCGCAGGTCAGCTTCATCATATACGATTTCCATTGCACGGCCCCCCAGAACATAAGATGGACGAACCACCAATGGGTAACCCAGAGCATTTCCCTTCTCGACGGCCCGTTCAATCGTCGTCACTGTGGCATTTTCAGGTTGTTTCAGACCAAGGCGATTTACTGCCTGTTGAAAACGTTCACGATCTTCAGCACGGTCAATCGCATCCGGGCTGGTACCAATAATTGGAACACCCGCTATCTCCAATTCACGAGCCAGTTTCAGCGGAGTCTGCCCACCATACTGGACAATCACGCCTTTTGGTTCTTCAACGCGCACAATTTCAAGCACATCTTCCAACGTCACGGGTTCAAAATAGAGACGATCTGAAGTATCGTAATCCGTTGAAACTGTTTCCGGGTTACAGTTCACCATGATGGTTTCATAACCATCTTCACGCAGTGCCAGTGATGCATGGACACAACAGTAGTCGAATTCGATCCCTTGTCCGATACGGTTAGGACCACCGCCCAATACCATTATTTTTGGCTTGTCGCTATTCGGATTAGCTTCACACTCATCTTCATAAGTGGAATACATGTATGCGGTATCGGTCGCAAATTCTGCCGCACAGGTATCAACGCGTTTGTAAACCGGATACAAATTATACTTATGGCGCAGTTTGCGGATCTCTTTTTCAGCCACACCAACCAATGTCGCCAGACGCGCATCAGCAAAACCTTTGCGTTTCAGATGACGCAAGAAGTCAGCGGTTAGACTGTTAATCCCCTGCTCTGCCACTTGCTCTTCCAACCGCACCAACTCTTCAATCTGCACCAAGAACCAGCGGTCGATGTCCGTCAAATTAAAAACACCATCAATGGACATGCCTGCACGGAAAGCATCAGCGATATACCAGATACGCTCACCACCAGCATCTTTCAATTCGCTGCGAATTTTGGTTAATGCTTCCGGGTCATCCAGATCGACTTTCGGGTCAAAGCCAGTTGCACCGACTTCTAAACCACGTAATGCTTTTTGCAGAGATTCCTGCTGAGTGCGGCCAATCGCCATCACTTCACCCACAGATTTCATTTGGGTTGTCAGACGATCATTAGAACCGGCAAATTTCTCGAAATTGAATCGAGGAATTTTGGTCACCACGTAGTCGATAGAAGGTTCAAAGGAAGCCGGCGTGCGCCCCCCCGTGATATCATTCATCAGCTCATCAAGGGTATAACCCACCGCCAGTTTAGCGGCGATTTTCGCAATCGGGAAACCGGTCGCTTTTGAAGCCAGCGCAGAAGAACGGGAAACGCGCGGGTTCATTTCGATAATAACCAAACGACCATTTTTCGGGTTTACCGCAAACTGAACGTTAGATCCCCCAGTTTCCACACCAATTTCACGCAGTACCGCCATCGAAGCGTTACGCATGATTTGGTATTCTTTATCTGTCAGCGTTTGCGCTGGCGCGACAGTAATGGAATCACCCGTGTGAATCCCCATAGCATCGAAGTTTTCAATAGAACAGACGATGATGCAGTTATCATTTTTATCCCGCACCACTTCCATTTCATATTCTTTCCAACCAATCAGAGATTCATCAATTAATAGCTCTTTAGTTGGCGAAAGATCTAGACCACGCTCACAAATTTCTTCAAATTCTTCGCGGTTATAGGCAATACCGCCACCACTTCCCCCCATAGTAAAGGAAGGACGGATAATACAAGGAAAACCGACTTCTTCGGCAACTGCCAGCGCTTCTTCCATTGAATGTGCGATACCAGAACGCGGCGTCTCCAAGCCAATCTTTTTCATTGCTATATCGAAACGACGACGATCTTCTGCTTTATCAATCGCATCTGCAGTAGCGCCAATCATAGTAACGCCAAACTCTTTCAGAACGCCTTGGTATTCCAGTTCCAACGCACAGTTCAGCGCTGTTTGTCCGCCCATTGTTGGCAGGATCGCATCAGGGCGCTCTTTTTCAATGATTTTACGTACCACTTCCCAGTGAATTGGCTCGATATAAGTAGCATCCGCCATTTCCGGATCAGTCATAATCGTGGCAGGATTTGAGTTCACCAGAATGACACGATAACCTTCTTCCCGTAACGCTTTACAAGCCTGTGCACCTGAATAGTCGAACTCACAAGCTTGGCCGATAACAATTGGGCCAGCACCCAAGATCAGGATGCTTTCAATATCCGTACGTTTTGCCATTTTATTTGCTCCTGATTACTTGGCGTTATGACGACGATTTTGCTGGCAATACTGTTCAATCAGTTTGATAAAGTGATCAAACAATGGTGCCGTTTCATGTGGTCCAGGGCTGGCTTCTGGATGCCCCTGAAAACTGAATGCAGGTTTATCTGTTCGATGAATTCCTTGCAAAGTGCCATCAAACAGAGATTTATGGGTAACCCGCAGATTTGTCGGCAATGATTTTTCATCTACAGCAAAACCGTGGTTCTGTGCAGTAATCATCACAACATTACGATCAAGATCTTTTACCGGATGGTTGCCACCGTGATGACCAAATTTCATTTTCATTGTTTCAGCACCACTGGCCAGTGCTAGTAGTTGGTGTCCAAGGCAAATACCAAAGATCGGAATATCTGTCTCAAGGAGAGTTTTGACCGCTTCAATTGCGTAGCTACAAGGTGCCGGGTCACCCGGTCCATTGGACAGGAAAATACCATCTGGATTAAGTTTCAGTACCTCTTCAGCTGGTGTTTGAGCGGGAACAACGGTCAGACGGCAGCCACGATCCACCAGCATCCGCAAAATATTGCGTTTTGCGCCAAAGTCATAAGCAACAACATGATAAGGCAGCTCCTGTTCCTGCTTCTCCTCTGGTAATCCGTCTGCCAGAGTCCAACTTCCCTGTAACCACGGGTAAGCCTGTTCAGTTGTCACTTCTTTTGCCAAATCCATTCCTTGCAGTCCCGGAAATATTTTGGCCTTTTCCAACGCAACCTCAGCATCAATCTGCTTACCTGCTATAATACAACCATTCAGTGAACCTTTTTCTCTTAACAAACGAGTCAGTTTACGCGTGTCGATATCTGCTATCGCCACAATATTATGGCGTTTAAGGTAATCAGAAAGGGTTTCTTCACAGCGGAAGTTACTGGTTAACAATGGTAGATCACGAATCACCAGCCCTTGAGCCTGTACTTTTAGTGATTCTTTATCAACTGAGTTAACACCGACATTACCAATGTGGGGATAAGTAAGAGTGACAATTTGGTGGGAATAGGAAGGGTCTGTGAGAATTTCTTGATATCCGGTCATTGAGGTATTGAAAACCACTTCCCCCACTGCCGCCCCTTCTGCACCTATGGCGCGACCATGGAATTGGGTTCCGTCTTCCAGAACCAATATAGCTGACTTAATCAAAACACCCTCCAAAGAATAATTATTCGCAATTAGCGCATATTAATTCAGATTTACTCCTCAAAATCAATGCCAAAGCTGCTTTTTAAGCAAAATTTTGGCAAATTGCGCGCATTCTAATGATGAGAGGGGTGGTTGTCTACAAAAAATGTTACTTTTCTTATTTTTTTGCACACTTCACTAGAAAAACTAATAAAATAAGACTAAAAATAGAAGTAAAGTTAGTTGATAAAACGGTTACTATCATAGAAGATTTAATTTTCAAATAAAAATTTATAAATCATCATAAAAAGGAGAAAAAAGAAGAAAACAAAGGGTAAAAACAAGGCATAAGTGAATAAAATAAACAAAAAATCAATACAATCAAACAAAACAACAAAAAATCGCATAATTTAAAAATTAATCATGCGATATCAAATAGTTAAAAAATAGTATTTTTAAAGTGAATCGAGATTTAAAACATCCTTCATATCAAAAAGACCATTATTTTTACCATTTAGCCACAATGCTGCCTTTACTGCTCCATTTGCAAACGTCGTCCTACTCGAAGCCTTGTGAGTTATCTCTACTCTCTCACCAATATCTGCAAACATAGCGGTATGTTCACCAACCATATCTCCGGCACGGATAGTAGAAAAACCGATACTTTTCGGATCACGTTCACCAGTATAACCTTCACGGGCATATACAGCACATTCTTTGAGATCGCGCCCTAAAGCATGGGCAATAGATTCTCCCATCGCCAACGCGGTGCCTGATGGTGCATCTACTTTGTGACGGTGATGAGCTTCGATAATTTCGATATCAGTATATTCACCCATCACTTTCGCCGCTTTTTCCAATAGCTTAAGCACCAGATTTACACCAACACTGAAATTTGCTGCAAATACAATCGGGATATCAGCCGAAGCATCTTTAATCGTCTGCTTAGCTTCGTCATCAAAGCCCGTTGTACCAATAACTATCGCTTTACCATGCTGACGACAGATTTCAAGGTGTGCAAGGGTTCCTTCCGGGCGAGTAAAATCAATAAGAACATCAAAATTATCAACAACATCTTTCAGGTCATCACACACAGTAACACCTGTATGACCAATACCCACCAATTCTCCAGCATCCGCACCAATCAAAGAAGAACCAGAACGTTCCAGAGCTGCACCAAGAACTACCCCACTCAACTTATGGACAGCCTGAATTAACTGACGTCCCATACGTCCACCAGCGCCAACAATAGCAACACGAATATCTGTATCAGTCATAATCCCTCACTATGAATAGCCTTTTTCCTGATTTAACACAGGCGCTCAATCAGATGAATGAATGTATTAAGTAAAATGTTTACACGCGGCCTTACTCTTATCTGTCGCCAGATGACTTAACTAATCTCTTTAACTTCGACACGCAGCTCTTTCGGCACTTCAAAAACAATATTTTCTTCCCTGCCATGTAATTCCTCAACCGAATCAGCGCCAAGATTTTTCAGGCGATCAATCACTTGCTGAACTAAGATATCCGGCGCGGAAGCACCAGCTGTCACGCCAATCGTAGAAATGCCAGTAATCCATTCTTCTTTTATATCATCAGCAGAATCTATCAAGTAAGCTGGCTTACCCACCCGCTGAGCTAACTCAGCAAGACGATTAGAGTTAGAAGAATTCTTCGAACCTACAACCAAGACAACATCTGCATCAGATGCCAGATCCCGTACTGCTTCCTGACGGTTAGTCGTCGCATAGCAGATATCATCTTTCCGAGGACCCACGATGTTTGGGAATCGTTCATTAAGTGCATCAATCACTTCTGATGTATCATCAACAGATAATGTTGTTTGCGTCATAAAACACAAGTTATCTTCATCTTTGACTTTCAGATTCCATACATCATCAGGAGACTCAACCAGATACATTCCACCTTCAACATTATTGTACTGGCCCATTGTTCCTTCAACTTCTGGATGCCCAGCGTGACCAATCAGAATAGCTTCTTTACCTTTCCGGCTTGCTCTGGCCACTTCCATATGGACTTTCGTCACTAGAGGACAAGTCGCATCGAACAACATTGTCAGATTACGGGAACGCGCTTCAGCACGAATAGCTTGTGAAACTCCATGAGCAGAAAAAATCAGAATTGCATCATCGGGCACTTCTGAAATTTCTTCGATAAAGATAGCCCCCCGCTCGCGCAGGTTATCTACAACATAACGATTATGAACAACCTCATGGCGAACATAAATCGGCGCGCCATATAATTCCAGAGCGCGTTCTACAATACTGATGGCACGGTCAACACCGGCACAAAAGCCTCGGGGATTAGCCAGCAATATCTGCATGGTTTTCCTCCAACTGTGGGTCAATCTCCAGCACTTCAATTTCAAAAGTGATGTTCTGATCTGCCAGCGGATGATTAAAATCAACAGTAACAGATTCTTCTGCCACTTCTTTCACTATGCCTGGCATTTCACTGCCATTCATTGCCGTAAATAACATTATAGTTCCAATTTCAGGAATACCTGTTTCGGCAAAATCACGCGGAGTAAAATATTGGATCAGATCAGGATTTGGTTTACCAAATACAGCTTCACCAGCCAGAGTGAATGTATGTTTATCACCCTCTTTTAGCCCGGTAAGCTGCTGTTCCAAAGACGAAGAAAGCGTTCCATTGCCCAAGCGGAACAATGCAGGTTTGCCCTGATTGTGGGTGGAATCAGCCATAGAGCCATCTTGCAGCTTTAAAGTGAAATGCAGTAAAACCGTACTGTGCTCTTGTACCTGCTTTGACATATTATTCAGAACCTATTATTTGTCATTCTTTGCCATAAAAAGCGAATTTAGCTAGTGCTTTAGAAAAAGCACTAGCTTTTACATTTGAATGCAGCCTAAAACGAATCACCCTTACGCACTATAATGCGCGACTTAGTTTCCGCACACTGCTTAAATCCAAATTATCTACTAAAATAGGCTGTTATCCTGCATTGACCTTTTTTTCATCTTGGCCGAAAAAGCTATCAATAATAACTAATGCAGCCCCGATACATATCGCTATATCAGCAACATTAAAGGTTGGCCAGTGCCAGTCGCCGACATAAAAATCGATAAAATCGATGACAAAACCATGAACCAACCGGTCAAACAGATTACCCAATGCTCCACCAATAATTAGGGCATAAGCGATATTACTCAGTTTCTTCTTCGCACTGGAACGATACATCATTACCGTTAACACAACTGAAATACCAACAGCAATTAATGCAAAGAACCAACGCTGCCAGCCGTCCTTATCTGCGAGGAAACTGAAAGCTGCCCCCAAGTTCTGGGCATAAGTTAGATTAAAATAAGGTATCAGTGGAACGGATTCAAACAGATGAAAATGCTTAAGCACTAACTGTTTACTACTCAGATCCAAAACCAATACCACAACAACTAACCAAAGCCAGCGAAGGCCAGTGGAGCAAATGGGTCTATTCATCAGGCAAACTTACGCTCTTCACCGTTACCGGCAACATTAGTTACACAGCGGCCACAAAGTTCTGCGTGCTCCGCCACCAATCCCACATCTTTAGCGTAATGCCAGCAACGAGGACATTTTTCACCATCCGCTTTACGGAAAGCAATTTTCAGGCTATCGATTTCGCTTTGCTGTGCATCTTCACTAGCTTGCTCATAACCAGCAACAGATGCCTGAGAGGTCAACAGAACGAAACGTAATTCATCCCCCAAACTGTTCAGTTTGTCCGCCAATTCGTTGTTTGCATACAGAGTCACCGCGGCTTCCAATGAGCTACGGATATGTTTGTCTGCACGGGCCTGCTCCAATACTTTATTAACTTCACCGCGAACCGCCAGTAGATCAGCCCAGAAAGTATCATTCATTTGTTCGCCTGCGGCCAGACCAAACAAGCCGTCATACCACTCTTCTGTAAATACATACTGAGCGCGTTTGCCAGGCAGCTCATTCCAAACTTCATCCGCTGTGAAGGAGAGGATAGGCGCCATCCAGCGAACCAGTGCTTCTGCAATATGATACAAAGCCGTTTGGCAACTGCGACGAGCTAAGCTATCGCTTTTAGCTGTGTATTGACGGTCTTTAATAATATCAAGATAGAATGATCCCATTTCCACGGAACAGAATTGCATCAAACGCTGAACAACCGTGTGGAAATCATATTCCTCATAGCATTTAGCAATGTCTGCCTGAGCCGTCTGAGCACGACCTACAGCCCAGCGATCCAGCACAGCCATCTCTTCTGGCTTAACCATATGCTGTTCAGGATCAAAGCCATTCAAATTTGCCAGCAGGAAACGCGCCGTGTTACGAATACGTCGATATGCATCAGCAGAACGTTTGAGGATTTCATCAGATACCGCGATTTCACCCGTGTAATCGGTAGAGGCAACCCATAAACGTAGAATATCCGCCCCTAATTTATCCATCACATCCTGCGGACTGACTGTATTACCGATAGACTTAGACATCTTACGGCCCTGACCATCCACCGTGAAGCCATGTGTCAATACTTGGCGATAAGGCGCGTTGCCTTTCATGGCAGTCGAGATCATCAGAGAAGACATAAACCAGCCACGGTGCTGATCTGAACCTTCAAGATAAATATCCGCCGAGTTACCCTGGAATTCAGAACGGGCGTCAACAACAGACGAATGAGTTGATCCTGAATCGAACCATACATCCAGCGTATCAAAAATTTTGACATAATTAGCGGCGTCATCACCCAACAGTTCTGCGGGGTCCAGATCCCACCACGCCTGAATGCCATCAACTTCAACACGTTTTGCAACTTCTTCCATCAGCTCGATAGTACGCGGATGAAGCTGTTCTGTCTCTTTATGGACAAACAGGGACATAGGCGTGCCCCAAGTACGCTGACGCGAAATACACCAGTCAGGGCGGTTTTCAACCATGGCTTCAATACGGGCTTGACCCCAGCCAGGAATCCACTGGACCCCTTTGATCTCGTTCAGAGATTGTTTGCGCAGACCATTTTGATCCATGCTGACAAACCACTGCGGCGTGGCACGAAAAATGATAGGTGTCTTGTGACGCCAGCAGCAAGGATAACTGTGCTGTAATTTTTCCAAATGCAACAGTGCATTGTTTTCACGCAGGATATTCAAAACAACATCATTTGCCTTAAAGACAAACATGCCATCTAAAGAAGGATAAGTCCCAGGCAGATAGCAACCATTCGGCCCAACCGGGTTTGCTACTTCCAAACCATATTTCTGACCAAGGACGAAGTCGTCTGGACCATGGCCTGGTGCAGTGTGAACAGCACCGGTACCCGCATCCAATGTAACGTGATCGCCCAAAACAACAGGTGAATCAAAGCCCATAAATGGATGTTTGAAGCGTAACAGTTCCAGCGCAGAACCTGCACAATGACCGAGCACTATCCACGACGTAATCCCGGCACGCTTCATCACACTTTCGACCAAATCAGCAGCCAGAATCAGACACTCATCTTCAATCTGTACTAATTGATAGTCAAATTCAGCATGCAGAGCAATTGCCCGGTTAGCCGGCAATGTCCATGGTGTGGTTGTCCAGATAACCAGAGATACTGGCTGACTCAATGCCTGCACACCAAATTTCTCGCAGACAGCGGCCACATCAACGGCGTTAAAGCGCACATCAATAGACGGAGAAGTTTTGTCGTAATACTCAACTTCTGCTTCAGCCAGTGAAGAACCACACTCAGTACACCAATGAACCGGCTTAGCTCCTTTCAACAGGTGACCATTGGCAATAACACGGCTTAACGCACGAATGATATCGGCTTCGGTCTTAAAGTCCATCGTCAGATATGGACGTTCCCAGTCACCTAATACGCCCAGACGGATAAAATCTTTCTTCTGACCTTCGATCTGCTCTTTGGCATATTTACGGCACTCGGCACGGAATTCAGCGGCGGAAAATTTTTCCCCGGGCTTACCAATAATCTGCTCAACCTTAAGCTCAATAGGTAAACCGTGGCAATCCCAACCGGGAATATATGGGGAGTCATATCCTCCCATCCCTTTGGATTTAATAATAATATCTTTGAGAATTTTATTTACTGAGTGACCAATATGAATACTACCATTCGCATATGGAGGGCCATCATGCAGAATAAATGTTTTTTTACCGGCTTTTGCTTTACGAATTAGCTGATACAACTCATCTTTGTACCAACGCTTTAGCATATCTGGTTCGCGCTTTGCTAAATCTCCGCGCATTGGAAACCCTGTTTCTGGCAAATTCAGGGTATTTTTATAGTCACTCATTCGATTCTCAATTCCAATTTTCCGCTAGATACATGACACAGGTAGCTGTTTGAGAAATTCCCTCGCAGCAACCAAATCATTTGCAATTTGCTGCTTGAGTGCATCAAGAGAAGCAAACCGCTGCTCGTTACGCAGTTTTTTGCGTAACACCACATCAATATGATGCCCATACAGATCCATTTGGGTATCAATCAGATGTACTTCAAGTTGTTGACCCTGACCAGAGACTGTTGGACGTGTACCAATATTAGCAACACCCGGTAAAGGCTTATCTCCCAAACCATAGACTTCAACGACATAAACACCTTGTACGGGAGCTACTAAACGTTTTAATGGTAAATTAGCAGTTGGGAAACCAATCGTGCTCCCCAGCCGTTTACCATGAACGACCCGGCCACAAATGCTGTATGGATGTCCCAATAATGTTTCAGCTAATACCAAATCATCATTTTGCAGTGCCTGACGGATAGCCGTACTGCTGATCCGTAAGCCGCTATCACAAAAACTTTCGCTGTTAGTCACTTCAAAATCATATTTCTCACTCGCCTGCTGTAAAAAGGCAAAGTCACCACTGCGAGATTGGCCAAAACGAAAGTCATCTCCTACAGCCAGGAACTTAACACCCAATTTTTCCACGAGCAACCGTGAAACAAAGGCTTCTGGCATATTTGCTGCAAAACGTCTATCAAATTTCACACATAATAAATAATCCACTCCACACTGGGCGAGATATTTGGCTTTATCCCTCAATCTCGTCAGACGCGCTGGAGCATTACCCTTGGCAAAAACTTCTAGGGGTTGTGGCTCAAAAATCATGACCATTACCGGTAATCCCAGACGCTGCCCTTCGCGTTTTAAGTGCTTCAATAGTGCTTGGTGGCCTCTATGGACACCATCAAAATTACCAATCGTCAGCACGCAACCATGGTGACGCGCCCGGATATTACGTATACCGCGAATTAGCTCCATAGCTGGCTCAATACCCTGGAAATGACCAAATTATACCTTGTACAAAGCTCAAGGTTAACCCGCCATCATAAGATGGTTTAAATTAATCACCATGATTCATACAACAAAAACGGGCAAGAATCCCGTAAAATATTCATTTTATTTCTTATCTGGACTATTCAATGAGATTTTTATTGTGAAAGACTGTATTCCAGCTAAGTAAGCTGATAAAATCCTGCGCCATCACAACGAAACAAGTGCCGCAGTACAACGGCGCTTATTTGCACAAATCCATTGACAAAAGAAGACCGAACAGGCATATTCCTCGGCCTTTAATTGTCCTCGATAGAATATATTTGGGAGTTGGACCTTGGCTAATATCAAATCAGCTAAGAAACGCGCTATACAGTCTGAGAAACGTCGTCAGCACAATGCTAGCCGCCGTTCTATGGTGCGTACCTTCATCAAGAAGGTAGATGCTGCTATCGCTACTGGTGATAAAGAAGCTGCACAGAAAGCATTCAATGACATGCAACCTATTGTCGATCGTCACGCTTGTAAAGGTCTGATCCACAAAAATAAAGCAGCACGTCATAAATCTAATCTGACAGCTCGAATCAACGCAATGCAATAATTTGCGTTTATTTGAAGCGCTAAAAAACCGGCCTTTGCCGGTTTTTTCGTATTTACAATCATCTATACCCAATAGATTTCAATTTGCAGCGCGGCGGTAAGCGAAAGCAGCCAACAAAGCAGCCACTTGAAATATGAAGGATATAATCAGTTATTCTTTAAGTGCGCTTCTTAGGTGGCACATTAAACAAAGCAGAAAAATCTTTATTACATACCCTTTGAACAGCCGGATGTTGAATCATGCGTTCAGCAAAAATCACATAATACTCTTCCTGTACTGCATCCAACCGACCAATTTCAGCAATGTCATTGTCAGCAAAAATATCATTGGTATACAAAGACGGCGCAACGAAAATCGCATTATGGTACATACCAAACGCCTTCATTAATGCGGCATCATCAAACTCCCCTAAAACTTCAACCTGAAGATTTTTATTCCGAATCCAAGTCAACAATTTACGCCCCAACATAGAGCGACGTCCAGGAACCAGCAAACGGCGTTCTTCCAAACATTCAGGAAAAGGCTTTTCCGGGATCGGCTGCCGACAGAAGAAGCTAATGCTACATTCACCCAGTTTTACTGAGAACAATCCTTCCTGCTGGGAAGAATCCACCGGGCAATCAGACAATATCATATCGAGTTTGTGCTGGCTAAGTTGTTCAAGTAACAATTCATGAGTTGATTCAAAACAACGTAAATGAATCTGCTCATGTTCCACAACCGCAGTTTTTAATACCTGGCTAACCAAACGTTTAGACAGTGCATCCGCAACACCAACATCAAATAAAAGGTTAGATTCACGGCTGTAGTTAACAATATCTAACATCTCCTGACTCAGCATAAACATCTTATCTGCATAGCGGAAGATAAGTTGTCCCAGTTCTGATGGCACCAATCCCCTGCCCTGACGTTTGAACAGCTTCCCGCCTAATCGCTCCTCCAGTGCCTTTACCTGTCCTGTGATTGTCTGAGGTGTTAGATAAAGGGCTTCTGCCGCCCCAACCACAGAGCCTTCCTTGCAAACATGCCAGAAATAATAGAGATGATTAAAATTCAGATGTGACACCCGCATACGTTTTTCCTTATGTATCGCTTTCGTCTGGTAGACAACGCCAGCCATACATTACTAATTCACCGTCTCCCGGCGATTTTCTGTTTTTTCACTACATAAAAATCCGCGATACAATTTTAGTTATTGTACCGCGAGTACAAAAATGATGAGTCAGTTCGGAATTTTCTCTAAAAACGTAGAACTTCATTCGGTTAAATTAATGAATTTATCACCACTCTGCCATCACTTTTTCTTTGGTAAGACCATCCGTAATAAGCCATACCCCATCATAGCCGCTATTGTTGAACCCATCAGAATCCCCAAGCGGGAATAGGTACTGAAAGATTTATCTGCGTCTTCGAAAGCCAATCCTGAAATGAAGATAGACATCGTAAAACCAATGCCACAAAGAACGGAAACAGCAAATATCTGTTTAAGATTAATCTCTTGTGGCAGCTTAGCAAATCCTATCTTGATGGAAATATAGCTGAAAAGAAAAATTCCCAATGGCTTACCAAGAAACAAAGCTATGGCAATACCCAACGGTAACATATCGATTAAACCATCCAGAGTCACTCCACTGAGGATAACTCCTGCATTAGTAAATGCAAATAACGGCAAAATAAGATACGCCACCCAAGGATGCAATCCATGCTCAAGTGATTCAGATGGTGAATGACCATTCTGACAGCGCAAAGGAATAAGAAAACCAACGATGACTCCGGCCAAAGTTGCATGAATACCGGATTTCAGGATGCAGACCCAAAGGATCAAGCCAATAACCAGATAAGCCGATGTTTTTTCAACACCACGCCAATTCATCCACATCAGCACAGCCATCATCACAGCTGACAATCCAAGTGCCACTAGGGAAACCGTTTTGGTGTAAAACAGAGCGATGATCACGATAACACCCAGATCATCAATAATCGCTAATGCCAGTAGGAAAACCTTGAGTTCAGTTGGTACTCGCTTAGACAGCAGCGCCATTACACCAAGAGCAAAAGCAATATCTGTTGCAGCAGGAATAGCCCATCCTTGACGGTTAAACTCATCACTACCATTAAATAATAGATATATCAGTGCCGGAGCGACCATACCACCAATAGCAGCTATGACTGGAAATACAGCTTTATCACGTCCAGCTAAAGAACCTTCCAATAGTTCACGCTTAACTTCTAGACCAACAATTAAAAAGAAAACGGCCATTAAGCCATCATTAACCCACAATAATAAGGGCTTATTGATCTCCAGTGCAGAGAATTGTATAACCACTGGAATATTAAGAAATTGCTGATAAATACCTTGTAATGGCGAGTTTGCCATTATCAACGCAATAATGGCAGCAATGATAAGAAGAAGCCCTCCAGCCGCTTCTAACTTCAGGAATTGACGAATAATTGCTGTCAAGATGATTAGCCTCTGAAATTGATCGGGCTATGGATAGTACCTTAAGTATAATTTCGAAAAAAATCGATTTTATAGCCAAAATGATTCGTTAAAATCGATCTATTGATGATCTACATCTCAATAAAGTGGATTATCAATCAGAGGAAATCGTTAAATGGGGAAACCCTATTTATCTTACATTAGCACCAATTTCCCTCATCTTAGCCAAAATGCGGTTTAAATCATCTTCTGATAATGTTAACTGTGTCGCTATATAAAATAGAATGTGTGGAGAAATAACACGAGGCATTTTCCCACCCGTGTATTTTCTCCATTGATTATTACCGGAAACTCCTGCCAAGTCAGCCATTTGTTCTCCTGTAAAGCCTAATTCCTTTTTAAGCTTAATGAGATCTTCAGTAGTAGGAGGAGAATAATTACCAATCAGTCGCATAGATATTCCAGAAAAACCCCCTTCCGGGGCCAATTAATTAAATGAATTTGAGCAATAGAGTTGTAATGGTAGCTACTGCTCCAATAAGGCTAGAAGCAACAACAATCGGGTACCACATAGCTTCACGATTTATCTTTGCCGTTTCCGCCATTAATTTTGTATTTCAGCGTGGATTTTTTCGAGTTCAGCAGTAGTCATTTCAGTAGTGCTCAGCGTTCTCCCTTTTTAGGGATGCCAGGCTGCGGCCATTCCGCTATCTTTATATATTGCGCAATGAAAATTAGCCCTTTTAGAGCTGATTGTCAATGTAAATTGTTTAATTTCCCACCTTGCAATATTAGGTAGTGTCCCTTAATTATATAATCTCCGGCAAAAGAGTCGAATACAGCCTAATTTCACCATCGACAGATAGTTTCGTGCTGTTTTTTCATAGCGTGTTGCAATACGTCGATTACCTTTCAAAAA
>NZ_RCWA01000059.1 GCF_018448905.1 Photorhabdus heterorhabditis | reverse complement strand
AAAATAGTCAGCATTATATTCTTGATGTCGTTTTTAAAGAAGATGATTCACGGATTGTTCTGGATGGTGCGATTGAGAATCTTGCGTTATTCCGGCGTCTTGTCTTGAACATGGTTAAACAATGTGATTGTGGCGCCCCGAGCCAGAGAAACAAGCTCAAGAAAGCAGGCTGGAGTGATGATTATCGTGCAAGAGTGTTCTTTGGATGAAGATGAGTCAAAGTATGCTCGCGCCCTGCTGTCACATCGATCAATTGACTACTTACCCCAATATCTTTTAAATGCTCTATAGGTCTAAGTACTGAATTATGTTCTAAATGGGTAGTAATGACATTATCACCCGGCTTAAGCGTACCTTTTATACATTCGTTGAGTGAGTATGTTGCTCCTGAGTTAAAAATGACTGTCCCATGACTATTTAGCCCTGTTTGTTCAATTAATTCATGCCTACACTCTTCAATAAGCTCGGTAACCTTTTTAGATTGTTGCGATAAAGATCGCTCTGGAGTTACCCCAAGAGTGTCTAAATACATATTTATTATATCTTTTACCTCTTGTGACTTTGGCCATGAGGTAGAAGCTACATCTGCATATAACATTATCCAACCTCCATATGGTTACTAATATATAATTTGAATTTTTTATCCGTCGCATCCATTTCATTTATTCCCTCATTAACTCTCCAATCGGATCTTTCTGGCACATTCAAACTATTTGCTAATACCGTTCTTATCATTCCTCTCTCAATGAAATCTGATTCACCTATCGTAAAAATATATTTATTACCACTATCTTCAACGTAGATATAAGGGCCAGCCTCACCGAACATCTTAAGTTCATCCAATGAATCTATTGTATGAATTTTAAATTGATTTTTTAATTTATTATGAAGATCAATCTCGGTCGGGAAACAACATAAGTGCGCGTGATAACAGTATTTTTGATTTGGGTCCATGACGATACAGCCACCAGCTCGTCCATTTTCATAGCAAAGAGGATTATTTATATTATAATATTCACGATAAAAATCATTTATTATATTCTTAAATCGTTCCAGTTCTTTTATTGCTTCTTCATCATAGATTTCTGCCAAGCATCGGTATCCCCCTAAACTAGTTTCACATTTATTGGTGGCAATGATTACATAGCCCTCAATTATCTGGCCTTTAGGTACGAATGCATAAAAATATTTTCCTTGTAAAAGTATTTTATCTTTTTCAAAGGAAGATTCTGGGTGACAAAAAATACATCCCATTTTAAACCCCTTTATCGTTTGTCGATTCTGCTGATAAATATATCTTCATGACGCAAATTGAAATCTTCTTCGGTATGCCAGGCAATCATCATGCTAAATTTATTTATAATACTATGTTTATTCAGTCTGCTTTGTAGTTCAGCATAAATAGGATTTGGTAAGATTATTCTGCATTTTGTCCTCATAGCAAGACAAGAATCAATCACAGATATAATTGTACCGGGAGCGGTGTTTGATAAACCTATCACCTCTACCGTAGTATCATCAAAACCTAATATTGCTAACTCTTTCCCAACAGCTAATAACTTAATATCGCTGTAGTAAGGACACTGCTTTGCATAAGCAATCCAATTGTTATTTACTTCCCTACCGAAAAAATTGATTTTATTAATATTATCTATTTCATTAAAATCACTCAGGTCTACATCGATTTCGGTAGATCCCTCTACTAATATTTCTGTAAAGTCAAAAATGTTCACTCTACTACACATGTATTTTTCGAAAATCTTTGAATAACATTTTATTTTTCTTGTATCTGAATAACAAACCGTCGCATCTATATCATTACGATGTGTTTGTTTAGCGCTTTCTATTATCAAAGTTCGTGATTTTACACTTTCATCTACGCCAAAATCGCTAAGCATATTAATCGATACTCGTCGGTATTTAAGACTAAATTCACACTTTCTTGTTATAAGAATTGACAAGTATATATCGTTTTTTTTAGATAAAAATGCTTTTATTTCACTAGAAATATTATATTTCTTTTCTTTCAGACTTTTCCAAATAAAATAATCTAAGCTTCCTATATAACGCTTATAAAAATTATTTATTAGAATATAGTTTTCATCCGTTATATCTTCGTAGACTAGGGTTATTCCATTTCCCATGGCTTTAAAATTTTCCATTATCTTATCTCGGGATTTTATATTCTCGCTCATTGATTCTTATTCCCAAGTTTATATTCATTATCCGAATATATGATCATGAAATATTGTATTTTATGACATGCATCATGATTTTAAAGATCCAACCGGAGCATAAACTGTAATCCGTTATCCTGAAAAATTGAATTGCAGTTTCTCCCAATCATGCAAGAACAAAGGTGAAAATAGGTGTTTAAAAGAATAATCTTTCATAAATTCTCTGTGGTAGTGTTTTAAATGAAATAATCACATTAACCAGCTCCTGAATTAAATACGATGAGCTGTTTCTGCATACCGAATAATATCCCTGATATAGCCAAGGTGATTTTGCCGGTACCAAATTCATGAAATACTTAATCAGCAGTATATCCCCTATGGATTTCAAGATGCATTGCGGCGGCAAAGGAGTGGTTATTACCAGGCTGTTCTATTTTAGCAATAGTCGGTTGCTTGACCCCAAGCGCAATTGCCAGCTCAGTTTGTGAAACATCACGGGCCTCGCGGATCTGATAAAGCCCTATCTCCCGTTTCATTTCATCAACTTTTTTAGCAATTCTACGGCGGCTTTCAGGGCTGCGTTTTTCAAGCAATTCATCAAGTGTAGTCATACTCAGTTTTCCAAGCTAGGTGGGGAATTAATTCACACGATTATTTTACCTCTTGCTTTTACAAGAATTTCATTAATAGAGTCAAAAGGGTTAGTAATGCACTAACCCCATTAGCACAGAAAATTACAACGTAATTTGTGGGTTCTGGATACCACAGGCTTGCGCATAGCGCACTAATGTTTCTATACTGGCTTTTGTTACATTATTTTCCATTTTCGTCACCGTTGGCGGCGTCACCCCCATTCTTTCCGCAACTTGTGAGCGAGTCAGTCCAGCAAACTTACGCCACTCTGCAAGTGTTTCTTGCAATCTTTCCTTACGTTCTTCAGCTTCGTAAGCGGCTTTAAATTCAGAGTCTTTCATCATTTCTGCCAGAATCTCTGAATGTGTCTTATATTTCTTCATGTTTCATTTCCTCCAATCTGCGAAATGCTAAAGCTATCTCACTTGGATTGATTTTTTGTGTTTTCTTTATATAAACTCGCAGAATATATATTTGCTTTCCTGTCTGATATACCCATAATCCGCGTGCTATATCTCCCCCCATTGTTCGAATTTCGTAAAGACCATTTCCCAAATGTTTTGTGTCCGGTTCACGTAGTGAGCGAGGATCTTTTTCTAGCTTTCCAATCAACCTTACAAGTTTTACCCCTACTTTTGCTGGCAAAAACTTAATTTCTTGTTCAGCCTCATCATGGTATTTAACTATAAACACTCTAATTTCCTCCTAATGCAAAAAATTAACCCAAAAGGAAATTTTCATCAAGAGGAAAATTGCATTTTAATGAAATATCACTTCTGACTAAATTTCTTGACCATAGATTTCCATCTATATAGCACTTGACCTATATTGAACAATAAGTAATCATGTAACTATCGAGACAACAGACACCTTTGATGCATGGTTCGATGCTTTGGATGACACCGACAGCTTCAATAATAGCACTTCGGGAAAGAGGCCCTATGTTACCCAGGCCATACGCAGATACTGTGAACAGTTCATGCCACAGCAACATGAAAGAATTACGTGTCCAAAGCAAAGGCGACCCGCTCCGAGCATTTTTTGCGTTCGACCCCAAGCGGAGAGGAATTTTGCTTTGCGCCGGTAACAAAACCGGAAACGAGAAACGGTTTTATGAAACGTTGATTCCGATTGCTGACCATGAGTTCACGGCACATCTGGAAAAGCTAAAAAAGGAGTATACCCTATGGATTTCAAGTTGCATCGCGACGGCAAGGGAACGAATCCCCGGGAGCATAGATAACTATGTGACCGGGGTGAGTGAGTGCAGCCAACAAAGAGGCAGCTTGAAAGATGACGGGTATAAACACTATGGCAAAAACTCTTGATCCAATATTAGCAAACGAAAAGCCCGAAGTTGTTGCCAATGCACAAGCTGCGGCAACGGAGATGTTGCTAAACATCCATTTGGCAGAACTTCGTGAGCAGGTACAAAAGACTCAAGGCGAAATAGCTCTGGCTCTTGGTATCAAGCAACCCACGGTTTCTGACATGGAGAAGCTTGGCCGCGATTTGAAACTGTCTTCCCTCAAACGTTACGTTGAGGCAACGGGTAGCAAGCTGCGTCTCGATATCGAGTTACCCGACGGTACCCACTACGAATTTTCCGTTTAGCCACAAACGCTCCGGTAACCCTCGCGGATATATTCAAGATAAATGTCCGCATCGACTTTTTTACGTGCCAGATGATTGTGAAGAGCAAGGTCTTCAAGTGAACGCTTTTTAGGAAAGAAAAATTTGAGGAGAGATTCTTAACGCGGGACAAGCTCCATTTTGTAAACGGAACTCGATGAAAACAGAGCGCCAAGTGAAAAATTGGCTCATTATCAAAAAGTTGAAATGCCCTCCTTTTGGGAGGGCATTTAATTAGCTAGCGTGTTCTAAGAATTACTTCTTATCGCCACCAAAACCGGCATTCAACAGTTCTGCCAAATTCGCAGTAGCCTCATCGACACTCACTGGTGGTGCTTCAGAAGCTTCGTTCAACTGACGACGACGTATACGATCCTGATGGTACGCATAACCGGTACCCGCAGGGATCAGACGACCGACGATGACGTTCTCTTTCAAGCCACGCAGTTCATCACGTTTACCAGCAACCGCGGCTTCAGTCAGTACGCGGGTTGTTTCCTGGAACGATGCCGCAGAGATGAAAGATTCAGTTGCCAGAGACGCTTTGGTGATACCCAACAGATCACGGCCATAAGTTGCAGGGACTTTACCATCCTGTTCCAGCTTACGGTTTGCCACTTTAACGCGGGCATATTCAACCTGTTCGCCTTCCAGGAACTCGGAGCTACCTGCACTTTCAATGGTTGCTTTACGCAGCATCTGACGAACGATAACCTCAATGTGTTTATCGTTAATCTTAACCCCTTGCAGACGGTAAACTTCCTGAACTTCGTTGGTGATGTAACGGGTAACCGCATGAACACCACGCAGGCGCAGAATGTCATGTGGAGACTCTGGACCATCGGAGATCACGTCACCACGTTCAACAACTTCACCCTCGAACACGTTCAACTGACGCCATTTAGGGATCATCTCTTCGTAAGCATCACCACCATCTAATGGGGAAATGACCAAACGACGTTTGCCCTTAGTTTCTTTACCGAAGGAAACGATACCGCTGACTTCAGCCAAGATGGCAGGCTCTTTCGGACGACGTGCTTCGAACAGGTCAGCAACGCGTGGCAGACCACCGGTAATATCTTTCGTACCGCCGGATTCCTGAGGAATACGTGCTAACGTATCACCCGCAGAAATGCTCACGCCATCGTCCAATTGAACAATGGCTTTGCCGGGTAAGAAATATTGAGCAGGCATATCAGTACCTGGGATCAATACATCGTCACCATTGGCATCAACAATTTTCAAGGCCGGACGCAAGTCTTTCCCACTACCGGTACGCTCTGCACTATCCAGAACAACCAATGAAGACAAACCTGTCAACTCATCAGTCTGACGGGTAATGGTCTGACTATCTACCATGTCAGCGAAACGGATGATACCGGATACTTCACTGACAACTGGCATGGTATGTGGGTCCCAGTTAGCAACGGTTTCGCCACCGTTAACTGCTTCGCCATCACCCTTACCCAGCACCGCACCGTAAGGTACTTTATAACTTTCTTTAGTACGGCCAAATTCGTCGATCAGACACAGCTCTGTGTTACGAGAAGTAATCACCAGTTTGCCAGCCGAGTTCGTCACGGATTTAGCGTTAAACAGCTTCAGACTACCTTTGTTACGAACCTGAATGCTGGATTCTGCTGCGGCACGAGATGCCGCACCACCGATGTGGAACGTACGCATCGTCAGCTGTGTACCCGGCTCACCGATGGACTGAGCCGCAATAACACCAACAGCTTCACCTTTATTGATGATGTGTCCACGAGCAAGGTCACGACCATAACAGTTTGCACAAACACCAAAGTCAGTTTCACAACTTACAACAGAACGTACTTTAATGCTGTCAACAGAGCTTTCTTCTAACAGATCACACCATTTTTCGTTCAGCAATGTGTTACGTGGGACCAGAATGTCAGCCGTACCCGGCTTCAGCACATCTTCTGCCGTCACACGGCCCAATACACGCTCACGCAGTGGTTCTTTAACATCACCACCTTCAATCACCGGCGTCATCAGGATACCTTCGTGAGTACCACAGTCGTCTTCTGTAACAACCAGATCCTGTGCCACGTCAACCAGACGGCGAGTCAAGTAACCAGAGTTCGCCGTTTTCAGTGCGGTATCCGCAAGCCCTTTACGAGCACCGTGGGTTGAGATGAAGTACTGGAGTACGTTCAAACCTTCACGGAAGTTCGCGGTAATTGGGGTTTCGATGATGGAGCCATCTGGTTTAGCCATCAAGCCACGCATACCCGCCAACTGACGGATCTGAGCGGCAGAACCACGCGCACCGGAGTCAGCCATCATAAAGATGCTGTTGAAGGAGACTTGTTGTTCTTCTTCACCGTCACGGTTAATCACTGTTTCAGTGGACAGGTTTTCCATCATTGCCTTAGCAACACGCTCGTTTGCTGCGGCCCAGATATCGATAACCTTGTTATAACGTTCGCCGGCTGTTACCAAACCAGACTGGAACTGTTCCTGAATTTCAGCAACCTCTGCCTCTGCTTCTGCAATGATCCCCGCTTTTTTCTCCGGGATAACCATGTCATCGATCCCAACAGATGCCCCTGAACGTGCAGCATAGGCAAAGCCGGTGTACATGATCTGGTCAGCGAAGATAACGGTTGGTTTCAGACCCATCACGCGGTAGCAAGTGTTCAACATTCTGGAGATAGCTTTTTTACCCAGTGGTTGGTTAACCAAAGAGTAAGGCAGACCTCTCGGTACGATCATCCACAGGATTGCTCGACCAATGGTCGTATCAACCAAACCAGTGCTGGTCGTGATGTTGCCTTCACCATCTTTCACTTCTTCAGTAATACGAACTTTGACGCGGGCATGCAGAGAAGCCAGACCTGCGCGATATACGCGTTCTGCTTCTTTAGGCCCAGTCAGCACCATGCCTTCGCCTTTAGCGTTAACACAGTCACGGGTCATATAGTACAGACCCAAAACAACGTCCTGAGATGGAACAATGATTGGCTCACCGCTCGCTGGAGACAGGATGTTGTTGGTAGACATCATCAGTGCACGCGCTTCTAACTGGGCTTCAAGTGTCAACGGTACGTGAACAGCCATCTGGTCACCGTCGAAGTCGGCGTTATATGCCGCACACACCAATGGGTGCAACTGAATCGCTTTACCTTCGATCAGAACCGGTTCGAATGCCTGAATACCCAAACGGTGAAGTGTCGGTGCACGGTTCAGCAGAACCGGGTGTTCACGAATAACTTCATCCAAGATATCCCAGACAACCGCCTCTTCACGCTCAACCATCTTCTTGGCTGCTTTAATGGTGGTCGCCAAACCACGCAGTTCCAGCTTGCCGTAGATGAATGGCTTGAACAGCTCCAGTGCCATCTTTTTAGGCAGACCACACTGATGCAAACGCAGATAAGGACCTACGGTGATGACAGAACGACCGGAATAGTCAACACGTTTACCTAACAGGTTTTGACGGAAACGGCCCTGTTTACCCTTGATCATATCTGCCAGGGATTTCAGAGGACGTTTGTTAGAACCAGTAATTGCACGACCGCGACGACCGTTATCCAGCAAAGCATCGACCGCTTCCTGCAACATACGTTTTTCATTACGAACGATGATATCTGGTGCAGCCAGATCCAACAGGCGTTTCAAACGGTTGTTACGGTTAATAACACGACGATACAGATCGTTCAGATCCGAAGTGGCAAAACGACCACCATCCAGTGGAACCAATGGACGTAGATCCGGTGGCAGAACTGGCAGAACCGTCAGCACCATCCATTCAGGTTTGTTACCAGACTGAATAAAGGCTTCCAACAGCTTAATACGTTTGGTCAGTTTTTTACGTTTAGTTTCAGAGTTAGTTTCATTTAACTCTTCACGCAACGTTTCACACTCATTTTCCAGATCGAGATTTTTCAGCAAAGACTGGATAGCTTCTGCACCCATCTTCGCATCAAATTCATCACCAAACTCTTCCAGTGCATCCAGGTATTGCTCTTCTGTCAGGATCTGACTACGTTCCAGGCTAGTCATACCGCCTTCTACAACCACATAGGATTCGAAGTACAGTACGCGCTCAATATCACGCAGTGGCATATCCAGCAACAAACCGATGCGGGATGGCAATGATTTCAGGAACCAAATGTGTGCAGTCGGAGAAGCCAGTTCGATGTGCCCCATACGTTCACGACGAACTTTAGTCTGGGTGACTTCTACGCCACACTTCTCACAAATCACACCACGGTGTTTCAGACGCTTGTATTTACCACACAAGCACTCATAGTCTTTTACCGGTCCGAAAATACGGGCGCAGAAAAGGCCGTCACGCTCAGGTTTGAACGTACGGTAGTTAATAGTTTCCGGCTTTTTCACTTCACCGAATGACCATGAACGGATCATATCTGGCGAGGCCAGAGCAATTTTGATCGCATCAAACTCTTCGGTCTTAGTTTGCGCTTTCAGAAACTTCAATAAGTCTTTCACGAAATGGCTCCTGTCGGAGTTAGACCTGTCAGGAGAGCGGCCCATGCCACTCCCCCCTATAACCAGTGCAACCACTGGCTGGTAAACTGCCCGTCATCTCCATTCAGGGCAGTACCAGCGGGAATACGATTTACTCGTCTTCCAGCTCGATGTTGATACCCAGAGAGCGGATCTCTTTCAACAATACGTTAAAGGATTCCGGCATACCTGGTTCCATCTGGTGGTTGCCATCCACGATGTTTTTATACATCTTGGTACGGCCGTTAACATCGTCGGACTTGACGGTGAGCATTTCCTGCAAGGTGTATGCAGCACCATATGCTTCCAATGCCCACACTTCCATCTCACCGAAGCGTTGACCACCGAACTGCGCCTTACCACCCAGCGGTTGCTGAGTAACCAAGCTGTACGAACCAGTTGAACGAGCGTGCATCTTGTCATCCACCAAGTGGTTCAGTTTCAACATATACATGTAGCCAACTGTAACCTGGCGTTCGAATTGCTCACCAGTACGACCATCAAACAGGGTAATCTGACCAGAAGTTGGTAAGTCACCCAATTTCAGCAGTTCTTTAATTTCTTTCTCTTTCGCACCATCAAACACTGGTGTCGCAATTGGCATACCTTTTTTCAGGTTTTCAGCCAGACGAAGAACTTCTTCATCAGAGAAAGTGTTCAGATCAACTTTCTGACGGGTTTCATCACCCAGGTCATAAGCTTTCTGGATAAATTCACGCAGTTTGGCAACTTCCTGCTGCTGTTTCAGCATTGCGTTGATCTTGTCACCAATACCTTTCGCAGCCATGCCTAAGTGAGTTTCCAGGATCTGACCAATGTTCATACGTGATGGTACGCCCAGTGGGTTCAGTACGATATCTACCGGAGTACCGTTTTCATCGTAAGGCATATCCTCGATCGGGTTGATCTTGGAAATAACACCCTTGTTACCATGGCGACCTGCCATCTTATCGCCAGGCTGAATCTGACGTTTAACTGCCAGGTAAACTTTAACGATTTTCAGTACGCCAGGTGCGAGATCATCACCTTGCGTGATCTTACGGCGTTTAGCATCCAGTTTTTTCTCGAACTCAGCTTTCAGTTCGTCATACTGTTCAGCCAACTGTTCCAACTGATTCTGTTTCTCTTCATCAGCCAGACCCAGTTCCAACCAACGCTCACGAGGGAGTTTGTCAAGTTTCTCAGCTTCTATACCGCCAGAAATCAGTACAGAACGGATGCGCGCGAACAAACCAGCTTCAAAGATTTGCAGCTCTTCTGTCAGGTCTTTCTTAGCCTGACGCAATTGCATCTCTTCAATTTCCAGAGCTCGCTTATCTTTTTCCACACCGTCACGGGTAAATACCTGTACGTCGATAACCGTACCGGATACACCATTTGGTACGCGCAGAGAAGAGTCTTTAACATCGGACGCTTTCTCACCGAAGATAGCACGCAGTAGTTTTTCTTCTGGCGTCAGTTGGGTTTCACCTTTAGGTGTCACTTTACCCACCAGAATGTCACCACCGGTAACTTCCGCACCGATATAAACGATACCGGATTCATCCAGTTTGGAGAGGGCCGCTTCACCCACGTTAGGGATGTCAGCAGTGATCTCTTCAGGCCCTAATTTGGTATCACGAGATACACAAGCCAATTCCTGAATATGAATGGTTGTAAAGCGATCTTCCTGAACAACACGCTCAGAAACTAAGATGGAGTCCTCGAAGTTATAACCATTCCACGGCATGAACGCTACGCGCATGTTCTGACCCAGCGCCAACTCACCCAAATCAGTGGATGGGCCGTCAGCCAGCACATCACCGCGTTCTACTGGTTCACCCAGAGAAACGCATGGCATTTGGTTAATACAAGTGTTCTGGTTAGAACGGGTATATTTAGTCAGGTTATAGATATCAATACCTGCTTCACCCGAATACATTTCATCTTCGTTTACTTTGATAACGATACGAGACGCATCAACGTACTGAACCACACCACCGCGTTTAGCTACGGAAGTTACACCTGAGTCAACGGCTACAGCCCGTTCCATACCTGTACCTACCAACGGCTTATCAGCACGCAGAGTAGGAACAGCCTGACGTTGCATGTTTGCACCCATCAATGCACGGTTTGCGTCATCGTGTTCCAAGAATGGGATCAAAGAAGCACCAACGGAAACCACCTGCTGGGTAGAAACGTCCATATATTCAACCTGTTCACGGTTGAATAAGCTGGATTCGCCATAGTTACGACAGGTTATTAGATCTTCAACGAAATGGCCTTCATCATCTAATACGGTGTTTGCCTGTGCAATGACGAAGTTACCTTCTTCAATCGCAGACAGATAATGAATTTCATCCGTTACAACGCCGTCACGAACCAAACGGTATGGGGTTTCAAGGAAACCATACTCGTTAGTCTGTGCATAAACAGACAATGAGTTAATCAGACCGATGTTCGGACCTTCCGGGGTTTCGATTGGACATACACGGCCATAGTGAGTTGGATGTACGTCACGTACTTCGAAGCCCGCACGCTCACGAGTCAAACCACCTGGACCTAACGCAGAGATACGGCGTTTGTGGGTGATTTCAGAAAGCGGGTTGTTTTGGTCCATAAACTGAGACAGCTGGCTGGAACCAAAGAACTCTTTCACTGCGGCTGAAATCGGCTTAGCGTTGATCATGTCCTGAGGCATCAGAGTATCCAGATCACCCAGAGACAGACGCTCTTTAACTGCACGCTCAACACGTACCAGACCAACACGGAACTGGTTTTCTGCCATTTCACCAACGGAACGGATACGACGGTTACCTAAGTGGTCAATATCGTCGACTTCACCTTTACCATTACGGATATCAATGAGCTTCTTCATGACATCAATGATGTCATCTTTACTCAGAATACCGGAGCCTTCGACTTCTTCACGGCTCAATGAGCGGTTGAATTTCATACGACCAACCGCAGAAAGATCATAACGATCTTCTGAGAAGAACAGATTTTCAAACAGATTTTCTGCCGCTTCACGCGTTGGTGGCTCACCAGGACGCATCATGCGATAAATCTCAACCAAAGCACTCAAACGATCATTGGTTGGATCAACACGAAGTGTCTCAGAAATATATGCGCCGTGATCTAAATCGTTGGTGAACAATGTTTCGATAGATTTATGACCAGACTGGCTCAAACGTGCCAACAGATCTAAAGAGAGCTCCATGTTAGCAGCACAGATAATTTCACCTGTGTTGACATCAATGTAGTCTCTTGCAACAACTTTACCCGCAATGTATTCAACAGGAACCTCAATGCGGTTCACTTCGTCTTTTTCTAACTGGCGGATATGACGCGCGGTAATACGACGGCCTTTTTCAACATAAACTTTGCCGTTTGCTTCAATATCAAAAGAAGCTGTCTCACCACGCAGACGCTCTGGCACCAGAGTCATCTGTAGTTTGTTGTCACGAATTTCGAAAACTGTTTTACTGAAGAACAGGTTCAAAACGTCTTCAGTACTGTAATTCATTGCACGCAGAATAATAGTTGCCGGCAATTTACGACGGCGGTCAATACGCACAAACAGGTTATCTTTTGGATCGAATTCGAAATCTAACCAGGAACCACGATAGGGGATAATGCGTGCGTTATACAGCACCTTACCAGATGAGTGAGTTTTACCCTTATCGCTGTCAAAGAATACCCCAGGACTACGATGTAACTGGGAAACAATAACCCTTTCAGTACCGTTGATAACAAAAGTACCGTTGTCAGTCATGAGTGGAATTTCACCCATGTAGACTTCTTGTTCTTTAATATCTTTGACTGTGCCTTCCGGTGCTTCACGTTCATAGATAACCAGACGCAGTTTAACCCGCAAAGGTGCAGAATAAGTTACACCACGAATCTGGCACTCTTTAACATCAAACACAGGCTCACCAAGACGGTAGCTAACGTATTGCAGCTCCGAACTGCCACTGTAGCTCTGAATTGGGAATACAGAACGGAATGCCGCTTCTAAACCATTCTGGCCTTCTGGATCTTGCTCGATAAACTTCTGGAACGAGTCAAGTTGGATAGAAAGGAGATAGGGTACGTCCAAAACTTGCGGACGCTTACCAAAATCCTTACGAATACGTTTTTTCTCGGTATAGGAGTAAACCATAGGGTTCCTCAGCTCGCTGATCAGTGACCCACTCTGTCCGCCCTAAAGGACAGCTCTTTACGACACTATTTTTTCGAACAGAAAATTGAATTATTTTCCATAATACTCATTGCTATTACTCTTAAATCATTTCATTGCGTTACCTTACTACCGAGCTACCCGAGTGGATCGTAGCTGAGAACGCAGTATATTAAGTCGTCAATAGGAAAAAGTATTTGGGGTTAACTAGTAGCCAAATAGTGGAAATGCTACTAATACCCTACAGCGCAAAAAGGCTGGTGACCAAAAAATCACCAGCCGTCAGCCTCTAAAGTCAGGCTGCTAACTTAAAACTGAGCTTACTTAATCTCAACAGAAGCGCCTGCTTCTTCCAGAGATTTTTTCAGGGCTTCAGCGTCATCTTTGCTGATGCCTTCTTTCAGTGTAGCGTTTGGAGCGCTCTCAACCAGATCTTTTGCTTCTTTCAGACCCAGGCCAGTTGCGCCACGTACTGCTTTGATAACAGCAACTTTGTTACCGCCAATAGCAGACAGAACAACGTCAAACTCGGTTTTTTCTTCAACAGCTTCAACTGCGCCAGCAGCAACAGCTACAGCGGCAGCAGCAGAAACGCCGAATTTGTCTTCCATTGCAGTGATCAGTTCAACAACATCCATGACGGACATTGTTGCAACTGTGTCCAGAATTTGTTCTTTAGTGATAGACATAACAAGTGTTCCTAAAATTCAGAAATAATTTATACGTTAAAAAGCAACGAAGGAAATTGGCAATTAAACTGCTTCTCTCTGCTCGCGTAACGCAGCCAATGTACGAACCAATTTGCCTGCAACGGCTTCTTTCATGGTTGACATCAGGCGTGCGATTGCTTCTTCGTAAGTTGGGAGTGTTGCCAAACGGTCAATATTGGCCGCAGGAATAAACTCTCCTTCAAAGGCTGCTGCTTTAATCTCGAATGCTGGATTCGCTTTCGCGAACTCTTTGAACAGACGAGCAGCTGCGCCCGGATGTTCATTAGAGAAAGCAATCAAGGTTGGACCAATAAACGCTTCTTTCAGGCACTCATATTCAGTACCTTCAACCGCACGGCGAATCAGTGTGTTACGAACAACACGGATATAAACGCCAGCTTCGCGACCTGCTTTACGCAGTTCAGTCATTTTATCTACAGTAACGCCACGGGAATCCGCAACAACCGCAGACAGCGCGCCTTTGGCTACTTCGCTGACTTCAGCAACAATCGCTTGTTTGTCTTGAAGATTTAGTGCCATTAGCTTCTTGCTCCTGGATTAACCGGGAAGAACCCGGAACTCACATCACTCATAACACCACAGGTGTCTGAGCTCTAAAACACGGCGAGCAGAATCCAGAAATGAATTTCATTTGGCTCTGTCACCGTCTACGCAGGGATATTAAGTAATCACTTACACCTGCGGTCTTGGACGGGGCTTGGATTAGGCCAAGCTCCAACCGAAAATTGTTTGTTTAGCTAATAAATAATCTATCAGCTAAACATAAGGCGCCAAATTTTAGACAAATCTGACGCCAAGGTAAAGCGATAATCACATTCAGTTTAAATTAAACTGAAGCGCTCAGACCAGATTGGTCAATCGCTACACCAGCGCCCATAGTAGTGGACAGGCTAATTTTCTTAACGAAAACACCTTTAGCAGAAGATGGTTTTGCTTTTTTCAATGCAACCAGCAGAGCTTCCAGGTTTTCTTTCAGTTTGTCAGCGTCGAAGTCAACTTTACCGATGGTGGTGTGGATAATGCCGCCTTTATCGTTACGGTAACGAACCTGACCCGCTTTAGCGTTCTGAACAGCTTCAGCAACGTTAGGCGTTACAGTACCCACTTTAGGGTTTGGCATCAGACCACGTGGACCCAGGATTTGACCTAATTGGCCAACAACGCGCATTGCATCTGGAGATGCAATCACAACGTCAAAATCCATTTCGCCTTTTTTGACCAGCTCAGCCAGGTCTTCCATACCTACCAGTTCAGCGCCAGCCGCTTTAGCGGCTTCAGCGTTTGCACCCTGGGTAAATACAGCTACACGAACAGAACGGCCAGTACCATGAGGCAATACAGTTGCACCACGTACGTTTTGATCAGATTTACGCGCGTCAATGCCGAGGTTAACAGCAACGTCAACGCTTTCTACGAATTTAGCGGTAGCCAATTCTTTCAGAAGAGCAATGGCTTCGTTAATGTCATATTGTTTAGTCGCATCAACTTTTTCACGGATTGTGCGCATGCGCTTGGTCAGTTTAGCCATCGATTAATCCTCCACTACCAGGCCCATGGAACGAGCAGTACCTTCGATTGAACGCATCATTGCGTCAACGTTAGCGCCAGTCATATCCGCAGCTTTAGTTTCAGCAATTTCACGAACCTGAGCGCTGGTCACTTTACCAACTTTATCTTTGTTCGGTTTGCCGGAACCAGATTTAACACCCGCTGCTTTTTTCAGCAGAACAGCTGCCGGTGGGGTTTTAGTAACGAAAGTGAAAGAACGATCAGAATAAACAGTGATCACAACAGGAATTGGCAGACCTTTTTCAATGCTGTCAGTTTTAGCATTGAACGCCTTACAGAATTCCATGATGTTAACACCTTGCTGACCCAAAGCAGGACCTACTGGAGGGCTTGGGTTAGCCATACCAGCTGCAACCTGCAGCTTGACATAGGCTTGTACTTTCTTAGCCATTGATAATTTCCTCTATGTGGGTGATATCGCCTATTTAAAAGGCTCCCCTGTTATTTCAGCCCCGCCTTTTAAGGCCAAGCCACTAAAAACAAAAGGCGCGAAATTGTATGTTAATTTCCCGCCTATTACAAGCCAGAGAATATACGGCTAAAAATTAAGCTTTCTCTACCTGACTGAAATCCAGCTCAACCGGTGTCGCGCGACCAAAGATAGAAACCGATACTTTCAGGCGGCTTTTCTCGTAGTCGACTTCTTCCACAACACCATTGAAGTCTGCGAATGGACCATCGCTGACACGAACCATTTCGCCTGGCTCGAACAATGTTTTTGGCCGTGGTTTATCACCAACCTGTTGCAAACGATTCATAATCGCATCAACTTCTTTATCACTGATTGGTGCCGGACGGTCAGATGTACCACCGATAAAACCCATGACGCGTGGTACGCTGCGAACAAGATGCCATGTTGCATCGTTCATGATCATTTGTACCAGCACATAGCCAGGGAAGAATTTACGCTCACTTTTGCGACGCTGGCCGCTACGAATCTCAACAACTTCCTCTGTTGGCACCATCACTTCGCCAAAAGAATCTTCCATATCATGCAATTTGATATGTTCACGTAAAGATTGTGCGACACGACCTTCAAACCCGGAGAATGCCTGTATGACATACCAACGTTTTTTTGGGGAATCTGACATTTAGAACCTCAGGCCTGTAATAAATGAAACTAAACGCACCAGGATACCGTCAAGACCCCAGAGGATCAAAGACATCAATGCAGTGACTGCCGCAACAATCAACGTCGTGTGCAACGCTTCCTGGCGAGTTGGCCAAATGACTTTGCGCATTTCAATGCGGGCTTCACGAGCGAAAGCCAGCGTGGTTTTGCCTTTTGCAGTCCAGAGCGCAGCCGCTCCCGCAAGAGCAACCATAACAACAACTGCTATCGCGCGCAGAGGAAGACTATACTCTCGATAAAGGTAATTACCAACGATAGCAACCGTCAATAAAGCTGCTACTAATAGCCATTTCACTACCTCAAGACTGCGCCTGCTTCCTTGAGCATCGGTATTCGCACTCATAAACCAACCTGTAACTATGATTTAATATAGATAGCCAGCTTGCCTCGCAAGAGCAAAACAAATCAGACCGAACCAAAAAATTTGAGTGATTGTATCTGACTTGGCGCCATAATTCAGTATGGCATTACATATCTGAGAGATATATAGCCAATTCGTTGCATCAGAGCCTATCTCACCAATAATTAAAAACAACCATTGATGAGATAGGTTCTTTATAAAACAACGTGCAAAAAGGGCATCTGTTGATGCCCTTTTAGAGTAATCACATCAAAAATTATGCGATAACTTTAGCAACAACACCAGCACCTACTGTACGGCCACCTTCACGGATAGCGAAGCGCAGACCCTGGTCCATTGCGATTGGCGCAATCAGGGTAACTACCATCTGAATGTTATCACCTGGCATCA
>NZ_RCWA01000058.1 GCF_018448905.1 Photorhabdus heterorhabditis | reverse complement strand
TGGTAAACCGATTAAATAATCGCCCTCGAAAAACACGGGGTGGGAAAACACCGAATGAATTATTTAAAGGAATGCGAACATGTTTACTTCCAGATTAACGATGTTGCACTTATTATGTGAATCCAAGTTGTAATGATTTTTTAACGCGGCACAGAATCTTGGATGCTCTTTCCATGTCAATAAAAAACACATCTATGCTTCTTGCATCAGGTCAGTGTCCATAGCTATTTAACCCGAATTCTGGATAAGAAATTGACGAGAAGCCTGTTCCAGGAGCAAAGTTTTGGTGCAGACCCAAAAACAGCTCCGAGGGGGAACAGGCTATGGACAACTTAGTTGAAATTTTCTGTGATGTCGATGATTTTTGCCGTTTTTTCATCCCTCAATGGGAACAATTTTGTCTCGAGAGTGGGCATCGTTTACGCCGCCGACAAGGTCATATGTATCCCAGTGAAATCATGACCATTTTGATCCTTTTTCATCTGTCACATTACCGTGATTTTAAACATTTTTATTTAGAACATATTTGGCAATACCACCACCGCGACTTCCCCACTTTACTCAGTTATACCCGTTTTATCAGCATTGCCCCTTCCGTTTTGGTGCCACTATGCCGCTATCTGACTCAATTAAAAGGGAAACCCACAGGCATTGCTTTTATTGATTCCACCCGTTTGAGTGTCTGCCATAACATTCGCATCCCTCGACATAAGGTCTTTGCGGGAATAGCACAGCGCGGAAAAAATTCAATGGGATGGTTTTATGGTTTCAAATTACACTTGGTTGTCAATCATCAAGGGGAAATTCTCGCGCTTAAAGTCACTGCCGGTAATGTGGATGCTCGGGAACCTGTTCGCGAATTAGCAAAAGAATTAACGGGTTCTCTGTACGGTGACAAAGGTTATCTCAGCCAGGAATTGGCGGACGATTTAGCCAAAACCGGTGTCACTTTCATCACGAAAAAACGGCGTAACATGAAAGCACGTATGCAAGCTGAGTGGGATAAGATAATGTTAAAAAAGCGTTTTATTATTGAAACGATTAATGGGCAATTAAAATTAATTTCTCAGATAGAGCATTCGCGCCACCGAAGTATAAGAGGATTTATGTTGACCGTTTTAGGTGGACTGATTGCTTACTGCCTTAAATTGAAAAAACCATCACTGAAAGTTTTCTACTCAGAAGAAGATTTCTCAATGACGGCTTAAGCAGAATTCGGGTTATTTAAACATTCAAACTATTAAAAGAATCATTAACAAAAACTCGGAGTTTACTGAAGTAGTAAAACAAACTTATCAAACTAAAAAGCCAGTGGTAACAAATCTAATGATCACTTACCACTGGCCTCCCAGTTACCTGACTTATTGTGTTTGCCTTTCCTCTGATAGCTTCCTTTCCCTTTTTTATTTTTCTCAACCCGTTGTTTGAACAGCGGATCACGCAATAGAGCTTCAATAGCATTATCCTTTATTACACCCTTTTTATGGTGATATTCAATCATAATATTCCTCTATCATCTTAACTTGTCTAAAAAACAGCAATTTTACTTGCTGAATTCCCAACAATAAAGAGAAATTATTTATTCCTTATTTAAAGCACCTTGCTCTAAAGTTTCAAGAATGGAACAATAAGTGCTTATGTGAGAACTACCACAACAAGCATCACTTAACCTCTTAAGTGAATCACGCATCTTTCGCATTTCAAAAAGTTTTTCCTCTACTTCCATCAATCTAGAGTCCACAATTTGCTTAGATTCTTCACAAGTATGATGATCAGGATCTACACGAATAGACAGCAATTCAGTAATAGCTTCCAATGTAAACCCTAACTGCTTGGCATAACGTATAAATCGAAGACGCTGTAGATCTTGTTCGGTATAAAGCCTATATCCACCCTCAGTACGGTTCTGATGTTCCATCATTCCCTGTTTTTCATAGAAACGCACTGTATCGGGGGTCACATTCGCTAATCTAGCTAGTTGGCCAATACGATACATCTTTATATCTCCTACACAATAGATAAAATTGCATTGCTTGAAATATCAGCATAACAGGAATTAGAAAGAAATAAGTGAGATATTCGAATATACAGGTGTAAAAAAACCGGGATAAACCCGGTTCTTTTACATGCCTCTACAGATTACTCCGCAGCAGCAACTTCTGTTTGAGGCTCAGCAGCACGGTCAACAAGCTCGATGTATGCCATCGGAGCATTATCACCAGCACGGAAGCCACACTTTAAAATACGAGTGTAACCACCTGCACGGCTCGCAAAACGCGGACCCAGCTCATTAAACAGTTTTGCCACGATTTCGTTATCACGAGTACGGGCGAATGCCAGACGACGATTAGCTACGCTATCGATCTTGGCAAGAGTAATCAGCGGCTCAACGACGCGACGCAGTTCTTTCGCTTTAGGCAGAGTCGTCTTGATGATTTCATGACGAACCAAAGAACCTGCCATGTTGCGGAACATAGCTTGGCGATGGCTGCTGTTGCGGTTCAATTGACGACCACTCTTACGATGGCGCATGACCTTATCCTTCTCAGTAAAACCTTAACCTGTGATCTAGTTATTCATCAGCAATACTTGCTGGTGGCCAGTTTTCCAAGCGCATGCCCAGAGATAAGCCACGTGAAGCCAGTACGTCTTTGATCTCTGTGAGAGATTTTTTACCTAGGTTAGGTGTCTTCAGTAACTCAACCTCGGTACGCTGTACCAAATCACCGATGTAGTGGATAGCTTCTGCCTTAAGGCAGTTAGCAGAGCGGACAGTCAATTCCAGATCGTCAACAGGGCGCAGCAGGATCGGATCAAACTCTGGCTTCTCTTCTTTTACTTCTGGCTGACGTACATCACGTAAATCAACAAAAGCTTCCAGCTGTTCAGCCAAAATGGTAGCTGCACGGCGAATCGCTTCTTCAGGATCGATTGTACCGTTAGTTTCCATCTCGATAACCAACTTGTCCAAATCGGTACGTTGTTCTACACGCGCTGCTTCAACATTGTAGGCAATACGCTCTACTGGGCTATAACAAGCGTCTACTAACAAACGACCAATAGGGCGCTCATCTTCTTCCGAATGAATCCGGGCAGAAGCCGGCACATAACCCCGACCACGCTGAACTTTAATACGCATGCTAATAGAAGCAGTTTCGTCTGTCAGGTGGCAGATTACATGTTGCGGCTTGACGATTTCGACATCACCGTCGTGGATAATGTCGGCTGCAGTCACAGGGCCAATGCCAGACTTATTCAAGGTAAGAATAACTTCATCTTTGCCCTGAACTCTTACCGCCAGCCCTTTCAGGTTGAGGAGAATCTCCAGGATATCTTCCTGTACACCTTCTTTGGTGCTGTACTCATGCAGTACACCATCAATCTCAACCTCAGTCACCGCACAACCCGGCATAGACGAAAGCAGAATACGGCGCAGTGCGTTGCCTAGAGTATGGCCAAAGCCCCGCTCTAATGGCTCAAGGGTCACCTTGGCGTGCGTCGAACTGACTTGCTCGATATCTACCAGGCGCGGTTTTAGAAACTCTGTCACAGAACCCTGCATTGTGTCCTCTCTTTGGTGCTAAGCTTTACTTAGAGTAAAGCTCGACGATCAGGTGTTCGTTAATGTCAGCGGACAGATCGGTACGTTCTGGAATACGTTTGAACACACCTTCCATCTTCGCAGCATCAACTTCCAACCAAGTTGGTTTCTCACGCTGCTCAGCCAGCTCTAAAGCTGCCTTAATACGAGACTGCTTTTTCGATTTTTCACGAACGCTGACTACGTCATTCGGGGATACCTGATAAGAAGCGATATTAACAACGCGACCATTTACCATGATAGCCTTGTGGCTCACCATTTGGCGTGATTCAGCACGAGTTGCACCGAAGCCCATACGGTAAACAACGTTGTCCAGGCGGCCTTCCAGCAAACTTAGCAGGTTTTCACCTGTATTGCCTTTCAGACGAGTTGCTTCTTTATAATAGTTACGGAATTGACGTTCCAGCACACCGTAAATACGACGAACTTTTTGTTTTTCACGTAACTGTACACCATAGTCAGATAAGCGCGGTTTACGTGCGCCATGCTGTCCAGGTGGTTGTTCCAATTTACACTTGGTGTCAATCGCGCGAACGCCAGATTTCAGGAATAGATCTGTACCCTCGCGACGGCTCAGCTTGAGCTTAGGACCCAAATATCTTGCCATTTTCTTTCTCCAACAAACCTAAAAAAGTAAACGCTATTAAACGCGACGTTTTTTAGGTGGACGACAACCGTTATGAGGGATCGGAGTCACATCAGTAATGTTAGTGATGCGGAAACCTGCCGCATTTAACGCACGGATAGTTGACTCGCGGCCAGGACCAGGTCCTTTAACCATAACTTCCAGGTTCTTAATTCCGTATTCTTTCACTGCTTCAGCGCAGCGCTCTGCCGCAACCTGAGCCGCAAACGGAGTAGATTTACGAGAACCACGGAAACCGGAACCACCAGCAGTTGCCCAACCCAGAGCGTTACCCTGACGGTCAGTAATGGTCACGATGGTGTTGTTGAAAGAAGCATGGATATGAGCCACACCGTCAGAAACTTGCTTTCTTACACGCTTACGTGCACGAATAGGTGCTTTTGCCATTATACAATACCCCGATTATTTCTTGATCGGCTTACGTGGACCCTTACGGGTACGTGCATTGGTCTTAGTACGCTGACCGCGAACTGGTAGACCACGACGGTGACGTAAACCACGATAAGTACCAAGATCCATCAGACGTTTGATGCTCAGGGTTACTTCACGACGCAGATCACCTTCTACAACGTATTTGGCAACTTCGTCACGCAGCTTGTCAATTTGCTCTTCAGACAGCTCACTGATCTTAACATGTTCAGCAATACCCGCCGCAGCACAAATGGCTTGAGAGCGAGTTCTACCAATTCCGTAGATCGATGTCAAAGCGATTACGGTATGCTTCTGATCAGGAATGTTAATGCCTGCTATACGGGCCACTATGCACTCCTACAATTATTTACGGCAACACCATTCTGAAAAGCCCGTTTTCAGGATACTCAAACAATGTTGCTGTGATATAAAAAAGATTGGCTGGCTAATTTAGCCAGCTCAAACCGACTTTGCAAGAAAAATATGCTATTTTATTAGCCTTGGCGTTGTTTATGCTTAGGCTCTGCGCTGCAAATCACACGAACGACACCGTTACGCTTAACGATTTTGCAGTTGCGGCATAATTTCTTGACGGAAGCACGAACTTTCATTTTTACTCTCCGTAACTTCTCAAGCAAACCAATTAGCGGTTATAACCTTTAAGGTTTGCCTTCTTCAATGCAGACTCGTATTGACTTGACATCATTAGAGTTTGCACTTGAGCCATAAAGTCCATGATGACCACAACTACGATAAGTAGTGAAGTACCACCAAAATAAAATGGTACTTTCATAGCATCACGCATGAACTCCGGGATTAGGCAGATGAAAGTAATATACATCGCACCAACCAAGGTCAGGCGTGTCATTACTTTATCAATGTACTTGGCCGTTTGCTCTCCCGGACGAATTCCTGGTACAAATGCACCGGACTTCTTCAGGTTATCCGCTGTCTCTCTCGGGTTGAAAACCAACGCAGTATAAAAGAAACAGAAGAAGATGATTGCAGACGCGTAGAGTAACACATAAAGCGGTTGCCCAGGCTGCAAGTACATTGAAATAGTAGTCAGCCAGTTCCAACCGGTTCCACCCCCGAACCAAGAAGCTATGGTACCAGGGAACAGAATAATGCTGGAAGCAAAAATTGCAGGGATAACCCCAGCCATATTCACTTTCAACGGTAAATGTGTACTCTGTGCTGCATAAACTCGGCGACCCTGTTGACGTTTCGCATAGTTAACAACAATACGTCGTTGACCACGCTCCATGAAAACAACGAAGAAAGTCACTGCAAACACTAACACTGCAACCAACAGCAACAGGAGGAAGTGCAGATCGCCTTGCCTAGCTTGCTCGATGGTATGGCCAATAGCCGGCGGCAGACCCGCAACAATACCAGCAAAAATTATGATAGAGATACCGTTTCCAATACCTCGCTCAGTAATCTGCTCGCCTAGCCACATCAGGAACATCGTTCCAGTAACTAAGCTCACAACAGCCGTGAAGTAGAAAGCAAATCCTGGGTTAATTACCAGCCCTTGCATCCCTGGCATATTCGGTAAACCGGTAGCAATACCAATTGACTGAAATATAGCCAGCACTAAAGTACCATAGCGGGTATACTGGCTAATCTTACGACGACCAGCTTCCCCTTCCTTCTTAATCTCGGCTAACGTTGGATGAACCACTGTCAGCAACTGGATAATAATAGACGCAGAAATATACGGCATTATTCCCAAGGCAAAGATAGAAGCACGACTTAAAGCACCACCAGAGAACATGTTAAACATTTCAATGATGGTGCCTCTTTGCTGTTCGAGCAATTTGGCAAGCACAGTGGCATCAATACCAGGGATAGGAATAAAAGAGCCAATACGGAAAACAATCAGCGCTCCAATAACAAACAACAGTCTGCGTTTCAGCTCGCCCAGTCCACCTTTAGCACTTTGAAAATCTAATCCTGGTTGTTTAGCCATCTGTTACTTATTCCTCAATTTTACCGCCAGCAGCTTCAATTGCAGCACGGGCGCCCTTAGTAACACGAAGGCCACGCACAGTTACTGCACGGTTGATTTCGCCAGAAAGCATAACTTTCGCGAATTCAATTTGAATGCCAACAATGTTAGCGGCTTTCAGTGCGTTCAGATCGATAATATCGCCTTCAACGGCAGCAAAATCAGACAGACGAACTTCTGCTGTAACCATTGCCTTACGTGAAGTGAAGCCAAATTTTGGCAAGCGACGGTATAAAGGCATCTGACCACCTTCGAAACCGCGACGCACGCCACCGCCAGAACGAGATTTCTGACCTTTGTGACCACGGCCACCAGTTTTACCCAAGCCCGAACCAATACCACGACCTACACGTTTAGGCGCATGCTTGGCACCTTCAGCCGGAGACAGAGTATTTAAACGCATCTGTTACTCCTCAACTTTAACCATATAGGAAACCAAGTTGATCATACCGCGTATAGCCGGAGTATCTTCACGCTCTACTGTATGACCGATACGACGCAGACCTAAACCAACCAAAGTCGCCTTATGTTTAGGCAGACGACCGATTGAACTGCGAATTTGTGTTACTTTGATAGTCTTAGCCATGGCCATTACCCCAGAATTTCTTCGACGGATTTACCACGCTTAGCTGCGACCATTTCTGGAGACTTCATGCTGTCTAAAGCATCCAGGGTTGCACGAACCACATTAATTGGGTTAGTGGAACCATAGGTTTTAGCCAGTACGTTATGAACACCAGCCACTTCCAAAACAGCACGCATAGCACCACCAGCAATGATACCAGTACCTTCATGAGCAGGCTGCATGAACACGCGGGAACCGGTGTGTGCACCTTTCACAGGATGATGCAAAGTGCCGCTATTCAGTGCGACGGTTTTCATATTGCGACGGGCTTTTTCCATCGCTTTCTGGATTGCTGCCGGAACTTCGCGTGCTTTGCCGTAGCCAAAACCAACGCGACCATTACCATCACCTACAACAGTCAGTGCGGTAAAGCTGAAAATCCGGCCACCTTTTACGGTTTTAGATACGCGGTTTACCGCGATCAGCTTTTCCTGCAGTTCGCCAGCTTGTTTCTCGATGTGAGCCATCTTACACCTCTACCTTAGAACTGAAGGCCAGCTTCACGGGCAGCATCTGCCAGTGCCTGGACTCGACCATGATATTGGAAACCAGAACGGTCAAAGGATACATCTTTAATACCTTTTTCCAGTGCACGTTCAGCAATTGCTTTACCAACTGCTGCTGCGGCCTCTTTATTTCCAGTGTATTTCAACTGCTCATTGATAGCTTTTTCTGTAGTAGAAGCTGCCACCAAAGTTTCAGAACCGTTTGGTGCGATAACCTGCGCATAAATATGGCGAGGGGTACGATGTACCACCAGGCGAGTCGCACCCAGTTCCTGGAGCTTGCGGCGTGCGCGGGTCGCACGACGGATACGAGCTGCTTTCTTATCCATAGTGTTACCTTACTTCTTCTTAGCCTCTTTGATACGCACGACTTCATCGGCGTAACGAACACCCTTACCTTTATAAGGCTCAGGACGACGATAGGCACGCAGTTCTGCCGCAACCTGACCGATTACCTGCTTATCAGCACCTTTCAGTACGATTTCAGTTTGTGACGGACATTCTGCAGTAATGCCTGCTGGCAGTTCGTGGTCAACTGGATGCGAGAAGCCAAGAGACAAGTTAACAACATTGCCTTTGACTGCTGCACGATAACCAACACCTACCAGTTGAAGCTTCTTAGTGAAGCCTTCGGTAACACCGATAACCATAGCACTCAGCAAAGAACGAGTAGTACCCGCCTGTGCCCAACCATCTACATAACCATCGCGTGGTGCGAAGGTCAGTTGGTTATCTGCATGCTTAACTTCAACTGCGCTATGGATTATACGACTCAACTCGCCGTTTTTACCCTTAATCGAAATCACCTGACCGTCGAGTTTTACCTCTACGCCGGCAGGAATGACGACGGGTGCTTTTGCAACACGAGACATTCTTTCCTCCCGAATTAAGCTACGTAGCAGAGAATCTCGCCACCAAGACCAGCTTGGCGAGCTGCACGATCAGTCATTACACCTTTAGAGGTAGAAACAACAGCAATACCTAAACCAGCCATAACTTGTGGCAGCTCATCTTTTTTCTTATAGATGCGCAGACTTGGGCGGCTTACGCGCTGAATGCTTTCTACAACAGCCTTACCCTGAAAGTACTTCAGTACTAATTCCAGTTCTGGCTTGGTGTCGCCTTCGATTTTGTAATCTTCAATATAACCTTCTTCCTTCAGCACCTTGGCAATTGCCACTTTCAGCTTAGAGGAAGGCATGGTGACCGCAACTTTGTTCGCGGCCTGACCGTTACGGATACGGGTCAGCATATCCGCGATGGGATCTTGCATGCTCATCTGTCTTTACTCCCGTGATTCAATTGGTGACAATTACCAGCTAGCCTTTTTAAGGCCCGGAATTTCACCGCGCATAGCGGCTTCACGGACTTTAATACGGCTCAACCCAAACTTCCGCAAAAATGCATGCGGACGCCCAGTTTGGCGACAGCGATTACGCTGACGAGAAGGGCTGGAATCACGTGGCAGTGTCTGCAGCTTAAGAACAGCATTCCAACGCTCTTCATCAGATGCATTCACATCAGAAATAATAGCTTTCAATTCTATACGTTTAGTGAAGAATTTCTCAGCCAATTTCACACGTTTTACATCACGTGCTTTCATTGATTGCTTAGCCATGAATACCCTGCCTTACTTGCGGAACGGGAAGTTAAAAGCAGCCAACAGTGCGCGGCCTTCATCATCAGATTTCGCAGTTGTGGTGATAGTAATATCTAAACCACGAACACGATCCACTTTATCGTAATCGATTTCAGGGAAGATGATTTGCTCACGTACACCCATGCTGTAATTACCACGACCATCAAATGACTTAGCAGACAAACCACGGAAGTCACGGATACGAGGTACAGCAATAGAAATCAGGCGCTCAAGAAACTCCCACATGCGTTCACCACGCAGGGTAACTTTACAGCCGATTGGATAGCCCTGACGGATTTTGAAGCCTGCAACTGATTTGCGTGCTTTGGTGATCAATGGTTTTTGACCAGAGATTGCAGACAAATCTGCTGCTGCATTATCCAGCAGTTTCTTATCAGCAATCGCTTCACCAACACCCATGTTCAGGGTGATCTTCTCGACCCGAGGGACTTGCATGACAGAATTGTAGTCAAACTGAGCCATCAGTTTTTGGACTACCTCGTCTTTGTAGTAATCATGCAGTTTCGCCATCGTATTACTCCAAATTACTTGATAGTTTCGCTGTTAGATTTGAAGAAACGAACTTTTTTACCGTCTTCAAATCTAAAACCTACACGGTCAGCCTTACTGGTTGCCGTATTGAAGATTGCAACGTTTGAAACTTGGATTGCAGCTTCTTTTTCAACGATGCCACCTGGTTGGTTCAGAGCCGGAACAGGCTTCTGATGTTTTTTAACCAAGTTAATACCTTCAACAATGACCTTTCCAGTAGAAAGAACCTGTTTTACTTTACCGCGCTTACCTTTATCTTTGCCAGTCAGCACGATAACTTCGTCATCACGACGGATTTTCGCTGCCATTGTCCGCTCCTTAGAGTACTTCTGGTGCCAGGGAGATAATTTTCATGAACTTTTCATTACGAAGTTCACGAGTTACCGGCCCAAAAATACGCGTACCGATAACCTGCTCACTTGTGTTGTTCAACAACACGCAAGCATTGCCATCGAAGCGAATGACAGAACCGTCAGGGCGACGAACACCCTTCTTGGTGCGCACCACTACCGCTTTCAGGACATCACCTTTTTTCACTTTACCACGAGGAATTGCTTCCTTGATGGTGATTTTAATGATGTCGCCGACGTGTGCGTAGCGACGGTGCGAGCCACCCAGAACCTTGATACACATTACGCGACGTGCACCGGAGTTGTCGGCCACGTTCAGCATAGTCTGTTCTTGGATCATTTTAGTGCTCCGCTAAATGTCAACTACTACTGAGCCTACTTCACTATAATAAAGAGGCCGTTCAGATACCCCATATCATGAGGGCGCGGCATTATAACACCACATCTCAGATATGGATAGAAAAAATAAACGGCTCATTGCCTGAGCCGTTTACTCTATTCGAGTCAGCTTACAGAATCGCTTTCTCTACAACGCGAACTAAGGTCCAAGATTTAGTTTTGGACAATGGACGGGTTTCGCGGATTTCCACCACATCACCTATTCCACATTCATTGTTCTCGTCATGTACGTGCAGTTTAGTCGTACGTTTGATGAATTTACCATACAGAGGATGCTTCACCTTACGCTCAATAGCAACAACAATAGATTTCTCCATTTTGTCACTAACAACACGACCTTGCAGAGTACGGATTTTATCGGTCATTACGCACCCGCCTTCTCAGTCAGTAAAGTCTTAACGCGTGCGATATCACGACGCACTTGTTTCAACAGGTGAGACTGTTGTAGTTGGCCACTTGCTGCCTGCATACGCAGGTTAAATTGTTCACGCAGCAGGTTCAGCAACTCTGTGTTCAGCTCTTCAACGCTTTTTTCGCGCAGCTCTTGTGCTTTCATTACATCACCGTCTTAGTTACAAAGGTGGTTTTGATAGGCAGTTTCGCTGCTGCCAGCTTGAATGCTTCACGAGCCAGCTCTTCAGGCACACCGTCCATTTCATAAAGGACTTTACCGGGCTGGATTAAGGCAACCCAATATTCCACGTTACCTTTACCTTTACCCATACGTACTTCGAGTGGCTTTTCAGTGATTGGTTTGTCTGGGAATACACGAATCCAGATTTTACCTTGACGTTTAATTGCACGAGTCATAGCACGACGTGCCGCTTCAATCTGACGCGCTGTCAGACGACCACGGCCCACAGCTTTCAGACCGAAAGTGCCGAAGCTAACATCCGCACCTGCTGCCAGACCACGGTTACGGCCTTTGTGCACTTTACGGAATTTCGTACGCTTTGGTTGTAACATCAGCGACTCTCCTTACTTGCGGCCTTTACGCTGCTGCTTTTTAGGTTGCGCAGCCGGTTTTTCCGCCTGTTCAACAGCAGCCATACCACCCAAGATCTCACCTTTGAAGATCCATACCTTAACACCGAGTACACCATAAGTGGTGTGCGCCTCTGAAGTGTTATAATCGATGTCTGCACGTAGTGTGTGCAATGGTACACGACCTTCACGATACCATTCAGTACGCGCGATTTCAGCACCGCCCAAGCGACCACTTACTTCCACTTTAATACCTTTGGCACCCAAACGCATTGCGTTCTGGACTGCGCGCTTCATAGCACGGCGGAACATAACACGACGTTCCAACTGTGAAGTGATACTATCAGCAACCAGTTTTGCGTCCAGTTCAGGCTTACGCACTTCAGAAATATTAATTTGCGCAGGAACACCAGCGATTTCCGCTACAGTTTTACGCAGTTTCTCTACGTCTTCACCTTTCTTACCGATTACGATACCTGGGCGAGCAGTGTGAATAGTTACACGGATGCTTTTAGCAGGACGTTCAATAACAATGCGTGAAATAGACGCTTTTGCCAATTCTTTATTCAAGTACTGGCGCACTTTAAAATCGCTGTCCAGGTTATCAGCGAATTCTTTGGTATTCGCATACCAGGTAGAGTTCCAAGGTTTGACAATACCCAGGCGAATACCATTAGGATGTACTTTCTGACCCATTGCTAGTCTCCAGAGTCTCAGCGATCGGACACAACCACAGTAATGTGGCTGCTGCGCTTCAGGATGCGATCTGCACGACCTTTTGCACGAGGCATAATACGCTTCATGGTCGGGCCTTCGTCTACGAAAATCTTCGTGACTTTCAGATCATCAATATCAGCACCATCGTTGTGTTCTGCATTAGCAATAGCAGACTCAAGTACTTTCTTCACTAAACCAGCAGCTTTCTTATTGGTATAGGTCAGAGTTTCCAGAGCTTGCGACACTTTCTTACCGCGAATCAGGTCAGCTACAAGGCGAACCTTCTGAGCAGAAGAACGAGCGTGGCGATGTTTAGCGATAGTTTCCATCTCTTCCTCCTACCTTAGCGCTTTTTAGCCTTTTTATCGGCCGCATGGCCGCGATAAGTACGGGTCGGCGCGAATTCACCTAGTTTATGACCAACCATTTCGTCGGAAACAAAAACAGGTACATGCTGACGACCATTATGGACAGCGATGGTCAAACCGATCATGTTAGGAAAGATCGTTGAACGACGGGACCAAGTCTTAATAGGCTTTTTGTCTCCGCTTTCCACCGCTTTCTCTACCTTCTTCAGCAAGTGCAGGTCAATAAATGGACCTTTCTTGAGAGAACGTGGCATGGCTTATCCTCTAATTATTTTTTAGTACGGCGACGTACGATGAACTGATCAGTACGTTTATTACTACGGGTCTTCTTACCTTTAGTTTGAACGCCCCAAGGAGTTACAGGATGTTTACCAAAGTTACGACCTTCACCACCACCATGTGGGTGATCTACCGGGTTCATCGCCGTACCACGAACGGTAGGACGAATGCCACGCCAGCGACTTGCACCAGCTTTACCCAGAACGCGTAGCATGTGTTCTGCATTACCAACTTCGCCTAAAGTAGCACGGCAGTCAGACAGAACTTTACGCATTTCACCAGAACGCAGACGCAAGGTCACATAAGAACCATCACGAGCAACGATCTGAACATATGCACCAGCAGAACGAGCCAACTGACCACCTTTACCCGGTTTCATTTCTACGTTGTGTACAGTAGAACCAACTGGGATATTACGCATTGGCAATGCGTTACCAGCTTTGATAGCGGCATCAGCACCAGATTGGATCTGGTCACCAGCTTTCAAACCCTTAGGTGCAAGAATATAACGACGCTCACCATCTTTATACAGAACCAAGGCGATGTTTGCTGAACGGTTTGGATCATATTCCAAGCGCTCAACTACAGCAGGAATACCATCTTTATTACGTTTGAAGTCAATCAAACGATAATGCTGCTTGTGACCACCACCAATGTGACGAGTGGTAATACGACCATTGTTGTTACGACCACCGGTTTTGCTGCTTTTTTCCAGTAACGGAGCATAAGGTTTGCCCTTATGCAGCTCAGGGTTAACCACCTTAACAACGTGGCGACGGCCCGGAGACGTAGGTTTACATTTAACAATTGCCATTGTTCTTTACTCCTCCGACTTACTCTGCGCCACCAATGAAGTCCATATTCTGGCCTTCTTTTAGAGTGACGTAAGCTTTTTTCCAGTCGCTACGACGACCAATACGCTGACCGTGGCGTTTAGTTTTGCCTTTAACCAGCAAAGTGTTAACACCTTCAACTTCGACTTCAAATAATTTCTGTACAGCAGCTTTAATTTCTGCTTTAGTCGCGTCTTTCGCAACTTTGAGAACGATGGTATTACTTTTTTCCATCGCTGTAGAAGCTTTTTCAGATACATGCGGCGCGCGCAGTACTTTCAGCAGACGTTCTTCACGGATCATGCCAGCATCTCCTCAACTTGCTTCACAGCATCAGCAGTCATAACCACTTTATCGAAGGCGATCAAACTAACTGGATCGATACCTGCTGCATCACGGACATCAACCTTGTACAGGTTACGAGCTGCTAAGAACAAGTTCTCATCAACTTCACCAGTGATAATCAGCACATCTTCCAGTGTCATTTCTTTCAGTTTCTGAACCAGAAGCTTAGTCTTAGGAGCTTCTACAGAGAACTTCTCGACAACGATCAAACGATCTTGACGTACCAGCTCAGACAGGATGCTTTTCAGAGCACCGCGGTACATTTTTTTATTAACTTTTTGACTGTGGTCCTGTGGCTTAGCTGCGAAAGTTACACCACCAGAGCGCCAAATTGGACTCTTAATAGAACCAGAGCGTGCACGGCCAGTGCCTTTCTGACGCCATGGTTTTTTACCTGAACCAGAAACTTCAGCACGGGTTTTCTGAGCACGAGTACCTTGACGTGCACCAGCTGCGTAAGCAACAACTACTTGATGCACAAGCGCTTCATTGAAATCACGCCCGAAGGTAGTTTCGGAAACAGTCAGCGCGCCTTGCGCGTCTTTCATTACCAATTCCATTCCTATCTCCTCGACGTTACGCCTTGACAGCCGGTTTTACGATCAGGTTGCTACCAGTCGCACCTGGAACAGCACCTTTGACCAGCAGCAGGTTGCGCTCAGCGTCAACACGTACTACATCCAAGCTTTGAACGGTTACACGTTCATTACCCAGTTGGCCTGCCATTTTCTTGCCTTTAAATACCTTGCCCGGAGTTTGGTTCTGACCGATAGAACCCGGAACACGGTGAGACAAAGAGTTACCGTGGCTAGCATCTTGGGTACGGAAATTCCAGCGCTTAACAGTGCCAGCAAAACCTTTACCTTTCGATGTACCAGTAACGTCGACTTTCTTAACGTCAGCGAAAATCTCAACGCTAATGTTTTGACCTACAGCATATTCTTCGCCCGCAGATAGGCGGAATTCACGCAGGATACGGCCAGCTTCAACGCCAGCTTTAGCAAAATGCCCTGCTTCAGGTTTGTTTACACGGCTAGCTTTTTTGCTACCAGTGGTAACCTGAATTGCACGATAACCATCATTATCTAGGCTTTTAACCTGAGTAACGCGGTTATCTTCAATTTCGATAACAGTTACAGGGATTGAAACGCCATCTTCAGTGAAGATACGAGTCATACCCACTTTTTTACCGACTAAACCAATCATTGTTTCAACCTCTCAATCGTTCAATGACCTGATTAACCCAGGCTGATCTGCACGTCTACACCGGCAGCCAGATCCAGACGCATCAGAGCATCAACGGTTTTCTCGGTTGGCTCAACGATGTCAACCAGACGCTTATGAGTGCGAATTTCGTACTGATCGCGCGCATCTTTATTAACATGCGGAGAAATCAGAACGGTAAAACGCTCTTTACGAGTCGGCAGCGGGATCGGACCACGAACCTGCGCACCAGTACGCTTAGCGGTCTCGACAATTTCCGCAGTTGATTGATCGATCAAACGATGATCAAATGCTTTCAGGCGGATACGGATTCTTTGGTTCTGCATGAGACCAGAGCTCCAACTATTTTATAAACGTAAATAATTACTCCTCGTACCCATTTCGATTGATGGGAGAGTGTAATCGTTCAATGTATAACCCCCATATCGGGAGTATTTTTAAATGGCAGTAAAAATCCCTGCACATTCGCTGATTGACAAATCAGACCTACACATAAGTAAGCCTATGCATTATACGCAAATCAATTTGCAAAGCAAGATACAGATGAGAATCTGTTCAGAGAGGAAATGTAAAATATGGAACGAAGCAAAGAATGCCCTAACTATATAATGTAGTAGGATAGGGCATTCTTTGTAGTAACTACTCTCCTTCAAGAATCTGCGCTTGGGTATAATTTTGAATCCCCATGCGTTCAATTAGTTCAAGTTGAGTTTCCAGCCAATCAATATGCCCCTCTTCCGCATCTAAGATATCTATCATCAAATCACGGCTGACATAGTCATGAATCAAATCAGCATAAGCAATCGCTTCTCTCAGGTCGTGAGCTCCTTGTAATTCAAGCTGCAAATCAGATCTGAGCATTTCTTCAATATCTTCTCCAATGTTAAGTTTCCCTAGGTCTTGCAAATTAGGAATTCCTTCAAGAAAAAGAATACGTTCAATGTACCTATCGGCATGCTTCATCTCATCAATAGATTCATGATATTCCTTCTCATTAAGACGGGTAAGTCCCCAGTTTTTGAACATCCGGGCATGCAGGAAATACTGATTAATTGCGACAAGCTCATTTCCAAGAAGTTTATTTAAATAAGCAATGATTTTTTTATCACCTTTCATAGTCTAATCCTCCGCTTCCAGTACTTAAAGTGTAGTACCTATTCAGCAGAGTAGTAGTAAACTTGCCTTATTTTTTATCAAGCAACTTTATCTATCTTGGGCAGTTGGGCAATTTCCTCATTAATTAGCTCTCTGGCTTGACGTATGCATTTCCCACAATCACGGCCTACAGGAACAATACGTTTTAACTCTCTGATAGAGTGAACGTGATGCTGACGCACCGCATTACGTATTGTTCTATCACTCACCGCATTACATAGGCAGACATACATAAACCGCACTCTCTGGTATATATTATAGTCCATGGTAAATAATAATGAGTATTATTTCAATAATCGTTTGCATTTAATTATTTGTTCCAATTTTTCGGTTCCATACCAACTACCTATGTCAGTACTTACCAACAGAGACAGAACAGATACAGGTCTCAGATATTGCTTACCTGTATTTAAAAGAACAACTTATCTGAGTCTGATTCATTCGAAAAAATTGCAGACCACTACTGAATGCTGATGATAGAGAGATGTACCTGATATATCAGGATACACTAACAGAATGGATTAATGAAAACCCTGAAGAATAAACTACCACTGGCACAAATCGAAGACATTTGAACAGTATAAAAGATGATTTAGAGGACAATGTAAAAATCTACAACCAAGGAAAGATTACATAAATCTAACTACTAGACACCTGATGTAATACATCAGGTGTCTACTGTCGAAGTTCTAGAGTGTAAACCTACTTTAGAACCAGAAACTTAATTATTGGCGATTAGGCAATAACTTTAGCAACAACACCAGCACCTACTGTACGGCCACCTTCACGGATAGCGAAGCGCAGACCCTGGTCCATTGCGATTGGCGCAATCAGGGTAACTACCATCTGAATGTTATCACCTGGCATCA
>NZ_RCWA01000057.1 GCF_018448905.1 Photorhabdus heterorhabditis | reverse complement strand
TAAAAGCCGGGGTTTGGTTAAGATAGCAGCAAAAACAGGGGGTTATATTTTAAAACAAAAAACAGGCCAATGTTATTATTCTGTTACAAAATATATAAAAAATGCATTAATATTAATCATTTAATAACCAATGTTAATAATTTCAAATTAATTTTACTTTTTTGTTTAATTATGTGACGCAGATCACAAAGTAAGATCTCATTTCAGACAAAAGTCACTTGCAAAAAGAGGATTTTTGTTATTGCACGAACAGGTAAAAACCTTTCCCTCTGTCTGACAATGCTGAGGCGATATCACAGCAATTGCGTTACTCTGATAGCTGAAACGTTTTGTGCTGTACGTTCTTCTGTTGGGCAGTGGATAAATGAATTGAAAAAAACTAAATCTCATCTGCTGTTTTTACCGGTTTATTCACCTAAGACTAATTATCTGAAATCATACGTTGCCAATATACGTAGTAATTATTGGAAAAAATAAATCAATTTATATTTGCCGCTTCCCCCTTTCCAGAGAGACAAATGAACAGTGAAAGTGTGGTGGTATTATGCAAAGTGGTAGACGTCGCGATGCATCTTGAAATCTATTGGGTATAAGTGCAATGCCGTTAGTCAGGAAGTAAATATATTCGTATTCTTTTAAATAATTCATCCGGTGTTTTCCCATTCTGTATTTTTCGGGAGTAATTATTTGATCGGTTTACCGCAATATTTATTTCCTTAGCAGAAACTTCATTAAAGCCGGTTCTCTTTAGAAAGTATTGTCTAATTAACCCATTTTTTAATTTTTCCTCTTTTTTCATAGAGACCATGGTGTTTACGATAGGGTTTTCTGGTAATTCGGAGGTGTTGCCATAAATCACATTGTTTTATTATGATATAATTAAGTTGTTTTTGTTTAAAATTATTTATGGTGTTGAATATAATTGTGATTATATTCTTTCATGATCTAATTATTACAGTGTGGTATTTTATCAGGTTTTTTAATTTATATTTTCCTATTTGTGATATTTACATTGGTGGCATATTTTTACCATTGAAAAATAATATATTATGAATTATTTTAATCTGATGTTATATTTTACGTAATTGAGCTTAAAAGTTTTTTTACCAATGTTGAATAAGTTGTATACCCAATGGATTTCAAGATAGATTGCGACGGCAAGGGAGCGAATCCCCGGGAGCATAGATAACTCTGTGACCGGGGTGAGTGCAGCCAACAAAGAGGCAACTTGAAAGATAACGGGTATATTTGAAATTGGGATACCGGTTCATTATCAGAGTGGAAGAGATATTTTACAGGTGATTATCAAAGTCATATTTTGGTGATTCAAGATGAATTATTTTTTAAATATTTAATGTCTTTTGGAAATAATTTTAATTTGATATTAGTAGGAAGTGGATAAATTATATACCCAATAGTTTTCAAGTTGCAGTGCGGCGGCAAGTGAACGCATCCCCGGGAGCATAGATAACTCTGTGACTGGGGTAAGTGAACGTAGCCAACAAAGCAGCAGCTTGAAAGATGAAGGGTATAACAATGATTTGATGTTTATGTATAATCAATGCAGTTAATGATTCCATTTTTTATTATGGAATTCAATGTCAGATAATAAAAATAGCAGAAAATTAAAGGCGTTTATCCGAAAAGTCGGAATAAAAAAGAATGTCTTATTCTAGGTCATGAGATGAATTATTTATTCCGTTATCGAGGAGGTTAGCGTCGAGGAATGACTCATTGGTTGTTATTAACCGGGCTATGGCATCCAGTATCTGAGTATCTTGAATTAATGTCAGACGTGTCCGTTTTTATTTCTTGGGGGCAAGAAGTAAGAGAAAAACATTGATGATAACTGTCATTGTTGACAGTTATCAAATTTCTAACAGATTCGTTGAGGTAATAAATGAAAGATAGCATTACTGAAGCAGGAAATACTCTTCAGACTCAGACGTCAGAAAATATAATCAACATAAATAACACTTCACAACAAATTCAGAATGTAAAGAATATTCCCCAGGTGTTTACATCTAGTGAATCATTTTGGTGTGATCGCCTTGCCTCTTTGCAACCCTTACAGTTACCTTTCGAAATCACCGGGAAACAGATAGAACCCAGATGGGTAATGAGTCCCTGGCAGCCTCCGTTGCCAAAAAATGATGAAGAGGACTCTCTACGGACACTATTGCAGGCATTCGTTATCTATCTTGCACGTTTGACTCATCAGACCGAATTCCAAATCGGTTGGTGCGTGGAAATAAACGATAACTCGGCAGATTTGGCGCCGGTGGTACCCATGGTCATTGAGGTGGCGTTTGATGATCTCTGGAGTGTGATTGCTGACCAGATTGATGACGAGCTTGATCGGTTGAAACAGCACCATACATTTAGCCGAGAGCTCTTTTCCCGCTCTTCTTTATTGCGAGCTATCCCGGCATTAACAAGCAGCCAGCCGTGGCAGGTCGCTGTTTCTGTGATACAGGATGACAGGCAGCATGATCAAGAGGTACCCGGCGAATTGCTGACCCTTCAGATTAATGCGCAGGGTGGTAGTTTTCGGTGGATCTACGATAAGAACCGTCTGAGTGAGGAAGTAGTTCAGCGGATGAGCGAACACTTACAGGTGTTGGCATTGTCGAAAAAGGGCGGTGATGAAATCCCCGTCGGGCAGCTTAATTTATTGCTGGAGGCTGAACGGACATTGCTGCTAGAAATCTGGAATCCCATTGAAACTCCCTATCCTGACCTGTTATGTATTCATCAGTTATTTGAGCAACAAGCGGAACAAGCCCCAGAAGCCACAGCGTTGGTGTATCAAGAGCAGACTCTCAGCTATGCTGAACTGAATATCCGCGCCAACCGCCTGGCCCATCAACTGATTGCATTGGGGGTTGCGCCGGACCAGCGGGTGGCAATTTGTGTAGCTCGTTCCCCGGCAATGGTGGTAGCGCTGCTGGCGGTGCTGAAAGCGGGTGGGGCTTATGTGCCGCTGGACTCAACTTATCCGGGAGAACGGCTGGCATATATCCTGAATGATGCGGCTCCGTCAGTGGTCTTGGCTGATGCGACCGGGAAGGCAGCGCTGGGTGAACCAGCGTTAGCCGGGCTGACGGTACTTGACCCAAATACTCTACCTGACCAACCGGATAGTAATCCATTAGTGACTAAGCTGACGCCCCAACATCTGGCGTATGTGATTTACACCTCCGGCTCCACCGGGCAGCCAAAAGGGGTAATGGTAGAGCATCAGGCTATTTATCAACGTTATCTGGGTTTTAATGACACCTATGCCGTTACGGCGCAAGACCGGGTATTGCAATTTGTCGCGTTTGCGTTTGATGTTTCTGTGGAAGATTTCTTCTCGTCATTATGCAACGGAGCCACGTTGGTCATGCGTGATGATAGCTGGCTGGCTTCTATACCGGAATTTATTGCTTTAACCCGGCAATATCGTATTACGGTGATGTCGTTGCCGACTTTATTCTGGTCTGAATTGGCAGCCAGAGGCACTGGATTACCGCTGCCAGATTGTCTCAGGCTCATCATCATTGGGGGTGAGACGGTAAAACAGCACGCTGTTCAGGACTGGTTTGCACAGGAAGGCCAGCGACCCCGGCTATTGAATGGTTATGGTCCGACGGAAAATACCGTGACAGTGACCTATAAGGATGTGTTATCACCGGCGGATGCGCGTTCTATTGGCCGACCGGCTAAAAATGCTCGCATCTACCTGTTGGACAAAGATGGGCAACCGGTGCCATTAGGCTGCACTGGCGAAATGTATATTGGTGGCGTGGGGGTAGCACGGGGTTATCTGAATCGACCTGCCTTAAGTGCAGAACGTTTTATGCTAGACCCTTTTAGTCCGGTATCCGGTGCGCGGATGTATCGTACCGGGGATTTGGCCCGCTACTTGCCAGACGGTGATTTGGAGTTTCTGGGCCGTAACGACGAGCAAGTTAAAATCCGCGGCTTCCGGGTTGAGCTGGGGGAAATTGAAACCCGGTTGGTGGAATATCCGGCGGTACAAGAGGCGGTGGTGCTGGCACTGGATGACGGGCAGAGCAAACGGTTAGTCGCCTATGTGGCGGTGGAAGCACATGAGCATGAGGGGTTGGCTGCTCGTTTGCGTGAACACTTGAGTACCCGGTTGCCGGATTATATGGTACCGGCGGCCTTTGTGCGTCTGGATAGCTTCCCGCAGACCCCGAATGGTAAGTTGGATCGCCGGGCGTTACCGGCGCCAGGAGAGGAAGATTTTGCCCGTCAGATTTATGCAGCCCCGCAGGGTGAGGCTGAGATTATGCTGGCAGCACTTTGGCGTGAGTTGCTGGGGATTGAGCAGATTAGCCGACATGACAGCTTTTTTGCACTGGGGGGACACTCATTGCTTGGCGTGCAGATGATTGAACGTTTGCGTCACCGGGGGTTAACACTGACGGCGCGCGATCTGTTCGAGTCTCCGGTGCTGTCTGAACTGGCCCAAGCGTTGGGACGGCACCAGGCTGTGATGGTACCACCTAACGTCATCACCCCGGCAACTACGGCGTTGACGCCGACGATGTTGCCGCTGATTGATCTGACCCAGTCTGAGATTGAGCACATCGTTGAACAGGTGCCGGGAGGGATCGCCAATATTCAGGATATTTATGCCTTGTCGCCGTTGCAGGACGGTATCCTGTTCCATCATTTGTTGGAAAAAGAAGGCGACCCTTATCTGGTGCTCTATCCAGTGGCCTTTGCTAACCGGTCTCTGCTGGACCGTTATCTGGCGGCGGTGCAACAGGCGGTTGATCGCCATGACATCCTGCGGACGGCTTTTATCTGGCAAGGATTGTCTGTCCCGGCACAGGTGGTTTTGCGTCGGGCGCGGTTGCCAGTGACGGAACTGACGCTAGACCCGGCTGACGGCCCAGTGATTGACCAGTTAACCCGGCGTTTTGATCCGGATCAGCATCGTCTTGATCTGAGTCAGGCACCGTTACTGCATTTTGTTATTGCTCAGGAAACCGATGGTCGCTGGTTCTTACTGGAATTGCAGCATCATTTGATCGGTGACCATGAAACGATGGAAGTGATGCATCGTGAAGTGCAGGCGTATTTTTCTGGGCAAGCAGATTGCCTACCTGCGCCGGTTCCTTTCCGTAATCTGGTGGCTGAGGCCCGGCTGGGGGTGAGTCAGAAAGCCCATACCCGTTTCTTTACCGACATGTTGGCGGACGTGGATGAACCAACGCTGCCGTTTGGATTCACGGAGGTGCATCGTGATGGATCGCAGGTGATTGAATCACATCGGATGCTGACAGTCGGGTTGAATGACCGTCTTCGCCATCAGGCCCGACGTTTGGGTGTTAGTCTAGCCGCCTTGTGTCATCTAGCCTGGGCGCAAGTGTTGTCGCGTACCAGCGGGCGGGAGAAAGTGGTGTTTGGCACCGTCCTGTTTGGGCGTATGGCGGTGGCGGAAGGGGCTGACAGTAGTATGGGGTTGTTTATCAATACCCTGCCATTGCGGCTGGATATTGATGAGACTCCGGTACGGGACAGCGTGCGTGCGGTGCATTTACGACTGGCTGGGTTGCTGGAGCATGAGCATGCTTCACTGGCGCTGGCCCAGCGTTGTAGTGGGGTTGTCAATGGTGCGCCACTCTTTAGTGCCCTGTTGAATTATCGACATAATTATCAGCCGGTGACTTCGGATGAAATGATGGACGGTATCGAATTCTTGGGTGAACAGGAGCGAACCAACTATCCGTTTGTGCTGTCGGTAGAGGATTTTGGTGAATCTCTGGGGCTGACTGCTCAGGTGGTACAGCCGTTTGAGCCGGATCGGCTATGCGGTTATATGCAACAGACTTTGGAAAGTCTGGTAGAAGTGCTTGAACAGGCCCCAGAGACGCCGGTACGTGCATTGAATATCTTGCCTGAAGCGGAGCAGAAGTTATTGCTGGAAACATGGAATGTCACCGAAGCACCGTATCCTGAACAGTTATGCATTCATCAGTTGTTTGAACAACAGGCAGCGAAAACTCCGCAAGCGACGGCGCTGATAGCGGGAGATAAGACCCTCAGTTACGCAGAACTGAATGCCTGTGCTAACCGTTTGGCCCGTCAATTGATTGAACAAGGCGTTTGCCCGGATGAACACGTTGTGATCCTATTGCAACGATCAGTTGAGCTGGTGGTAGCCCAGTTGGCTATCCTCAAGGTTGGTGCTGTTTACGTACCGATAGATCCCAATGTGCCGGACGAACGGCGAAATTGGTTGATAAATGATTGTTCAGCTAAGTTGCTGATTACTGATGCGCAATCTGATATTCCGGTCGGTCTCTCTGTTCCGCTATTTCGTCTCTCTGATGAGAAAAATGCGGATGGCGTTGAAGAGGGGATAAACCTTAATTTACCGCGTTCCAGCACCGGGTCAGCCTATATCATGTATACCTCCGGCTCAACCGGCCTGCCAAAAGGGGTAATAGTACCGCATCGTGCGGTGGTTCGGTTGGTCATCAATAATGGCTATGCGGCAATCGGAGCAAATGATCGGGTGGCCTTTACGGCCAATCCCGCTTTTGATGCCAGCACATTTGAAGTGTGGGCACCTTTGCTTAATGGCAGTGCGCTGGTGGTTATCGACCATGATACTTTGCTGACACCGCAGGAGTTAGTGCAGGCTTTACAGGCTCACCATATTACTGTTCTGTGGCTGACTATCGGGTTGTTTAACCGGTTAGCGGTGGAGCTGTCCCCGGTCCTTCCGCAGATAAAAATTCTGATTTTTGGGGGGGATATCCCCGATTTGCATGTGATTGCTCAGGTTCTGGATAACCGTCCACCACAACAATTATTACAGGCTTATGGTCCGAGTGAAGGAACCACCTTTACCACAATGTATCCTATCAAGGCGTTACCGCAGGGTGTGACTCGGATTCCGATTGGTCGGCCAATCGCTAACACGCGTGTTTATCTGTTGGATGCTTATGGTCAACCGGTGCCGTTGGGAGCGACCGGAGAGATTTATGTTGGCGGAGACGGGGTTGCTTGTGGTTATCTCAATCGCCCTGAATTGACGGCTGAGCGTTTCCTGATTGATCCATTTAGTGATCAACCGAATGCACGTATGTACCGGACCGGGGATTTAGCACGCTATTTGCCGGACGGTAATTTGGAATTCCTTGGCCGTAATGACCAACAGGTCAAAATCCGTGGTTTCCGAATTGAACCAGGAGAAATTGAGGCTCATCTGGTAGAACTCCCTGTAGTGCGTGAGGCTGTTGTTTTGGTGTTGGGTGACGGTCAGGACAAGCGGCTGGTTGCTTATGTAGTGGCGCCAGAGGATGAAGAGGGGCTGGTTAATAATTTACGTGCTCACCTGAGCGCTATTTTGCCTGATTATATGGTGCCGTCAGCGTTTGTGCGTCTGGATGCGTTTCCATTAACTCCGAACGGTAAGTTGGATCGTCGTGCGCTACCGGCACCTGATAATGAAGCCGTTGCCCGTCAGGTTTACGAAGCGCCTCAAGGAGAAACGGAGATTACCCTGGCGGCGATTTGGCGTGAATTACTGGGAATAGAACAGGTTAGCCGACATGACAGCTTTTTTGCGTTAGGCGGCCATTCCCTGCTCGCGGTGCGGATGATTGAACGCTTACGTCATCTGGGGTTGACATTGGCGGTGCGTGATCTGTTCCAGTCGCCGGTGTTGTCAGAGCTGGCTCAAATGTTGGGGCGGCATCGGGCTATAATGGTGCCTGCTAATGTTATTATGCCAGCAACCACGGTATTAACACTGGCAATGTTACCGCTGATAGATCTGACTCAGCCAGAGATTGACTCTATTGTCGGACAAGTGCCGGGTGGGGTTGCCAATATTCAGGATATCTATGCCTTGTCGCCATTACAGGACGGTATTTTATTCCACCATTTACTGGCAAACGAAGGTGATCCGTATTTGTTAGCGAGTCAGATGGTCTTTGCTAATCGGATTTTGCTGGATCGTTATCTGACGGCGGTGCAACTGGTGGTTGATCGTCATGATATTCTGCGGACTGCCTTTATCTGGCAAGGATTGTCTGTCCCGGCTCAGGTAGTCTGGCGTCAGGCATCTTTGTCGGTGACTGAATTGATGCTGGACCCGGTTGATGGGCCGGTTAGTGATCAACTGGCGCAACGTTTTAACCCTCGTCATTATCGTCTCGATTTAAGTCAGGCACCGCTGTTGCGTTTTGTGGTGGCACAGGAAACCGATGGCCGCTGGTTTTTACTGGAATTGCAACATCACCTGATTGGTGACCATACCACAATGAAAGTGATGAACCGTGAAGTGCAGTCCTATTTTTCCGGGCAAATGGACCGCTTGCCTGACCCGGTACCGTTCCGCAATCTGGTAGCTGAGGTCCAACTGGGGATGAGTCAGGCAGAGCACACCCGTTTCTTTACCGACATGTTGGCGGATGTGGATGAGCCAACGCTGCCGTTCGGATTGGCAGAGGTGCATCGTGATGGATCGCAGGAGATAGAATCTCACCGGATGCTGACGATCGAGTTGAGTGACCGTCTTCGCCATCAGGCCCGGCATTTGGGCGTCAGTTTGGCGGCTTTGTGTCATCTGGCTTGGGCACAAGTACTGTCATGTACCAGTGGTCAGGAGAAAGTGGTATTCGGCACGGTGTTGTTTGGCCGTATGGCAGCGGGAGAAGGTGCTGATAGTGGGATGGGGCTGTTTATTAATACCCTGCCATTGCGTCTGGATATAGATAATACTCCGGTACGTGACAGCGTGCGGGCGGTGCATCTACGACTGGCTGGGTTGCTGGCGCATGAGCATGCTTCACTGGCGCTGGCCCAGCGGTGCAGTGGGGTTGCCAGCGGTACGCCACTCTTTAGCTCCTTGTTGAACTATCGACATAATGATCAGTCGGGAAATTCCGATGAAACGCTGGACGGTATTGAATTCCTGGGCGAACAGGAAAGTACTAACTACCCCTTTGGACTGTCGGTAGAGGACGATGGGTCCACTTTGGGGCTGATCGCTCATGTGGTGCAGCCGTTTGAACCGGATAGAATATGCGATTATATGCAGCAGGCGTTGGTGAGTCTGGTGGAAGCCCTTGAACAGACCCCGGAGACGCCAGTACGAGCGTTGAACATCTTGCCTGAAATGGAACGTACGCTGTTGTTGGAAACCTGGAATGCGACAGAAACCGCGTATCCTGACGCGTTATGTATTCATCAGTTGTTTGAGCAACAGGCAGAGAAAACCCCGGAAGCTACGGCTCTGGTGTATCAAGAGCAGAGTCTCAGTTATGACGAATTAAATGCCGGTGCTAACCGTCTGGCCCATCAGCTCATTGCACTGGGGGTTGTGCCGGATCAGCGGGTGGCGATTTGCGTGACACGCTCACCGGCTATGGTAGTGGCACTGTTGGCAGTGCTGAAAGCGGGTGCGGCTTATGTGCCGCTGGATTCAACCTACCCGGCGGAACGTCTGGTGTATATCCTGAATGATACGGCTCCGTCAGTGGTATTAGCGGATGTAATCGGACGAGCAGCACTGGATGACAAGGCGTTGGCCGGGGTGACGGTACTTGACCCAAATATCCAGCCTGATCAGCTGGACAGCAACCCGCAGATCCCGGCGTTGATGCCACAGAATCTGGCTTATGTTATTTATACCTCTGGCTCCACCGGGCAGCCTAAAGGGGTGATGGTGGAACATCAGGCGCTGTATCAACGCTATTTGGGGGTTAATGAACGCTATGCTATTACCGAGCAAGACCGAGTGTTGCAATTTGCTGCTTTTGCGTTTGATGTTTCAGTGGAAGAGTGCTTCTCGTCACTATGTAACGGGGCTACGCTGGTTATTCGGGATGACAGTTGGCTGGCTTCGATGCCGGAATTTATTGCTTTAACTCAGCAAAACCGCATCACGGTTCTGTTTCTGCCGACTTTATTCTGGTCTGAACTGGCGGCCAGAGACAACGGATGGCCGCTGCCAGATTGTCTCAGGCTGATCATCATTGGTAGTGAGGCGGTGAAAAAGAACGCTATTCAGGACTGGTTTACGCAAGAAGGCCATCGACCCCAGCTATTGAATGCTTATGGCCCAACGGAAAATACTGTGACGGCGACCTGTAAGGAAATATTATCCTCTGCGGATGATCGTTCTATAGGCAGGCCGATTAAAAATACCTGTATCTACCTACTGGACAGATACAGCCAGCCAGTGCCATTAGGCTGCATTGGCGAAATGTATATTGGTGGCGTGGGGGTGGCACAGGGTTATCTGAACCGGCCAGAATTGAGTGCAGAACGTTTTATGCCGGACCCCTTTAGCCCGGTATCCGGTGCGCGGATGTATCGCACTGGGGATTTGGCCCGCTACCTGCTGGATGGTGAGTTGGAATTCCTGGGCCGCAATGACCAACAGGTTAAAATTCGCGGTTTCCGGGTTGAGCTGGGGGAAATTGAAACCCGGTTGGTAGAACACCCAGCGGTACAAGAGGCTGTAGTGCTGGCGTTGGATGATGAGCTGGGTAAACGGCTGGTTGCCTATGTAGCGGCGGAAGCGTATGAGAGATTGATTGTTGACTTACGTGAACATCTGAGTGCCGTTTTACCTGACTATATGATACCCGCAGCCTTTGTACGCCTAGACACTTTCCCACAGACCCCGAATGGTAAGCTGGATCGCCGGGCATTGCCTGCACCGGGGGAAGAGGTGTTTGCTCGTCAGGTCTATGAAGCCCCGCAAGGGAAGATAGAAGAGATGTTGGCAGCTGTCTGGTGTGAACTGCTGGGCGTTGAACAGATAAGTCGGCATGATAGCTTCTTTGCGCTGGGCGGCCATTCACTACTCGCTGTGCGCATGATTGAACGATTGCGGCGTATTGGTTTGGGCATATCGGTACAAACGTTATTTCAACATCCAACACTTTGTGTTTTGGCACAGTCTCTGGGTCAGCATAATGAAATTCGGGTGCCGGACAATTGTATTACACTGGATACTACGGTGCTGACACCCGATCTGCTGCCGTTGGTTGATCTGACCCAGTCTGAAATTGATCACATCGTCGAGCAAGTGCCGGGCGGGATAGCGAATATTCAGGATATCTATGCGCTATCGCCGTTGCAGGATGGCATTTTATTCCACCATCTATTGGAAAAAGAGGGTGATCCGTATCTGTTAGTCACCCAGATGGTTTTTGCTGCCCGATCTCTGTTGGATCGTTATCTAACGGCGGTTCAACGGACAATTGATCGGCATGATATTTTACGTACCGCCTTTATCTGGCAAGGATTGTCAGTTCCGGTGCAGGTGGTTTGGCGTCAGTCCCCATTGTCAGTGACGGAGTTGACACTGAACCCGACGAACGGTCCGGTCAGTGACCAGTTAGCCCGGCGTTTTGATCCGGGTCAGTATCGTCTGGACCTGAGTCAGGCGCCGCTATTGCGTTTTGTCATTGCCCAAGAAACCGATGGTCGCTGGTTCCTACTAGAATTGCATCATCATTTGATCGGCGACCATGAAACGATGGAAGTGATGCACCGTGAAGTACTGGCATATCTGACGGGTCAGGAGGACAGCCTGCCTGCGCCGGTTCCTTTCCGCAATTTGGTGGCTCAGTCTCGGTTAGGTGTCAGTCAGGAAGCGCATACCCGCTTCTTTACCGATATGTTGGCAGAGGTGGATGAACCGACTCTACCATTCGGGTTGACGGAGGTGCATCGTGATGGTTCGCAAGTGGTGGAGTTTCACGGGATGTTGGCTCCTGAGCTGAATGATCGTCTGCGTAGTCAGGCTCGGCGTTTGGGCGTCAGTTTGGCGGCGTTGTGTCATTTGGCTTGGGCGCAGGTATTGTCGTGCACTAGTGGTCAGAAGAACGTGGTGTTTGGTACGGTGCTGTTTGGGCGTATGCAGGCGGGAGGGAGTGCTGAGAATGGCATGGGGTTATTTATCAATACGTTGCCATTACGGCTGGATATCGATGAGACCTCGGTACGGGATAGCGTACAGGTAGCACACACCCGACTCGCCGGATTATTAGAACATGAGCACGCTTCACTGGCACTGGCTCAACGTTGCAGTGGTGTGCAGGGTGAGATCCCACTCTTTAATAGTCTGTTGAACTATCGACATAATGCCTTGCCGGAAACGTCAGATGAATTGATAAGCGGTATTGAATTTTTTGGCGGACAGGAGCGGACCAACTATCCGTTTGTACTGTCGGTGGAGGATTTTGGTGAGTCACTGGGGCTGACGGCTCAGGTAGTGCAACCGTTTGATCCGGAAAGCCTATGCGGTTATATGCAACAGGCGTTGGAGAGTCTGGTGGCGGCGCTTGAACAAGCGCCAGAGAAGCCGGTACGTGCATTGAACATCTTACCTGAAGTGGAACAGAGGTTATTGCTGGAAACGTGGAACACGACTGAAGCACCATATCCTGAGCAACTATGCATTCATCAATTGTTTGAGCAGCAAGCGAAGAGAACCCCAGAGGCGACGGCACTGATATTGGGAGATAAACCCCTGAGCTATGCGGAGCTGAATGCTTGTGCTAACCGGTTGGCTCGTCAGCTAATCGAACAAGGGGGATGTCCCGGTGATCATATTGCGACCTTGTTCGCACGCTCCATTGAACTGGTAATCGCTCAACTAGCAATTCTCAAAGTCGGCGCTGTTTACGTACCGATAGATCCCAGCATACCGGATGAACGGAAAAATTGGTTGATAAACGATTGTTCAGCTAAATTGCTGATTACTGATGGGCAATCTGATGTTCCGGTTGGCCTCTCTGTTCCGCTGTTTTATCTCTCTGATGAGACAGATATGGTCAGAGAGGAAGATCGCATTAACCCTGATTTACCACGTTCTAGCGCCGAATCCGCGTATATCATGTATACCTCCGGTTCAACTGGCTTGCCAAAAGGGGTAATCGTGTCGCATCGTGCAGTGGTCCGGCTGGTCATTAATAATGGCTATGCTGAAATCGGACCGGATGACCGGGTTGCCTTTACGGCTAATCCGGCTTTCGATGCCAGCACGTTTGAAGTTTGGGCGCCGTTGCTCAACGGCGGTGCTTTGGTGATTATCAACCATGCTACCTTATTGACACCACAAGAGTTAGTACAAGCTTTACAAGCTCACCGCATCACGGTTCTTTGGTTGACTATCGGGTTGTTTAACCGGCTGGCGGCAGAGTTATCCCCGGTTCTTCCGCGGATTAAGATCCTGATTTTCGGGGGAGACATACCCGATTTACATGTGATTGCTCAGGTTCTGGATAATCGTCCGCCACAACAATTATTGCAGGCTTATGGTCCAAGTGAAGGTACCACCTTTACTACGATTTACCCTATTGAGGCGTTACCGCAGGGAGTGACTCGAATTCCCATTGGTCGGCCAATCGCTAACACACGGGTTTATCTACTGGATGCTTATGAACAGCCAGTACCACTAGGAGTTATCGGCGAGATTTATGTTGGGGGAGATGGGGTGGCTCTGGGTTATTTCAATCGCCCTGAGTTAACCGCCGAACATTTCCTAGTTGATCCGTTTAGTGACAATCCGGATGCGCGCATGTACCGGACTGGGGATTTGGCTCGTTATCTGCCGGACGGTAATTTGGAATTCCTTGGTCGTAATGACCAGCAGGTCAAAATCCGCGGTTTTCGGATTGAACCGGGGGAAATTGAGACGCGTTTGGTAGAGCACCCGGCGGTACGTGAAGTTGCTGTGTTGGCGCTCGATGATGGGCAGAATAAACGGCTGGTTGCCTATGTAGTGGCGTCAGAGGATGAAGGGTTAGTGAGTAGTTTGCGAGATCACCTGAGCGCCATTTTGCCTGATTATATGGTGCCGTCAGCGTTTGTGCGTCTGGATGCGTTTCCATTGACTCCGAACGGTAAGTTGGATCGTCGTGCGCTACCGGCACCGGATCATGAAGCTGTTGCCCGTCAGATTTACGAAGCGCCACAAGGAGAAACGGAAATTGCCCTAGCGGCGATTTGGCGTGAATTACTGGGGATTGAACAGGTTAGCCGGCATGACAGCTTTTTTGCGTTGGGCGGCCATTCCCTGCTCGCGGTGCGGATGATTGAACGCTTGCGTCCTCTGGGGTTAACATTGGCGGCACGTGATTTGTTCCAGTCTCCGGTGCTGTCAGATTTGGCTCAAACGTTGGGTCAGTATCAAGCCGTGATAGTACCGCCTAATGTCATTACATCGGCAACTACGGCGTTGACGCCGGTGATGTTGCCGCTAATAGATCTGACTCAGCCAGAGATTGACCGTATCGTCGGTCAAGTACCGGGTGGGGTTGCCAATATTCAGGATATCTATGCTCTGTCACCGTTGCAGGACGGTATTTTATTCCACCATTTACTGGCAAACGAAGGTGATCCGTATTTGCTATCCGGCCAAATGGCATTTGCTGATCGAACTCTGCTGGATCGTTATCTGGCAGCGGTACAACAGGTGGTTAATAGACACGATATCCTGCGGACCGCCTTTATCTGGGAAGGGCTATCAGTGCCAGCTCAGGTGGTTTGGCGTCAGGCATCCTTGTCAGTGACTGAACTGACATTGGACCCGACTGATGGATCGGTTAGCGAGCAATTGGCTGAACATTTTGATCCTTGCCACTATCGCCTTGACCTGAATCAGGCACCGTTGTTGCGGTTTGTGGTGGCACAGGAAATAGATGGACGTTGGATTGCCCTGCAATTGCTGCATCATCTGATTGGTGACCATACCACGCTGGATGTGATGAACAGCGAGGTTCAGGCGTATCTTGCCGGACAAGAGGACAGCCTGCCTTCCCCAGTATCTTTCCGTAATCTGGTGGCTCAAGCCCAATTGGGGGTGAGTCAGGAAGCCCATATCCGCTTCTTTACCGACATGCTGGCTGAAGTGGATGAACCAACGTTGCCATTCGGATTGACAGAGGTGCATCGTGATGGTTCACAGGTGACGGAATCGCACCGGATGTTGGCTCCTGAGCTGAATAGCCGTCTGCGTAGTCAGGCCCGGCGTTTGGGTGTCAGTTTGGCGGCTATGTGTCATCTGGCTTGGGCGCAAGTGTTGTCGCGTGCTAGCGGGCAGGAACAGGTGGTGTTCGGTACCGTAGTATTTGGGCGCATGGCGGTGGGGAAAGGCGTTGACAGTGGTATGGGGCTGTTTATCAATACTTTGCCGCTACGGTTGGATATCGATGATACGTCGGTGCGTGATAGTGTACAGGTAACACATACCCGACTGGCGGGATTGTTAGAACATGAGCACGGCTCACTGGCGCTGGCTCAGCGTTGTAGTGGTGTACAGGATGGCGCTCCACTCTTTAGCGCCCTGTTGAATTACCGGCATAATGATCAGTCGATGACTTCCGATGAGATTGTACAAGGCATTGAATTCCTTAACGCGCGGGAGCTTACCAACTATCCGTTTGCCTTATCGGTAGAGGATTTTGGTGACGCATTGGGGCTGACGGCGCAAGTTGTCCAGCCATTTGAGTCAGAACGGGTATGTGGTTATATGCAACAGGCATTGGAGAGCCTAGTGGAAGTGCTGGAACAGGCCCCGGAAACGCCGGTGCGGGTATTGGAGATCTTGCCAGAAGCGGAACGGAAACTGTTGTTGAAAACCTGGAATGCCACAGAAACAGCGTATCTTGACCAAGGGTGTATTCATCAACTATTTGAACAACAGGTGGAGAGAACGCCTGATGTCACAGCGTTGGTCTATGAAGAGCAGACGTTTAGCTATGCAGAACTGAATGCTTGTGCTAACCGGCTAGCTAATCAACTGATTGAGTTGGGTGTTGAACCGGACCAGCGAGTAGCGATTTGTGTAGCACGTTCACCGGCAATGGTGATGGGATTGCTGGCAGTGCTGAAAGCGGGAGCAGCCTACGTGCCGCTAGATCCGGATTATCCGGGCGAACGTCTATTGTATATTTTGGCTGATGTTTCACCGGTTATTTTATTGGCCGATGTCGCCGGGCGTACAGCGCTGGGCGAAAAAGCACTTGCCGGGCTGACGGTACTTGATCCGAATGTATTGCCTGACCAGCCGGACAGTAATCCGCAGGTATCTGAATTGACCTCACGGCATCTGGCCTATGTGATTTACACCTCAGGTTCTACTGGTACGCCGAAGGGAGTGATGGTTGAACATGGGCAACTGGTCAATCAAATTACTTCGCTGAACACGAAATGGTTGTTTAATGCATGTGACCATATATTACAATTTTGCAACCTCTCTTTTGACGTTTGTGCATCAGAAATATTTTGCGCAATAACACAGGGGGCACGATTAGTCTTGAGGACAAATCAGTGGGTCCTTAGTGCACAGGAGTTCTGGCGTCTGTGTGAATCCTATGAAATTACATATATTGCGGTACCTGCCCAATTCTGGCGGATAATATCAAATGCTAATGAAGGCGATATCTATAAGGGCTTAAGGATTATTTGCATTGGAGGGGAAGCGATATCTGATCATGAGTTGCAACGCTGGTTATTGGTTCACCGTGAATACCCGGTTTTGGTTAATTGCTACGGTCCTACAGAAACCACGATTACATCGACGATGTCCTGTCTGAACAAAACGGTAGGGCAGGCCAATATCATTGGTCGTCCACTGCCGAATACACGTGTTTACTTGCTGGGCGTTGATGGTCAGCCAGTACCGCCAGGAGCGGTGGGAGAATTGTATATTGGCGGAGTCGGTGTCTCACGGGGTTATCTCCATCGTCCTGAGTTAACGGCTGAACGTTTTCTGACTGATCCGTTTAGTGATGATCCGGGTGCACGCATGTACCGCACCGGGGATTTGGCCCGCTACCAGCCAGACGGCAACCTGGAATTCCTTGGCCGTAATGACCATCAGGTGAAAATCCGCGGATTCCGTGTTGAACTGGGGGAAATTGAGGCCCGGTTGATGGAGCATCCCGCGGTAAGAGAATCCGTTGTGTTGGCACGGGGTGAAGGACAGGATAAACATTTAGTCGCCTATGTAGTGGCGCAAGCGAATGAGGGGCTAGTTAATAGCCTACGTACCCACCTGAGTACAATTTTACCTGATTATATGGTGCCGTCAGCCTTTGTGCGCTTGGATGCGTTTCCGTTGACCCCTAATGGTAAATTGGATCGTCGTGGTTTACCGACACCGGACAATCAAGCCTTTGCCCGTCAGGTTTACGAAGCACCACTCGGAGAAATAGAAACTGCATTGGCAGAGATTTGGAGTGAGTTATTGGGCGTTGAGCCGGTCAGTCGGTACGATAGTTTCTTCGCACTGGGCGGCCATTCATTACTCGCTATGCGAATGACAAACCTTGCTGCTGGTCGGGGCTTGGTTTGTACATTGAATGCGTTGTTCCAATTCCCGGTACTGACTGAACTGGCCGCAAAAATCACATCAGATTCGCTGTCCCAGCCACAAAACAGTGCCATATCGGTGCGACTTGATGGAACAGAGCAGCCATTGTTCTTTGTTCCCAGTGGAATGGGGGACTATTCCTATGTCTTCGGGCTGGCTAACCATC
>NZ_RCWA01000056.1 GCF_018448905.1 Photorhabdus heterorhabditis | reverse complement strand
TTTTTGAAAGGTAATCGACGTATTGCAACACGCTATGAAAAAACAGCACGAAACTATCTGTCGATGGTGAAATTAGGCTGTATTCGACTCTTTTGCCGGAGATTATATAATTAAGGGACACTACCTAGTAAGGTCGGGGTAAAAGAAAAAAACGTACCAATTGATCAAGGTCCTATGCTAGGACAAAATGGTGTTCAAACCTCCAGTAAAACTATATGGAAAGGAGTTGGTAAAGAACGTATTGATGTAGAAAATCCAAACCCTGGCAAGAGGCCAGGACAAATACACTATCAAGATAATAAAAACAACAAATATTACTACGAGCCATCTACTAATTCGTTTTATAGCTTTGACTCTTCAAAAAATAAAGTACCTGCACCATCATCAGTAAATAACTTATTATCTGATCCGAAATTTAGGCAGGCAATAGACAAAGGCATGAAACAATATTTGGGGGAAAAATGATTAAATACAATCAGAAAATGTTTAGTTTTTTAGATGGATATGTCAAGGAAGAGGTTGTAATACCAAAAGTTCTTGCTGAGTTCTTAAATCTTGGGTTCACAGTAAGTTCAAACGGTTGTGTATTTTTTTCTTCTCTTGGTCCTGTAGCTAGTGTGTTAAGAGAAAATCAAATTAATAGTCATTCAAATTTCTTCGATAAAACAGAAGAGGAATGTTTCTATAATGAAATAAGATTAAGTGACTATTTGGAAAACAATATTATAGATGTTGCTATAAAATTCGCTTCTCTTATTATTGCTAAACTGGAACAAGATCTTCCCTCTTTCAAATTCGAACTTATTCTTGTACTTGATGACTTTGAAGAGGAAATCGATTCTGTTATTAAACTACATATGATGAGAGAAAATGAAGTATCATACATTGATATTGATTCTTTAGACGAATTTATTCAACCTATACTTATATTGCAAACCAAATAAAAGATCCTAATCAGAATGAACTGCACACCAAAATGTTAGACAATCATCCGACATTTAAACGGTGCAGTTCATTACGTCTAAGAAAAGTTGCTTACAGGCTAAAAAGTCGCGTCGGGGGTTTTTGGATTCGGCGGCAAAGCCGCACTGGAAAAATTAGTTGTAACTGACTGATTATATTTGAAAAATCAGAGTCCGGCAGTCAGATTCGCAATGGAATGCGTTGTTGTGGATAATAATGCACTAAGCTTGCCAAAAGGGCTGGCGGATTACGGTCGGTCAGCATCCAGTCTGGCTACCGCTATGCTAAATGAAGGTAAATCCCCTCAAGAGATTTCAGCGGCGTTGTCAAAACATGCCAAAGGTGATCACCCGGAAGGGCAAGATCCGGTAAGAGGATTGTTAGTCGCTTGGGGAGCAGGAATGTCCACGGTAGCAGCACCACTGCTACTACCATCAGGAGCAACAGTGGGAAGTATTTTTGCTGGAGGTATAATCAGTGGAACCGCTAATGTTAGTAATCAATTGACAAATGGCCCAGTGAACATGACTGACGCATTGATAGCCACGGGAACAGGAGCAGTAACACAAGGCAAAGGCTTTTGGTTTACAGAAGTAGCGAGTATAACGGGTGCTTATGTTGGGGCAAAACTACAGGATAAAAGCCCACTTGCACCGGTAGCAGGTGCAGCAGTTGGTAATGTTGTAGGTGCAATTGGAGGAAAAGTTATTACTGATAAACTAGCGCCAATAGTGGCGAACCCAATTAAAAGTGAAGTCGGCGGTGCTATCGGTGGAGCTCTAATTTCTGAAGCGGTAGGAAATAGAGTTGAAAATCAGTTAGATAAACGTGGAGGTGGTAAGTGAAACATCAAAAAGCCACTTATCGGGCTCTTTTATTGCTTACCAGTCTATGGTTTATATTATTTTTTTGTATGGTTTTTATTACCAGCCTTATTCTAGCAACCATTTTTTATTTCACCGATGGACAATTTTTCTTCTCTCTAGAAGATGTCTATTACTCTTTTAAAATGGGTGCTAGTACAGGTATTCCTACAGGAATCGGTATCTGGATTATGTCCAAGTTAAAAGAAAATAAAGACTGACAATAATGCACTAAGCTTGCCAAAAGGGCTGGCGGATTACGGTCGGTCAGCATCCAGTCTGGCTACCGCTATGCTAAATGAAGGTAAATCCCCTCAAGAGATTTCGGCAGCATTGTCAAAACATGCCAAAGGTGATCACTCGGAAGGACAAGATCCGGTAAGAGGATTATTAGTCGCTTGGGGAGCAGGAATGTCCACGGTAGCAGCACCACTGCTACTACCATCAGGAGCAACAGTGGGAAGTATTTTTGCTGGAGGTATAATCAGTGGAACCGCTAATGTTAGTAATCAATTGACAAATGGCCCAGTGAACATGACTGACGCATTGATAGCCACGGGAACGGGGGCAGTAACACAAGGCAAAGGCTTTTGGTTTACAGAAATAGCGAGTATTACTGGTGCGTATGTTGGGGCAAAACTACAGGATAAAAGCCCACTTGTACCGGTTATTGGTGCCGGGCTTGGTACTGCGGCTGGTAGTGTTGGCGGTAAAGTTGTTACTGATAAATTAACCCCTGTAGCAACCCAAGCAGTATCAGAAGCTGCGGGAGTAGTAAGTGGTACAATTATTAGTGAAGTATCTGGATCTGCAATTCAAAAACAACTAGAAAAAAGGGTTAAAAAAGATGAAGTTAAAAAATAATATTTTTCGACTTTTTTTATTCATAATGTATTTTTGCTCTTTTTTATCCTTACTGATTTTTACCACCAGGTTAATTGTTGCTTTAATATTTTATTTTGTTGATGGTAATTTTTATTTTTATCGAGATGAATTGTGGTTTTCTGTAAAAAGAGGAATAGCAACAGGTGTACCACTTGGTATAGGTGCTTGGTTTTTAGCACGGCTGAAAGAAAACAAATCTTAATCATCATAATCTTTCAGTAATTCTGCGGATAATAATGCCCTTGGTTATGGTCCAGGAACCTTTTGGGGGCAGATAGCCAACTCGATCAGTTCAGATGCATCATTGTCCTTTGATCTACAAGGTAAAGGGAAAACAGTAGAAGAAATAAACGAAGCTATAAAATACTCTCATCAGGGGCCATCATGGGGTGTTACTTATAAAGTTAAACCACATGTAAAAGGTGAGGTTACAGCAGGAATAGGTCCAGCAGGGTTTGCTGAAGCAGCATTGGATCCAAATAAATTTGCAATTAATGGTGGGATGACAACAGCTATTGGTGCTCATGGTGGAGCAACTGTCGGAATAGAATTTGGCCCTTATTTCCCAGGTTTATTAGGAGTCCAAGATAAAGATTATTCTTTTGATCTAGGTTTTGGCTATGGTTCATTTGGAATATCAGCAGGAAAAGATGGAATAGGTGTATCACTTGGTATAGGGCCTTCAATTGGCTGGGGTGGTATTTCAAGGGAAACTCCATTAGGTGAAGCAGACGTGAATGGCAAAGTTGGCACTGAAATATATAAACATGAGTTTAAGGATAAATGAGCATGATTGTATATATTCCGTTTATTTTGATGGTCTTGAGTCTGTTGGGGTTTCTTGCATGCTTCATCTACTTTGGCTTGAGCAAAAAAATTTCACTAAGAAGTGTAAAATCTCCATTGCTATTTTTTGATTTTTGTTTTTTTAATAAAAACAAACTTGCTAATTTTCCCATGATAATATTATTTGTTATTTATATGTCTGGAATTTGGTTTGAATTTATTAAAAATGGAAACTTAACTTCCTTTGTTAGCTATTTTATTGGAGTGTTTGCAATTATTTTTTTTCTTATTCATTGCAGATTTTTCTCAAAAAGAAAATTTGCACATAGAAATAATATTGAATTCATAAGAGAGTTTGCTTTTGAAATGGAAATAAGTCTTAAAAATACGTTATTATGGTTATCTAGGTTATTTTATATTGTTTGGCTTTATTTGTTTTTTTCTACGTAATTGTTGTGGACAACAACCACCTAAGTGTGGAGAAGAACCAATCGCGCAGTGAGGAACTGGTTAATTGTCAGGGTGATAGCAGTTGCCGTTCTGCCGTTAGGGATAAATACCGACAGGAATATGACAAGGTTCAAGAGAGGATAACAACTTGTTCAGGGGCTGACCAGTGCGTTGCCGTTGCTAAAGAGCTGCGGGCATTGCAAGGTGACTACAGTGCTCGGATAAGTGAAATTCAGGAAAAAGCCAGAATGCAGGGGCTGGATTCCCTCACACCGGCAGAAGTACGGGAATGGGCTGATTTACGCGGTGCCATGTCAAATATTGATGCGTCCCGCAATTTAGTCCTCCACCGTGCTCAAGTCACCGGCGGCTCAGAAGAAACCACCCAGGAAATCGTGAAGATTATGGGGCAGACGGGAATTGCTGCGTCTGCGGGAGTGGCCGGAGGGATTAGTAAAACAGGTGCAAAAGCTACCCATTCAGATCAAGGTCAGAAAAGTAACACTGATAAAGGTGCTCAGGCGGAAACCTCACATAACCAGTCCAGAAATGCGGGGACAAAAGGAAATGAGTTAACGAGTATCACTCAAAAGCAGCTTGATAAAAAATTTAAACATGCAGTAGATTTTGGTGTGATAACTACTAAGAAAAACCCAGAAACGCTTCGTCAATATGAAAAAGCGATTAAAAGTCATATGGAGGATACTACAACAGTTCGGCAAGGTACTTATGGGTTCGTAAAAGACTCCAAAGTTTTCTTTAATTCAAATACAAATAATGCTGTTGTGCTTGATAGTTCAGGTAATTTTGTTACTGGTTTCAAACTTACACCTGGAACACCACAATATGACAATTATATCAAGAATGGAGTTTTACGATGAACGCATTGATTTTAGAATTTGCCAAATCTTTTACTAAAGGGAGATTATCTGCTGAAGTTTTTGTAGAAGCGTATATGGAAATGTGGCGTATAGAAAGGGATAACAACAATATCCTCAAGTATGAGGGTAAATTAAGCGAATGCTTATCAAGCATATTTTGCCTTGCTGATTTATATAATTCAGATCCAGATGATAGAGAAGAATATGAATTAGATAATGAACAATTATGTGAAAAAGTATCTCAGCTAATAAATCAGTTAGTTAATAGCTAATTCTGCATAGACCCTAGCCAGTATGAACTGCATCTCAAAAGTTAAACACCAACTAATTGAGGTGCATTCATAACTTCCTTAGTTCTTCTCAACGAGCCGGATAATCAATTGTCTCCGTTCAATGGTTACTTGTACTGCCGGTCCGGTGGCAAAACCCGCTTCTTCCAGCCAGTTTCCTTTAAGGTGCAACACTGACAAGAGCACAGCGGGAAAAACTGGCCTTCGGGGGCGAAAAGCGCGTCAGGGGGTTTTGGGTTCGGCGGTGAACGCACATTGGAAAAAACGGGTTGTAACTGACTGAGGGCATTGGGGAAATCGGAGTTCGGTAATCAACTTCGCAATGGAATGCGTTGTTGCGGATAATAATGCCCTGAGCTTACCCAAAAGCATGGCGGATTATGGTCGGTCAGCATCAAGTTTGGCTACCGCGATGTTAAATGAAGGTAAATCCCCTCAAGAGATTTCAGCGGCATTGTCAAAACATGCCAAAGGCGATCACCCGGAAGGACAAGATCCGGCAAGAGGATTGTTAGTCGCTTGGGGAGCAGGTGCTTCTGTTGTGGGAGGCACTATAGTTGGCCCTATTACTGGGGCCGCCGCAGTCATTGGTGGAGGTATTTTAGGCGGAGCAACCGATGTCACCAAACAGTTTTTAACGTTGAAACCAGGAGAACACTATAGTGCAACAGATACACTGATAGCGGTAGGAACTGGCGCATTAACTCAAGGTAAAGGAACACTATTTAGCACCCTTGTGAATACAGGAGGCGCTTATTTAGGAAGTAAAGTTAAAGGGGAAGATCCTACAACCTCAATGTTAGGTAATGCCGTTGGTACTGTAATTGGTAATAAAGTGGGGGGAAGTTTACCAATGAAATGCTTTCTAAAGGTTATTCTAATAAAGCTTCCGAGATTGGTGGGGAAATTATGCTGGAGTTGCAACAGATTACATTGTAGAAGAAGGTATAAAGAAAACACGAGGAAGAAAAAAATAAACAATAAAAGGAGCGTTATTTTTAGACTGAAACAATTTATCTATTTAATCTTGGGATGGGGAATAGTTTTTTCAGTGTGTTGTATGATTAGCATTCCTTTAGCGTACCTGATTATCTTTTTTAAAGAGAGGTATTTTCTTTTAGACATTCAACCCGCTATTAGTGGATTAAAATTCAGTATAAAAGTCGGCGGTAGTGGTGGGGCAATATTTGGATTTTTTATATGTTTGTTTAGTTTAATAGAAGAATTTTGCAAGAAATTTTCTTCATTAAACAAAAATAAGGAGGGGGAATAAAATATATATTGAGCAGAAAAAGCATCTTTTCTTATTTGTCTGTTTAGTCATTACTTGTCAGACTGGGTTATTCTTATTTGGTCTTTTTATAAAGGATGTTTTTCTATCGGTCAATTGGCAGATAGTGAAAGAGTTAATTATTTCCGGGATGTTATTGCATATTTTTGTCCTCGGAGATCACCCAATAACATCCATCGAGATCGGGTAATAACCCTCAGTGATCTCCATCGTGGTAATACGCAGTTATATTGAAATATTAGTCACATGGAGAAAAAAATAGAGTGAATAATGAGGTAATACCTATGGCTGTAATGTTAAAACAAAGCATTAAAACATGATATCAAAACTACATTATTAAAACGCCCGGAGTAGTGAGCTTCGGGCATTCAGATGTCAAACGATATTAAGGTTAGCTATATTAGGCTTTCTCGAAAATAAAACCAGTAAAATCAGCGGTGACTTCTGGTGGTGGGGACTCAGTTCCCATCGTGGTTTTTGCTAAGAAAACGCGTAAATATCCTTCTGCATCTGTACTTAATGTTACAGAACCGGTGATAAATTCCGTGGAGTCTACAACAAAAGTGTTATGATTAAAGGTATCATTATGTAAACCAAAAATAGCTGGGAAGCCGTCGTCTATTACGCCTATGGCGGGTGATATGCGCGCTTTACCTGTTAGCTTATATTTAGTGTTAGGTTCTAATCCTTCTATAATTTGAAAGATGGCATCAGACTTAGGGTGGATTCTAAGAAAGTTAATTCCATTCTCAGATAAGATTTTTACCGTTTCGGGGAATGGGATTATCCAGCCTTTATATCCTTCATCAAATGAGCCGTTAATCAATTCTTTATCAGAACTTTTCTGACCAGAATAATCTATATTATTCAGAATTTCTTTTATATTCATATGTTAATCCTTTTAAAATTGATAGTAATAAATTTAACTTTTCTTAAGCATTTTATTGCTCGGGAATGACTTTATCAATGATAGGAGAATATTCAATTGTGTTTTTTATTAATTGGGAATTGTAATTTGTATAAATTAATAAAGAATAAACAATGGGGAGTTAAATTATATACTATAAATATAGTATTTTCTATTTATCCGATATGGGTATAAATTGGATTTTTATATTCTTATTTACGTGAGGAGTATATGTATATGCCAGAAAAAAACATGCGTAAAATGGCACTATTACAATAGAGTGTTGAGGATTGAAATGAATTTTTAATGTTGGTTGGATTGATAGAGATAAAATATTTCATTTTACATTAGGGTGGTTCTTTTGAATAGAAATAATTTTGCAGGTGATAATGATGACAGGTATATACTGCGGATATTATTATTGGTTATATTACTGTCTGGTATTGATTCCAGACAGTTTTTATATTAAATCCTATTTCGTATGGTTATTGCCTGTTAAAGGCGTTTACTTAAAATCGAATTATTTGAGAAGAGAGAAAATAAAATTATCGGCCTAAATAACCATCCCAATCTTTCCAGACAGGTTGTAACCCGGCTTTAATTAATACTTCCGCGACCTGATAAACAGAACGGTTATCATGCGGAATAAATTGCTCCAATTCTTCGTGACTACTATCTGCGTAACCACCAGGTTGGGTTTTAGAACCGGCACTGACATTGTTGATTGCCAGTGGGATGACGTGATCGCGAAAGAATGGGGATTCACGAGTAGAAATAGAAAGTTCTACATCTGGTGCAAATAGACGAAAAGCGCAAATCAGTTGTACCAGCTCTGCTTCATCCATCAGAGATGCAGGTTCAATACCTCCGGCACAAGGTCGCAGACGTGGGAATGAAATTGAGTAACGGCTCTGCCAGTATGTGCGTTGCAGAAAGAATAAATGCTCAGCCACCATATAGCAGTCTGTCCGCCAATGACTAGAAAGGCCAATCAGTGCTCCTAAGCCGATTTTATCGATTTTTGCCCGACCAAGACGATCAGGTGTTTCTAGCCGCCAGTGAAAATCTTGTTTCTTTCCTCGCAGATGATGAAGTCGATAAGTTGGCTCATGATAGGTTTCCTGATAAACCATCACACCATCTAGCCCCAGAGTTTTTAATTCTGAGTACTCTTCCTGCGTCATGGGTTGGACTTCCATCATTATTGAACTGAAATGTTCGCGGATAAGTGGCAGATAACGGCGGAAATAATCCATACCTACCTTGCCTTGATGCTCTCCAGTGACTAATAGCACACTGTCAAAACCCAGCGCTTTAATTGCTTGGCATTCCGCAATAATTTCATCTTTATTCAATGTCTTGCGTTTAATGTGGTTACTCATTGAGAACCCGCAATAAGTGCAATCATTGGCACACAAATTGGAGAGATAAAGTGGTACATAAAAACCAACGGTATTACCAAAGCGTTGACGAGTGAGTTTTTGTGCTCGTTGTGCCAGCGGTTCTATGTATGGCTTCGCTGCTGGTGAGAGCAACGCCATCAAATCATCTAAATTTAATTTGTTGCTACTCAATGCCCGTTCAACTTCCTGAGAACTTTTACTGTTAATACGTAGGGTAATGTCATCCCAGTCTAATTGTCGCCAGCGGTGATTAAAGCGACTATTCGTAAAATTATTAGCCATTAGAACACCCCCAGAAAATCAGTCAGTGGGCTGGATGCAACAGCATGTTGTTTTGGACTTGCCAGGCCAGCTTCATAGGATAGCTCGCCCGCTTCAATTGCCACTCTGAAGGCTTGAGCCATTTTGACTGGGTTACGTGCAACGGCAATAGCGGTGTTGACTAATACAGCATCCGCACCCAGCTCAATCGCTTCCAGTGCATGGCTTGGTGCACCTATCCCCGCGTCGATAACCACTGGCACTTGCGCTTGCTCAATAATCATTTTCAGAAAATCTCGGGTTAATAGTCCCTGATTAGAACCAATCGGCGCACCTAAAGGCATGACTGCTGCACAACCCACTTCTTCCAGACGCTTACACAAAACCGGATCAGCACTGCAATATGGCAGAACGACAAACCCGTCTTTGACCAACATTTCGGCGCCTTTAAGTGTTTCGATTGGATCAGGAAGCAGGTATTTCACATCAGGATGGATTTCCAGTTTGATCCAGTTTGTTGCCAGCGCCTCACGGGCCAGGCGGGCAGCAAACAGGGCTTCTTCTGCGGTTTTGGCCCCAGAAGTATTTGGCAGTAATTTAACGCCAAGTTTTTGCAATGGTGCCAGAATGGCGTCATTACCGCTCTGCAAATCAATGCGTTTCATTGCCATTGTGACGAGTTGACTGCCAGAGGTTTCTATCGCCTGAATCATTAAATCTGAATTGGCAAATTTACCGGTACCGGTGAACAGGCGGGAATTAAACGTAGTATCAGCGATTTTTAACATATCAACCTCCAGCAATCGCCTGAAACAAAAGGACATTGTCCCCATCATTAACCTGATGTGTATGCCACTCTGAGCGTGGAATAATGATCTGGTTAACGGCCAACGCTGTCCCTGGCTGTACTCGTTCAAGTTGTTCCAGCAATTGTTGTACAACCAGAGGAGCGGCAATCTCTATTAGTTGGTCGTTTACCGTAATTTTCATGCAATATCTCCGCAAATCGGACATTGCTGCGACTGACTGAGTTGTAATGTGCTCCAGCTTTGCTGCTTACCATCAAATAATTGAAGCTTGCCGCTTAATGGGGAGGGAAGCCCGGTTAACATTTTGATGGCTTCTAGTGCCTGCAATGTGCCGATGACACCGACTACCGGACCTAATACACCCGCAGTCCGGCAATTTCGCTGGGGTTCTTCTTGATCAGGGTAGAGACAGGTATAGCAGCCGTGAGAGTAAGGAGGTTCAAATACCATCAGTTGACCACTGAATCCGACTGCACTGCCGCTAATTAATGGTTTTCGCATTGCCACACAAGCGGCATTGATAGCATGACGGGTTGCCATGTTGTCACAGCAATCGAGAACCAGATCGACTTGTTTCACGATTTTTGTCAGGGATTCCACATCCTGACGTTGATTAAACACAGTTGTTTTTACCAGCGGATTCAGTGCATTGAGTTGATTGGCTGCGAGTTCTGTTTTTGCAGAAGGAATATCTCTAGTACGGTAAAGTATTTGCCGTTGTAAATTGGAAATATGCAATTGGTCATCATCAGCGAGATAAATTGTTCCCACACCCGCAGCAGCCAGATAGAGAGATGCGGGGGCGCCTAATCCCCCTAGACCGACAATCAATACACAACTTGACTTCAGTTTTTCCTGCCCTTCAGGGCCAATATCTTCCAACAGTAGTTGTCGGCTGTAACGCATAAATTCTTGATCATTCAGCATAAGAACCTCTCAATATCTTCGAATCAATGCCTTCAACCAACTGAAGTAATTGTGACGTTGCCTGACACCAATCTTTTGCTTTAGTAATCGCACTGACCAGCGCCACTCCGCCAACTCCTGTTGCAATAACATCCGGTACGTGTTCAAGAGAAATACCTCCGATAGCGACAGTGGGATAATCTAATGTGTTTTCTACCTGTCGTTTCAGTCCCTCCAGTCCTTGTGGGGAAGATGGCATCTCTTTAGTCGTGGTTGGGAAAATATGGCCGAAAGCGATATAAGACGGACGCAGAGATTTTGCCAGCGCTAACTCTTGTTCATTGTGGGTAGAAATGCCCAACCGTAATCCGGCTGTTTGGATTGCATGTAAATCGGCAATAACTAAATCTTCTTGTCCCAGATGAACCCCATAAGCACCATGTTTGATTGCCAGTCTCCAGTAGTCGTTAATAAACACGCGAGCGTTATATTGGCGACCGAGCATAATGGCTCGCTGAATATCTTCTTCCACCTGATCTTCTGGCAGATCTTTAATTCTCAGCTGAATTGTAGTGACTCCTGCTTCTAACAAACGAGAAATCCATTCAAGTGAATCCACGACCGGATATAGACCCAATTTGTATTCAGTTGGGGCAAATGGCGCATTAGGCAGATTGTTCATGGGATACATCCTCTGAGTTGTGATATAACTCGCTGCCACGGGCGCGAAATTCTTCAGACATCTGTTCCATACCGGCAGCATAATCGCGTACTTCTTGAGAGATCTTCATAGAGCAGAATTTTGGCCCGCACATGGAACAAAAATGCGCAATTTTGCCAGAGGCTTGTGGCAGAGTTTCATCGTGATAGGCCCTTGCGGTATCTGGATCGAGAGCTAGATTAAACTGATCTTCCCAACGGAACTCAAAACGCGCTTTGGACATGGCATTGTCGCGGATTTGTGCACCGGGATGACCTTTGGCGAGATCGGCGGCATGGGCTGCAATCTTATAGGTAATTAGCCCTTGCTTGACATCATCTTTGTTTGGCAAGCCGAGATGCTCTTTCGGTGTTACATAACAGAGCATGGCACAGCCAAACCAGCCAATCATGGCTGCACCGATCCCTGAAGTAAAATGGTCATAACCCGGTGCAATATCTGTTGTCAGTGGGCCAAGGGTATAGAACGGGGCTTCGTGACAATGCTCCAATTCTTCCGTCATATTGCGGCGGATCATTTGCATCGGAATATGTCCGGGACCTTCGATCATTACCTGAACATCATATTCCCAGGCAATTTTGGTGAGTTCACCTAATGTATGTAACTCTGCAAACTGGGCTTCATCATTGGCGTCTTGAATAGAGCCCGGGCGTAGGCCATCTCCCAATGATAAAGAAACATCATAGGCAGCGCAGATTTCACATATTTCGCGGAAATGTTGGTAGAGGAAGTTTTCTTGATGATGAGATAGACACCATTTCGCCATAATGGAGCCACCGCGGGAAACGATCCCAGTGAGGCGTTTGGCTGTCATCGGCACGTAGCGTAGTAGTACACCTGCATGAATGGTGAAGTAATCTACCCCTTGTTCTGCTTGTTCTAGTAAGGTATCACGGAACATTTCCCAAGTGAGGTTTTCCGCTACGCCATTGACTTTCTCCAGTGCCTGATAAATAGGGACGGTACCGATAGGAACTGGGCTATTACGTAAGATCCACTCGCGGGTTTCGTGGATATAGCGACCAGTAGAGAGATCCATGACCGTATCTGCTCCCCAACGGGTGGACCAGATTAACTTTTCTACTTCTTCTTCAATGGATGATGTTACTGAAGAGTTTCCGATATTAGCGTTAACTTTCACTAGAAAGTTGCGACCGATAATCATCGGCTCTGATTCAGGATGATTAATATTGGCGGGAATGATTGCCCGGCCAGCGGCGACTTCTTGGCGGACAAATTCCGGCGTGATGTTTTCTGGCAATTGAGCACCGAAACTTTGTCCGGCATGTTGTTGGCGTAATACATCACCACGGATACGTTCGCGCCCCATATTTTCCCGTAGTGCGATAAATTCCATTTCCGGTGTGATGATGCCTTTACGGGCATAATGTAGCTGAGTAACGCGTTTGCTTTTACGGGCTTTCAATGGGTGAGGACGATGATGGAAACGTAAATGGTCGAGACCGACATCTGCCAGACGTTGTTGGGTAAAATCGGAACTGAGGGTAGTCACGGGTTCAGTATCCTGGCGTTCATCGATCCATTGTTGACGCAGTTTAGTTAATCCAACATGCACATCTAACCTGGAATCAGGATCGCCATAAGCGCCGGAAGTATCATAAACAGGGATAGCTTCGTTTTCCTCGTACTGAGATTCTTCTTTGGTGCCACCAATCAACGTGGGAGATAACTGAATTTCACGCATTGGAACCTGAATATCTTCGCGTGAACCTTGAAGATAAATCCGTTGTGAATTAGGGAACGCGACTCCCTGAATAGAATTAATAAATTCCTGAGCGGCATCACGTTGAGCTTTACGTGGGCGCGCTGGATTGGGTTTTGGTGAGATATCGGTTGTAGGGATAACAGTATTATGAGACATAGCAAATTCCTAACCGTGTTATTGGGAAAGTTGCTTGTCTGGAGCTCGCAGGGAGTAATAATTGATAGCTGGATGGACTCTTGGTAGGAAAACCGGGTGAGCCAACAGCGATTGATTACTCTTGTTCCCTTCGCGGGTCTTAACCCGATCAGGTTCCGCGGATCCCGAATTAACGGTCTCAGCCTGTGTATGCTGCGATAAAACAGCTTACGCTAGGCACTCCGACAAGAAAGTAATCAGTAGTATAGAAGGGATTATGAAAACTACAACCCTTACTGATTGAAAGTATTTATAATGACCAGGTTAATTGTTGCCAGCCATGTTGGTTTGCAAATGGGTATTGATGGTAATCTAAAAATTATTTTGTGATAACTACCTCATTTTATAGATTGTTTAGTAGATAAATAATGAATATTTTCTATGCTAAATATTGTTTAGCTAAACGTTATTTTTTCGATGATAATTTATTGAGGAAATAGGTTATGAAAAACTTTGACTCTTCTAAAGTAGTTAAAATTAAATCACCATTGTCTGGTTGGGCTGTCAATGACAAAAACGATGATTAATTTATGATTATTCCCCTTCGTATTTTGTACGAAGGGGAATAATATGGAGTTTGAAGATGAATATCGCTACGACATGTTATCCGCATAAACAATTCCGCTCTGATTTCGAATTACAGATCCGTAATTCACTTGAATATTTAATTGAAATAACCGAGTCTGACTTTAAAGTTCCTGATGGATTTTTCATAAAATGGGATTTATGTGCTTCTCATTATTTGGCTATCGATGCAGCCGAAAAGGATAACAGGGAATTATGTATTAATTACATTCGGAATGCTATAGAAAAATGCCAGGATTATACAGAAAAGCCAGAGCTATCTATTAAAGCTTTGGATTATTTTATCGAGTCTGTGTTTGATATGAACATGCTTTTTAAAATATTGGAGCAGGATGATAAAGGAGTCAGGGTTGGATACCGATTTGCACATGAAGTAAAAGATGATATAGAGAAGATACAAGAAGCATTGGAATTATTGAAAACCTATGATGAAAATACCTATCTTGAATGTGTATGTTTTATTGATACAATATATCTTACAGGAAAAACAGAAGGGAATTATATCAGGTCAGGCTGCAACTTTAATATGTGGGGGATGATCCTACTTTATAGTGCGGATGAAAATAGTGTACCTTACTATATTGAGCATATCGTTCATGAATGTGCACATCATGCACTAAATATTATTAATGCTCAAGATTATCTTGTTTTGAATGATCCTGAAGAACGTTATCAAGCTCCATTTCGTGAAGATGGTAGACCCATGATTGGCATATTTCATGCCTATTTTGTACTTAACCGGATTTGTCAAACTTTATATAAAATATCTAATATATACTCTGGGATTTATGAAGAAGAAATTAGATCACGATTTAATACTGCATTGAAAAAATTCTTTGATACAAAAGAGATAATAGATAATCATGCAGAATTGACAGAAATCGGGCATGCTATCGCAGATAGTATCAGTGAAGAAATGAATAGGATTATTCCCAGTGAAGTTAAATGATGATTTTTGGAAAATACGATCTTCGGAAGCGTTATATATTTTGAGTTCACGAATAATTGTAGCTCTGGTCACTTTAAGTCTTATTAAGAGTAACCAGCTAATATTGTCTTCGTATTTTCTTTTTGTTTATTTTCTTTCAAGAACGATTTCAGGTCTCGCTTTATCACATCTTTTTGACCAGCTTGATAAGAAAAAAATTCTTTTTGTACTCAATCTTATATTTATTTTTTTAACAATATATTACCTTTATAACATTAGTTACGGTGGGCCAATATATTTTTTCTTCATTATTAGTATCATACTTGGCTTAATCGATGCTCTTTATTCTCCTGTTGTGAATGCTTATATTCCGTTTATTGTCAGTAAACATGAGCTTGATGAAGCATATCGTAAGACATTTTTGTTGCAGGCGTCTCTTAATGTGTTTGGTATCGGTTTGGGAATGGCAGGGTATGAAGTTATAGGGATAATTAATATGACATGGACGTTATGCGGATTAATTGTCCTATCCGTATGCATTCTATATGGAGTAAACAATCGGGGGACAAGGATTTTGCAGAAGAGGGAAGATAATCCTTCTTCTGCTCTTAACAGTCTAAGACTTTTCTTTCGTTATCGTTTTGAGCCATATTGGGCACTTTCATCTCTGTTAGTGAATATGATTCTAGTTCCGTTTTCTTCTCTTGTTATTCCATATTTTGTAGAGTCAGTAAAACACTCAAGCGCTATTATGATTGGAATAATAGAAGCGAGTGCTGCGATTGGGGCAATTTGTGCTTCCGTATTTTTCCAATCCTATTTTGAAAAAATATATGGTAAAGTTCGCACCGTTATTTTCTCGTTTTTTATGATAGGATTATGTCTGGTTGGCTTATCTTTGTTTATAAGTCATATCATCTGGTGTCTTTTGGCTTTTCTGATCGGAGTCTCTGTTATACTGAATAATGTCAGCATAGAATCCAGTCGTTCCATCGCTATACCGGAAAGACATAGAGTAAAAATACAGACAGTTCATACCGCTTTTATTGGATTGGGGAATCCTTTCGGATTCATTCTTTTCTCTATGATAATAGAGAAATGGAATTATTCTGTTGTACTTCTTATTGGTGGTTTTCTAATATGTGTTGTTTCTCTATTCCTGAAATATATCCCTATGTTTGATGATTTGCTTAGTAAAGATAAAGAAGAAATAGACTCTATTTATGATAAAAATTATGGTGATTTATGAGCATATTGACAGAAATTAAAAAATTTTACCAAATTGATAAAGACAAGGTATATGATCGTCATCATTCGTCGCACTTGGTTAATACTGCTAAATTGTTAAATAAATATGGTTGTAAAGAAGTAGTATGTAATGCAGGAATGTTACATTCAATATATGATGAAAATTCAATATATAATAATTCTGGTGTGAGTTATAAAGATAGGGAACATATACAACAAATTGTTGGAAAAGATGTTGAGTTACTTGTTTATTATTATGGGCGAGTTCATTATGCTAAAAATTATGATAATATATCAAAGAATGGTAATGTTGTAACACTAAGAGCTCAGACTGAAGATATTTCTATTCCTGAAGATATATTCTCTAATTTGGTCAACATTATTGTTGCTGACATACTTGAACAGATAATATGGTGTGTAGAAAAGAAAGGCTTTTTTACATACCAAGATGCAAGGGAACACCTTAAGAAACTATTTCCGATATTATATTATTGTTGCCACGGTATAAAAATTGATTTTAATAGGTTTTGGAGTTTATCATGCAGAACATAAATTCTATTCATTCAGAAATGGCTATTTTGCATGATAAATATATTCTTGGTGTGATATCTCCTGATAATTTTTTCTTAACATTCAGCCAACTTGAGAAAAAATTAGCGGATTGTGTCATTCACACGCCAAATTGGGCAGAATTTGCCAAAGATATTTATATTGGGCATGGAGTATATAACGGTAATATTAATGTTTTTACTGAAATTAAAGATCTTAAAAATATTCTTAGGTCTTTAACTGATACATTATTGTCTGATATTAGTGGCCTGAATTTTATATCTACAGATAAGCACCATCTTAAATCATTTTTTTCCGATTGCAATAATATAGATAATCTACATAGAGCATATGAAGTTAAACACTCGATTAATGATATGAATAAGGAAATACTAAATAAAATATTTTATCTTATAGATGAAATGCTTGGAGCAAGAAATTATTTCGTGCAAGGGCTAGGGTATAAAGATTTTGCTTCATATAAATGTAATTATCTTTTCAATAAGGATACTGAGAATGTTAAGAACACTTTGGAAATCTATTATCATAAACTTATAAATTCACTAAAAACTCTTTGTAATCATTTTGGAATTGATGTAAATCAGTTCACTGATCCTGCTACATTCCGTATGTACCAGAGAAATCTGGTAAATAGACTATCGTTGCCATGTTTTAATTTTCACTTGCTTGAAATACTTAGATTAATTTTTTCTTACTTAAATAAACATAGCCAAGCTCATTTTAGTATTGAATGTGAATCAACAAATCGGTATATCATCCGTGTATCAACTCATAATGAGCGTTCATTTTTTTTTGTCATACAAGCATGTCAGATACAAGGTACAGTGACAGCGATATCTTGTGACAAGATTTTTGATAGCTCTGTATCAGTAACTTATCTCAAATCTGCTTTATTTCATCAACCATTGGGAATAGCTGAAATAAAAACGGTAATTCATGAAATTGGTCATCTGATTAGTATTGGTATGGCTAGTATTAATGGAGGTCTTTATCACAGTGATTTCCGCTCAACTATTGAAATACCAAGTCAGTTATCCGAACATATTTTTTTTAATGAACTGGTTTGCAATACAGCTATGAATGAATCACAGAAAATGGTTTTTGATAACTTTATTTGTATGGATATTCTTGATGAGATGCGTCAGATAGAATTCGCGTTTATCGATCTTTATCTCCACAGTGGCATAGCTATATTTGACCTTATGCCAGAGAAATTGATAAACGGTTCTCCGTGTTTCTTCAATTATTCCAATATATTAACTAAGCCGGTTTATCTTGAGCACATCATTTCAGGTGGGAGGGAAGGAGCATACAGCTTGTACCCTTTGAACAATATAGTGGCACATTCCTTGTCTGCCACTATATCACCAAACTGTTTTTTGGATTACTTCATGAATGCAGAGATGCTGAATGACACAATACATTCAATAATTGTCTAATTAAAATAATGCGATAAAACAGCTTACGCTAGGCACTCCGACAAGAAAGTAATCAGTAGTATAGAAGGGATTATGAAAACTACAACCCTTACTGATTGAAAGTATTTACAATGACTAGGTTAATTGTTGCCAGCCATATTGTTGGTTGTTTTGCGATCAATTTCTCATGTTTATTAATTTATTAGTGAACAAATGGAAAAAATTCCTTATGGAGGGAGATAATAGATAATCATGCCAAATTGACAGAAATGGGGCATGTTATCGCAGATAGTATCAGTAAAGAAATGAATAAGATTATTCCCAGTGAAGTTAAATGATGATTTTTGGAAAATACGATCTTCGGAAACATTATATATTTTAATCTCAAAAATAATTGTATCTCTGGTCACTTTAAGTCTAATTAATAGTGACCAACTAGGCTGTGTCCCTTAATATCAATTAATAGTATTATTATCTGATTGATTTCGATGCAGGAACAAAATAGTGGCACGTTACGACATTTCTGATGATGCTTGGATATTGATAGAATCTTGTTTGCCCCC
>NZ_RCWA01000055.1 GCF_018448905.1 Photorhabdus heterorhabditis | reverse complement strand
TGGTAAACCGATTAAATAATCGCCCCAGAAAAACACGGGGAGGGAAAACACCGAATGAATTATTTAAAGGAATACGAACATGTTTACTTCCGGATTAACGATGTTGCACTTATTATGTGAATCCAAGGTATAAAAAAGTAAAAATATAAATTTCACCTGTATTAATTGAGGTTTTCGTGGGTGCAGAATTAGGGGGTGATTTTTATGATAATATATCTCAGGCCATGGATTTATGGAATAGAAAAGCCAAAATGGAAAGAGCTAAGTTTAGTGCTATATTAAGGAATAAACATAAAAAATAAATTAAATTGTTTTTTAGTTTTATTTAAAGAGATTAGTTGTTTTGGATATTTTAATAGAACATTTACTCTATACCCAATAGATTTCAAGATGGATCGCGACGGTAAGGGAGCGAATCCCCGGGAGCATAGATAACTCTGTGACCGGGGGGAGTGAGTGCAGCCAACAAAGAGGCAACTTGAAAGATAACAGGTATATATTCATTAAGTCGCCAATGTTATATATTTATATTGATGAATTTTAAGTATAACTTGAAATTATATAGTAGATAGATTATTCGCCTTTTCTCCTTTTTTCTACATCAGTCGTGACAATGACTTAAGAATTCCGGTATGTTCAGAACAATCAACCGCGCCACATTTTTTCTCCTACACACGTGAGACTACCATTCTGCTTTATCTCTTAATCTAAGGATTGGATTAAGAGACAAATTTTAATCTAGGAAGGATATCAAGTACCTACAAGATCGTATTCATTCAAACAAACTCTGATGAAGAGTTTGAATGATTTGCTCGGCATCTTTGCCAGGAACAAGCAGGCATAGATTATGATTGCTGGCGCCATGGCTGATCATACGGATATTGAATGCTTCCAGCGCATCAAAAATCTGTTTTCCTAATCCGCTGACCTGAGAAAGTTGGTTACCAATAATTGCTACCAGAGCCAGATCTTCTTCCACTTCAACTCGGCATAGCGTTGAAAGCTCAGTCATAAGCGCATTGGTTAGCAGATAACCATTTTTGCTAGTGGAACCTGTTGTATCGAGCGTTAATGCCACATTTACTTCAGATGTGGTGATCAAATCCACGGAGATGTTATGACGTGACAAAATGGTAAATATTCCAGCTAGAAATCCTTGAGCATGCAACATCTTCAAGCTATGTAGTGTCAGTAGTGTTTGTTTTCGACGCAGGGCGATAGCACGGAATTGTGGTGGCGCTGTTGTTGTATCACAAACCAGTGTACCGCCAGCTTGTGGGTCCTTACTAGAACCAACAAATACCGGAATGTCACAACGGATAGCGGGCAGTAGTGTGGCCGGATGTAGAATTTTTGCACCAAATGTTGCCATCTCCGCCGCTTCATCAAAGGCAATTTTGTCAATTCGTTGGGCAGTGGGAACGACTCGTGGGTCAGTCGTGTAAATCCCCGGGACATCTGTCCAGATATCAACGCGTTTCAGGTTAAGGGCCTCTCCCAACAGGGCCGCAGTATAGTCACTACCACCACGTCCTAGCGTGGTGGTACGCCCTTTCTCTTCACGACCAATAAAGCCTTGAGTAATTATCAGGGTGTTTTGCAGGCGTGGTAAGAGATGTTCAGTTACTAGCGATTGAAGCTGTATATTGTCTGGTTCTGCGCAGCCAAAATGATCATCGGTACGCATAATTTTACGGATATCAAACCACTCGACATCTGTACCGCGTTGGCGGAGTAGTTCAGTAAACAACAATGTAGACATTAATTCGCCGTGGCTGACCAGTTCATCGGTCAGCGCATCTGAAGTTGCCAAAGAGGCTGCTTCGGAAAGCGCTTTAATGTTTTCCAGCAGACGGTTGATTTCTTGACGAATAACATCAGAGTCATGCAAACGGTCAACAATGGCGTGTTGAATGGTGTGGATCTGTTTCAGATAGTCAGTCCGTTTATCTTCGTCGCAACCTGCTGCCAACGCGATTAACAAGTTGGTAATACCAGCAGATGCGGACAGTACGACTAAACGGACTTCTTTATTTGCCAGTATGATGTTGGCACTGCTATTCATGGCATCGAAATTTGCCACGCTGGTACCACCAAATTTTGCGACTACATATCCGCTGATTTCTGGACATAGGGATGAAACAACACTCATTGCGATAACCTTCTGTTGACTGAATAGGCTTTTAGAAATATCGGGTTAACGGATTTGAGTCAATGTAGTGAATGGTTACATCAATATCTTTCATGATGACATTAGAATTATAAAAGAAATTGAGGGTTTGAGTATGTCAGAGAAAAATAATTATTTTTTATACCCATTATCATTCAAGTTGCCTCTTGGTTGGTTGCACTTACTCACCCCAGTCACATAGTTATCTATGCTCCCGGGGATTCGCTCCCTTGCCGTCGCGATCCATCTTGAAATCCATAGGGTATATACACATTAGCAAATAGAGCTAGAAAAAATTAATTGTTTTGACCAATATCAGTGATTAAAGGAAAAGAGACTTTAATCACAGAATTACAGGTTACAATCTTTACCTCCGTTTATTTACAGTCATTGATAGAGAGCATAGCCATGAAAAATATCAATCCTAGTCAAACTCCAGCCTGGAAGGCATTAGAACAGCATTTTGCGCAGATAAAAGATATTCACATACGTGAGTTGTTTGAACAGGACAGAAATCGTTTTGCTAAGTTCTCCGCGGCGTTTGATGACCAGATTTTGGTAGATTTTTCAAAAAACCGCATCACAACTGAGACATTGGAAAAGTTACAGGCACTGGCTAAAGAGACTGATGTTGTCGAGGCTATTCGCAGCATGTTCTCCGGTGAGAAAATTAACCGTACTGAAGATCGTGCGGTACTACATATTGCCTTGCGTAACCGCAGCAACATCCCTGTTATTGTTGATGGGGAAGATGTTATGCCGCAGGTCAACGCTGTATTGGTAAAAATGAAAGAGTTCAGTGAACGCGTGATTAATGGTGAGTGGAAAGGTTATACCGGCAAGGAAATTACTGATGTGGTAAATATCGGTATCGGTGGTTCGGATCTCGGTCCTTATATGGTGACGGAAGCGCTGAAACCTTATAAAAATCATTTGAATATGCATTTTGTCTCTAATGTTGATGGAACTCATATCGCGGAGACCCTAGAAGCACTTAATCCGGAAACAACTCTGTTCCTGATTGCTTCTAAGACATTTACCACGCAGGAAACGATGACTAATGCCCACTCTGCTCGTCACTGGTTTCTGAAAAGTGCCAGTGATGAAGCGTATGTTGCTAAGCATTTTGCAGCGCTTTCCACAAATGAGCAGGAAGTGCAGAAATTTGGTATTGATACCAAAAATATGTTTGAGTTCTGGGATTGGGTTGGTGGCCGTTATTCATTGTGGTCCGCGATAGGTCTGTCTATTGCGCTTTCTATTGGGTTTGAAAATTTTGAGCAATTGCTTAGTGGTGCACACGCTATGGATCAGCATTTTGCCAATACCCCATTTGAGCAGAATATCCCGGTATTGCTGGCGCTGATTGGAATTTGGTACAACAATTTCTTTGGCTCAGAAACTGAAGCGATTCTGCCATACGATCAGTATATGCATCGTTTTGCGGCATATTTTCAACAGGGCAATATGGAATCCAATGGTAAATATATTGACCGCAATGGTCATCCGGTGGATTACCAAACAGGTCCCATCATCTGGGGGGAGCCGGGAACCAATGGTCAGCACGCTTTCTATCAGCTTATTCATCAGGGTACTAAACTGATCCCTTGCGATTTTATTGCTCCGGCGATCAGCCATAACCCATTGAGTGACCATCACCGCAAATTGTTATCCAACTTCTTTGCTCAAACGGAAGCGTTAGCATTCGGTAAAACTCGTGAGCAAGTGGATGTTGAATTTGCTGCTAGTGGTAAAACGGCTGCTGAGGTTGAACATGTCGCACCATTTAAGGTGTTTGAAGGAAACCGCCCGACTAATTCCATTTTGTTACGTGAAATTACCCCATTCAGTCTGGGAGCTTTGATTGCTATGTATGAGCACAAAATATTTGTACAAGGGGCGATTCTCAACATCTTCACATTTGATCAGTGGGGGGTGGAGCTGGGTAAACAGCTGGCTAACCGTATTTTGCCGGAGCTTGAGGATGATAAAGAGATTGCTAGCCACGATAGCTCAACAAATGGGTTGATTAACTGTTTTAAAGCATGGCGTTAGTCATTTATTCCGAATCAGAAATTTAACCATTTTAATAAAGCGAATTATGTTCATCATAATTCGCTCATTCTCCTCAAACATTATTTACAAAATTTGCTATAACTTTTTATGCTGCATACTTGCACTGTGATATTCTCTGTGGCTGTTAATTATATTCCCGTCATCTTTCAAGTTGCCTCTTGGTTGACTGCACTCACTCACCCCGGTCACAGAGTTATCTATGCTCCCGGGGATTTGCTCCCTTGCCGTCGTGATGCATCTTGAAATCCATTGGGTATACAATCAAATAATAAGAAATTTGTTCATAGTGGAAGAGCGTATGTCAGCAGATTCAATACTAACAACAATGCCTATTCAATGGCTTTCGATGAACTCGTCTGATTTTCCTGATGAGATTTTAGATTGGTTGATGGAATTGGGTTCGATGACCCGACGTTTTGAACAATATTGTGACCATGTTCATGTTGTACCATTTAGAGAATGTTTTATCGCAGAGGAAGAAATTTCTGATGAAAGTGAACATTTACCAACTAGCCAAAGATATTGGCTGCGTGAGATCGTGTTATATGGTGACAATATCCCCTGGCTATTAGGTCGAACATTAATTCCTGAGGCAACATTAACCGGTCCTGATGAAAAATTGGTTGATTTAGGAACAGTTCCACTTGGACGGTATCTTTTTAGTAGTAATAAATTAACGCGGGACTATATTCAGAAGGGGAAACATGGAAATTGTTGGGCAAGACGATCGTTGCTGAGGTTATCAGGCAAGCCATTATTACTAACGGAAGTCTTTTTACCTGAATCACCTGTGTACAAAAGTAAAATCTAAAGTAAAGGGGAGAAACAGACGTGGCGGGAAGTATGGCACAAAGTAAATGGTGGGCTTATTGCCGTTTAGTGCGTATTGATAGACCTATTGGTTCATTATTGTTGTTATGGCCGACGTTTTGGGCATTGTGGATTGCGGGGAAAGGTATCCCGAATATGCACATATTATTAGTCTTTACTGCCGGTGTGTTTCTGATGCGTGCAGCAGGATGTGTAATTAATGATTTTGCTGACAGAAAATTTGATGGCTATGTAGAACGCACAAAGACACGTCCCTTGCCTAGTGGTGCTATCAGTGAAAAAGAGAGTAAGATCCTATTTGTCGTATTGGTGTTGATTTCTTTCGGATTAGTTCTGGCCCTCAATAAAATGACTATTTACCTGTCATTCGCTGGGTTGGCTTTGGCTTGGTTTTACCCCTTTGTTAAACGGTTCAGTCATCTTCCCCAGTTTGTACTGGGGGCCGCTTATGGCTGGTCTATTCCTATGGGATTTGCTGCGGTTAGTGAGTCCTTACCATTAGAATGCTGGTTATTATTCCTGACCAATATCTTGTGGTCAGTTATTTATGATACACAGTATGCAATGGTCGATCGTAACGATGATCTAAAGATTGGTGTTAAGTCTACCGCTGTCCTATTTGGTCGCTTTGATAAGCTGATTATTGGTTTACTTCAATTAGCTATGTTACTGATTCTTGCGCTGGTGGGCTATATGATGAACCTTGGTGGCATCTATTATTGGTCGCTATTGCTTGCTGGTGCTTTATTTATTTATCAGCAGAAATTGATTTCAGAGCGGGAAAGAACACTCTGTTTCCAGGCATTCCTCAATAATAACTATGTTGGTCTGGTGTTATTCCTTGGTATCTTCTTCAGTTACGTCTGATATACCTGTTATCTTTCAAGTTGCCTCTTGGTTGGCTGCGTTCACTTACCCCAGTCACAGAGTTATCTATGCTCCTGGGGATGCGTTCCCTTGCCGTTGCGATCCATCTTGAAATCTATTGGGTATATATCTGGTGATAATGGAAAACCCCCATTATCACCAGTATTCCCAAAATTACACTTCTTTAGTTATTTCTTCAGTATCGTTGTGCTCTGCTGGCAAACTGACACTCTCAATAGTAAGACGAACTTCTGGTGACATCAGTTCACTCAATACCTGATACAATTCCTGAGTATTAGCAGTGATCACATCACCACTATCACTGATATAGCTTTCTTCACGCAGTGTATTTACCGAAGTTGTAAATACCGCTTTATCGAAGAATTCAGGGGCGTTAATACCATGCAATACAGACAGACGTTGCGCCAGCATCCGACTCTCTTTTTCTAGCATACCCCGGCTGATTTCCGGATTGGCATTCAGTAAAGAAAGGGTAATAGCATAACGTTGTAATGTTTCACGAACACCTGCCGCCAGTAATTGCAATGAGCGGATACGTGCTGGGTTCAGTACCAGCATACCTTGCTCTTTGTTGCAGATAAGGCACTGGCGGGTAAGTTCATTAATCAGAGTATTAACTACTTCTTGCAGATCTGCTTTGTTGTAACGCATAAACAACTCTGCTTTGAGGAGTGGATAAATGATTGCTACTTGGCTTAGCAACTCCTCGCGGCTGATACGGCGATGATGAATGACGATGCTGGCAATCAGTGATGGCAGTACCAATAAGTGCTGAATATTGTTGCGGTAGTAGGTCATCAAAACTGCACGGTCTCGTGGCAGAGTGATGATATCGCCCATACTATCTTTGTCTACCTCGAACTTATCCATTTGCAGAGCGTGTTCTAACAACTCTTCTGCGGTTTTATTGGGTACCGTGACATCCGCAGTATAAGGCGCATTCCGCATGAGTTGTATATAACAATCCAGTTGCTCAATTAATTGCTCACGAGTAAGTGCTCGCTGACGTGATGACAGAAGAGCAGTTGCGCACAGGTTGATTGCATTAGCGGCAGCAGCATTGTTGATGTTCACCATAATTTCCCCGGCCAGTTTGCCGACTGTTGGGGCAACCCATTCTGGACGCTGGAATTCTATTGGATCAATAGAGTCACGCCAGTCAGGGACATGGTAATTAAGGTATTGGATCAGTGGAATAGGTTCGCCAAAGTTCACATAGCCTTGTCCCAGATTACGAAGTTTACGTAAACCACGTATCATCTGGAAAAAGCCTTCTTTTTCTTTAGTTGCGCCACGCAGTTCTTTCGCGTAGGTAGCAACTTCCATCACATGCTCGTAACCAATATAAATTGGAATGATCGTGATTGGACGTGATTCACCTCTCAACAATGCTTGTAACGTCATGGTCAGGGTGCCCGTTTTGGGATCGAGCAAACGACCAGTTCGGGAACGACCGCCTTCCATAAAGTATTCGACAGAATAACCGCGTGCAAATAACTCACCCAGATATTCACGGAATATCGTGGAGTAGAGTTTGTTACCTTTGAAAGTACGACGGATAAAGAATGCACCCAAACGGCGGAATATCGGTCCTGCCGGCCAGAAATTCAGGTTGATGCCTGCGGCGATATGGGGCGGCACCAAGCCTTGATGATAGAGTACATAGGAAAGTAGCAGATAATCCATATGGCTACGATGGCAAGGAGCATAAACCAGCTCGTGACCGTCCTGTGCCAGACGACGGACCCGCTCAGCATTGTGAACGTTGATCCCCTGATACAGACGGTTCCAGGTCCAACCAAGTACGCGTCCTGACAGTCGTAGAGTTTCATAAGAAAAATTAGCAGCAATCTCTTCCATGATGTTGATAGCATTCTGTTGAGCTTTCTCATGTGAGATTTTCTTGGTACGAACCTCATCGGAGACGGCTTTTTCTATTGCTTTCGACGCCAATAACTTATTAAACAGCTCTTGACGAACAGGTAGGCGCGGACCTACTGCCGCCAGACGCTGACGAGAATAGTGCATCCGTGCCACACGAGCCAGTTTATGGGCAATCGTCTTGTCAGTACCATGCTCAGTCGCCATATAGCGCAGAGATACTGTATTGGAAAAACGTACAAAACTATCCCGGCCCAGCCAGAGAATGGCAAAGAATTTCTGGATACCATTCAGTAACCGTAGATATGGGGTGCTTTGCCCTTCACGTCCGGGTGAACGGCCAAACATGACAGAAACTGGCAGCATCTGAATATCCAGGTTTGGATTATTGCGATGCAAATCCAGATAATCATGGAAAATTTTTACAGATTCTTGCTTTGGTGCGTAATAACGGAATACGCGTGGGCCATTATCAATAAAAACATAACCGGGAAGTTCAGTGTCACCTACCTCCAGTGGATTTAAAGGGTCTGGCAGATCCTGCTCCAGGCATTGCTGACGTAATGTCAGTAAGTCTGCTTTGGAGTGATACGGCAACACGTACAAGATTGGACGTGTAGTATCGAGCCGCAATTCAGTGATGGGATCTGTAGGAATAAGTTTGCTCTTTACCAGTATTTTTAGTGGTAAATTCAATAATTTATAATATATTTTACGCCAACCTGACATAAATAACTAAAGCCTCTTGTTAGCAATAGGTCGCAAGCATACCAGAAACAGTTGTTGAGATCTGTTGAGTTAAGACAATAATAAACATGAAAAGTGGCAAACAACTTCATATAGGATGTGAGCAATTTATGAAAAATCAATCCGTGGGACTGACCCGTATTATTAAAGCAACAAGATATTCGGTGAAAGGTATTAAGGCTGCATGGCAGAATGAAGCTGCTTTCCGGGAGGAAATAATCGTAGCAATATTGGCTCTGATTGTTGCCTTTTATCTGGATGTCAGCGTAATTGAACGTATTTTACTGATTGGTTCAATTATGTTGGTCTTGATTATGGAAATTCTGAACAGTGCTATTGAGGCGATTGTTGATCGTATTGGCAGTGAGTTCCATGAGCTATCCGGTCGGGCGAAAGATATGGGTTCTGCGGCAGTCTTTTTGACGATTATTCTGGCATTAATTATCTGGAGTACAGTTCTTTGGCAGTTTTTCATGGGTTAATTTCGATTAATCATCGATCAATGTATTATAATTGGCTGATTTTCTGTCCTGACAGGTTCCCAATTGCTATTTACCTGTATATACTCACAGTTTGACTGTATAAACAAACAGGGGGCGAAGTGAAAGCACTTACTGCAAGGCAGCAACAAGTTTATGACTTAGTGCGTGACCACATTTCGCAAACGGGTATGCCGCCAACGCGCGCTGAAATTGCATCACATCTTGGCTTTCGTTCACCGAATGCGGCTGAAGAGCATTTAAAAGCGCTGGCTCGTAAAGGGGTGATAGAGATTGTTGCCGGGGCGTCCAGGGGTATCCGTTTGCTGCTTGAAGAATCTGGTTTACCGTTGATTGGTCGTGTTGCCGCAGGTGAACCACTGCTGGCACAGGAGCATATTGAAAGCCATTATCAGGTTGATCCTGCATTGTTTAAACCAAATGCAGATTTCCTGTTAAGAGTCAGCGGAATGTCTATGAAAGATATTGGAATTATGGATGGTGACCTGCTGGCTGTGCATAAAACACAGGATGTTCGTAATGGGCAGGTTATTGTTGCCCGTATTGAAGATGAAGTAACGGTAAAACGTTTTAGACAGACTGGGAATAAAGTTGAATTGCTGGCAGAAAACTCAGAGTTTAAACCAATAGTTGTTGATCTACGTGATCAAAACTTAACAATCGAAGGGTTGGCGGTCGGAGTGATTCGTAGCTGTGGCTGGATCTGATAGTAATATATTAAGTCACTGTTTTTTGAGTGATGATCAGGACATTGTAATATTCCGGCAGAATCATGTTATTGAATGTATCATTACGATTGTCTTAAACGTGATTCTGCGGTTGTCTTTTTATCCTGATAGCTGATTTGTAGCAAAATTAAGAGTCTAACTCAGTAGGTGTAATTATTGCGGCTGTTCTTGTGAATGAACAGTGAATACAGACAGCACAGTAGAATGGAGCGTACACAATTGGAGTGTACACATAGTAATAATATGCGAGGATGACTCGCTTCGTTCACCTTTCTGACCGTATTAAAGTGCATGCAAAAACTAAAGCTTTTGTCTGAGTATTGCCCGGGTTCATTTTTTTGCAACCAGTGGCAAATAAAGTAGCCTATTGGGATAAGTACTGACTGCTTATTTCTTTTTTACCTCAATGCTGTGGTCATGTTGGCATTCATCCCGTTCAGAGCAAGATTCAATCTCTTCACAAGGTGAACACAATCCGTGAGCTTCAATTACTGTATGACGTAAACTGAATCCGGCAGTTTTTGCTAATTGTTGAATAGCAGATTCAACGGCACCGCCATCCCGTTCTGAAACCGAGCCGCAGCGGTCACAAATAAACATCGCTGAGGTGTGGCTTGGTTGTTCAATATGGTGGCACAGCACATAACTGTTGGTAGATTCTATTTTATGAATAAATCCCTGTTCTAGCAGAAATTCCAGTGCTCGGTAGACGGTTGGGGGTTTAGCTTGTGGTTCTGCTGCTCGCAATAAATCCAGCAAATCATAAGCACTGATTGCTCCAGGTTGCTCTGAAATCAGACGTAAAACTTCAAGCCTCTGTGGGGTAAAGCGGACTCCCCGAGCCTGGCAAATAGCTTCCGCCTGTTCCATTAACTTTTTTTGATTAACGAGTTCCATTGCGCCCCTTACAACCAGCATGATGACAATGTTGTGATGTTATCATGTTTCTACGATAGAAAATATTATCCAGAAAAGTTCATCGAGATTGTCCCCTGATAGAGTTAATTTGGTTAAATTGGTACTTAGCCACAAAAATAATGTTTCTTTGAAGTTTGTGATAACACAGATAAGAATTATCATGTATGACAGGTAATTTCCGAAAAGGAATCATTTGTGATGAAAAACCTTTTACAAAATCAGCCTCATTACAGACAGTTCCCTGTTAAAGGTTATCAGATAATAAAGAATATTATCTGTGAGAGAAGAAAATCTCCTTTTATGCGTTTTTTATATTCAGTCATTAATATTCTATTTTTGATTGCGATATGTATGGGGATTATATTATCTGTAGCAATTATATTATTAATAATAGGTGATGTATCTTTTCCAGATGAAGACTATTTACTTTTGGCTAAGGTAGGAAGTGTAGCATTATTGGTAGTAATGTTACTGTCTGTCATTATTTATCGTATTATTAAACGTCCTGAATGGGAGCAACGGCGTTACTATCAACAAGCGGGTTTATCTCTTTTACCGGAAGAGAAGCGTCAGGCATTGCGGTTGAATATTGTCAGTGACTATTGGTTCGGTTTTTGGAGTGAAACTTTGGAACATTATCCTTTACAGTCACGTGTTGTTCATGACGATTATTGTTATTATCTGTTACCATTATCAGCTGCCCAGGAACATCAATCCCAATTATATAGCGACTGGGGAATTATTGATGAAGAAGGTTATATGAAAATGATAACCACCTTATGGGATGGGATACATTCAAAACATTTTGTTGTTGATACTGCTCTTAGTGATGGAAAAATATTTAAAATTCTTGCTAAATTAGCTGAGGTAACACCTGACTATATTCGTAAATGTTCTCAGTCTGTTAATGGGCGTCCACCGGCATTGGTGTGGGGATTCGATTTATGGCTTGCAATCGTTTTAAGTCGTAACTGCTTTTGTGCTGGTTATATCAGTGAAGAAATGGCATGGAAAAATATGCTGAAAACCGCTGATTATGTTTATGAGATTTTCGGTAGCTTTGATGATTTTTATATAAACTTTCAATTGGGAAATGCTTACTGGAATAATGATTTTGATAGAGCTAAAGGGAAGTTAGAGCAATTTAATTATTATAAATTGTATTGCGATTGGCCAATCGCTAATCTTCCATGGCCTGAACCAAAAGGCATTATTATGGAACGCCAAATGATGACCGGTTTCTCTACATTAGTTGAAGACGCTTTACGTAGTAGAATAGAAGAACAGAAAATTTATGAGATAGATATCGATGAGTCACTTGCATCTCGTGTACTGCATTAATATTTATACCCGTTATCTTTCAAGTTGCCTCTTTGTTGGCTGCACTCACTCACCCCGGTCACATAGTTCTCTATGACATAGTTATCTATGCTCCCGGGGATTTGCTCCCTTGCCGTCGCGATCCATCTTGAAATCCATTGGGTATATATGAAACATTCCCCCTTAAAGGAAACTTTAAGGGGGAATAAATAATTAATATAGAAGATAATCACCCATTATTTTTTTGCAGCTTCGACTTGAATATACAAATCGACTTGTTTGCTAATGCCTTCTTTAACCTGGTAATTCATTCCCCATTGAGTGCGGTCTAATTGAGCCTGGAAATCTCCACCACAAACTTCCACCTTAAGAATTGGGCTTTGGTAACAGTTGAACTTTGTTGCATTCAGGGTAATAGGGTGTGTTTGACCCATTAATATGAGATTTCCATCAACACTTTTAACTTTATCTCCTTCGAAATTCCATTTTGTTGAAACAAAACGAATGACTGGATATTTTACTTCATCAAATAAATCAGTGCTTTTTAAATGATTATCAAATGATGTTGAACCGCTATTGATATTTTTTATTGGAATGGATATATCGACGATACCTCTTTTTTCTGCTGGTGAGAATTCTATTTTACCTTCTAAATTATAAAAACCACCGTGGTTAGTGGTAGTAGCGAAGTGATCTATCTGAAAACGGGCGTTGGTGTGATTAGGATCAATGACATATTCCGCAGCTTGAACTCCAGATGTAAAGAGGGTAGCAGCAAGTAAAATAAAAGATTTTTTCATTATAAGATCCATCGTTTATAAATGTAATGTAATTTGCCCCATTTCCTGAAATTACATATTTCAAATGAAACGGGGCTGAGTTTTTTATCAGTTAGTTAAGAGCTAAATTAGACTGATAAATTTTTTCTCGATATCTTTAATGGCTGCACATCCCGCCAGTTTCATACTAAGTTTGAGTTCATCCTTAAGTAGATTTAAAACGGATGTAACGCCTAGCGCTCCGCCTAATGCGAGTCCATATAAAATTGGTCTGCCGATAGCGACAGCTTTAGCACCTAATGCGAGAGCTTTAAATACATGAACGCCGCGGCGGATACCTCCATCTAAATAGACCGGAATTTTAGACCCAACAGCTTCAACAATGCCTGGTAATGAAGTGATTGCTGCCGGGACAGTATCCAACTGTCGGCCACCGTGGTTAGATACCTGAATAGCCGAGGCTCCGTAGTCAACACATTCTTTAGCGTTTTCGGCAGATTGAATACCTTTTACGATAATTGGAAGGCCCGATTCTTTGGCAAGAAACTCTAGATCTTTGAAATCAAGATCCCGTTTAAATATGGAAGAAATCTCTTTTAATGTTGCACCAACAGGAGCATTAGGGATGTTAGGAAACGGAAGTGAATTTGGGAAGACAAATTTATTACGTTTATCGGCCTCCCTGTTACCATTCCATTCTAAATCAACCGTAAATACTATTGCAGTGGCGCCCATAGCTTTAGCCCGGTGTATCAGTTCACGGTTAATGCCCATATCTTTGGTAAAATAAATTTGGAACCATTTGGGGCCATTACTTATCTTGGCTATCTCATCAAGAGATGAATTAGACAGCGTTTGTGCAGTAAACAGTGCACCAGCATCGGCGGCTCCTTTAGCTGTTCCCAATTCCGCGGTAATATGAGCCAGCCCATGTGCTGCCATTGGAGGAACGAAAATAGGTATATCCACTTTGCTGCCGAGTAATTCGGTTGTTGTGTCAGGATCTTTTACTCCTGCGAGATAGCGCGGAATAATTTGGTAATTATCAAAGGCTCTCGTGTTTTCACGTAAAGTCCATTCATCACCTGAACCACTGCTAATATAACCAAAATGAGAAGCAGGGATCAATTTACGAGCTTCTTCTTCTAAATCATAAAGACTAATAATATCAAGTGCTTTTTCTGTATTACTTGCTTTATAAGCTTCTTGCAGTTTTATATTAGCAGTTGCAGCGTTGGTTGAAGATACCGTGGATAGAATACCGGCAGCAGCAAGACTTAACCCTCCAACCATGACGTCTCTTCTTGATGGCATACAATTCTCCCTTACTTAAAGTAGGCTTATAAGTATTAATAATCGAGCTATCTACATATTTAAGAATAGACCTATTTCTGGATAGTTCAGGTTAATAAATACTTAAGAGTATTTTTATGAGTTTGTAAAGTTTACTTGTGTTATTGGAGTTTTAAATTTTTAATTTTGATTAAAAAATAATTTTATATCATTGCAGTATGAGAATGATTACTTATGCCAACATATTTACGCTGAAACAGAAAAATCGCTAGAAGGTAGGAGGAGCGAACGTTGAATGTAAATAGGTAGTTTGGATATATTTTGGTTTCAATGGAAGATATTTTTTTCATAAACTATATTAAAATGATTAATCGTATTTAGTTATAAAAATCTTTCATCGTCCTTTATTAGAAAGAGTCTGTGATTGAAATGAAATCTAAAAATAATATTCGATGATAAGGTGGATATTTTATTTTTATCCTTATTAACTCAGGGTTTTGTTTAATGAAAGCATTGGTTTTTCCTTAAGGGAGAACTTATGAGTAATAAAAATGATTTTAAAGCCTTATGCTAAACTCAAAAAACAGCAATTAATGGCCGAGGCAACAAATAAAATCGCATTATTACAGGATGCTATCGATTTAGATATTGCCACGGAAGAAGAGAAATTGGCTTTATTGACATGGAAGGAATGCAGAGTGATGCTTAATCGGATAGATATTTCACAGGAAATGGATTGGCCTGAACTGCCGGAGTGATAGAATAAAATCTGAGTTTCCCCCAAAATTAATCGTGTAGTTTTCTGGGGGATATAAAACTTTAATTGTCAATTATCTGCTATAGATTAATTTTATTTTCTTTAATCAATAGCCCTTCCTTCACTATTAATGTAGATGATGAAAAACACGCTGATTCATTTCTATTTTTCTCGTTATACTTCCCTCTTAAAGTAATTTGTTCACACTATTCGTTTTATTTTTGTAACGAGAAGGCCATATTTCGGAGGGAAGCAACCCCAAATTTGTGGCGATTATTGCTTCTCCTTTTGGCCATTGGCGGTGTAATGCATTACTCAGTGTGGATGATGCTAACCCTGCTTTGCGAGATACGGCTGAGAGGGTTGTTCCTTGCTTTTTTAAAGCGGCAATAATATCAGCGGGATGCCAATCTTTTTTGTCCACAATAATTCTCCAAAATTATATAAGTATTTGTACAATTAATTCACTTCCATAGCCAGTAAGACTGGTTATCTGTGTATGGTTAAGGTGAGTTTTCAGCTGTAATAACCCCAAATTTAAAAAATATAGCTATTTCAAATAAATATAATACGAAAAATAACCTACAAATATACTTAAGAAAATTTTATAAAATCTCAATAAGTTTAATGTAACTACTCACACATGAATTTTCAACAAGTATTTTGTATTTTAATAACAAATTTGTAGTTCTCATGGAGAAATTAACGTATAAATTGCTAAAAAATAGATAAATTTTTCATAATGTTAGTTATAATCTGGAGTTATTAAGGTATTGCATAATACTAGTTGTAAGTATAGCCATATACAGGGAAAGGATTTATCAATAATAAATCTATAAAAATATTAAAAATCAATAAGATAATATTAATATATGAAAAATCTTGCAGATAGATTGAAATTTGTACTATATAAGCTGGATATTTCTCAGGCGGAAGCAGCAAAGCGCTGCCGATTGGCTCAGCAATCATTAAACTACATTATTAGAAATAATCTTGATGAGTCAAAGCTCTCGAACAGGATCGCGGAAGGGTTAAATTTGAATCCAGAATGGTTGATTAGTGGTAAAGGAAATTTTCGTAACCCTGAGATATATAAGGTCCCTCTGATAGATAACTATTTTTCTCTCGGATTATACATCAGAGGACAAGAGTTAGGAGAAGATACTCAATATTTGCTTACAGCCCGGTTCCTGGGTAATAGACCTTTTGCGAAACAAATTGAGAAGAATAAGATAGCTGTTTGTTGCTCAAAGGAATTCGAGATTGAATCTGTATTTTTTCATGAGTATTTATATGTAACAGAAGATTATTGCAAGGTTTTGGAAAGTAAGGATTTATATGATCAAAGAAATGTCTATACTATTTGTGAATGGAGGATTTATAATGTCGATTTTTCGCAGAGTAATTGATTATTTTTATTATTTGAAGGATTTATTGAAAGAAGAAAGTTTGCACGTAAAGATTGACAGTTTGAAATTATTTTCAGGAAATTTCTTTGTTTCTTACCATATTAATAAGCATGATATAAACTCGTCAATGGAATTAAGAAGTTTTGCAGATAGCTATTACAATAATTTGGCAACGAGTGACAAATTATTGATGGTAAAATATCTTACTTATTATGATGTTTTCTTAAAATTGTTCAATGATGGAAATTGTACAGAGAAAGAGTTCTTGGATAATATTAAAATGGAAATAAAGAAAGATGACTTATAATCGATTGGGAACCAGAAATAGATCTGAATTTTATAATATTGTTTTTGCTTCATTATTTATTTGTTTGTCAATTACTTCACATTTGATTGCTTACAGGTTAGTGAGTGTTGGTGATTATGTAATAATCCCTTCCACGGTTACTTACATGTTATGTTTCTCCATGGTAGATATTTTCTCCAGCTTTAATGCAAGAAAAACAGTCCTACTCATTATAGCATTAGAGGCAATCACTAATTTAATTATGATTTTGATCACAAATATTGTAATTTCGATGCCTTATCCTGATGTTTTTGAGGGGAGTATGGATTATTATAATACTTTTAATCCAATTTCTAATTTGTTTGTTGCTAATATATTTGGTTCATTCGTAGCATTTGTTTTAAATTCTATAATATTTTCTTATTTCTACAGAAATAAGAAATTGTCTTTTATAACATCATCAATACTCTCATTTGTAGTAGTTGTTGTGGTATATACAACCATAACTGATTATTTGGCTTTTAATGAAATGTATTCTGATATAATATATAGTCTTACTTTAACCAATATGGTTACTAATTCTGTTTTAATAATTTTTTATTCTCTCATTTCAAACCAAATTGTACGTTATATAAACAGAAGATTAATATAAACTAGCGGAGAAAAAAGTAATGATAAACTTTAAAGGATTAGGTCATATTAATATCGTCGTAGATGATATTCAGGAAGCAATTGATTTATATAGTAATTTATTTGGGGCGATACCAAAGCAATTATTTCCTCATTTTAAAAATAGTGGCTTTTCAAAAGCGGCTGGTTTCATTGATAACGCTGATCAGGTGGATGTATCAATAGCATTCCTGGAAATTCCTGGGACTGGGGTTTTTATTGAACTGATGGAATATCACAATCCAACCGGAATAAAAAGGATTGAGTTAAAAGAGGCTAATGACATTGGTGGTGTTGGACATATTTGTTTTAGAGTACAAAATATAGATAGTGTATTTGAGCACGTAAAAAATTTTCCTGATGTCAGATTGATAAATTCATCACCATTATATAAAGCATATAAGATAGATGAAATCACTAGTGATGAGTTTATGTTCTTTAATGAGGAAGATGAAAAAAATACTGATCTAAAACAAGAAACCTGTAAGATTATAGGAAAGATCAGGTATTTTTATTTTATAGACAAATATAATATTCAATGGGAATTTGAAGAAGGGCATGATGATATTGGGTCTAATTGAGTCACTCAAGAATATAATTAATTGAGTACGATTGGATTAATTGATAAATATACATGTAAATATTTTATCATATTTGCATGTATACCCTATGGATTTCAAGATGCATCGCGGCAGCAAGAGAACGCATCCCCAGGAGCATAGATAACTATGTGACTGGGGTAAGTGAACGCAGCCAACAAAGAAGCAACTTGAAAGATGACGGGTATATAATTAAAATTCCCTAACAATTTTAATAGCCTTATATGATGCTAAACATCTGGAAGGATAGTTTGTTATTTTATTTCACAAAATAGAGATGTGATTCTCCAGATAAATATATTTTCCATCCACTTTAGCCCCAACAGTGCAATGATGCCTGCTAATACTATCGGCATCTATGTTATAGTAGGTGATATTTCCACTATTTCCGCGTCTGGTTCCCTATGATATTTGGGGAGCTGGCAGAGTAAAATTAGTAAAAATGTACGAAAGTAAAGAAATTGAAAAGAACGGAGAAACCAATATTTCCAATAAGTTATGGCAAGGTCGGTTCTCCGTCGCCCCGATGCTGGATTGGACAGATCGTCACTGCCGTTATTTCCATCGTTTGTTGAGTAAACAAACTCTGTTGTATACCGAAATGGTGACAACTGGCGCGATTATTCATGGCAAAGGCAATTATCTGGCATATAGTGAAGAAGAGCATCCGGTGGCATTGCAACTGGGTGGCAGTGATCCGCAGGCATTGGCGCATTGTGCGAAAATTGCTCAGGAGCGCGGCTATGATGAAATTAACCTGAATGTGGGTTGTCCTTCTGATCGGGTACAAAATGGTCGCTTTGGTGCTTGCTTGATGGCAGAGGCTAAAGGGGTTGCTGATTGTGTCAAGGCAATGCAGGATGTGGTCAGTGTGCCGGTGACTGTTAAAACCCGTATTGGTATTGATGAACAGAACAGCTATGAATTCCTGTGTGATTTTATTGATACCGTTGTGCAGCATAGTGGTTGCAATATATTTACCATTCATGCCCGCAAAGCCTGGCTTTCTGGTCTGAGTCCAAAAGAAAACCGTGAGATTCCACCGCTGGATTATCCGCGAGTTTATCAATTGAAAAAGGATTTTCCTCAATTAACGATTGCTATTAATGGCGGTATTAAATCGCTGGAAGAAGCGAAACAGCATTTGCAACATGTGGATGGTGTTATGGTTGGGCGTGAGGCGTACCAGAATCCGGCTATTTTGGCACAGGTTGATCATGAATTATTTGATGCTGCAATTCCGGTAGTTGATACCGTTGCGGTAGTCAAAGCGCTTTATCCTTATATAGAGCGAGAACTTTCACAAGGGACATATTTAGGTCATATTACTCGCCATATTTTGGGTATTTTTCAGGGGATTCCGGGGGCGCGTCAGTGGCGTCGTCATCTTAGTGAGAATGCCCACAAACCGGGGGCAAATATTTCTGTTGTGGAGCAGGCGTTAGCTATGGTGACTGAGCGGATGTAATATCCGTTCATTTTACCGTTAAGTTACAGTTATATGTGGGACTTAAGTATTAAAATATTGATAGATATCGCATGATTTTTTGCCGTGCTTTAATCTGCTTTTCCGGATTAGCTTCCCATTATCGGGCAAAAACAGATATCCATATATTTTTGTGAAACTGCTCGAATAAATTAATTTTGCCATATTGGAATTTGGAAAACTGTTCCGGGTAATAATATCCCAGTTTACGTGATTCTTGCTGATAGTAAGTAAATAACTTTTCAAAATAATAGATCACTTGGAGGGAACTCAGTCCGATTTTTGCGATCTGATCAATTGCGAAAAATCCCAAACCCCAACACGGACTGAGTGATGCCTATCATAGCACCTATACCTC
>NZ_RCWA01000054.1 GCF_018448905.1 Photorhabdus heterorhabditis | reverse complement strand
ACGCTCGAAACACTCAGAGCCTACGTTCAGAGTCAGTCAACGCCTGAGTGTTCTTGAAAGCCCCACGGGCTTTTCGCCTTATATCCCCGCCCGCACTGGGCAAGGGTTTACGGCGTTTTTCGCTAAAATCGTACGGTAAATTTCCGTACGAGTAATATCTTAACCACTTTTGGACAGAACACTACCGCTGTTAAGCAATTATTCAAGCAAGAAATATCAGGGCGCATTTCACACACTCATGCGCCCTTCTGTTATCCCAGAATTCATTCAATATTTAACAAACATCTCGTGAATTTTCGCTGGATCATGGGTTTTAGTCAGCGCTAATTGTAAAAGCACTCTGGCTTTTTGCGGATTCAAACGTTCAGATGCCACAAAACCATATTTGCTATCATCCACTTCCGCATTCTGAGTCACATAACCCACCGGTACACGACTTGCTCTCACAACCACAACGCCATCTTTAGCGGCCTGGGCCAAAGTATCGAAAACCGTTTTGTACATATTACCGTTGCCAACCCCGGCGCTGATGATCCCTTGATAACCATCACTCAACAGCGCTTTCGCTGGCAGATCAGAAGCATTCGCATAGTTATAAACAATGCCTACTTTTGGCAACTTATCCAGTTTGCTGACATCAAAAATAGCCTTGCCCGCTCTCGGTTTAGCTTCAGCGTAATAATTAACTTTGCCGTTATGGATAAAACCTTCAGCACCAGCATTAATCGGCTGGAATGCCTGAACTTCAGTAGTGCTCATTTTTACCACGGTACGCCCGCTGATAACCGCATCATTCATTGCCATCAACACGCCACGTTTGGCCGATGCTTTGTCCCCTGCAACCACTACCGCGTTATACAGATTTAACGGGCCATCAGCGCCCATCGCTGTAGACGGACGCATTGCCCCAACCATGACTATCGGTTTCTGGCATTGAGTCGTTAGATCGAGGAAGTAAGCCGTTTCTTCCATCGTGTCTGTGCCGTGTGTGATAACAAAGCCATCGGTCTTGTCACAATCAGCATTGATTTTTTTCGCCAGAGTCAGCCATACCTGATCATTCATATCCTGCGAACCAATGCTCACCACCTGCTCACCTTTCAGGTTAGCGATATCTTTGATATCAGGAACAGCGTTGACTAATACATCAATACCCACTTTTCCCGCAACATAGTTGGATTCAGTTGCAGATTCGCCCCCACCTGCAATCGTTCCTCCGGTAGCCAAAAGTGTAATATTTGGCAAAGCAACAGCAGAACCGCTGATTAATGCCAATAAACTGGCTAAAGCTGTGTGTTTCATCTTTTTCATACTGATTTCCTTAATGAAAAATATCCCATCTGATTATGAATAATGATATCAATAAATCTGTGATGCATACCAGACTTTAGCTACCGAAAAAAAACTCGTATGATGAGCCCCCGTAATGAGCTCTCATAAGTGAATACCATGATGCAAACCTTTATTCCCGGCAAAGATGCCGCACTGGAAGATTCAATCAATAGCTTTCAGCAAAAACTGCAACATCTTGGTTTTAATATCGAAGAAGCCTCTTGGCTGAACCCGGTTCCTCATGTCTGGTCAGTTCATATCCGTGACCGCGATTGCCCTTTATGTTTTACCAACGGTAAAGGGGCAAGTAAAAAAGCCGCTTTAGCTTCTGCTTTAGGGGAATATTTTGAACGTTTGTCAACCAACTATTTTTTTGCTGATTTCTATTTAGGACACGCTATCGCTAACGGTGATTTTGTCCACTATCCCAATGAAAAATGGTTTGCTTTACCCGAAGATGATTCCTTGCCAGAAGGTATTTTGGATGCCCGGTTACGTCAATTTTACGATCCAGAGAATGATTTATGTGCAAGTCAATTAGTCGATTTGCAATCAGGTAATGAAGAGCGTGGTATCTGTTCATTGCCATTTACCCGTCAATCTGATCAGCATACGGTCTATATTCCCATGAATATTATTGGCAATCTTTATGTTTCCAATGGTATGTCAGCAGGTAACACGGTTAATGAAGCCAGAGTTCAGGGGTTATCCGAAGTTTTTGAGCGCTATGTCAAAAACCGGATTATTGCAGAAGGCATCAGCCTGCCAGAAATTCCACAGGAAGTGATGAATCGTTATCCGGGCGTGGTTGCAGCGGTCAACACATTACAGGATGAAGGTTTCCCACTCTATTGTTATGACGCCTCTCTGGGTGGACAGTTCCCGGTGATTTGCGTGGTTCTGTTTAATCCTAATAATGGGACTTGTTTCGCTTCATTTGGTGCTCACCCTGATTTTGGCGTAGCACTGGAACGTACTGTTACCGAGCTGTTGCAAGGTCGCAGCCTGAAAGATCTGGATGTGTTCAATGCGCCGACTTTCGATAATGAAGAAGTTGCAGAACATACCAATCTAGAAACGCATTTTATTGATTCGAGTGGTTTGATCAGTTGGGATTTATTCAAACAAGACGCTGATTATGAGTTTGCTGACTGGAGTTTCAGCGGCACGACAGAAGAAGAATTTGTTACTTTAATGGCTATTTTCAAGCAACTGGATGCTGAAGTTTATATTGCTGACTACGAACACCTCAGTGTTTATGCCTGCCGTATTTTGGTTCCAGGTATGTCCGATATTTATCCTGTGGAAGATTTACATATCGCCAATAACACCATGGGAATTCATCTGCGGGAAACTTTATTAGCGCTACCGGATAGCCAATGGCAGCCTGAAGAATATCTGGCACTGCTTGAGCAATTAGATGAAGAAGGTCTGGATGATTTTACCCGAGTTCGTGAATTGCTTGGCATTGCGGTTGGTAAAGATAATGGCTGGAGCAATTTACGTATCGGTGAACTGAAATCCATGTTGGCATTGGCGGGCGGTGATCTGGAACAAGCGCTGATTTGGGTAGAATGGACTCAGGATTTTAACGCCTCAGTCTTCACTACCGAACGAGCTAACTATTATCGCTGTCTGCAAACACTGCTTTTACTTGCTCAGGAAGCAGATAAAAAGCCGGCACAATATTACCAAGCATTCGTAAAAATGTACGGACAGGATGCGGTTGAAGCAGCTTCAGCGGCTATTTCTGGTGAAAATTGTTTTTACGGCTTGTGGTCAGTCGATGCAGATTTAAAATCACTATCCGCTCATCAGGCTTTATTAGCCACTTATGAGAAACTGCAAAAAGCAAAACGTGATTTCTGGAACGCAAAATAAAATTGTAGAAAAGACAATTTTTCATTGAAGGTAAAATACAGGTTAAATTCAATTTATTTAAAACAACAAATAAATAACAATTTAACCTGTTATTTTACTTACCAAACTTTCCTCTAGTGGTTGAATAAAAAAATTCAATAATTTTTAAAATTTTTTTATTTTATAAAAATCAATAAATTAACTGAAATTTAAACCAATTCGTCCCCCAAAACAACGTTCACTCTCTGAGGATTATGATCTATATCAAGTTTACATCCTCATGCCTTTGTTATTATCGTTACGTACCATAACTAATCAATCATAAAGAGAATGTTAGTATGAAAGCTGACACCCCTTTTAATTTATTATCGCCTGCGGTAATAGCAAAATTCGCTGATGATGTTGGTGTTTATAAAACCACCAAACATCCTGCAATCACCTATATATCAGCAATAACTGCCGGTTTTTTTATTTCTATTGCCTTTGTTTTTTACATTACCGCTACCACAGGAACTGAATCTGTCCCTTATGGGTTAGCTAAATTAGTCGGCGGAATCTGTTTCTCACTGGGGTTAATGTTAGTTGTGGTTTGTGGCGCAGATTTATTTACTTCCACCGTACTGACGATTATTTCCAAAGCAACCGGGCGTATAACCTGGCATCAAATGTTTAAAAACTGGATTAACGTTTATTTTGGTAATTTAATTGGCGCGTTATTTTTTGTCGCTATTATCTGGTTTGCTGGTCAATATCGTGTTGCTAACGGATTATGGGGCCTGAATGTATTACAAGCTGCTGATCATAAAGTGCATCATACTTTTATTGAAGCTGTATTCTTAGGCATTCTTGCCAACTTAATGGTTTGTCTCGCCGTTTGGATGAGTTATGCCGGACGTAGCTTACTGGACAAAATATTTGCCATGATTTTACCCGTAGGCATGTTTGTTGCCAGCGGTTTCGAGCACAGTATTGCTAACATGTTTTTAATTCCGCTAGGTATTGTTATTAAGAATTTCGCACCAACCGAATTCTGGAGCAATGTCGGAGCAACGCCTGAACAATTTTCTCAACTCACTATTTCACACTTTATCACTAACAATTTAATTCCAGTCACTATTGGTAACATTATCGGTGGCGCAGTTTTAGTGGGTTTGACTTACTGGTTAATTTATCTGCGTAGCGAGCAAAAATATTAATTAGCTCCCTCGCCTGATTTTTCAAAAGTTCGATTATCAAATAAGGTAGACGTATCATGACTGAGTTAAATGAAAAATTCTCTGTAGCATGGCAAGGTTTTAATCAGGGTGACTGGCAAAACGAAGTCAATATTCGTGATTTCATCCAGAAAAACTATACACCATATGAGGGTGATGAATCTTTCCTCGCAAGCTCTACCAAAGCAACCGATGCTTTGTGGGAAAAAGTCATGGAAGGTATCAAAATCGAAAACCGTACTCATGCACCGGTTGATTTTGACACTGATGTCGCTGCTACCATTACTTCCCATGATGCGGGTTACATTGAAAAAGATCTGGAAACCATCGTTGGCCTGCAAACGGAAGCGCCTCTAAAACGTGCCCTGATCCCCTTTGGCGGTATAAAAATGGTAGAAGGATCATGTAAAGTTTATGGCCGTGAACTCGATCCTAACTTAAAACAAATTTTCACTGAATACCGCAAAACACATAATCAGGGTGTTTTTGATGTTTACACACCCGATATTCTGAAATGCCGCAAATCTGGCGTTTTAACAGGTCTGCCTGATGCCTATGGCCGCGGTCGCATTATTGGTGATTACCGCCGTGTTACAGTCTACGGCATCGATTTCTTGCGTGACGATAAATTAGCCCAATTTAATTCATTGCAAGAAAAACTGGAACGCGGTGAAGATCTGGAGATGACCATCCAGTTGCGTGAAGAGATTGCTGAACAGCATCGTGCTCTGGGCCAGATTAAAGAAATGGCGGCCAAATACGGCTATGATATTTCTGGCCCCGCTACTGATGCTAAGGAAGCAATACAGTGGACTTATTTCGCTTATCTGGCAGCAGTTAAATCTCAAAATGGCGCAGCAATGTCTTTCGGTCGCGTTTCCAGCTTTCTGGATATCTACATCGAACGTGACCTGCAAGCAGGTAAATTAACAGAAATCGAAGCACAGGAATTGATCGACCATCTGATCATGAAACTGCGAATGGTGCGTTTCTTGCGCACACCTGAGTATGACGAACTGTTCTCCGGTGACCCAATCTGGGCAACAGAATCCCTGGCGGGTATGGGACTGGATGGCCGCACGCTGGTCACTAAAAACAGCTTCCGCTTCCTGAACACCCTGTACACCATGGGTCCGTCACCAGAACCCAACATGACCATCCTGTGGTCTGAAAAACTGCCAGTAAATTTCAAAAAATTCGCGGCAAAAGTTTCCATCGACACCTCATCTTTACAGTATGAGAACGATGATCTGATGCGCCCTGATTTCAGCAACGATGATTACGCTATCGCTTGTTGTGTCAGCCCGATGATTGTAGGTAAACAGATGCAATTCTTCGGCGCTCGCGCAAACTTGGCTAAGACCATGTTGTACGCAATCAACGGCGGCGTGGACGAAAAACTGAAAATACAGGTTGGCCCGAAAGAAGAACCAATGAAAGATGAAATACTGGACTACGACAAAGTTATGGCCCGCATGGACCATTTCATGGACTGGTTGGCAAAACAGTATGTTACCGCATTGAATATCATCCACTATATGCATGACAAATACAGCTACGAAGCCGCACTGATGGCTCTGCATGACCGTGACGTTCATCGTACTATGGCATGTGGCATTGCTGGTCTGTCTGTCGCTGCTGACTCGCTGTCTGCGATCAAATATGCCAAAGTCACACCAATCCGTGACGAAAACGGTTTAGCTATTGATTTCAACATTGAAGGCGAATACCCACAATTTGGTAACAACGACTCACGCGTCGATGATATCGCTTGTGATTTGGTTGAGCGCTTCATGAAGAAAATCCAGAAACTGAATACTTACCGTAACGCAGTTCCTACTCAATCCGTTCTGACTATCACCTCTAACGTAGTCTATGGTAAGAAAACCGGTAACACTCCTGATGGACGTCGCGCTGGCGCACCATTTGGACCCGGCGCAAACCCAATGCACGGTCGTGATCAGAAAGGCGCCGTCGCTTCTCTGACCTCTGTGTCTAAACTGCCATTCGCCTATGCAAAAGACGGTATTTCTTATACTTTCTCTATCGTACCGAATGCATTAGGCAAAGATGATGAAACACGTAAAACTAACCTGGCTGGTTTACTGGATGGCTATTTCCACCACGAAACCGACATTGAAGGTGGTCAGCATCTCAACGTTAACGTGATGAACCGTGACATGTTACTCGAGGCCATGGAAGACCCTGAGAAATATCCTCAGCTCACCATCCGGGTATCTGGCTATGCTGTGCGTTTCAATTCATTAACTAAAGAACAACAACAAGATGTGATCACCCGCACTTTCACTCAGTCTATGTAATAATCTGTTATCAAAATAAAGGCCCTAATTTGGGCCTTTCAATCAGTTTTGGAGCCATCCTGTTATGTCCGTACTTGGTCGTATCCACTCTTTTGAATCCTGTGGCACCGTTGATGGTCCCGGTATCCGGTTTATCGTCTTCTTTCAAGGCTGCCTGATGCGCTGTCTTTATTGCCATAACCGTGATACATGGGATACCCACGGCGGCAAAGACATTACTGTCGAAGAACTTATAAAAGAAGCGACAACCTATCGTCATTTTATGAATGCATCGGGGGGTGGCGTTACCGCATCAGGGGGTGAAGCCATTCTGCAAGCTGAATTTGTGCGTGATTGGTTCAGAGCCTGTCGTGCCGAAGGTATTCATACCTGTCTTGATACCAATGGATTTGTTCGTCGCTATGATCCGGTTATTGACGAACTGATGGATGTGACTGATCTTGTCATGCTTGATTTGAAACAGATTAATGATGAAATCCACCAGAAATTAGTAGGTGTTTCAAATCACCGCACATTGGAATTTGCCCGCTATCTGGCCAAACGCAACCAAAAAACTTGGATTCGTTACGTTGTCGTCCCAGGCTGGTCCGATGATAATGAATCCGCTCATAGACTGGGTGAATTTACCAGAGATATGAAAAATATTGAAAAAATCGAACTTCTGCCTTATCACGAACTGGGTAAACATAAATGGATTACCATGGGTGAGGAATATAAGCTGGAGGGTATTAAACCGCCTACAAAAGAGAGCATGGAGAGAGTGAAAAGCATTTTAGAAAGCTACGGCCATAAAGTTGTGTATTAATTAATACAACTTAACTTTTATTTTTAAAAATAAATAATTTAAATACATTTTTGATTTTTATAGAACCGATAACAATAGCGGTCATTTAAATAATATAACGAATAATATATTAAGACATAGGTCGTTTATATTTATGAATAAATAAAAACGACCTGTAAATTAATTTCACGTGAAGTAAAACCACTTTTTAACATTAATTTTTTTATTCGCTGCTCAGTCATTATTCCAATAAGCAAATCATCTGATTAATATATACCAAATACTGGTATAATATTAAAAAAAAACATAATTTGTCTGTAAAATCACATTTTAAAATATAAAAATTATCATTGAGACATATGAAATTAAAGGGGTAATTTATAGTTAATTTAAAAAAAACACTTACCTCTTATTTCTCCAAAAAATAAAACACATTCAGTAAATATCTAAAGAATTGGCATTGTAATTGGAGGCTAAAGAAATATCTTTACAGGAAGGAAGAAATATTGACTTGTAGTTTCAATTATATATTTTTAGTGCATTATCCATTATATTTCTCAAGAAGCTTTTAATATCTGATAATATCTATACCCAATAGATTTCAAGATGGATCGCGACGGCAAGGGAGCGAATCCCCGGGAGCATAGATAACTCTGTGACCGGGGTGAGTGAGTGCAGCCAACAAAGAGGCAACTTGAAAGATAACAGGTATATATTAACTTCTCATCTTTATTACTTGTGATGGTGTTTATTTGCTATCATCTATATGTTTTTAATTTTGATTATATCCCATTTTTTGGCGTATCTACTTCTAATAATGATTTCTTATTTTATATACCCAATAGATTTCAAGTTGCAGTGCGGCGGCAAGTGAACACATCCCCAGGAGCATAGATAACTATGTGACTGGGGTAAGTAAACGCAGCCAACAAAGCAGCAGCTTGAAAGATGAAGGGTATAGTTCTATTGTTCTGGTTATCATTTACAATATTGTATATATGATTGCCCGTGGAAAATATTATAGAAAAAACAAATGGTAATTTTGCCGGTAAAACAAAACAATTTTACCGGCAAATAAATTAATAAATGCGATCATCCCAAATACTATAAGCCCCAGTCCCTGCTATATGATGAGTCCATGTGATGCTCTTATAACGTAAAGAGATCGTTTCTTGCGGCTGAGAACCAGCATATGTTATCGAATGAGGATGATAATTGACATTCTGCTCTCTGGTTAGAGAATGAGAAAGACTATATACCAGTATCTGGTCTATATGATCCAATTGTTCTTTATTTCCAATTGAATCTATAGACGAACAACCTGCTGATATTAACCCCTGTTTATGGCCCTTTAAAGTTAAATAAATTAAGTCTGACATATGCACTCCTTCTTAGTGTTAAAATACCAACGACTAACTATTAACAGGAATTTTCATTCTACAGAAAAAACATCCAATGGAATTAAAATCACGCCAATCATATGGATTATAGGTTAATTAAATTCAGCCACAGGCAATATTGAAACACTTTGTTACAATTATTTGCAATTTAATACAATTTAAAACATTTAGAAACATATTGTATAAAAACAATCAGTGATTTTGGCTTGTTTACCTTATTTAATGTTTGATGATTAATGAGATTAATATAATATATTTACCAGATCTCTCAATCTGACCGTACCTTCTGAGATGCAGTCAAAAAAGCAATTTAAGGTATTATGAATCAACAAATAAATTGGAAAAACATATGGAAAATCAAAACCAAAATTTTAATCCCAACGTTATACTCGACCATCAGGAACTATTTATTCCTGATGGTCAGTCCATCAGTAGCGTAGGAAGTGTGAAATGGATTAGTGAAGCATGGAAACTTGCCAAAAGTAATTGGGGGATGTGGATACTACTCTGCATTATCTATCTTATATTTGTAGCTGGTTTTCAGTTTATTCCTTTTCTTGGAGTATTTGTTAGGATTTTTAACTCAGTATTTATCGGTGGTATTATTGCCGCGTGTGAACAACAGAGAACCACCGGAAAATTCGAACTCGGACTGTTCTTTAGCGGATTTCAGAAAAATTTTGCGTCACTACTTGGCGTTGGTGCTTTATCGTTTGGAATTACATTCCTTGGCATTATTGCAATGTTCATTATCGACGGAGAAGCAATAACTGATATCCTATTTGCCATACTGTTCAATAGGGATGTTTCATTCAAAATAATTGAATACAGCTCACCTACACTATTTTTTAGCGTCTTTGCTTTGATGATTTCTTACATTATTGCTACCGCTTTAACATGGTTTGCACCCGCACTGATCGTTATCCATAATTTAAAATTGGGAGCAGCCATATCAATGAGCCTGAAAGCAGTAAAAAAGAATTTATTGCCCGGCTTATTATTCTTTATTATCTCGACGGTCATTATCATAATCTCGGTGCTAACTTTCGGTTTAGGTTTTCTAATCTCTATGCCAATACTTTTAGCTAGCTATTATTCCTCTTACCGTAGTATTTTTATCAGTAAGGAGAAACCATCCTCTTTAATTGCCTAAAAAAATACACCCACTGCATATTAAAAATTTCAGAAACTAATAACAGTTCCTACGTCCATTAAAGAAGGCAAGGAAGCCTTATATTAACCAGATTAACAGAAAAAAAATAGATAAGTTTAAAAACATTAAGAACCATTAAAGAAATAGGCTTTGATCTTAATACCATTATATATCTGTTTCTTTTTTATTTTAAACCTAAAAATTCAAATAAAATAAAAGAAAAAACGAGAAAACCTGAGTATCAATTTAATAAAAATAGCCATTAGGTTCACAACAATTGTTTGACGAAAACCATTTGTTTAAATGAATATTTAATTAAAAAAATAATAAAAATAGCAAAATAGGAATATGGTTCTCTTCTTACTTGCATGTTCCTTTTTTAATGATCGTAAATGCCTTTTTATCTGTCATTAATTCAGCTATCCGCCAGTTAAGGGTTTTAAATACATTTTCGACAATACTATCCTTCCATCCATTTTACATTTACCTAATCTGCTATGAACATTTAAAAGCTTTAATACAGAGAGATTAAAGCTTTTATCACACAGATGGGTTTAGCGATAAATACCACTTTTTATAAGGATAATTAATGATGAGACAATGAAACGTTGTGAAAAACCCGCTTTTTTAAGCTGAAAATCGGGTATCTTTCTTTCGGTCAGTTGTTTATAGGCCATAGTGTATTTTCCTGTAGTGGGAAAAATGTCAACTATAGCAACTGACCGCTCTTCTAAAATTTTGCTTTTGTAATAAATGGAATCATAGGTTACATTCTAGTATTAAAGATACATTATCGTTTACTATCTTTAAGCATTATTGATTTTCACCATACTTGTATCTAAACACTTACCATAAATAATGAGAAATTATTATAGAAAAAAAGCCAAACCACCTGAATGATAAATTTTCCATACGAAAAGACTAGCGAGGTAATAACATGTCACAATACGTCACTATTATAAAAGACACGCCTATATGGGTCTGGATTCTACTTGTGTTTCTTGTCATGAGAGGCATTAAAGCTCTCTCGGATCGTGAAATGCGTATAGAACGTATTTTCTTGCTGCCTACCGTATTTTTAATCTGGGGAGCACATAGCATTATCACAGAAACACACTTCCCAGATTTATCACTCATTATGATGGGAATAGGTCTGGTTTTCGGCATTACTATTGGTTGGATACTATGGAGATCACAGCCACGATTAAGAGAAAAACCTGGCAGCACCTTAATTATCCGTTCAGGTACACCTTTGACATTGATAGTGATAATAATTACTTTTATAAGTAAATTTATTATGACGGCTTTATTAAGTCTTTCTCCAATGTTGCTGCATTCATTACATTATAATTTGCTATTCGGCTTGGTAAGTGGTCTTCTTGATGGTGTTTTTTGGGGAGGAACCCTGAATCTTTTTATTTCATGGTATAAGAATAAAAAGACATAGCCAAAATCAACATTACCTTCTCAGTAACTCATTTTCCAATCGAAATCTAGTAAGAAAACGAACCCCGTATTATTTTCACAAAAGCGATTCTGAACACTCTGGTTACCAGAGAGATTACCATAGTATTTACAGTATGTTTGCCCATTTTCAATCAGGAGATTCGGACTTGCTTTTAGCCTTTTTCCAACGATACTTAGGTCAATAGTAACTGAACAATATCATCATCAACGCCAATGGGTGACCACAGAAAAAAGGAGACCATCCGTAATATTTTCCAAAGAGAACAGACCTTTCATCAGTGACAGAACAGGAAATGAGATTTGTCATGAATAAACTGAATAATCGCCCATATAAAACATTGGGGTAGAAAATACCCTCAGCTGCTCGCACTACTATATTTTGAAAGAGCTTTGAGCCAGAGGTATCGAGTTAATAATAATGCTCCTGACGCATACACAAATGCCATAGCCAACGTGTCGAAATTAAGAATACCCAAGGCCGCTTGCACAGGTACATTACTTACGAAAGCAACCGGTAATATAAAACTCAGCACAAACCGCATAGCACCAGGATAAGCACTAACGGGAAACCGGCCCATATCCATCAGAGAATAACAAATGATCCACACATCAGAAACTTTAGTGAACCAAAAGGCAATAAGGTTTGAGCACATAAACAGAGAATAGAAAATGCATGCACCCAATAATAGTGTTAAGTTGAATTGCACGAAGTTTGAAAATATCAAAGCATCCTGTTGAAACATCGCGAACAGCACAACAATATAACCAACGATAAAATTCGCACTGTCCCACACATTAAAACGATGAAATGTGATAAAGAACTGATGGTCAACTGGGCGAATAAGCATAAAATCTAAGTCACCTCTCCTAATATATTCCGAGAGAGAATGGATACTTGGAAACAACCAACTATCAATCAATGACTCCACAATGAGAGTCACACCCAGCAGAGCAACCATTTGATTGAAACTCCATCCCCCGACTTGGGATACTTGACCGAAGAATCCAGTCAAAACAAGTAAAGCCAACAGGCAGGCAAGGAAAGAATTGATCAAATTGACCAAAGCATTGAGTCGAAATTCAAGTTCTAAAACGAAAGAATTTCTTATCAAGACCAACAATAGTAAACCGTACCGCATTTAGTTAAGCTCCTGAAGCCGTATATTTTTTTAATCCTATCGACCATAGCAAAGTACGAATTAACATGAATACTATAACCCAGAATAACTGTATCAAGAAACCAGTCAATAATTCGTCATGATTTAGTTTCCCTAATATTATTTGCACCGGGAAATCCATTGCCGATGCAAAAGGCAAGACTTTCAATAACCCTGCGATACCAGGCGGATATAAATCAAGAGGAATAAGTGATCCCCCAAGTATCGTATAAAGCGCCCAAAGCAATGGGTCAAATGCCATTGCGTTATTAATCCAAAAGGCCAGCAAACCCAGACAATAATAAAGATGAAAAATGATAATCCAGGCAAGCATGAGTGAAGGTAAAAAAACCAAAAAGTTCCAGATATCTAAGCGTTGTAAATTACCAGTCAAAACAACACCAGAAATAAAAACCACTAATATAATCGGTCCTCGAACAATCATCTGTCCCACATGATCCGCGATATAGCAATAGAGGGGAGACACAGGGCGCAGCAGTAGCATAGAAAGTTCACCTCGGCGAATATCACGATCCAAGCGCTGCATTACCCAAATGGACGTTAATTGACGCACCAAGTAAATGGAAAGGAAATAAACCGCGAAATCGCTGGGTGTATAACCGCCGATGGCTCCTCCATCTGCCAGATTAAACCAAACTAACATCACAGAGATAGGCATCACACCACCTATCATCCAAACCATCGACTGTGCTCGATATGCAATAGCCTGAGAGAAAGATTGACCAATGAGCACCCTCCATAACTGTAGGGTCCGCTTAAAATATTTGAACATTAGGCTCACCACTTGAAGATAAATATCCCGCTAGCACACGATCTATCGGCTCATCATGGATCGAGATATCAAGAACGACCTGTTCCGACATCAACCTTGCCATTGCAGAAGATAATGCGTCACGCTCTACCACTAGTTCAATATCGTGACCATCATAGAACAGTAAGCCGGGTAACGAACTCAGCTCTGGATTGATCGGACCTGAAAGACTAGCCTTTACAATCTTTTTGGGAGAACGCTTTGCAATTAAATGCGACAGCTGTCCATCGTAGACGATCTCTCCCGAATTGATGATAATGACACGTCGTGCAAGTGCTTCCACATCCGCCATGTAATGAGAAGTTAGGAGAATTGTTGCTTTGTGTGTCTGATTATAGTGCAAGATAAATTCACGGACGACGCGCTGCATGTTAGCATCTAACCCAATTGTGGGTTCATCAAGAAACAAAATCCTTGGCTTATGTAGCAATGATAAAGCTAATTCGCATTTCATACGCTCACCAAGGGACAAATTACGAACCGGCCTGTTAATTACCGAACGAATAGCAAGTAATTCAACCAGTTCATCGCGGCATCTGGAAAATTCATTATCTCCGAGATCATAGATAACCTTATTAAGTATGAAGGAATCATTAGGCGTAAGATCCCAAGCTAGTTGCTGTTTCTGCCCAGCCACAAATGATATTGACTTTAAATATCTGTTCCTACGTTCATAAGGAATATGCCCTAAAACACTGACATCGCCTAAAGAGGGCTGAATGATACCCGCCAACATTTTCATGGTAGTGGTTTTCCCAGCCCCATTCGCTCCAAGAAAACCCACAATTTCTCCTTCTTCAATAGAAAAATTAATCGCCTTTACCGCTTGTACAACCGCATAGTCCCTTTTAATAAATGACTTTAAACTGCCCAACAGACCAGGATTTTTTGTGTAAATACTGTAAGATTTGCTCAAATTTCTTACTTGAATAATGCTCATAGAAATCCGCTAATTAAATTCCAAGACTAACTTTTAGCCATTCGTACTAATCGCGCACTCTCACCTTGTGCTACCCTGAGTCCATAGAGTCCAAGTGCATTGTTACAAAAAACATCTTCCCAAGCTTCTTCAGGAAGACCTTTACTAAATGCATCAATATAAGAACCTAAATGCACCATCGGCCAACCGGAACCAAAAATTAATTTTCGAGAAGTACCAAGATAGTCAAGTATCCAAGACAGCGGCTTTGAAATAAGCCTGTTTGCACGCTCATCCGAATAAGTCCTGAGATCCCCATCAATGAGAGACGATCCCTCAAGAAAGACATTAGTGTTTTTCGAGGCAACAGCAGCAGCACTGCGAAACCATGGATTTCCTGCATGAACTAGCACAAAATTGACATCAGGATAATCGACAGCTACCTCGTCTAAAGAAACAGGGTCTGCATATTTAATTTTAGCGTGGGGCCAACCAGGATCACCACTGTGAAACATAACGGGGATTTTCAACAGTGATGCGAGAGAATAAAGAGGTTGGAAAACATCATCAGATGCATACCTATGTATAAAACCAACATTAATTTTTATCGCCAATTTTTCCCCTGATAAAAGGCTCTGACTGATTGAAGTAAAGTCATAATCCAAACTTTGCACAACGGCACAATGGTAAATCCCTAATTGACTTAGATCACCATGCTCCTTAGATGGTGATGCAGAATCCGAGAGGGAACCAACGAAACGTATATCGGCTATAGATTCTTTGTAAGAGGCTAGCGAACACTCAATACCACTGAAATTATCCGGCATGCCATTAAATTCAGTATGAATATGAGCGTCAAATACATTAACATCAAATTCTCTCATCAAGCCCTCAAATGTCTAATTTGATTGAATTGCAGGCCAGTAACCGCCTGTTAATGTCGGAGACATAATCAGAAGCCCCTAGCCCTTGCTCCACATGAAACGCATAGCCTAAATCAAGGTCGAAACATGTATGGAAGCTATGAGGTTCACTACTTTCTACAATAAAACCCGCATTTTGCAAAAATCTTAAAGATACCTTGACGTCAGACGTGAGAAGCTTTACCGCCCCCAAACGGGCTCCTCCGCTTTCATCAAGGTTAAGTTCAACACCGAAATACAATTGGAACTCCGCAGGGCTAAGCCAATGTAGTTGCTGTTGTCCAACCAGTACAGTTCGTTTGTTCTGCTTACTGCAACTCCCTATAGGAAAAAGAAGCTGGTACCAACACCTTGCATCCTCGACTGGAGTATGAGTACAAAAATAGAACCCACCAATCCCATAAATTCCATTAAGGCCACAGGCCACCTTAGCCCATGCCTTCTCACGAAGCAGGTATTGGATTATCTGTAGAGTACAACCTGGCGTCTCTGTGTCAGGGATATCCAAGACAGCCCAAGCTGGCTCCACCCACCCTTCCAGTTGAGGAACAATATACCGAACATCCGAAATATTTAGGCGAAAGTCTTTCAAAATCTCTGCACAAGACTGTACCTCCGCAGTAGCAGCCACAAGTGCATAGGGGTAACCGAATCGGGAGGCATGTTGTTCTGCTTCAGTGCAATAAGCTTCAAATTCACGTGAATCTACTACCTCTATCAATTCAAGATATGAACCTGTGAAATGAACAAAAATACTATCCTTGCCCCCTTTATGCCGGAGAGAATTTTGACTAATCAAGAACCCTGCCTGCTCTAAGCGGGCAATAGATCGTTTCCTATTCCCAGCAGGAAGGATGCTATAGCAATGATCTATTAACGCAATCATAGTTGACGACTCCTAGCACCTATTCAATTTAGCTATATCTTCAATAGGCAAGGAAACATCAATTGCTCCAAGAGTTTCCTTTAATTGTTCAACACTATTAACACCCACCACTGGCGATATGACAGCTGGCCTCTGCAATAGCCATGCCAAAGCGACTTTAGTACAACTCATAGCATTTCTATCGGCTATATCCCTAATCAACTGAAGGACTTTCCAGCTCTTATCGCTATTGTAGAGTTTGCTCACATCATCTGCCCTAAGAGATTGTGTTTTTGGTGCATATCGATGATATTTCCCAGTAAGAAAACCTTTAGCAAGAGGAACATACGGCAACATTCCAATCTTCTCTTCTTGACACAAATCCATCATTTCACGCTCATACTCGATTCTATCCAACAGGTTGTATTTTCCTTGTACCGTCACATACGAAACGTAGTTATGTTTAGCACATAGCCCCAATGACTTCATAAGCCTCCAGGCTGGAAAGTTTGAACACCCGATATAACGCACAAGACCCCGTGTTACCAAGTCATCCAGAGTCCGGTGAATTTCCTCCATGGGTACATTGAGATAGTCATCGTGAGCTTGGTAAAGATCAATGTAATCAGTTCCTAGACGTTTTAAGGACTGTTCAACCGCTTTGACAATATGTTTCCTAGAAAGTCCCTCGCTGTTCGGTCCTTTTCCCATGGGAGCTGAAAATTTAGTCGCGATAATGAAGTCATCCCGTTTAGCATACAACTTCAACCAGCGACCGATAATTATCTCTGATACCTGTCCTCCTTCATTACCATCTGGCAAATAAATTGGATAACAATCAGCAGAGTCAAGGAAGTTACCTCCTTGCTCGGTGAATACGTTAAGTATTTCGTGCGCACCTTTCTCATCCACCCATCTACCGAACTGCTGAGTACCGAGGCAAATAGGTGATACATAAGCTCCGCTATATCCAAGAGTTCTATATTTCATAAGTATACTTTTAGTCCCAGTCGAAATCATAGTCGAAGGCAGGTCGCTTACCAGTTTGAGACGTTATCCCTCCCCGCCCACCGCCACCTTCAGGATGAACAGCAAGTTCAGGACGTGTAGACCGAAAGTTCTCACATTCAAGCCAAACTCTGTACATCAACCGTTTATTCTTAGGATCATCATTATCTTCGAATGCTGTACGAGAATGCAGGCATAGATAATTGTTGAAGAAAACCATGTCGCCTTCCTCAAGAGATGTAATCCAACAAAAAGCAGGAGATGTTGCCAATTCATCAAGATAGTCGACAGCCTCTCGCAGTTTAGCTGGGATTTTCTCACCCCGAGCAAACGCAGCAGCAAACATGTTAAACCTCAGGTATCGAATGCTAATATCTCCGTTACATTCAGAAAATACCGGTACATTGTATTCGGTTATTTCACTTGCTCCCGGAGGATGCTCATTGAGCCGGTGGTAGGGATAACCAGTGTATAATACTGGCAGCAAGTCTGGCCGACTTTTCTTGATGGCATCATGAAGAGCCAACGCACTCGCAAACTTGCTATGACCTCCTTGTTTAGCTTTCCTGACACATAACATACAAACCATATCTGGCTGATCCGTATGCATTACCAATCCTTCACGATTCCTATATCCCCTAGCGTCAGGGTCCATGTGCGTCATATCTTCGACCCGACCGATTATATCTCCCATCACACTCTGAGAAACAGGCTTACCCATTCGGCTACAGAGCTGTAAGAAACGTTCTCCCAACTCATTCTCATCCAAGCCTGCAACAGAGATTCCTTTCAAGATAACAAGCCCATCTCCACTTTTGACACGTTCGTACACACTTTCCATTAATTCATCAACTTCACTACCCGCATTCTCTTGAGTAGTCAGCCCCTTAAGCAGTCTAGCTGGCGTACCCGACAGCTCTGCTAACAATTTTTCAGTATGGGCTGGATCTAGTTGAATCACACATCGAGAATGTATGCTATCGTCCATTTTCCAACCTGTAGGCTTCACGCTCACTCTGTCTTCACTCAGCATAGTTTCCTCTTTCAAGATTTGATGTTGATAACCTTTACCGATTTTATGGAAGCCTTACGAAAGTTGAACTCAGTGGCACTTTTTCACGTAACAGAATTATTCTTCGTTATCGTCCATATTCTCCGGTTATCTATATCTAGCAGTTGATCCACAGTTAACTATCGATACCGCCTCCATCGAATTCAGAGATTTCTATCTTGTAACCGTTGGGGTCGAGAAAATAAACAGATCGAGAAGAATGATATTGAATCATATCCCCATCCGGTAGCGTTACACCATGCGTTTTCAATTTCTGCACAACCGAAGAAAAATCTTCTACTATGAATCCCACATGAGTAATCTCCAGACCGGTATTTTCGATACCTGCTCGATTTGTATATTCATGCATACACAAATACAGTTTGCTTTCGTTACCCATTATTACCCAACGTACCATTCTCCTCAGACCAGCTTCCTTCTTCTTAAATCCAAACACATCCTCATAGAAGCGGATACTTTCTTCAAGGTTAGATACTTCCATTTGTATATGGTCGAATCGTGTCACCTTGATAGGGTTGATCTGTTGTACTATGGAATTCATGCTATCATCTCCTTATGCTCTTTGGTAAGAAGACCTTGCTCATCCCAACGTTTAAGAAAATCGTGAAAGTATTCTTTAGACAAGGGAGCGTTCTTAGAAGCGACCTTGTAGCCAGACAAACCAGCTGATATGTTTGTCACATCGGCTTGTAAAACACTCTTGAAGGCACCTATTGCAGCAATCGTGTCGCCAAGATGGGCATGACATACACCAATCATATACTCAGTTAAAATAGCTCTGGGTAACCCAACGTGTTTGGCATTATTGTACTGTTCCAGGGCCTTTTCATATTCACTTTTTTTAATATAGACTTCGGCAAGTTCTTGATAATTGATCGACCAATGTGGGTCCAACGATATAAGTTCTAAGCCATATCGTTCAGCTGCATCGAAATTCTGACTAACATAAAGCATCTCCTTAATAGAAGATTCCAAAACAGTCTTTTTCGCAGTAGCAGCCAATGCTTTCTCCAGATCATTCTGAGGTTCAAGACTTTCAGCAAAGTGCTGTGCCTTCAGCATAAGTGTACGAGTTGCAGATGGGTTACTAACGGCGGCTGGAACCATAGCATAAGCACGATAAAACGATGAAAGCGCCAATTTTGCTTTAAATGTCTCACGATCAAGTATGCTCTCGGCAACGCGTTTTCCACATGCTACAAACCACTTATAGGCGACAGAATCTATCGCTTTAGTCTTCAAATACCAAACAATCGCTAATGATGTTACTTCAAGTATACTTTCTTCAGAAATTTTTTCGGTTTCAATAACAGCCCTTATATTTTCAAATAAATGGGGATAATTAGTATGCATTCCCAAACGATTGTCTGTAATAAATCGCGTTATCAGATAAGTAATTCTCTGTTCAGGGTAAAGTTTTTGGTTATTAATCTCGTCCAATATTTCTTGGGACAAGCGGTATCGTGCAGTGGTGATCAAAGCTCTAGCCAAGTTCAGTTTTTGTATGTCTGGTAGATAGGGCCTCATAGAAAGTAACCATTGTAAGGCATTACCAGGACCTTTACATGGGTATGTGAAATTTTCGGCCATCTTGTAGGGGATATTGACCGTATCAGAAACCTCTCTGAGGCATGAAGGTTCCAAAGCTTGAGTGATGACATATCCATTCATATCAAAATTATGATGAGTCAGCGCCAAGCAAGTCGCTTTAGACCAGATACTTTCCCTTACACTAGGCTGTGTCCCTTAATATCAATTAATAGTATTATTATCTGATTGATTTCGATGCAGGAACAAAATAGTGGCACGTTACGACATTTCTGATGATGCTTGGATATTGATAGAATCTTGTTTGCCCCC
>NZ_RCWA01000053.1 GCF_018448905.1 Photorhabdus heterorhabditis | reverse complement strand
GAGGTATAGGTGCTATGATAGGCATCACTCAGTCCGTGTTGGGGTTTGGGATTTTTCGCAATTGATCAGATCGCAAAAATCGGACTGAGTTCCCTCCAAGTGATCTATTATTTTGAAAAGTTATTTAGAGCGACATATTGGGGAATTTCCAATAAGGGTTATACAGGTAGACTTATTTCAGAGATAAAAAACACTAATATCAGCTCAGTAAAAAACTGGAAAATATTATCTACAATCGCTGTACCTCGTGGAATACCAGAAAAGAATATTAAAATTCATAAAAATTACGCTGCTAAATTTAAAAATATAGTTATAGACAATAAACCTGTTAAACCAGTAATTCATGCGACAAAGAAGGCAAATATTACTACAAATTCTAATAACGCCACAATAGAAATAACAAGATAATACCATAACAGATATTTTAACCAGTTCCCGGTACGTTAAGGAACTGGTTATTTATTTTTAAGAATTTATCTCATCATAACTTTAATTTATAACGATATTAATAAACCCAACGACGTTAAAATCTATTGGGTATATACCTGTTATCTTTCAAGTTGCCTCTTTGTTGGCTGCACTCACTCACCCCGGTCACAGAGTTATCTATGCTCCCAGGGATTCGCTCCCTTGCCGTCGCGATCCATCTTGAAATCTATTGGGTATAGACCGTTCATGAGAATGTATTTAAATCCTACGGGCTTGCCAAAAAGCTTTTCTCCAGTAAACGTTATTCATCGATGAGCGGGTAACCCCTTTACTGGTTGATGCATGAATAAACTGATTGTTGGCATCATAAATGCCAACGTGTAACCCATGCTCACCACTACCTGTCTTGAAAAAGACTAAATCACCCGGCATTAAATCACTTTTATCAATGCGGGTCCCTAATCCTATTTGCCCACGGGTAGTACGAGGTAACTGAATATCAAACCGGTCACTAAAAGTACGGTAAACAAAACCAGAGCAATCTACTCCCCGATGATCCATCCCACCGTAATGATATGGTGTACCGTACCATTGCTTAAGCTGCTCCTTAAGCTGAGCAATTACCATAATTGGATCAGAAAGTGCTGTTTTTAACGCTGGTACTTGAGTCCTAGGGGAATGACTGGAACAACCAACGAGTACCAGGCTAAATAACAACAGTAAATCTTTTATTCTTATTGTCATAAATCCCTTCCCCACAAGACCCGAAAAATACCGTAACTTTATCCATCACTTAATCAAAAAACAAGGCTATATCCTACAGCAGAATAGCTAAATATTTATTTTGCGATTCGTTCTGGACGACTGATCAGCCAGACACCAAACAGGATAAAAATCACTCCTACTGTTTTCAATAATGTAACCGCTTCATTAAACCAAGGCATTAAAGCAGCCATCAAATATACAAATACATAACTCAGACTTATTAACGGATAGGCTTTATTTAATGGTAAATATTTCAGAGCAAATAACCAACACAGCATAGATAACAGATAGCCAACCAAACCAGCCATTATCGACGCAAGAGGATGACGATTACTCCATAACCATTCAATATCAAACCAATGCAAGAAGCTAAGGTTTAATGCCGGCAGATTTACCACCCCCCATTTCAATAATAACTGTGCTATTGTCACCAACAATGCACTCGCTAATCCCCAAATATACCCCTTCATTAATTCAAGCTCATCAACAGAATTCCCAACATGATACAAACAACCCCACCCCAGTGCTTTTTGCCTACATTTTCTTGATAGAAAAATTTACCCGCTAAAGTAACAATAATAAAGTTAATACTCAGCATTGGATAGGCAATTCCCAACGGCAATATCTGTAATAAACGCAGCCAGAACAGCATTCCGACAGCTAACAGAATCACTGCCCCCAGCAACCATTTCAAAGCTGATACCCGCTTATAAGTATCACTCTGCCAGCATATCACAGCCTGTTTCTGACACAGCTGACCAGCACATGTAAGCAAGCTGACCAGCAGTAATAGGGCAAAACCTATCACGGGCGTTTCTCATAGACCATAATAACAAAACGATAATTACGGCTGACTTGATCTGCTTTAGGTAAATCAGGTAATTCTTCATTTTTATACATATGAAGGAGTACTGATACCTGCCCTTCTTTACGGGCCTTCTCCAGCCATTGTGGAAAATCTTTATAGCTGATATGGCGATATTGACTATCTGGATAACTCAAGCCGTATTCCAATTCTCCCCAACGCTCAAGCATATAAATATCACTGCGTTTCATTTCCCACGCAGCACTGGTTGCAAGACCAACACTTTCCGAGAGAATATACCGGCTGTCTGCCAGTTCCTGACGATGCAGGTTAATAAAATTCTGAGGTAATTTAGAATTAATCGTATTTTCAGGCAAAGCATTACCAATCGCCAGGCTAACAACAATAGAACAATACGCAGCCAACAGCCAGTATTTCCCATTCAGCATAAAACACAAATAACCAATAATTCCCCAGATACCAAAGGCAACAATAGCTAAAACCCATTTAGGCCATTCTGATGGCTGATATAAAGAATGTTGTGTCACGGTTTCCATAGCAAACAAAACCATCACTGCCAACAAACCAATAAATACGTTAACCATTCCATTGATTTTCAGTAATTTCATCTTGCCATTTTTTGCGCAATCTACGCCGAACTTAGCCATCATCATTGCCAATGGCGCCATACAAGGCAAGATATAAGTTGGCAATTTTCCTTTCGCAATACTGAAAAACAATAATGGCACTGCAAACCAGCAAAGCAAAAAAAACATTTCAGGATTGGATTTTCTTTCTTTCCAGCCTTTCATCACCGCTCCCGGTAATAACCCCAGCCACGGGATTACACCAAGGATCAGAATAGGTATGTAATACCAGAATGGTGCAATATGCTGCGCATCATCGGAAGAGAAACGCTTAATATGCTCAATCCAGAAAAAATAATGCCAGTAGTCTGGCTCACGTTGAGCAACCGCAATAACCCACGGTAGACTGATGGCTATTGCCGAAATGATAGCAAGCGTGCCAAAATATGCCGTTTGCAGGAACCGCTTCTGATAAATGACAATTGGCAGCATAGCAATCACCGGAACAGCCAATGCCAAAAATCCTTTGGTCATAAAACCCATACCGCAGCACAAACCGAGCACCAAATAGGCTATAACTCGCTGTCTGGTACAGTCTGCTTTTAACGCCCAGAAACTACACACCATAGCAGCTGTCATCCACAATGAAAACATTGGATCGAGTACGCTATAAGTGCCAATCGCCAATACCAGAAACATTGAGATATAAATCAGACTGGTGACAAAGGCAATATGCCGACTTTGCCACATCATCATAGCCAGCCGATATAATAAAATTGCACTGATAAAAATACAGAAAACTGAACCAAAACGGACAGCAAAGTTATTATCGCCAAAAATCCATTGGCTGATGTTGTTAATCCAATAACCCGCTACAGGCTTTTCAAAATAACGAATGTCCAGCAAATACGGAACAATCCAATCCCCTCGCTGGAGCATTTCACGGCTGATTTCTGCATAACGAGTTTCATCAGGCTGCCATAACAGACGGCCATTAAGGGGTAATAAATAGGTAAGGACAAAAAAAAGAGCCATCAAAAAGGCCCCCACTTTACACGCCCGGTTATTTAACATAGATCAGTTAAACCTCTTGTTGACATCCTAACCACCCTTCTCTGCCGGGAAATTCAGAACGGACAATTCGCCCTACAGGAAGTCGCTGGATATTTTCAGGTAGCAGATGACTCAATGCACAAAATTGTATGTTTTCCCGGTGGACCATTTCCAACAGAGTTGCAAATCCTGTGGACTTGGACATCCCTTCCACTTCTGTATGGATGGTATATACCGGAATACCTTGGTCGTTTTTCATCTCATCAAGAATAAACTGATTAAAATCCTTATCCTTAATCTGAGTTCCTACAACTTCATCATAAGTTGGTAGTGTCACCGGAATTTGCACCGTACCGATAGTGCCATCTGGCAAAACTGGCCTGAATGGGTGCGTACCCCTGCAATCACTGTTGTAATCAAAACCAAATTGCTGCTTTACCGCCAGTACACGCTCATCCGCCCGCCAACCCGCTACAGCAGAACAAGTTACCCGTTGACCCGTTGCCCGGACCAAAGCATCCACCCCCAATTTAACCTGTTCTGTTAACTTAGTTTCAGACCAACGGCCAACTTTCGCCTGCCAACCCTGGTGATCCCATGCATGCAGACCAACTTCGTGGCCTGCATCCAGAGTCTGTTTCATCAAGTAGCCTAAATCCTTGGCTATTTTCTTACCTGGCCATGCAGTCCCCGCCAGTAAAATATCAAGGCCATACAGAGATGCCGCATTTGATCTCAACATCTTCCATAAAAATTTCGGTCGCAAAAGGCGCCATAAATGACGCCCCATATTATCCGGACCAACACTGAAGAAAAAACTGGCCTGAATCTGATGTTTTGCCAAGATTTTAAGCAACTGCGGTACACCTTCAAAGGTGCCCCGATAGGTATCTACATCAACTCTCAAGCCAACTTGTTTCATTATTTTTTCCCTAATTCTTCCACTTCACCACGCAAGAAGAAATCCAGTGTTTCATTTATCGTCTGTTTCATATCAATAGTGGGTTTCCAGCCTAACAACCGTTCCGCATTTTTAATACTTGGCTTACGATGCTCAACATCCTGATAGCCTTTGCCATAGTAACTTCCGCTTTCAATTTTTTTGAATCCAGCAAACGGAGGAAAATAACCTCTCAGCTCATGATTCTCAAAGCTATTAAGTAACATTTCTGCTAGCTGACGAATACTGGCTTCGTTAGTTGGATTACCAATATTGATAATCTGACCGTCACATAATCCATCCCGGTTTTCAATAATGCGGAATAACGCTTCAATACCATCATTAATATCAGTAAAGCAGCGCTTCTGTTCACCACCATCTACCAGTTTGATTGATGAACCCTCAACTAAGTTCAATATCAGTTGTGTGATTGCTCTTGAGCTGCCAATGCGCGCAGAGTTCAGGTTATCCAGACGTGGACCCATCCAATTAAATGGGCGGAACAAGGTGAATCTGAGTCCTTCTTTCTCACCATATGCCCAAATAACGCGATCCAGTAATTGCTTAGAGACAGAGTAGATCCAGCGTTGTTTATTAATCGGGCCAACAATCAGACGGGAATCATCTTCGTCAAACTCTTTATCATCACACATTCCGTAAACTTCTGATGTGGATGGAAAAATAATCCGTTTATTATATTTAACACAATAACGGACAATTTTAAGATTCTCTTCAAAATCCAGTTCAAATACACGCAGTGGGTTACGGGTATATTCAATTGGAGTTGCAATAGCGACTAACGGCAAAACCACATCACATTTCTTGATGTGATACTCGATCCATTCAGTGTGGATGTTGACATCACCTTCAATGAAGTGAAAATGCGGATTACCGATAAAACGCTCAATAGCAGAAGAGCCAATATCCATACCGTAGATATCATAGTTGCCATCACGCAACAGACGCTCTGTCAGATGATTACCAATAAAGCCATTTACGCCAAGGATTAATACACGCTTACGGTGGCTAATCTGGGATGTTGCCTTTGGACCAACACGGATATCAGTCACAATGCTCATCTCTGCTACCAGGCGGGTCCCTCGAACATATAAACTAGATTCACTTTGCCCACTGATAATTTCTAATGCCCCTTTTCCACAAGCAATAACCAGTGGATCTACCGACAATACCGTACCCGGCTGTTTGGTATGGACTTCATCTAACGGAGAAGCACGCCAGATAGTAATCTTGCGATCACCCAAGAAAGTAAATGCACCCGGATATGGCTCAGCCACCGCTCTGACAAGGTTGTTGATTTCCGTTGCTGATTTTCCCCAGTCAATCTCTCCATCAGCAGCAGTACGACGACCAAAGTAAGTTGCCTGACTTTGATCCTGAGGTGTTGAAGTATAAGTTCCTGCTTTGATCTGAGGTAATACTTGATCAAGCAGTTTTTCCGCCGCTTCACGAATTTTTCCGTGTAAAACCAGCGAAGTATCCGTTTCTGTAATAGCAACTTTATGTTGAGCAATAATATCCCCTGCATCCGGTTTCAACACCATCTTATGCAGGGTTACGCCTGTTTCCGTTTCACCATTTAAAATTGCCCAGTTAATGGGTGCACGACCACGGTATTTTGGCAACAGTGATCCATGCAAGTTAAATGCACCAGAACTCGCCAGTGATAAAATATCTTCACTCAGCATATTCCGGTAATAAAAAGAGAAAATGACATCCGGTTTTAGTTCACGGATACGTTCAACCCATAGAGGATGATTAACATTTTCTGGTGCAAAAACCGGAAGCTCCAAATCTGCACTCAAACGGGCAACAGAAGAGAAAAAATGGTTTTCAGTAGGATCATCTGTATGGGTAAATACCGCCTGAATATCAAACCCAGCTTTAACTAAGGCATTGATCCCGACACAGCCGATATCATGATAGGCAAATATAATTGCTTTCATTAGTACTCTTCCTGGTTGTCGTTGGTCTTTTTATCTCCGACCACTTTTTGAATAAAATAACGTGGGCGCGCACGGACATCGTTATAAATACGACCTATGTATTCACCTAATAAGCCCATCGCGACAAACTGTGCACCAATAAACATGAAAAGGATGGCAAACAGGGTAAAAACACCGTCTGCTGCCCATATGGCCCCAAAAATCAGACGTAAAACCACCAGCAATACAGCCAGCAAAAAACCAGAAACTGCAATCACGCTCCCTATTACGCTCAGCAAACGTAAAGGTGCGGTTGTCAGACAGGTAAGCAGGTCATACATCAGATTAATCAACTTCATGAAGTTGTATTTGGAATCACCAAATTCACGCTCCGCATGGGCAACATCTATCTCAATCGTTTTGCGAGCGAAAGTGTTCGCCAGAATAGGAATAAAGGTACTGCGCTCATGGCACTGCAACATGGCTTCAATAATATGGCGACGATAGGCACGGAGCATACAGCCATAATCGCCCATAGAGCGGCCTGTTGCTTTGGTGATCATCGCATTGATGATTTTCGAAGCTGTTTTACGGAACAGAGAATCCTGCCGATTAGCACGGCGAGTACCAACAACGTCATAACCCTGCTCAGCTGTTTTAACAAGACGAGGGATCTCTTCTGGCGGATTCTGTAGATCTGCATCAAGAGTAATCACTAAATCGCCACTGACCTGATTAAAACCCGCCATAATCGCTGAGTGCTGACCGTAATTACGGTTAAGCAAAATGGCAATAATATGATTTTCAGGTTGTTCCGCTGCCTGAATCAAAATTTCAGCAGATTTATCACTGCTGCCATCATCAATAAGAATAAGCTCATAGTTTTGAGTCAGTTGCTTACAGGCTGCTAAGGTTCTTTCCAATAAAAGAGGTAAGCTTTCCTCTTCGTTATAAACTGGAATAACAACAGAAACTTTTTTAATTTGTTCAAAAGACACTAAATCTGCGCTCCGGAAGAATTTCTTGTAAAGCATCAATTACACGATCCACATCGTTATCACTCATATCAGGAAAGAGTGGTAATGAACAAAGTGTTGCCGAGTTCCATTCTGATTCAGGCAACGACAACTGCGGAAAGCGTTCCCGATAATATTTTTGCGTATGTGCGGCTCTGAAATGCAAACCTGTGCCAATATCTTTTTCTTTCAGACATTCCATCAATGTGTCACGGTCAATGCCACATACATCTTTATCAACCCGTACCATAAGCAGATGATGTGCGTGCAAATGCTCATAATCTGGCGCATTCAACATCTGCAAGGGAGAATTTTTTAATGCTGTTGAATAACGAGCAACGATTTGTCGGCGACGAGCATTCATTGACTCCAATTTACTTAATTGCACCACAGCAATCGCAGCATGAATATCTGATAAATTATATTTGTAACCTGGCTCTACTACTTCCGCTTGTGGTTTCCTGCCCTGAATCTGACGATCAAAAGCATCAACACCTAATCCATGAAACTTCAGACACCGAATTCGCTCAGCAAGTTCATTATTATCAGTCGCAACCAATCCGCCTTCTGCACAGGTAACATTTTTTATGGCATGGAAAGAGAAAATAGCCGTACCCTGCTCACCGACCCATTCATTCTTATAACGGGTTCCTACTGCATGAGCAGCATCTTCAATCAATGGAATACCCGCATTCTGAGCAATTGCACGCAATGCGTCCAAATCACAGGGAGCACCAGCATAATGAACAGGAATAATGGCTTTAGTTCTGGGAGTAATCGCCCTTTCTACTGTTGCTGCGTCAATCATTAAAGTATTGCGATCAACATCAATCATGATCGGCTCAGCACCAAGCAGGCAGATCATATTTACCGTAGAAACCCAAGTCAGAGATGGAGTAATCACTTCATCACCTGGGCCAATACCCAATGCCATCAATGTCAGATGCATACCCGCAGTTGCAGAGGTCAACGCAACCGCATGTTTACAGCCAAACATTCGGCAGAAATCCTGTTCCAATTGATGATTTTCAGGGCCTGTTGTAATCCAGCCTGAACGAAGAACTTTTTCTACTGCCTGAATTTCTTCATCACCTAAAGCAGGACGGGAAAATGGAAGAAAACTTCCCATAAAATACAATCCGATTCGTTCATAATATAATGATATATTAGATGACTATATTTTAACGAATCATCAACGCAGGCACAGATTTAGCAAATTAAATGGAAATAAGGCTATCAAAACAATAGAATTCACTGTGGCATATATCAGACTGAATTATAATCAGGTAGAAAAACTCGCCAATATTTATGTGTCTTCTCAGATACACATTTGATATCAACGGCAAAAACTTCAGATAGCGTATTTTCTTTCATGACCTCGTTTGGTTTTCCATCTGCAACCAGCTGCCCATCGGCAAGCAACCAGATTCGATCAGCTCTATCATAGCTATGGTTAAGATCATGACCACTCATGACTACGGAGCCACCAAGTTCACAGAATTTTTTCACTAACAGATCAAGTGCTGCTACCTGAGCGATATCGAGGTTATTAGTAGGCTCATCCAAGAGTAATAGCTTTCCCTCCAGATTGATTGATGACCAAACTTGTAAAAAAACCCCCGTTAATCGAACTCTTTGCCATTCACCACCGGATAATCTCCCTACCGGTGTCTCCAGAAGCGTTCCTAACTTAAAAAAGGAACATAACTCTGACAGTACATCATCATAATTAACCGGAGGAGGTGTTAAATACAGCTGCAAATATTGAAAAACCGGCATTATTGGTACAGAAATAACTTGCTGACTCAACCATGCCCTATGACGTGCTAATTCGCAGGGGCTATATTCACTGAGACACCTTTGTTGCAAATAGATTTTGCCACTATACGGCAAAATACCTGCCATACAAGCTAACAATGTACTCTTTCCTGAACCATTCGGCCCAATAAGATGTACTTGTTCACCTTGTTGTATTGATGCTGTCAGCGATACTAATCGAGTTTGGACTGATATCTGCCTGAGAGTCATCAATTGACGGGGCATTTGCACTTGATTCACTTTTTAACTCCAATCTCTGACTCTTAATAATAACCAAATGAACACCGGTGCCCCCAATGTGGCTGTCACAACACCAATCGGCACTTCTGCATTAGTCAGACTGAGGCGGGAAAGCAAATCAGCCAGCAATAACCCATATCCCCCTGCCAGAACACATGCAGGCAGTAGTGTTTTATAATCCGTCAAACCGCATAAACGCAAAATATGTGGAATAACTAAGCCGATAAAGCTGATTGTCCCGGCAAGTGCAACACTTAACCCCACCAACAATCCAACAGCGAGTACAAATAAATTCCGCCAATAATAAAGCGAGATACCTAACTGATGAGCCTGTATTTCTCCCAATGAAAGGAAATTAAGCACTTTTCCTTGACTACTCAGCCAAATAATCAAAGGAAATAAAGCGACTACCAACCATTGCTGTCGCCAGTCTATTCCACTGAAACTACCCATCATCCAATACATTAGCTGGCGCAAATCCATACTGGTACTAAAATAAACCATCCATGTCATCAGTGCACCAGAAACAACACCAAAAGCGACCCCCACTAACAATAAACGGGCATTATTCAAGTGACGCTTTCTTGAAAAGATCAACAATATCATTGTGACAATAAGTGCTCCCAACACAGCACCAGCACTCAACAGCCAGAATGGAGCAATACCGTGAAACATCAGCACTAGAAACACAACAACAACACCTGCACCATTGCTGATCCCCAGTAGCCCTGGTTCAGCCAGCGGATTTTCAAACAATGCCTGCATTATCGCACCAGCCACAGTCAAACTTGCACCCACAGCGACTACAGCCAACACACGAGGAAAACGCAATTGCCACACAAACAACCGACCTGTTTCAGAAAACCACTTATCAGGCCATATCCAATTTTCTCCTGCACAAAGTGAGAGAAAAAAAACAAACAGAAATAAGCAAGTAAGAATTGCCAGAAAACGATAATCACGTCTTTTCTGACGAATCACTAATTCAGCAATGGAATAGGTAGGTTGCATTGGACATCAGCTCATAAGAGAAGATATTTTAAGAAAAAGGCCGCTATTAATGCGGCCTTTTTGATTTGATTATTCCTTAGGTGTGGCTTTCTCAACCCTGCTTTTTAACTTCTGACCAGGACGGAATGTCACTACTCGGCGAGCTGTAATCGGAATATCTTCACCAGTCTTAGGATTACGTCCCGGACGTTGGTTTTTATCCCGTAAATCAAAGTTGCCAAATCCAGACAATTTTACCTGCTCACCATTCTCCAAAGAACGACGCACTTCTTCAAAGAACAATTCAACCAGATCTTTAGCATCACGTTTGCTAATCCCCAGTTTCTCAAACAGATTTTCTGACATTTCAGCTTTAGTAAGCGCCATAGGTTCAGTCCCTCAAGGATGCTTGGAATCGCTGTTTCAGTACTGCAACACATTTACTAACGGTTGCAGCAATCTCTTCTTCTTCCAGTGTACGCGCGGTATCCTGCAAGATAAAACTTATAGCGAGGCTCTTATGACCCTCTGCTACACCTTTACCACAATACACGTCAAACAAGTTTATGCCAACTATATGATTTACGCCAACTTTCTTACATTCAACCAAAACATCTTCTGCTGCAACATTTTCAGGCACAACAATTGCGATATCACGACGGTTTGACGGGAAGCGTGAAATCTCTTTTGCGGCAGGAATCACGCAGTCTGCCAGCTTATCCCAGAGCACTTCGAATACCACGGTACGGCCATTTAAATCAAGTTTGCGCTCCAATTCTGGGTGAACAACACCAATGTATCCGATATATTCATTTTCCAGATAAATTCCGGCGCTTTGACCTGGGTGCAATGCTGGATTTACATCTGCTCTAAAAGAAATCTCAGATAATTTTCCAGTCAATTCCAGTACAGCTTCCAAATCGCCTTTCATATCGAAGAAATCAACAGACTGTTTTTCTAGTGACCAATGCTCTTCAAAACGATTCCCGGTGATGGCCCCCCCTAACACCAGCTCCTGGCGAATACCCTGTTCCGCATTTTCATCAGGAACAAAACGCAAACCAGTTTCAAACAAGCGCACACGGTTTTGCTGCCGGTTCTGATTATATACCACCGTTGTTAGCAAACCAGTCAGCAAAGACAAACGCATTGCTGACATATCCGCTGAAATTGGGTTAGGTAGCATCAGCACGTGTTGCTGTGGATGTAACAGTGCCTGAATTTTAGGATCAACAAAGCTGTAAGTAATCGCTTCCTGATAACCTCTATCGACGAGCATTGTTTTAACACGTTTCAGGGAAAGATCTGCTTCACGGTGTTTTTTCATGACAAGATCTGCACGCATCGGTACATCTGGAATATTGTTGTAACCGTAGATACGGGCAACTTCTTCAACCAAATCTTCTTCAATTTCCAGATCAAAGCGCCAGCTTGGTACAACCGCCTGCCAACAATTTTCTTGCGTAGTGACTTTACAACCTAAACGGGTCAGAATGTCACCAACTTGTTCATCAGGCACATAATGACCAATTAAACGATCCAGCTTTTCACGACGCAGAGTGATTGTCGCTGGTTTTGGCAATTGAGATTCATCAGTAGCATCAATGATTGGACCGGCTTCACCACCACAAATATCGACCAGTAATTGAGTCGCCCTCTCCATAGCTTTGTGCTGTAACTGAGGATCAACACCACGCTCATAACGATGAGAAGCGTCAGTATGTAAGCCATAACGACGAGCGCGACCAGCAATCGCCAAAGGTGAAAAAAATGCGCATTCAAGTAAAATATTTTGGGTTTCTTCATTCACGCCGGAATGTTCACCGCCAAAAATACCTGCCATTGCAACAGCTTGTTTTTCATCAGAAATAACTAGAGTATCAGCAGAAAGGTTGGCTTCTGTACCATCCAGTAGCACCAATTTTTCATCCTGTTTCGCCATGCGTACAGTGATTGAACCATTTAGACGTTCCAAATCAAACGCATGTAATGGCTGACCCAATTCAAGTAACACATAGTTAGTCACATCGACTATCGGATCGATGGAACGGATACCACCACGGCGCAATTTTTCACGCATCCACAGTGGCGTTGCCGCTTTCACATTAATTTTCTTAATTACCCTACCCAAGTAACGTGGACATGCTTCTGTCACTTCAACACGAATAGGGAAGGTAGCATCTGTTGTCGGTTTTACTGCTTCAATTTGCTGTTCAGATAATGAAATTTTATTAGCTACTGCTACATCACGTGCAACGCCAATGATACTCAGGCAGTCAGCACGGTTAGGTGTAATACTAATTTCAATTATGCTGTCATCTAACTTCAGATATTCACGCAGATCAACACCTAAAGGTGCATCAGTTGGTAATTCAATAATACCGTCATGGTCTTCTGAAATACCTAATTCAGAGTAAGAACACAGCATCCCTTCAGAAGGCTCACCGCGCAGTTTAGCCGCTTTGATTTTGAAATCACCCGGTAACACAGCTCCCACAGTTGCTACAGCAACTCTCAATCCCTGACGACAATTCGGAGCACCGCAAACGATATCCAGCAGGCGTTCACCACCCACATTCACTTTTGTTACCCGCAATTTATCCGCATTCGGATGTTGGACACATTCAACAACTTCACCAATAACCACGCCATGGAATCGACCGGCTACTGCCTCCATGCCATCAACTTCCAGACCAAGCATGGTCATTTGGTTAGATAATTCTTCACTGCTAATGGCTGGATTTACCCACTCGCGTAACCAGAGTTCACTGAATTTCATGAGATACTCCCGCCTTATTTAAACTGTTTGAGAAAACGCAGATCATTTTCGAAGAACGCACGCAGATCCGTTACACCGTAACGTAACATTGTTAGACGTTCTACCCCCATGCCGAAAGCGAAACCAGAATAGATTTCAGGATCAAGACCAACGTTATTCAGTACATTAGGATGAACCATACCGCAACCCAACACTTCCAGCCATTTGCCATTTTTACCCATTACATCGACTTCCGCCGAAGGTTCTGTAAATGGAAAGTAAGATGGGCGGAAACGGATCTGCAAATCCTCTTCAAAGAAATTGGTTAAGAAATCGTGCAATGTTCCTTTCAGATTGGTAAAACTGATACCTCTGTCAATCACCAAACCTTCCACCTGATGGAACATGGGAGTGTGCGTCTGGTCGTAGTCATTACGATATACACGGCCTGGTGCAATAACGCGAATCGGTGGCTGTTGGTTCTGCATAGTCCGAACTTGCACACCTGAAGTCTGAGTACGCAATAGACGTTTAGCATCAAACCAAAACGTATCATGATCAGCTCGGGCAGGATGATGCGCAGGAATATTCAATGCATCAAAGTTATAATAATCATCTTCAATTTCAGGGCCTGATTCTACAGAAAAACCTAATTCACCAAAGAAAGTTTCAATACGCTCTATTGTACGGTTAACTGGATGTAACCCACCATTTTCCATCCGGCGACCAGGCAGTGATACATCAATTTTTTCTGCTGCCAGACGGGAATTCAAGACATCAGTTTCCAGTTTTTCTTTACGGGCATTCAGAGCTTCTTGAACTGCCTGCTTGGCTTGATTAATAACAGCCCCTGCGGCTGGACGTTCTTCGGCCGGCAGATCACGCAGCGATGACATTTGGAGAGTTAAATGGCCTTTTTTGCCTAAATATTCAACACGCACCAAATCCAACGCAGCAACATCTTGGGCATCTTCTACGGCTGCTTTTGCTTTTGCAACCAGCTCAGCGAGATGTGGCATCGTTTTCCTCTTCCTTTGGCCTAACGGCCTGCTAATAATTATCGTTAATAACTTAATGACCCTATATGCCTGTCTCTGTTTTTATCGTGATAAAAACAAAAAAGCCTCCACAACGGAGGCTCAGGCGCAACTTTTCGTTTCTTTTCTTACGCGCAAAGCCTCCTGAATTCAGGCGCTAAAGTAAAAAAAGAAACGAAAAAAAGCGAAAAACATAATATTGGTTCTCTCAAAATGGTATTTTTCCTGACAGCGACATGCTAGTAAGCCACATTTTTTAGCAAAAGTAAAAGAGGGAGCGATGCTCCCTCTTACTACCCTAGCTTATGCCAGAGCGCCTTTTGCTTTTTCAACCAAAGCAGCAAACGCTGTTTTGTCAAATACAGCGATATCAGCCAAGATCTTACGGTCAATTTCAATAGATGCCTTTTTCAAGCCATTGATGAAACGGCTATAAGACAGACCATTCTGACGCGCAGCAGCGTTGATACGTGCAATCCACAGTTGACGGAACTGACGTTTACGCTGACGACGGTCACGGTAAGCGTACTGTCCTGCTTTGATTACTGCCTGGAAGGCAACACGGTAAACGCGCGAACGGGCACCATAGTAACCTTTCGCTTGCTTTAAAATTTTCTTGTGACGTGCACGGGCGACAACACCACGTTTTACGCGAGCCATATACTTCTCCTATCGTCTCTGAGTTCTAATCTAAAAAATTGCTTATGCGTATGGCAGACAAGCAACAACCAGGCCCAGATCACCTTTGGAGACCATGCCCTTTGGACGTAAATGACGTTTACGCTTAGTTGATTTCTTAGTCAGAATGTGACGAAGGTTAGCGTGCTTACGCTTAAAACCACCACTTGCAGTTTTTTTAAAGCGTTTAGCGGCGCCGCGTACTGTTTTAATCTTTGGCATTTTAATTTCCACTTCGCATTGTTAATTACAACGAATTAGTAAGGCGAACAAGCCCCAACCAGACAAGACCGACTGGAGCTTATTACTTGCTTGCCTAACTATTTCTTCTTAGGAGCGAGCACCATGATCATCTGACGGCCTTCTATCTTCGAAGGGAATGATTCAACTACCGCCAGTTCATCCAGATCGTTGCGAATACGGTTGAGCATTTCGACACCAATCTGCTGATGCGCCATTTCACGTCCGCGGAAACGCAGAGTGATTTTGGCTTTATCGCCATCTTCCAGAAAACGAATCAGGTTGCGTAGTTTGACCTGATAGTCGCCTTCATCGGTACCAGGACGGAATTTAATTTCCTTAACCTGAATAACCTTTTGTTTCTTCTTCTGTTCTTTGATTGACTTACTCTTCTCATAGAGGAACTTGCCGTAGTCCATGATACGGCAAACCGGCGGCTCGGCATTTGGGCTGATTTCAACCAAATCAACACCCACTTCCTCAGCTTTTTCAAGAGCTTCTCTCAGACTGACAATACCAATCTGCTCGCCATCTAAACCTGTTAAACGAACTTCAGAAGCGCGAATCTCTCCATTAATGCGATTAGGACGCGCCGTTTGAATTCTTTTTCCGCCTTTAATACTTTATTCCTCCAATTGATGAAGCTTACGACTGCGTATTTCTATAAGCAGTTTTTCGATGAACTCATTAACGCCGATGCTACCCAAATCTTTACCGCGGCGGGTACGAACAGAAATTTTTCCTGATTCGACCTCTTTTTCACCACAGACAAGCATATAAGGTACACGACGCAGAGTATGTTCACGGATTTTAAAGCCAATCTTCTCGTTTCTCAAGTCTGCTTTTGCACGGATGCCAGATTCTTGAAGTTTTTTTGCTAATTCCTGTACATAATCAGCCTGACTGTCAGTGATATTCATCACTACTACTTGCTGTGGAGCAATCCATGTCGGGAAGAAACCCGCATATTCCTCAGTCAGGATACCGATAAACCGTTCCAGTGAACCCAGAATCGCACGGTGAATCATTACAGGAACCTTACGTTCATTGTTTTCACCTACGTAGGACGCACTCAAACGACCCGGCAGTGAAAAATCAAGCTGCACAGTACCACATTGCCACGCACGATCCAAACAATCATACAAAGTAAATTCAATTTTAGGTCCGTAGAAGGCACCTTCACCTGGCTGATATTCAAATTGAACTCTGTTTTCTTGCAGTGCAGTAGCCAAAGCGTCTTCCGCTTGATTCCACTGTTCTTCAGTACCGATACGTTTTTCCGGCCGAGTTGACAGCTTAACAACAATTTTTTCAAAACCAAAAGTACTGTAAACGTCGTACACCATCTTAATACAGCTGCTAACTTCCCGATGAATTTGCTCTTCTGTGCAGAAGATATGAGCATCATCTTGGGTAAACCCACGAACACGCATTAAACCATGTAATGCACCTGAAGGTTCATTACGGTGACAGCTACCGAATTCAGCCATACGTAAAGGCAAATCACGATAAGATTTTAAACCTTGGTTAAAAATCTGAATATGCCCAGGGCAATTCATCGGTTTAACGCAGTATTCACGGTTCTCTGAAGAAGTGGTAAACATATGCTCACCATAGTTTTCCCAGTGCCCCGTTCTTTCCCACATCACACGGTCCATCATAAATGGACCTTTAACTTCTTGGTACTGGTATTCTTTCAGTTTGGTACGCACAAAAGTTTCTAGCTCACGAAAAATAGTCCAGCCATCGTTATGCCAGAATGCCATGCCTGGAGCTTCCTCCTGCATGTGGTACAGATCTAATTGTTTACCAATTTTACGATGGTCACGTTTAGCAGCTTCTTCCAAGCGTTGCAAATAAGTATTGAGCTGTTTCTTATCAGCCCATGCAGTACCATATATACGTTGCAACATTTTATTATTGCTATTCCCACGCCAGTATGCTCCTGCAACTTTCTGCAATTTAAAATGATGACAGAAACGCATATTTGGCACGTGTGGGCCACGGCACATATCAACATATTCTTCATGATTGTACAAACCAGGATGATCATCACGACCAATGTTTTCATCCAAAATCTGTACCTTGTAATCTTCACCACGAGCAGCGAACGTATCACGAGCCTCTTGCCAACTTACCTTTTTCTTGATGACATCATAGTCTTTTTTAGCAAGTTCCAACATGCGTTTTTCAAGCAGTTCAATATCTTCCTGCGTCAGGGCTCGGCCAAGATCAACATCATAGTAGAAACCATTATCAATAACTGGACCGATAGCCATTTTAGTATCTGGCCATAATTGTTTGATCGCATGTCCTAGCAGATGTGCGCATGAATGGCGGATAATTTCCAACCCTGCTTCATCTTTACAGGTGATGATGGCAATATTTGCATCTGAATCGATTAATTCACAGGTATCCACCAGCTCACCATTTACGCGGCCAGCAATACATGCTTTCGCTAAACCTGGACCAATGTCACAGGCAATATCCATTACAGAAACAGCACGGTCAAACTGGCGTTGGCTACCGTCAGGAAGGGTAATAACAGGCATTTAAAATCCTTATCTACAGTGGTGACCCACACGAAAGGTCACTTGAAGGAGTTTGATATTCAACTAAAATAACGATTTAAATTATTATCTAGTCAATCCATTAACGTTTGGTACTAAAATTGGTGCACAATATAAAAAGTGACTGCCTTTGATACCTAAACACCATGAAAATATACCACTAACAAACATTCAGGTCACTGCTATGTTTAGTCAGAAAATCAAAGGGTATAAAGAGTTAATAATCCGTATGTTAATAACACGATCATGGCTATACTAAAAAAACCCGCGCTCTGCTCTTGTTGTAGAATTAGATAAATACCGTGAGTTTGATATTAAAATCAATGTTAAGGGTAGTCTGCAATATTTGTGACAACTATCCTGACAACAAAAAATCCTTGAGGAAATCTTGCAGGGGACACAAGGATACAATTAAGGACAATTTCCAGCGCTAACAACAATGTAATTCAGCACCATTTTACTCAGCCCGTTATTCTACCACTGTCAGTGAACGATAAGCATTTTTCACTTTCCACAAATAGCGTGGAGCTTGGGCGGCAGGATGATTATCCTGAATATGCTGATAAAACTCATCCGGTGTCATACGATTTATTTTATTAACCGCTAACTGGCGATCTGTACTAAAAGTACGTAAAAGAGCACCTGCGCCATTTACGTAAGCAACGATAGTGGCATAGTAAAGAGTTTCAGGGTTATCAATACCTGCCAGATGCTGTTCTTTCAGGATGCTGATATAAGCAGTACCAAGATCAATATTGGTTTTAGGATCTTTCAACTCGCGGGTTGTCGGTTGACCAGAACGCCCCTTCTGCTGATATACATCTCGCCCTGCTGTTGAAGCTTTAATCTGCATAAGACCAATTGCATTCGATTTACTGACAGCATCAGGACGGAAACCTGATTCAACTTGAATAATCGCTCTGATAAGCGTTTCATCAACATCATACCGATTAGATGCCTGCTGAATAAATGTATCAAAAGGTGTCGGAGGGAAGTTAGCTGTGTTAGCAGTACCACCACTAAGCATGCGTTGCTGACTAGGTTGTTTGCCGAGATTGGTTTGCGGGTCATTCTTTTCGGCACAACCGACTAACAACACAATCAGTACTGCAAAGCTGAATCTTGATTTCACCTTAATAATCCTCTGGATCAGATTTATTAAAGCGCAGCATATACAATTTCGTTTACAACCCAAAAATATTTTTACTTAACTTTTAACTCTATTCGTGTTCATATCACATGGAATAACTATTGCTTAATTATTGTGATAGTCTATGTTTCCGAATTTTATCATCTTGACTTTACTTAAATGATATTGATAATCGTTATCATATATACTTATAACAAGTAAGGCTTGAACTCATGAAGAAAAAACGTTCTCTGCTCCCGTCCCCCATACTGGGAATAACTTTGATTCTCCTATCTATAGTTTTATTTAGCCAGCAAGCATCCGCCACCAAAAAATTCAAAGTCGTCACCACCTTTACTATCATTCAGGATATAGCACAAAATGTAGCAGGTGATGCCGCAATTGTTGAATCAATTACTAAACCAGGCGCTGAAATCCATGATTATCAACCTACCCCCAAAGATATTATTAAATCCCAACATGCTGACTTGATCCTGTGGAATGGATTGAACCTGGAGCGCTGGTTCGAGCGTTTCTTTGAAAACCTAAAAGACATACCAGCTGTTGTTATTACTGACGGCATTTTACCATTACCTATCCGTGAAGGACCTTATAACGGGAATCCTAACCCTCACGCATGGATGTCACCAACAAACGCTTTAGTCTATATTGAAAATATTCGCAAAGCATTTGTGAAATATGATCCTGAAAATGCAGAAATCTATAATGAAAATGCCAAAGCCTATGCTAAAAAAATCGCCAAATTGGATTCTCCGCTGAGAGAGCGTCTTTCCCGTATTCCACAGGATCAGCGTTGGCTAGTTACCAGTGAAGGAGCTTTTAGCTACCTCGCCAAGGATTATCAATTTAAGGAAGTTTATCTGTGGCCAATCAATGCAGAAGAACAAGGCTCACCACAACAAGTTCGTTATGTCATTGATACGGTAAGAGCAAATAAAATCCCAGTTGTATTCAGCGAAAGTACAATTTCTGATAAACCAGCCAAGCAAGTCAGTAAAGAAACTGATGCCCGTTATGGTGGTGTTCTTTATGTAGACTCACTCTCCAGTAGTAACGGCCCGGTACCAACATATATCGATTTGTTGAACAAAACCGTAGATACAATAGCAAAAGGATTTAATCAATGAATTGCAGTAAGCCGTTTGAACGTCCTCATTTAGTGGTTGATGATGCCACTGTGACTTATAACAACGGTCACACCGCTATTTATGACGCAAGTTTTTCTATCACTGGCGGTACTATCTGTGCGTTAGTTGGCATTAACGGTAGCGGTAAGTCCACATTGTTTAAGACTATTATGGGCCTGATAAACCCATCCCAAGGGAAAGTTACCCTGAGCGATATGCCTGTCAAAAGTGCTTTAAAGAAAAATATCATTGCATATGTACCCCAGACAGAAGAAGTTGACTGGAACTTTCCAGTACTGGTTTCTGATGTTGTTATGATGGGTCGCTACGGCAAAATGGGATTCCTGAGAATCCCAGGTAAAAAAGATCACCAAGCTGTTGATGAAGCGCTTGAACGTGTTGGCTTAACTGCTTTGCGCAACCGGCAGATTGGTGAACTTTCAGGCGGACAGAAAAAACGGGTTTTTCTTGCAAGAGCCTTGGCTCAGGAAGGTAAAGTTCTGTTACTGGATGAACCTTTCACCGGTGTTGATGTAAAAACAGAGAATGCCATCATTGATTTACTGTGTGATTTACGTGATGAGGGCCATCTGGTTCTAGTTTCAACACACAACCTTGGTAGTGTGCCTGAATTCTGTGACCATGTTATCCTGATCAACCGAACTGTTCTGGCAAGCGGCCCAACAGAAACAACATTCACCCAAAAGAATTTAGAAAGGACTTTTGGTGGAGTACTCCGCCATATCAATCTATCCGGACCAGAATTACATGATGATGATGACCCACGTTCTCTGACTGTCATTACTGATGATGAACGCGCGGCAGTGTTTTATGGTCATAACCACCATGTACCGCCGCGGCAAACTCAGCAAAAGGAGAAACGCTAACCATGATAGAACTTTTGCTGCAACCTTTTCACTATAACTACATGGTGAAAGCCATCTGGGTCAGCGCTATTGTCGGTGCCGTCTGTGCCTTTCTTTCCGCCTATCTGATGCTAAAAGGCTGGTCATTGATGGGAGATGCTCTTTCTCACTCAGTTGTGCCTGGTGTTGCCGGTGCCTACGCACTAGGTCTTCCTTATGCTGGTGGCGCTTTTTTTACTGGTATGCTGGCAGCCCTGTCGATGACTCTGGTTCGTCATATTACTCGCTTACGTGAAGATGCGGTGATCGGGTTTATATTTTCTACCTTCTTTGCTGCCGGCTTATTAATCGTTTCTCTTAATCCAACATCCGTTAACGTACAAACCATTATTCTTGGCAATATCCTTGGTATCGCTGATGAAGATGTTCTTCAGGTTGAAATCATTATTGCAGTTTCATTTATCGTGTTAATGTTTATCTGGAAAGATTTACTCATTGTGTTCTTTGATGAAACCCATGCACGTTCTATTGGCCTATCGCCCTTGAGGATGAAAATTATTTTTTTTACTTTATTGAGCGCATGTACAGTTGCAGCTTTACAAACTGTTGGCGCCATTCTAGTGATCGCAATGGTAGTAACTCCAGGAGCAACAGCTTATTTGCTGACTGACCGTTTTAAGTACCTATTAATAATTGCAATTGCTATTGGTTCCCTGACCAGTGCATTTGGCGCTTACCTAAGCTTCTTTCTTAATGGTGCCACCGGTGGTGTTATCGTCACACTGCAAACAGTTATTTTCTTATTAGCGTTCTTCTTTGCACCAAAACACGGACTATTCGCTTCTCGTATACGTGCCAGAAAAGAATCCTCGACATTGGCTCAGGAGAAGCAATCATGGATGAATTGATTCAACTAATCACTGAACCATTTATGTTTCCGTTTATGCAACGGGCAATATTCGCAGCTATTGTAACAGGCGCAGTGTGTGCGATGCTCTCTTGCTATCTGGTACTTAAAGGCTGGTCGTTAATGGGTGATGCTATCTCTCACGCAGTATTACCAGGGATTGTTCTGGCTTTTGCTGCCGGGATACCATTGGCTATTGGCGCATTTCTTTCTGGTATTTTTTGTGCTTTTGCAACAGGATATTTGAAAGAACACAGCCGAATAAAAGAAGATACTGTTATGGGAATTGTCTTTTCTGGTATGTTCGCTTTTGGTCTAGTTCTTTTTGCCCGAATGGATACCGACCAACATCTCACCCATATTCTGTTTGGTAATATATTAGGGATAACTAAAGATGAATTGAATCAAACATTATGGATTACCTGTATTACCATGGTGGTGGTACTGCTGAAACGCAAAGATTTCATGCTTTACTGCTTTGATCCTCATCAAGCGCGTGTAGTGGGATTGCCTGTTAAATTTTTACATTACGGCTTGCTTTGCCTGTTAGCAATGACGATTGTCGCCTCCTTGCAGGCTGTAGGAATGATTCTAGTCATTGCAATGTTGATATCGCCGGGAATTATCGCTTTCACGCTATGCCGCAGCTTTGATCGAATGTTAATTGTTGCTATTATTGCATCGGTCAGTTCCTGTGTTCTTGGTACACTTATTAGTTTCCACATTGATGGAGCAACAGGCCCGTGTATTGTTATTGTCCAAGCTATTTTCTTTACACTGGCATTGGTTTACAGTCAAATAAAACTGGCAAGAATAAAATCCAAACATAAAATGCATCAAGTTTCTCTGAAGATCTCTAACGAACCCAATCAATAACAAAAAGGGTTATATCCGTTTTGAGATATAACCCCGTTAATCATCTTTTTTACCTGATCATATATTTTCTCTGACTATAATTGTTAATTGTTTATAAAGTGATTAAGGGCGTAGAGAGGTGAACCATGTGGCAAGCAGTAAATCGTTTGTTGAATGAGCATTTCGGTGTTGCTGAAATTCGTGATAAAACTGAGTTAGTCGGAGGCGATATCCATCAATCTTGGCGAATCATTCATGGAGAAAGGCAAATTTTTGTCAAATCTAACATGAGGGAAATGCTTCCTGTCTTCAAAGCAGAATCAGAACAACTTGAGCTACTGGCACGCAGCCAAACTATCCGTGTCCCGGCTGTTTATGGTATTGGTAGTGATCGTGATCATAGTTTTTTATTACTTGAATTTCTGCCTTTAAAATCTTTTGATCCTCACAGTGCCTACTGTTTCGGCCAACAACTGGCCGCACTTCATCAATGGAGTGAACAACCTCAATTCGGCTTTGATTTTGACAATATGCTAGCAACAACACCGCAACCAAATGGCTGGCAACGTCGTTGGCATCAATTTTATGCGGAGAAAAGGGTTGGTTGGCAATTACAGATTGCGGCAGAAAAAGACATGATATTTGGTGATATTGATAATATCGTTCAAGCTGTAAGTAACAAACTCCAACATCACCATCCACAACCCTCACTCTTACATGGAGATCTCTGGCCAGCCAATTGTGCTTCTCTAGATGATCATGTAGTTGTTTTCGACCCAGCCTGTTATTGGGGAGATCGTGAGTGTGATTTCGCCATGTTACCATTATACCCAGACTTACCAATGCAAATCTTTGATGGCTATCAGAGCGTATGGCCACTCCCCATCAATTTCATTGAGCGACAACCTGTATACCAACTCTATTACTTACTTAACCGGTGCAACCTGTTTGGTGGTGATAATTTTGTTGCAGTTCAAAACATTATCGATAATATTCTGGCCGAAGATAGCCAATAAACAACTAATCAAGCTGCGAAAACATTTCATTCCGCAGCTATAACCATCGGAGAACTTACCAACCTAAAATTCCTAGTATAAAATAAGCGGCTACACCGATAATTACCGGTGAAATATATAAGATATAAATCTGACTGAACAGTGTATGATGAGGAAGTTTAATTCTTGATTCAATCTGCTCTCTTGTCAGACCATCGCTACCTTTAGCTCTTTCAAGAATAAGCTGATCTTCAATACTTTCACGTATAAACTTTACTTGCCTATACATACGTTGACCAGATGCACTCATGGCGAGACCAACAAAAATAAGGAAATAGATAATCAAAAAACCAAGAGTTGATCCTGTAAAATCAACCCAAAGATCAGGCGTTGGCGAATTTTTCCAGAAGAAATCCAAGAATGGAGTATTAAAACGCATCATTTCCGCCATCATTTTCAGAAAATCATCCAAAACAGCATTGATACCATCACCTTTAATACCTTGCTGCCAAACAAGATTGATCACAGAAACGATAGTCGATAAAAGTGCCGGAATAAAAATCACCCAACCTAAAACTCGCTTAATAATAGCGATATATCCAGCTTTCTGGTAAGTCATCAATATCCCTCGTAGTAATAATTTTTGTCTAATCATAGCCCATCAGTCATTAAATTTAACTTTATATTTAATTAACTAAGCATTTCTTACCATGTTCCCCATAAGAAAAAGATTTCATCTATTAGGATTGCTACAATCTGTTTTCGCTAACTATATAACCAGTGGGAGATGCTAATGTCCTTTCATTTACCAATAAAAGCAGCCATTTTTGACATGAATAATCTAATAATTAAAATATTAATATAAAACAATTAATTAAATAAAAATTAGCCAATAAAAATATCAAAATGTACACGCCTATGTACAAACAAAAAAAGCACTCATATGAGGTGCAGCGATTGGTTTTACGGTGTTAGGCGGGAAATTCTGAGATAAGAGGGAGATTGTGAAGCCGGATTAACCGGCTTCGCCCTGCCTGTTCAGCAGTAAGTTAATGCTAAACATATTTAAAAATACATGTCAATGATTACTCCGGCGCTGGTGGCCATTGAACATCAGGAGCCTGGTTCACATCGACACGAGTAAGCAGTACTCTGTATTTTCTCCACTCCAGCAATGCCTCTTTATCTGCATCTGTCGCAATCTCTAAGTCAACAGAGTCTTGTATCAACTCTATCGTGTTATTTGCTTGCTGTAACAGTGTTGCTTGTTGCTGCTTTGCTTCGTTGATTTGATGGGCTTTCAAAAGACCTTGGTCAACTACCCAATCCTTCCCATCCCACGTATCAAAGTCGGTGGGCGGTTTCTTGAATGTCAGTGTTGCCGGTAACTCACCGATTTCCGTAATTTCAATCGAGTTACGAGTCAGCGTGTCGTAAGCGATTTTTCCACGGTAATCGGGAAGTATTTCCCAATACTTGCTGTCTATGCTTCGGCATACTGCCTCGTCATGAGATTTAGGGAGTTCCGGTGCATCAGGATAAGCACCGGCTGATAAACTGACTCCAAGCATCACATATTCGATATCCGATGCTATGAATTCTCTCGTTATCTGATTCGAGTGATAAACCTTTATCCAGCCTGCTTGAATGGCTAATCCATCTTTACCCAATACAGCGGTTTCATGTTCTAAAGAGTATTTCTGTTCTGTCATTATGCTGCTCTCACTATGTAGTTAAAGGCGATATTGCGGGGGCGGGTTTCGTTTGCAGTACGT
>NZ_RCWA01000052.1 GCF_018448905.1 Photorhabdus heterorhabditis | reverse complement strand
GAAATCATAGCTGTCAATTTATGTGGCAGTTGATTAATTATGTTGATGCCTTTTTGGCATCGTTTTCATCACAGCAAAAACCAGGAAGACAAAGAATGGGTGTAGCACTATTATGAAACCTTATTTAGCTGGTTTGATATAATGAAAGAATTTTATTTCAATGATGAAAGAGTTCAATTCGAAGAAAAACCAAATATTAACAACTCAGATTTTATAAAAAACAGGGATGGGATACGCATTGATCTGGCAGCTATTTATATAGTACTCATGGAAATAAAATATAATAGCCTTTACATGGGGATTTAATATGATACATTTATTCCTATCACCTCATTTAGATGATGCAGCCTTAAGCGCGGGCGGTTTAATACATAAATTAGTTTCAGAAAATAAAAAGGTGGTTATTTTAACGTTTTTTACTGAATATGATAAATATCTTACTTCTCATGACTCACACGCTGTACGTAATGATAATATTAATTCATTTATGAAATCTTATTCAAAGCGAGTTAATGAGGATCTGGCTTTTTGCAATAAATTATCAGCGATTCCAATACATGGTAAAATTTTAGATTGTATTTATAGAACCGATCAATGCGGTGAACTGATATATAAAGATTCTGCTATGATTTATAGTGGTCAGGTACATGAATCAGATAATGCATCTGATATGGCCCAAGATCTCATCAATAAAACATTGTTAAATTATCAACCTGATTATATATATGCTCCTTTAGGTATAGGTCAACATGTAGACCACATCATAATAAATAATCTGGTATATAATATAAAAGGTTCTCGTAAATTCAAAATATTACTTTATGAAGATTTTCCCTATGTTTTAGGAAAATACCCTATTATTAATCCTGATAGTTTGGAAAGTGCTTTATTAAGAAATAACAAATTTAATAAGTATGCCATATTGGTGGATATTAATTTAAAAGAAAAAATGCAAAACATTCTCTTTTATGAATCTCAATTAGGGCCTCTATTTAATAATAAGTCAAATCTTTTAATTTCATTGAAAAAATATCATCACTCTATTAACAAAACCAAAGCTCAAGAACGCTTTTGGTTAATTTAATAAAGGATTTGCAATGAAAAAAATATTTATAATATACCATGATCTTTTCCTGAATGGATATGGTGGTGTAGAAACAGCATGTTCAAATTTAATGAATTTGATTGGTCGGGCTAACATTGGAATTAATTTTATTTTAATATCCCTAAATAAGAAAAATAGAATTGAAAGTCGTACTTGGTTATCTGATGCTAAGCATATCACCTTAGAGTCAAGCAGTTACGAATCTCGTCAGGATATTACATGTGAATTGTCTTTGATATTAGAAAGATTTCATCCAGAAATTATAATAAGTTTAGACACCACATCTTGCAATATTGCTCGGCTTTCTTGTGAAAAAATTAATTTCCCGGTAAGAACTTATTCTTGGCTGCATACCTCCATTAGGAATCCTACCTTACAGAAAATTAAAGACTTATACGGTGCTGACGAGCACCTTGTAATTAGTTCTGGTTTAAGAGATCAAATGTTATCCTTTGGGATAAAAATAGAGAAACTTCATCTTATTTTCAACCCGATCAAAATGAACTCCTTTATAATTCCTCAACCAAAACACATAACTAGATTCTTATATATTGGAAGAGTTCTTGCCTATAAATCAAAAAATTTAACTGAACTATTTTTAGCTCTTTCACAGTTGCATGGTCATTGGGAGTTACATATGATAGGTTCTGGTGAGGATGAAGATTATTTAAAAGAATTATCTTCACAACTTAATATCAATAACAATATTATTTGGCACGGTTGGAAAGAGCAGCCATGGAAATTTGTTATGGATAACATAAAGGAAGTATCAGCTGTTATTTTAACATCGAAATATGAAGGTTTTGGCATGGTATTAGCGGAAGCAATATCCTATGGTATCTATTGTATAAGTTCAGATTGTCAGTGTGGTCCGAGCGATATTATTAATAATTTAAATGGTCAGCTTTATCAATCCGGTAGTATTCCTGAGTTGTCTAAAAAATTACAACTCATTATTGACGAATATAAAATAAGAGATCATCAAGCAATAAAAAATTCTATTGCCTTTCTTTACGAAGATAATTTCCTGCTAAGAATCACTAAAGCTTTATCTGTATTAGCTTAGATCTAATGTACGACAGTGATTAGTTCAAAAACGCGTTGCTATCTATCTCTAGTCAAATCGGAGGATTGGCAGCAGAATATGGCATCGTTTTTCCGCAACGCTCTGCTGCCTGAAGCACTTGAGGATGTAAATAATGAATTAACTGCTATCGCACGCAGGGTTTTGAAACAACTCTATGAAGACTGGCTGATACTGATTCAACAAACAAAGGAAATAGAAGGAACCCTAAAGTCGCATTCATTGCAAACGGCTCAGTGGCAGCAATGCGGTATTTTAATCTAGGGTGCCAGAGCAGCCATAAAATACATGTAATCGTTATAACTTGAATGGAACGGAGTTGTCTCCTGAAGAATACAGGCTTTTCTTCACAGTGGTTAACAACTCCTTTAGGCTCGTCGTTAAATAGGTGGAAAATGCTTCTTGTCCTACACTTCTGTCGTATATAGGTGCGGGTATAAATCGTCTCATCTCGTTGTGAAAGTGACCAGAAGCAACAATAATTTCAATCGAGTCGATTCTGGCTTGAAGCAATTCTTCAAAGTTATCAAGCTGATAATCTGATACTTTTCTTTTAATGAGTTCTATGTCTGGTGTTGTATTTTGCTGACTTAACCATAATAAATCCCACATATCGCGGTATCGAATGTGAGATGTAGCGGCAGGGAATGCTATCAGCTTATCGGCCATGATTTCAGGCAGGGTTTCGACAGACACAAGGACATCAGCATATCCGTCGGGTAACACCGAATAATTTCTCGTCAATGAACGGGGAGTGTTTGTATACGCAGGAATATTGGCGATTTCTATTTTTATGCGCTGTTTTGGCAGGTCTTTACGTTCAGGCGCAGTAGTGACGGATATTTGCCATTTATCCACTTTTACTTCTGCATACTCCGGTTTGTTTCGTAGTTCATTCGGTTCCTTTACCGTGACCTCAAGCCCATATCGTACACCCAGGTATTTCTCGACACATTCTTTGATTCTACTCAAATCAGCCGAACAGAAACCACGTCCACCAGCAAAATCCAGATCTTCGCTAAATCGGTTAGAGCCGTAGCAGAGCCTTAGCGATGTATCACCCTGAAAGGTAATCTCCTTGAGTAAACTGTCCTTAGAAAGACAAAACAGGATGTCATAATGCAACAGTTCTTTTTCTACAACTGGCCTTAGGTTTGCCAGTCTGTCCTGTTCAATGACTTCATCGACAATGGCGTTAAAGTTAACGTGGCTAGACATAGTTGAGTTCCTCCAGTTGAACTAAATGCATATTCCTCCCCACTCTTTTTTGGTCACGCAGAGCAGTCTCTTTTTTTGCGATACGTAGAGGGCCACGGCTTTCTAACGTTGCCTTCAGAATTTCGCTAGGCTCTCTGCTGGTGTGGGTGATTTCAATGACTCCCCACGATGTTTTAAACTCCCCAGCTCTGCCAGTAGACATGATTGTCAGGCGGTCGATTGGGATTTGTGAGATGAACCCATATTGAGATAAAGCTGACTCCAGGCTGATGTAATTATATTCGCCTCGTCGGATATTTTTGGCGATAGTCTCCAGGGGATAACTTCCCATGCTGGCCCGCGTATAGATATAAACCCCTTTGGTAATGCGAAGTAACAGTCCGGCTTTGGTGAGGCGATCAATAGATTTTTGCAATGTCCGAGAAGTCTCGTCAGCAAAGATGACTTCCAAATCCTGTAAAAGGAAAATGGCTCTTCCCATTTTGCTGAACTTATCTAATTTGTTAATTGCTGTGAGCCTATCCATTTTATTATCTCTATTGTAAAACCCCTTTAAAGGGTGTTTTGTGTATAGATATTCATCATGACAATTATTTGTGTACATAAAAACCCCATTTCCGAGGGGGTATGTAAAAAGGAGTTAAACCTGATGCCCTCCTCTTCGGAGAGCATTTGTTTACCCTTTGTTTTTGATACTGTTGATAAACGTTTCTCGTGCCGTTGAAGATCCAAGGCGTTCCGCTTCATCCAGCAATTTGAGTGCTTTATCAATATTGCCGTTATTAATTTCCTTTTTAATTGCGTCATTGAAATAACGTTCTGTATCACTCAGGACCGGTTTGACTTTTTGCGGAGTAGACGGCGTTACGGTGGTTTGGGTTGGCCCGACAATAACGGGTTCTTGTACCGGACCTGAGAAAACCTGACCAATCGTAATGTTGCCAGCGTTTTGTTCTGATCTTACTTTCAGCTTCAACGTACCTGTTTGCGTATGGCGGGCAATAGGATCGGGAATAGCGGGAACGGCATTTCCGACTCCTTGAGCGTAAGCTTTAGCTGGATCAATCATTTGTGTGGATTTCTGCAAATCGGTACGCGTGGTATAGACCAGTACATAAATTTGCTGTTGTCCTAACGCGGGCGTCAGTTTTAACGTGCCTTCTAACCGATCTGTAGACATGACACCAGGACGTTCATACGGGAAATAACTATTTGGATAAAATGCAGCGGGGCGTAATCCTTGATCAAATACTAAAACATTGGGTGCGTAAACTTGTTTATCTTGTACCAAACTGCTCAGTGTAATATCCAGTGAGCCTCGGTTTGCTGGCAGCGCGAATGCGGCTATCGGCCCCTGAATCTCTCCCTCATTAAGATGCTGCGATTTGGCATTGAGGATAATAGTCTGTGTATTGTTAGTGTTAATCGGTTGCCAATTTAGTTTTTGTAATGCCACTGTTGATAGGGAAGGAGCAGCAATATCTTGGGTCGTCGTTGCCTGAGTTGTTGTAACGGATATTGCATATCCTGTCAGAGGAAACATGCTACAGAGTACAGCACTCAGACAAAATGAGAGCAGTTTGGTTTTCATTTTTTACCTTTTTCCGGTTGAAAAAAAGAGACTGATACCCATGGGCAAAAGGCGTATCAGTCCAAAGCGCTAATTAGTGACTAAATAACTTTAATAACTTGAAATTAAAGGGTTTTAACAGTATTACCACCAAGCTTCGAATTGTGCACCAAAGGTAAATTCATCATCATCACCACGACTGAATTTGTGCATTGCTGTATCTCGATAGGCCACGCCATGAATATAACCGTCTTTTTTGCCCGCATAACCCCATTTTTCATCCCATTTTGCATAGGTAACGAATAGGCGGATAGCTGGACGAGACCAGATGCTATCACCCGCCTGCCATTGCTGGGCTAATGTGATTTTGTATTGATCATTGGTGTCATTGGTACGCTGGGATTTTACATTATCGTAGCCAATGTCTAGCAGAGTACTCATGGTCTGCGTCCACTTGTACATCGGACGTACCCCGACCGTATACCATGTGTTGCCATTGTTGTTATCACGGTCAGTATCCTGATACATCGTTACATACATCAGATCCCATTTTTCTGCGAGATTAATGGCCCCGTGATTTAGAATACGTAACATATAACCGTCATTGTTTACGCTGGCACCTTCAGAATGACCACTGTTGGAGGAGGTCATAGAATCGGTTGCGTACTGAACGACAAATTTGTTAAAGCCTCCTAACATGCTCTGTGTATGCTCGGCGGTAAACATGAAACCATCTTTGGAAGCATTACGGTCAAGCTGGTAGTGGTCTCGTGCATTGGCGCGCCCATAGTCAAAACCAAGTTCCAGACTACCGCCTGGGTTAACTTCTAAGCCAGATAGACGTATATCGTAGACATCATTGGACGTGGGGATTTCGTCACGCTGACCAGCAATCCAGCCATGAGAACCGCCAGATTCGGTATTGCGGGTAACAGCTAGAGAGAGCTTGCTAAATCCGAGGTCAATATCTTGCAGGCCCGCGCCCGGACCAGAGATATCCCAATAGTAGAAATCGATCATATGCACATCGTGGCGCTGGTAAAAGCGTTTACCTGCCCACAATGTTGAGCCGGGTAACCAGTCGATGACGTTCTTCGCTTGGACATTGACTTCACGGAAGGCTGGATCGGTAGATTCCCAATCATTTTTTTGCGCCACGGAATAGGCGACGTTGGTATCGAAGTAGAAGCTCTTATCGCCGTCTTTCCACAGCTCTTGACCTAGCTTAAGTTCAGCATAGGTCTCACATTCATTACCTAAACGATATTTGCTCTGTGCACCGGTGCTTTGGAAACACTGTTGCTCTCCGCCGCTGCCGCTCCAACCAATACCAGAGCGGGCGTAGCCATGGAACTCTACGGCTGATGCCTGAATGGACAGTAATCCAGCTATAACCGTTAGTGAGATAGGTAAGATACGCATTGATTTCATCAATTATTCTCCTGTCGTTTTTTTAATTGGCTCAGGCTCAAACACCGGGTTCTTTATGCAAACGCTGACATGCTGTTCCGTCTTCCCGGAATAAATGGCAGCGGTGGGGTGGCAATCCGATGGTGAAGGTCGATCCTTCTTTCACGAGCACAACATCAGTCTGGCGATAAACCAGATTCTGATGAATGGCTGGGATTTCAATGTGAACTTGGGTTTCATTCCCTAACTGCTCGACAACTTGTACTATGCCTTCCAGCGTGACATCGGCGATATCACTTGGCAGAAGGTGTTCAGGGCGTATTCCCAGAGAGACATTGCTGCCTACTTTCACCCCCCGGCTTTCTACGGGCAGCCAGATTTGCTGGCGATTCGGCAAAGTAATCTGCACCTGATCAATAGCGGTAGCCGTGACTTTGACTGGCAGGAAATTCATTTTGGGTGAACCAATAAAGCTGGCAACAAAGCGATTAACCGGGTAATGGTAAAGTTCAAGCGGTTTGCCGATCTGGGCAACATCTCCGCCATCCAGTACCACGATTCTGTCGGCCAGCGTCATGGCTTCAACCTGATCGTGGGTGACATAAATCATCGTGCGTTGCAATCGTTTGTGCAGGCGTGAGATTTCAATACGCATTTGGACACGCAGTGCAGCGTCGAGGTTGGAAAGAGGTTCATCCAATAGAAAAACACTTGGCTCAGCAACCAGAGTACGGCCAATAGCAACACGTTGACGTTGCCCCCCGGATAAGGCTTTAGGACGGCGATTAAGCAGATGAGCGAGTTGCAACATCTCTGCGATTTGCTTTACGCGTTGCTGAATATCACTTTTTTTGGCGCCAGCCAGCTTCATACCGAACGACATATTGTCGGCAACAGACAGGTGGGGATACAGTGCATAAGACTGAAAAACCATCCCAACGCCACGCTTGGCGGGTGGAACATCGTTCATTCGTGTGTTATTGAACAACAAATCACCGGAAGTCACATCTTCCAGACCCGCAATCATTCTTAATATTGTTGATTTTCCACATCCTGATGGGCCGACAAAAACGACGAATTCTCCTTCCTGTATCTCAAGGTTGATGTTCTTGGAAATAATAGTTTCACCATAAGCCTTTGATACATTATGTAATGTGACGCTCGACATATGCTCCCCCGGGCTATCACCGCAATCCGCGGTGAAAAACAATAGATCAGAGTGTGTGTAAGATAACGGGTGAGTGAATCCTCCATACCTAAGTTTTTTATGGGGGAGGAGTTAGGAGGATGAGATAAGTGTTGCTGAGGTGGTTAGGTATGAGCTGCGGGATAAAGTGTGATCTTTACTACAAAAAAAGATGCCTCTTTTTGTGGTCAACAACACGGTTCTGCTGTTTTTGTAATACAGATCACACCCATCTCCGTCGGGGCGTAGAACGGGGGAGGATGAGTCTTTCTATTGTTGGCTGCACACTAACCCCTCACTCTCCGCTAATGTAACAAAACAGTTCACCCTGAACCTATTCAAACTATAAAGTAAAGGATGGAATGATGACAAAAAGAACCTTGAAAGTAGGCGCTCATACTCTGGCGCTTTCTGCCTTAGCCACACTCGTGTTGTCTGCCTCTGCTTTTGCAAAAATAGAGGAAGGTAAGTTGGTTATCTGGATCAATGGCGATAAAGGCTACAATGGTCTGGCGCAAGTCGGTGAGAAATTTGAAAAAGATACGGGCGTCAATGTTACTGTTGAACATCCAGACAAGCTTGCAGAGAAATATTCGCAGGTTGCAGCAACCGGTGATGGTCCAGATATTATTTTCTGGGCACATGATCGCTTTGGTGGTTACGCACAGTCTGGTTTGGTGGCAGAAATCACTCCGGATCAGAACTTCAAAGATAAACTATTCCCGTTCACTTGGGATGCTGTGAGCCACGACGGTAAATTGGTTGGTTATCCTATCGCGGTTGAAGCCCTCTCTCTTATCTACAATAAAGACTTGGTGAAGACACCACCAAAAACTTGGGAAGAGATCCCAGCTCTGGATAAGGAACTCAAGAGCAACGGCAAAAGTGCCATTATGTTTAATCTGCAAGAACCATATTTCTCTTGGCCGCTTATTGCTGCTGATGGGGGATATGCTTTCAAGATGGAAAACGGCTCATATAATGTGAAGAACGTCGGGGTTAATAAGGCGGGTTCCAAAGCAGGGCTGAATTTCATGTTAGATTTAGTGAAGAATAAGTCTCTGAACGCAGATACCGATTATTCTATTGCTGAAGCCGCATTTAACAAAGGTGAAACGGCTATGACCATTAACGGTCCGTGGACATGGTCTAACATCGACAAGAGCAAGATAAATTATGGTGTCGCGTTGTTGCCGACTTTCAACGGTCAACCGTCTAAACCGTTTGTCGGTGTATTGACGGCAGGTATCAACGCCGCTAGCCCGAATAAAGAGCTGGCGAAGGAGTTCCTGGAAAATTATTTGCTTACTAACGACGGTCTGGAGATGGTGAATAAGGATAAACCGTTAGGGGCTGTGGCACTGAAATCCTATCACGATATTCTGGCTAAAGACCCACGCATTTCTGCCACGATGGAAAATGCTAAAAATGGTGAAATCATGCCGAACATCTCACAAATGAGCAGTTTTTGGTATGCCATGCGCAATGCCGTTGTGAATGTATTAACTGGACGCCAGACTGTTGATGCCGCATTAAGTGATGCGGAAGCCCGTATAACTAAGTAACTTGGTAACTTGTGAGTGCTCTTCTTTTTTTGAAGGCACCCTCTTTCCTGCAACCAGTAAGGATGCCTGCTTGCAGGAAGCTTGATTAAGCTATCCGCAAAGTTGTTATGTCGTAGTAAAAAGGAAGAGCATTATGTCAGCGACGCTCGAAAAAACATCATGGTGGCAGCATTCTGCTCTGAAATGGTTTGTAGTGAGCTTGTGTATACTCTTTACCGGTTATTTGGTGGTATTGATGTACTCACAGGGAGAATATCTATTCGCAATCCTGACACTCGTATTGTTAGGAACGGGTATTTACGTTTTCTCCAACCGCAATACTTATGCCTGGCGCTATACCTATCCGGGTATAGCAGGAATAGGATTGTTTATACTATTTCCGCTTATTTGCACTATTGCCATTGCCTTTACCAACTACAGTGGTACCAATCAACTGACTTTTGAACGTGCACAATCTGTCCTGATGAGCCGTCAGTATCAGTCAGGGCAAACATTTACTTTTAAGCTCTATCCAAAATCAGAGCTGTGGGTTTTGGCACTGAACGTGCCAGACCAGACTAAGCAACTGGTGTCTGAGCCGTTTGCGTTGTCAGCAACGGAAGAGATTACATTGCATGTGTATGAGCAGGACAATATTCAGGACAGTGAAGCGGCGACATTGCGCATTATCACCCAGAATCGACAGGTACTGAACCGGCTAGTGGTTGTTTTGCCAGATGGTAATCAGCTTAGAATGAGTTCGTTACGTCAGTTCTCTGGTGTACACTCTCAATACTCCCTTGGGGAAGATGGTGAGGCCCTTACCGACAATCAAACAGGTACGCTTTATCGCCCCAACATGGATACGGGTTTCTATCAGTCTGTTGATGCAAAGGGAAAATGGGGAAATGAAACTTTAACGCCAGGATTTACTATTTCCATCGGTTGGAAAAATTTCCTGCGTGTGATACAGGATGACGGGATTCAGAAGCCGTTCCTTGCCATTTTTGTTTGGACAGTTGTCTTTTCTCTGTTCACTGTCGTGCTTACGGTTGCTATTGGCATGATTCTGGCTTGTGTTGTGCAGTGGGAAGCACTGAAAGGTCGTGCTATTTATCGCATACTGTTGATTTTGCCTTATGCCGTGCCATCGTTTATTTCTATTTTGATCTTCAAGGGGTTATTTAACCAGAGTTTTGGCGAGATCAATCTGTTACTTAGTGGCCTATTCGGCATTAAGCCTGCCTGGTTCGCCGATCCGACGATGGCGCGAACCATGTTAATTGTGGTGAATACTTGGTTGGGATATCCCTACATGATGATTCTCTGCATGGGGTTATTGAAAGCAATACCTGGCGATCTCTATGAGGCATCGGCGATAGATGGAGCAAATCCATTTCAGAACTTTTTAAAGATTACTTTTCCGTTGTTGATTAAACCGTTGACGCCGCTGATGATTGCCAGTTTTGCTTTTAACTTCAACAACTTTGTTCTGATTCAGTTGCTAACTCTTGGCGGGCCAGATCGTATTGGCACCACGGCGCCAGCAGGCTATACCGATTTACTCGTGAGTTACACTTATCGTATTGCTTTTGACGGTAGTAGTGGTCAGGATTTTGGCTTGGCTGCGGCGATTGCTACAGTTATCTTTTTGCTGGTTGGTGCATTGGCGATTATTAACCTGAAAGCCACCCGTATTAAATTTGACTAAGGAGGGAATGAAATGGCAATGGTTCAACCCAAATCACAGAAATGGCGTTTGTTAGCGACACATTTGTTGATGTTAACCTTTATTGCCATGATCTTATTCCCGTTGCTGATGGTTATTACTATCTCCCTGCGGCCGGGGAACTTTGCTACGGGCAGTTTGATCCCGGAAAGTATCTCTTGGGAACATTGGAAATTGGCACTTGGCTACAGTGTGGTATCACCGGATGGCCGTGTTACACCGCCCCCTTTCCCGGTTATGCTATGGCTCTGGAACTCTGTTAAGGTGGCCTTTATTACCGCGGTAGGTATCGTTACCTTATCAACGACCTGTGCCTATGCCTTTGCCCGTATGCGTTTTCGCGGTAAAAGTACTTTGCTGAAAGGCATGTTAATTTTTCAGATGTTCCCGGCTGTACTTTCCTTGGTGGCGTTATATGCCTTGTTTGACCGATTGGGGGAGTATATACCGTTTATCGGCCTTAATACCCACGGTGGTGTGATCTTTGCTTACCTGGGCGGCATTGCGTTGCATGTCTGGACGATTAAAGGTTATTTCGAAACCATCGATGGCTCCTTGGAAGAGGCTGCCGCACTTGATGGCGCGACACCGTGGCAAGCTTTCCGTATGGTGCTGCTACCGCTTTCGGTACCGATTCTGGCTGTAGTGTTCATTCTTTCCTTCATTGGTGTGATTACGGAAGTGCCTGTTGCTTCGCTGCTTCTCAGAGATGTGAACAGTTACACTTTGGCTGTGGGGATGCAGCAATACCTTAACCCACAGAACTATCTTTGGGGAGATTTTGCCGCCGCCGCTGTGCTCTCGGCACTCCCGATTACCCTCGTTTTCTTGATTGCTCAGCGCTGGTTAGTCAGTGGTTTGACCGCTGGGGGAGTAAAAGGCTGATTGTGACACTTATCAGGGTGAATCCCTTTAATCTCAATCGATTAAAGGGATTCACGGAAGTATCAATTATTGCTGGTGGTGAACTTGACGATTCAATTGCCATGACAGGAGATCGGTAAATACCTGCCAACGTTTGAACTGCTTGGTTTGGTCTTCTGTCATTGGCTGGGGTTCACCGAGTAATAATCCCGTTTGATTTGCCCACGGCCGAAACTCACCTTTGCCAATCATGATATAGGCCCCTTGTGGTGTAATCGTGACTTCTGGGTTATATCCTTGACACCAGATAGGATCGAGATGTTCAGCCAGCAAATTACAGCCGGTACGATAATAAGCAGTATTTGATAAGCTTAAATGATAGAGAGTGGGCCAGACATCTTTATGGCTGCCCACTCTGGACGCATCAAAAATCGTATTCTGGCGATAAGCGGATGGTACGTAGAGATAAAATGGTACACCGTGGCCGATTGCCAGTTCATGAGCATTTGGATAGCCGATACCTCGTATATTATGGTCACCGGTTGCGGCAATGATGGTATGGGTAGCAAGTGACTGAGATTTGACCCAACTGATAAACTGTCCTAATTGATCGTTGGCATAACGCAGAGTATGGAAAACCTCCTGTAACTCATCACCACTAGCTAGATGATTTAAGCGCTGCTTCTCTATATCGTTCAGCGTAATATCTGTTTTCTTATAGCCTTCTGGTGACTTATACGGTGGGTGATGGGTCGTAGACAATGACATAATCAGAACATGTTCCCGGTTCTTTTCTGCCTGAGTTAAACGCTCTTCAATATAACGGAACATAAACTCATCAGGTATACCCCAGGTATCGAATTTGGCTTCTGGGTAGCGTTTTTTCAGTCCATTCTGATCCATAAATTCACTGACGCCTAGATTTGGCAGGAACTGATTCAAATTACGCCATGCGCCGTTACCTGATGTAACGAAAATGATTTTATAACCGTTTGCCAGATAGGGCTTAAACATATTACTGGTGAAGTCGATATTTTGGGCTGCGGACTGACTAATTGCACTGTTCGGGCTGCGGATAAAGAAACGGCTTAAACTGTCAATGGTGCCATCTCCTTCGGAAACGAAACGTTCAAAACGCCAATCATTTTGCCAGTGTTGGCGCAGGGTACCAAAAACATCAAGATCTGGACGATCGAGGCTTTGCAGGTGATAACCCATACTCTCCATGACGTTAAATATTACGTGAGGCGGATTTTTTTGAGCCGTGGGGTTATGGGTGGTTTTAGCCATAAACGGTGACAGACTGGCGGGAGTTGGTTTATCCAGAAACTGGTTTAATAATCTATCACCTTGTTCATCGGTTGCTGCTGGGAAATAGCTGTTTTTGTAATGATCATTAAAGGCCCAGTTTAGAGCCATCGGGCCATTAGGTGTCAGCATGTTAAGCATTTTAACTTCTGAAACCTGTGTATTGGATTGACGTAATGGGAAGGTACCTATGGAGCCGCGCATCCCAACGAAGCAGATAGCTAGAATAGCCAGCGTCGCTATAACAGAAGTTGGCAGATTGGTTTTGCGCTCTATGCGTTGGATAAGGCAGCGTTGCCAGAGGAAACAGAGCCAGAAAACGATAACTGCGAACAGAGCTAAGCAAAGCAAGCCACGGATGATAGGGTAGTCATTCCACAAGGTATGTAGTACGGCTGTCGTATCATCTTCTACCAAACCGAAAACAAAAATATCGATCGACCGTTCATAAGTGGCATAGTAATAAACATTGCCTACAGTTAAAGCCCCAACCAATGTATTTAATACGGTTGCTAGCCATGGCCAAAAACGCTGCCATATGCTGAAGCTACTTTTATTAATCGCCAATAAACTGGCAATTAGCAGACAGGGAACGAACAGCAGACTGGCAATACGGATATCAAACAACCCGCCAATCCAGAACATTCTTTCTACATCCAGAAAGGAATCTGCAAGGAATTGATGACTGCCATAAGTGAAGAGAAGGTAGATTCTTCCTGCCATTTGTGTTGTTACAGTTAACAACCAGGGCAGTAAAAGCGCGATAAAAGCCTGTTTAAATCTGCAAAACCACATAGTGCCTTCTTAATAATAGATTGGTAAGAATAATTTGATATTTTGTTGATAAAAGGGGCTGCTTGGAAAACGGAAAATATTCCACGTTAAGCTTGTTTTTTATACAAACTGATATTATCTAATATGACTACCGATTTTATCTATTTCGTTCCATTCCATCAGAGTAAGTCTCAAATCTGCCGCCCCCAGATAATTAAATCTATTCTAATATGTTATTTTATCCGATGCGCTGTAAAACCCCGTCCTTTGGAGGATGTCAATGGGAACAGCACCTTCCATCCTATGGTTGGAAGCTGGTGAAGTTAAGCTGTACCGGAAAAGAGAACCCACACGTTACATCAGATTTCCTCTTAACACACCACACACATTGGTTTACCTGAAACTGGCTCGGGATGAATTTCCGCTTTAATGCTGAATACCCGCTGTAATAATTCTGGTGTCATAACTTCTTCGGGGGAGCCATGAGCGATAACCTGCCCTTGTGAAAGTAGCACCAGGTGGTCACAGTACCGGCTGGCCTGATTGAGGTCATGCAGTACCGTCACGACGGTTTTTCCTTCGCTGTTCAGTTCACGTAGCAGCTTCATCAATTCCACCTGATGGTTGATGTCCAGGTACGTAGTGGGTTCGTCGAGTAGCACCACTGGCGTATCTTGGGCCAAAACCATTGCCAGAAAAGCACGTTGGCGTTGCCCGCCAGAAAGGTCAGTAATGCGTTTATCGGCAAGATGGCTAATCTGCGTTTTTTCCATTGCTTGTTGTACAAGGTGACGATCCTGATGAGCTAAACGCCCCCAGAACGTAAGCCAGGGGCTGCGTCCGTATGCAACCAGTTCACGGACAGCGATCCCTTCAGGTGTGAGAGGGTGTTGCGGCAAAAGCGCCAGATGTCTGGCGAGTTTGCGTGAGGAGAAGTGTGCCAAAGGTTCATTATTTATGGTTAACTTTCCAGATAATGGTGTTAATAGCCTTGAAAAACATTTCAGTAATGTCGATTTTCCACAACCGTTGGGGCCGAGTAGCGCTGTGATTTTCCCAGTTGGAAGGGTAAGCGACAGGTCATTCAGAATGCATTTCTCACCGTAGCCTGCGGATAACTTTTCTGTAGTCAGTTGCATTTAGCGCATCCTTACTAAAAGCCAGAAAAAATAAGGGGTGCCAATGATGGCGGTCAGTACGCCTGCGGGTAGCTCCATCGGTGGATCTATGGTTCTTGCCAGCAAATCGGCTAGCAGTAGAACCAGCGCCCCCGTAAGCATGGATGTTGGTATCAGCCATCGATGCCGCCCTCCCACAAGCCTGCGAGCGAGATGGGGTACCACGAGGCTGATAAAGCCAATCGGCCCGCAAACGGCGACGCCTGTTGCGGCAAGTGCTACTGCCAGCATTAGTCCCCAGGATTGTACGTGTAGGAGCGAAACGCCTAGTGTGCTGGCGCTGTCATCACCGAGTGCCAGTAAATCTAAATCGCGACAAAAGCGTAAGCTGAGTGGCATCAGTATCATCAATACCGGTAGAGCTATAGCTACAAACTGCCAGTCGCGTCCCCACAGACTGCCTGTCAGCCACAGAAGCGCGTTGTTGATATCCTGTGGACGTGAGAGCATCAGGTAGTCGGTGATGCTTGTCCAGGTAGCTGAAAGTGCCACGCCAACTAATGCAAGGCGCAGCGGCGAAGAAGGTCCGGCAATCGCCCGTAGTAGGATTAGTGCGGCCATTCCACCACCAAAAGCGAGTAGCGGAAGCCACTGCACTGGCAGAGAAGGGAAAAGGATCAGCGTGCTTACGGATGCCAGGCTTGCTGCATGATTTACTCCCAGTACATCGGGTGAGGCCAGTGGGTTACGAACAATACCTTGAACCAGAACGCCGGAAAGTGCCAGCGCAGCGCCTACAGTGATGGCCAGTAAAATACGCGGTAGGCGGTACTGCGTTAGCACAAAGTGGTGTTTGTTACTGGGTTGCCAGCCGTTTATTAGTGCTTCCCAGGGAAGCGGTTGTGCACCCATGCGTAGCGCCAATACCAGTGTAATCACCAGCAATATCATCAAAAGTGAGATAACTTGACGATTCATGTTCGCCTCCTTGCCAACCAGACAAAGCAAGGAGCACCAATCAGAGCCAGCACTGCACCTGCTGGGAGTTCTCCGGGCCAAGCCAGTGCACGGGCCAGTAAATCCGCAAGTAACATAAATACCGCTCCCAGCAACATACACATTGGTAGTGTGCGGCGCAAATCGTAGCCAACCCAGAACCGCGCCAGATGTGGTATTAGCAGGCCAATAAATACGATCGGACCTGCAACGCTGACACAGGCCCCTACCAGAATCAGTACTGCCAGATTGACGAAGATACGCAGGTGCGTCAGGTTCACGCCAAGCGTATGGGCACTAATATCGCCAGCGTTGAGCAGGTTAAGCGATTTCGCCAACAACAAAACCACAGGCGCAGTGACCGCCACGAAAGGAAATAGTTGCCAGAATTCAGGCCAACGGACATGGGAGACTCCACCCGCCAGCCAGTAGAAAATGCCGTAAGCATGATCTTCGGCAAGCAGTAGCGTAATACGTGTCAGTGCCATACATAAGGCAGATAAGGCAATGCCCGCCAGAATCAGACGGTTACGATCGTGTTTTTGTTGCCAGTTGCTACTTGCGGCCATCACCATCATCCAACTGATTCCACCGCCGCAGGCTGCCACTAGGGAAATGGAATATCCGGCCAGCTGTGTCGGACTGAAAGCGCTGACCAGCGCTATTGTCAGCGCTGCACCACTGTTAATTCCCAATAAGGAGGGTGAGGCTAGAGGATTATGGGTGAGCGTTTGGAGTAATGCACCGGCCAGTGCCAGAGCTGCGCCGAGCAAAATGGTAACCAGACTGCGTGGTAGCCGCAGATTAATAACCAGCGCTTCCGGCAGCGTCGGTGTATGACCGGGTACCAGCGCCTTGAGTGCACTGATAGCGGGAATGGGAATAGCGGAATAGCAAAACAGGCTTAGCCAAAATGCACTAAACAGTGCAACCAGCGGCAATCCCCAAAGCCAGACCGGATGATGGCGGCGTCTCATGGTGTTTCATTAACCGGCTGATGATGGAAGATTTTTACCGCATCACTGCCAATGCGTTCAGCGGCAAATATCCCGCGCATACGTGCCCAAGTGTTACTATCTACCGCTGCTATCTGATGTTTGTGCTGTGCTGTCATCATCTGCCACAGCGTATCTTGTTGCCAGCGTTTCACGATGCTTTCCTGGCGATAGTGGGCCACGATAAGCCAGTCAGGATTGAGTGCCAGCAATTGTTCAAGGCTGAGAGAAACCATTGCCGCGTGGTTAACTGGAGTGGGAACTTTCAACCCTAATGCGGTTAAGACGCTGCCGGTATAGGTATCGCTGGAGTGCAGGTTAAATTGCTGTTCGCGCGAGGTGCCAAAAGCCACACTGACACCTTGTGGCAACTGACTGGCATAGCCTTTCATGCGTTCATGATGTTCTGTCAGTCGTTTCTGCATCTCGCTATCTTTCCCCATCACTTTGCCGATGATTGCGGCTGATTGCAGGTTTTCTTCATAGGTTTCGTTGCGGGACTTCAGCAGCAGCACCGGGGCGATACCCTTGAGTGCCCGATAAATCCCCGCGTGGCGTTGGCTGTCTGCAATGATGAGATCAGGCTTCAGTGCGCTGATGATTTCAAGGCTTGGCTGAGCGCGAGTGCCTGTTGATTGCCAAGGTTTAATACGTTGGCGAACATCTGCGAGGATGCGCTGTGGATCGTTGTCATCGGCAATACCCACCGGGCTGATATTGATGGCGGCCAGCGCATCAACAAACGACAGTTCCAGTACGACCACGCGCTGAGGAACGGTATTGAGGGTAAAACTGCCTTGTTCATCCTGTACCGTAACTGCAAAGACGCGTGTCAAGTTGGTGAAGAAAAGCAAAGCGATAAACATAACTCGAATCAGGGCAGACATAACTTAAACTCCAGAAATAGCAAAGCCGGGCAATGGCCCGGCGAAAGGATTAACGTAGCGTCAGAACTTCAGTGAACCCTGCATATAGAGCGTGCGCGGTTGCCCGGCGTAGATGCCTTTATTGTTATCGTCATAGGAACGGGTGTAATACTCGTGGTCGAAAATGTTTTTCACCCCAAAGGCCAGAGTCAGGTTAGCCACCTGTGGGCCGAAGTCATATGCCATGCGCGCATCCCACAACATAAAGCCAGGAATGCGACCGTTGCTACCATTGGCGCTTTCTTTTATGGTATTAGCGTTATCAGCAAACTGGCTAGACTGGAATTCGCTGTTGAGGTTGAAGGTCCAGTTGCCAGGTTTGTAATCCATACCAAATGTACCTTTATGTTTCGGTGAGAACGGCACTTGATTCCCGTAGGTATTGCCTTGTTCACGAATTTCCGCGTTCACATACGTGTAGTTGGCGTAAACCGAAACGTTCTCCAGTTTGGGCGTAAGCTCGGAAAGATCGTAACGAGCCTGAGTTTCCAGCCCGGTGTGTCGGGTTTTTCCACGTGCCGTAACAGTATCGTTAGTCTGGTTGGAATCGTACTGATTGTTGAAGTTAATCAGGAACAGTCCCATTTCCGCAGTCAGAGCGCCGTCGTCGTAGCGGGTTCCGACTTCCCAGGTTCGCGCTTTTTCCGGTTCTACATTGCCACTTTTCACCGCCTTGCCAATTTGGCTGTACTGTACGGTACCGAACGAGCCTTCCGTATTGGCATAAAGATTCCAGCTGCCAGTAACGTGATAAAGAACATTGAGTGCAGGCAGCGGCGCATTGTAGCTTACTTCCTGGCGGGTACCTTTCAGGTTGTTGTTTTGGATGGATTTGATATGTTCGAATCGTATCCCTGGCGTAATGGTCCAATTGCCGATATCAATGCGGTCGTCGATGTACCAGGCATGTGCCTCGGTGCTGGAGCGGGTATTACGATCATAAGGACTCGACGTGCTGGGTAATTCGCCGCTGCTAGTGGCGGTGTAATAACGCATTTCGTGACTGGCTTCATTCACGTAACGGTAGCCAATCCCAACCTCATGGGCTGAAGGACCTAAATTGAAGAGCTGGCTATAGCGCGGCTCAATGCTGCGTACCCAGTATTCGCGTGGGGAAAGGGTAATGCGCTTGCCCTGTTCAAGATAACCGCTGCGCAAGGTATGGGTATATAAGCTTTGAATATTGAATTTGTGCTGTTGGTCGGGCTGATACTGATAGCTGAGGCTGGCGAGCTGACGGCGGCCCCAGAAGCGATCATATGGGCGAGTGGATTGCCAGCGGTTGGCATCGTAATCAGCGCGTGAAAGGCCACCGGGCATATCAGCTCTGCCATCGTAATATTGCAGTAAGCTGTTGAAGGTATGCACTTCATTGGGGGCATAGCGGCTTTTGAGCATCACATCGTCAATGTGCGTGGTGCTGTGCTCACGCCAGTCACTGCCGCGAGTGCCGGAGTAGAGAAGTGCCGTGCCGAAACCGTTATCTGCTGTACCGCCAATCATCAAATTATGGGTTTCTTTCGGATTATTTTGTGAAGATGTGGGGCTAAGTTGGCCTTCCACACTTGCATCAATACCAAAATCCTGTGGGATAGCGCGGGTCACGAAATTCACCACCCCACCCACGCTTTGTGGTCCGTAGCGCACAGCGCCACCGCCGCGTACCACGTCTACGGCGTCCATATTGCCGAGAGATACTGGAGCCAACGACAGCTGTGGCTGGCCGTAAGGTGCGAAGGGTACAGGAACGCCATCCATCAGAACTGTAGAGCGGCTGGCAAGACGTGGGTTCAGGCCACGAATGCCGAAGTTCAGTGCCAGGTCGTGGCTACCGGTACCGTTGTTTTCTGGTGCGCTGACGCCCGGCATACGGTTCAGCACTTCACGCATTGTTGTTGCGCCTGTTTTAGCAAAATCTTCACGGCGGATGACATCACGTGCACCTGCATGTTCAAACACGTCAGTTTCACGCGCACTGCCTAACCAATCGCCTACCACGGTCAGCAAGTCTTTCTGTGGAACAGGGGCAGATTCGAGCGTGAACGTGTTATCACCCAACGTTTTCACCTGCAAATCAGTACCGACCAACAAGGTGTTCAGCCCATTGGTGATGGAGTAATTGCCGTGTAGGCCATTACTTTGTTTACCACGCGTTAAACTGGCATCTACCGAAAGAGTGATACCTGCGCGGGTGGAATACTGATTGAGAACTTTATCTAGTTCGCCTGCATTAATGTCATAGTGTGCGCTAGCGGGTTCCACCGCAGCATACGTGATCCCTGAGGTTAGGCAAGCCACTGGTAACAGGCTCAAACGAATCGCCATTACCAGCGGTGTTGCTTTGTGAAGCGCGCGCAGTGGCCGTGCACGTAAAGGCATCATAACGTCTCCATAATCATTTTGTTGCTGTATCTACTTACTAAGTCGAATGAGGAGGTAAAAAGGGACAATTGAAAATGATTATTTTTTACGTTAACGCTTTTTAAGCGGGTAGAACATTCACCCAATAACGGGTAATGTATTGAATCTTAACAGGAAGCGTTTTTTCTATGACAGTTAATACCGTATCGGTATTTTTTATCGGGAAAGTGCCGCTTAACCGTAGTGAGGCGACAGTTGGGTCGCAGCGCAATACGCCGTTACGATAGCGGGCGAGGGTCATTATCACTTCACTCAGTGGTTTATCACTGAAGCTTAGCATCCCCTGCGTCCATGCGTTATCTGCGGTGATTGCTGTTGTCAGTTTGCCAAAATCGGTGGCGCTGAATTTTAGGCTTTCACCTTGACGCACAATATGCTTACGGTCAGCACCGGTTAGTCTCACCTCTACGGCATGTTGCTGCACGCTGAGTAACGTGGTGTTGCTTTCCTGACAAACCGTAAATTTGGTACCCAGTGCGGTCAGTTGTGCATGGCGAGTTTGTACACGTAACAGCCTTGCTTCGATATCGTGCCCGGTGGTGACAGCAATTTCACCATACCAGAGATGAACCAGACGTTGCAGAGGGTCAAAACGAACATCTACTGCACTGTCGGTATTGAGTGTCAGCAGTGTGCCATCTCTCAGTCGATGATGCTGAATATCTCCTTTCGCAGTACGGTAATCGGCCCGCAGACCCTCTCCTGCTTCTGAACACCACAGTTGCCAGCTACCGCTAACCCCTAGTAGCAACAATATGCCTTTCATCGCCCTGCGACGTGACAGGTGTGTTTCTTGAAGTGCGCGGCTTGCCATATTGCCCGGCACCACTAGCATCTGGTTACGCAGATTTTCTACCTGTTGCCACGCCCACTGATTATCTTGATGCTGTTCGTACCAGCGTTGCCATTTTTCAGTTTGTAGCGGACTTACTTGATCGCTGCTCAGTACTGCATACCAATGTGATGCCGATTTTAAAGCCTGACGACGAGAATGGGTCAACGTGGTGTTCATATCAGAGTTCATGCTCCAGGCGAAACAGCAGACAGTGCTCAGTGGCTTTGGCCATGTATTTTTTCACGGAACTGACGGACACATTGAGGCGTGCAGCAATGTCGCTGTAGGTCAGATTTTCGAGCTGAGACAGTAAAAATGCTTGACGCGTTTTGCTGCTCAGGCCATCGATCATCTGGTCGATTTGCTGGAGCGTCTCAAGCTGACACTGACGAATTTCCGGCGAGGGCATTAGCGCCTCGGACTGTTGCGCGAGCAGTTCCAGATAGGCTTTTTCCAGCGCGTTACGGCGAAACAGATCGATCATCACCCTTTTGGCGATAGTGCAGAGGAAAGATTTTGGGTCGCGAATTGTCTGTAGCGAGTCGCTGGTTATCACACGCAGGAAGGTATCCTGTGCTACATCGTCGGCGTCAAAGGACGATTGCAGTTTGCGCGTGAGCCAGTTTTGCAGCCAGCCATGATGTGCGCCGTAAAACGATTCAATCGTCAGCTCCGCAGAAACAGCAATGTAGTTAGACATAGTTTCATAATATCAAAAGTAAATAATCACGGCATCATATTAATGTGAGAATGGTTATCATTACAATCTTTCTTGAAGTTTTTTATTTGGTGTTAATGTGACGTCGATTCGGGTAGTCGTGAGACTTATTCTCTGTTTCTCAAGATGTTGGAGTATAAACACTGTATTTGTCAGACTTTGGTATCTATGCGTATTACACCTAATTTGATCGCCGATTCCAGTTGTATTCTTCTCTCAGTCCAGATTTGTTTGCCATTCCACGTCAGGCCAGTATTCTCAGTATGTAAGGTCCCTAGAATTGATAAATGTGTAGAAGAGAATCATTACAGGTTTGCTGTCATAATCGGTATTCTGGTGGTGTACATCATGCAGTACACCACCTTTTTGTACACAATTAGCTTTGACGCCGGCTCTTCAAAGCTTCTGTTTCCTTAATTAACTAATCAATTAATCTGCGTTGTTTGTTGTAGCAATTCATTGGCAACCGAGAAATATTTGCAGCCAGACCAGATTTCTTTGCTGCCGACGATATAGACTCTTTTCTGCGCACGGGTGACGGCGACATTCAGTAGGTTAGGTTTAGAGGATGCCCATTTAGTTGCACCGCGCTTTTCAGTAGACAGTCCGAGTACGAAGATGACATTTTTTTCCTCTTTACCCTGAAAGGTATGGACGGTGCCGATTCGCTCATCTAGCCATTTATTTCGTCCATTGATGGGGGATAACTTTTCTTTTAGAAAGCTGTTTAGTTCCTTCTTTACGTGTTTAAAGGGGGAAATGATGTAAGCATCCGGCAGCTTTTGATAATGATCAATATAGGCTTGTAGCATGGTCAGGACATGTTGGGCTTGCTCGGGAACAAAATGTTTGCCTTCAGTGCAGCCCCGTACATCAAACCAACAACTTGGACCCCAGAAAAACGTCTCATCACTCCATGGATTATCCAGACCGTGCAGCATTTTGTTGTTGTAGGCGATCTCATTAGCAATACTGAACATAGGTTCATCACAGCGGCGGTGGACGCGTAACGGGCTTCCCAACCATGTATTTTTAGCGATCTGCTCTGTGCCGTAAGGATTTACTCTGTCTGCTAGGTTCTGTACTGACGTTATGGTCGGAGACCATAATTTCCATTGTTCACCGAGTTCGCGCTTGGCAATACCTTCAACAAAAGCGGGTGGAATGGTAAATACCGGTTCAATCTGTAATGGATCACCTACGACTATAGCTCGTTTTGCTCGCCATAGCGCTCCAACAGCTTGCTGAGGAGTTGCCTGGCCTGCTTCATCAATGAACAGCCAGCCAATATCCCCGTCATCTAGTGCGCTGAACTGACGAGCCACAGAGGCAAACGTTGAGGATACTACCGGGACGATCATAAACAGCAATTGCCACAAGGCTTTGGCGGCCTGTTTGTCTGCTATGCTGCCGTTAATCACATTCATGATAACGAGTAAGGAATCTGAGAGGTGGCACTCTTTGTAAGCGGCGGCAAGCCATGCCTGATGTAATTCAAGGGCTTTTACAGTAAGGCGGTTTCTGGCTTCATTCAACGCTGGGCATTGACCAAAAGCAGTGCGTTGAATGGCAGGAGCTTCCAGATCAGTATCTTGTCCGGTAAAAAGTACACTGGCATATTTCTCTTTAAGGATCATGCAGGTTTGTTGTTCGCTTTCCAGCTCGGCCTGTAAGTGTTCCCATGTATATTGATCTTTTTGATATTGTGCTTCCGTTTTATTACGGCGTATCGTCAAACCCGTAATGATGGCCCGTAAACGGCACCTATGCCTGATGCGCAGGTCCCACCAATTGATTTTTCTTTGATGAAGTTTTGCCAGGCGCGTATTCAGGCAAAGGATACGAAACCGTTCACGTTCTGCTTTCTGTTGCTGAACTCGGCAGTTTTCTTCTAATATGGGCAGGCCCTCCAGTTTTTTTAGTTCATTGAGAAGTATCTCAAGATCCTTTTGAGCTTGTTGAAACGCGTTCTGCGCCTGAGTAAACGAGGCGGTAGCATCAGAGCTATTTGCTAACTGTTTAATGGCAGCGGCCAGTGTACGGTATTGGTCGGCAGGCGGCGGGGCAATGCACTTTTCCGTTGTCTGGAAGATCGTCCGGGTACCAAATATCTCCCGGTTTTTTTGTTTACCCAGCGCAGCAGCAATCAGTCCCCAGCACTCTGTTTTTTCAGTTAAAGGAGTGATCTTATATTTATCCTGCCCGTCAGGCAGCTCATGAAAGGCCGCCAGTTTTTGCGCGACAGGTTTAAGGTAACTGATATCCTGCCAGGATTTTCCCAGACTTTTTATCTGGGGTAATTCCTGAGAAATATTCTCAACGGCTGCGTTATTGCTAGAAACAACAATCATTTCAAAGCCAGTGAGCGACGGTGACAAGCATTTAACGGTGCGTTGTTTGTCACCCGATGTAACCGTAATTTCATGGCTGAAAGCATCCGCAGCACTATTAAGAGCTGCCAGTACTTCTGCCCGTTTCACCAGATTGCTGGCAATAAGGTCACGAAGCATAGTTGTTTTTCCTGTTCCCGGCGGACCGTTGACAGAATAGAGGCCACTTTGCGCCAGTTCTTCCTCAATAGTGTTGATGGCAAATTGTTGCATCAAGCTCATGGAATGGGCGGTTTCGGTGGGCCAACGACCTAAGGGGAGTTTATTTAACCGCAACATTTCCAAGAGTAAAGGCTTACCATCAGGTTTCAGTAAATCCGGTTTTCTTTTTCCTGTGTCAGACAGATAACGTTCTAAAGGAGCATTAAACGTGAATCCGTCCCGTTTTATACATTCCATGATTCGTTCTATATCACGGATATAAAAACTGTTGAGAATCGTTATTTCCTTGGTTTCTTTTATTGAAGGAGTTGAACTTTCAGTTTTTAATTTATCGATATCTGTTTTCGCTATCTTCTTTAGTAAGGTTGATAGATGAGGTAATGAATTGATGTCCAGCTCAATATGCTTTGTACGGTTTTTTCTTTTCGCCTGAGTGAGCTTGATGTACAGGGCCGGAGTTGAGATCTCAGGGCTAAAGTCTGTCCACTCTGCCATCGATTTAAGAAATTCGATAATCTCATAAGTCGTCAATTTGGGAGGTAGCTCATATTGTTGTTTCAGGTTATCAGCTACTGCCATGACGTCGAGAAAACGCTGGCGCAATTTCTCCGTATCTTTTTCATATTCGCTTAGCGTAATGTTGTCGAGTCCGTTTTTTTCCAGTTGTCCTATAGCCCAGGTTACAGTGGAGAATGCAAAACTGTCTTTGTCAGCATATCCATCCTGATCGACATATAATGTAATAGAGCATGTCCGGCCTTCGTCCTGATTTTGTTCTTCTTTGTCATCGATGATATCTGGAAACGCACATTTGGCGCGCTCAAAGATTTCACTGCGATCGAAGATGCCGAAGTACAGCGTGTAATGATATTTTTTCGCAGGAGAGAAATTTTTCCCTGCGCGCCTTATTTGCTGAGGGTTAATCCATGGCAGGCAAGTGGGGTCCTGTAGCTCTTCTGGCGTTAACTTAATGACTCCTTCGGCTTCCTCTTCTAGTTCCTTTATATCTGTGGATTCAAAGAATTCGATTTTGTGCCAGTAATCCAGCACCCGGAGAGCCTGGCTACTATTGCTGTGTAAGGTACTACTACTGTGTAAGGTACTACTCTGATTTTTATAATCCATTGAGCGGAGATGTCCTGTCCTAATGATTTATGCTTTTAAATTATATTAACCTCTCTAATGAATCATGTTCAATCGGAAGATTTTGAAGACAAATCACTAAATTGTAAGGTGTTGTATAGATCGGCTCAGTAGTATATTGGTGAAATTTGCTCAAAGGGTAACATAACCAGGAATGCTGATATTGCGGTACCAACCTACGATAAATTTATTTGTGTTTTATGTAATTATTGTTAATATTATTACTTCGGAAAAAGTCTTTAAAAGATGAAATGAATAGGAGAGAAAATGAAGAGTAATTTTTTCTTTGTTTTATTGTTTTCTTTATTGTCTTCAGCCTGTGATCAAAAAGATTTAAACAGGGATTTAGAGCCAAATGGTAGATTATATCCTACGGGTGTGGTTATTTCTGATTTGGGTGAAAGATTTACTGATATTTCAAGTGATTTTGAAATTAAACAAAAATGGTTGAGGTCAAATGAAGAGTCGCCTGATGTTTTTGAAGTAACAATAATAGGTTATGTTAATAGCAACCAAGTAAATTCTGTAGAATACACTTACACACTATATTATGTTGACGGAGATTATGATATACACAATAAAACCGTTAGCTGGTTATGTAAGAGTTTGAAAAGATATTCAAAAAAAGAAGGATGTATTGATTAAAAAAGGATTCCTCAAATGTCTGAATTACTCTCACTAATGCGACTCTACAATTAATGTGTGCGTAGAGTGAGGGAATACGGGACAGTTAGGGTATATTTTCTGTATTGGTTGGGTTTTTTTATCTTATTTTTTATATCTTGTTTTAAAGATAGAAAATGGTGGCTATAATTTATCGATTTTATTATTGTCTCAAATAAATATTTTGTGTTTTTTCTATTATTTTATACCAAACAAATTTGTTTGGTAGGCGGATTCGACTAATAAGTGCAATTTTTCAGAAGGGCGGTCAGTTGCTATAGTAGGCATCTTTCCCGCCACAGGAAAATGCACAATGACCTATATACAACTGACCGAAACAGAAAGATACCCGAT
>NZ_RCWA01000051.1 GCF_018448905.1 Photorhabdus heterorhabditis | reverse complement strand
AAAATAGTCAGCATTATATTCTTGATGTCGTTTTTAAAGAAGATGATTCACGGATTGTTCTGGATGGTGCGATTGAGAATCTTGCGTTATTCCGGCGTCTTGTCTTGAACATGGTTAAACAATGTGATTGTGGCGCCCCGAGCCAGAGAAACAAGCTCAAGAAAGCAGGCTGGAGTGATGATTATCGTGCAAGAGTGTTCTTTGGATGAAGATGAGTCAAAGTATGCTCGCGCCCTGCAGGCATAGCAGTGACCTTATTGACTTGGTGGAACAATCAGTAGATCACACAACGCTATGCCTGTCTATTTTCTGGGGATTCCTCAGCGCACTGGACGGGTTTATTTGATGGGTAATTCGCTTTTCGAAATAATTGCCAGTCTATTTTGATGGTGCTCGGGATCACCCCATAGCCAAGACTCTTTGCTAGCAATTTCTTTATCAGACAAAATTTTGTGTAATTCACATGTGATCATATCGTAAGCATAAACATGCATATTATATGCCAACGCGTCATACATACGGGCCTGCCAAAAAGAAATACCGTCATGAGTCTGGTTCATGTCTGACACAATCACGTTATAAGATTCGAGCAAGTAATCAAAGAACACCTTACCCGCTAAATCACGTAAAACCACTCGATGTTCACGCTTCAGAATACGCCAAACAAGAATTTGTGTTACCGGGCGACAACTTAATACTACATCAGGCTGTATAATAACTCTGTTATAATAGACGACTTCTTGAGACACATCGTTAAGCAGCGCCAATTCGAAGTGAGACTGACTAATCCAATCTTCAAGGCGACCATCAACGCGAACCATGCGATAACCAGGCGCTAGTAATAACCCGTTTATTTGGGAAGTAATATCACTGCCATTCATCAATGTAGTGTAGAGGGCGCGATTATCTCTACCTTCGTTCAGATGAACGAAAACCTCATTAACCTTGTCAGGATTTACCAATCTCTTTGGCATACTCCCCCCCTTGCACATCTGAATAATTCGCTCTATACAGTCTGTATATAAATAAGTGTAATACGTTTAGTATTAACTAAGCAAATTCATTTCTCAGAAAAGTAAGCTCGAAATTAGACGAAAAGTGAGGAACGCAAAACGAAGAAGATGTAAGCCCATTATAAATAAGCATTTTGAGCGCAATGTTTATCATGATGAAGCCAAGTTGTAAAAAACATCAGACATCATAGTCTTACAGTGAGCCGTCCTTGGCTTGGATAATAACTTTCTAAGCTGCCTGTACGGCAGTACATCGTTGCATATTAACCTTAACTTACTGACTATTAAAGAGTTACCTACAAAAATTTTAAAAACCCTGTTTTACGAGATAAATAATATCCCCTTAAAAATCAATATATTAAATTTGACTGTAAAAAAAAGGTCAAAACTAAGGTGCAAAGAAATACCATCCTTTAAGTTACATTCCCCCTTTCCCAATCCAATGAAACCCGTACCGATCAAAAGAAAACAACTGCATGTAAATACATTCCCCCGGAATCATAAAGCTATTATTGGAAATAAATGGCATAATGCAAAAAATATTAAATCGTCCAGAAATTATTAATCCAATATCCAGTTATTTACAGAATTCTATCAATTAACGATTATGACTTAAGAGGTTTTCTACACCACCCGATTCAATACTCATCGAAATTAAATAATTCACATATATGAATAATACCCCATGGTTATATTAACTTATGTTTAAATTTGATTTATCAAATAGTAATAAGATTTCATTTTTCCAACAAATTAAATTCAATCAGTAAACAAATCAGTTAAATAATTAAAAACAACCATATCAGATATATCCAGCTAATTTTCTACCAACCGTTCAATTTGTCTTAACAACACAATAGCACAAAAGTTTCCAATTGATAAATAACCCGCCCCTATTGCAGAATAAAATATCGTTAATTATGTTGACCAGATTTACCCAAAATGTAATCTACAATGAAATATATAATTAACCGATTCTCGTAATAAAAATACCGATAATAATTATATTTCCGAAAAACTTGTCATTGCTGGTAGTAACGTATTAAACTGATTGCATAATTCAAACATATCAAGTTTAAAACCTAAAAATTAAAAAAAAAGGAATTATAATATGAGAAATAACGTAACTATATCATCTCAGATTATTAACACATTAGCAGTAAGCAATGAGCCATGGGGAATCAAAGATAAGAATTCATGCTTCATTTATGGTAATCTGGCATTAAAATCTCTTCAGAATTTTTCAAATTCATTTGAATACGAGGGACATTATGAAAATGAGCTTCCCTGGGATAGTGCTAAATTTGCAGAAGAATTCATTAATCATGATAAAAAAGTGATGGAAAAAGAGCAAAGAATATGTTCACTAGAAACACATGTATTTGGTAAAACACAAATTCTATCATCTTATTTTTTTGAAAAATCACCTTTTTATCATGAAAATGGAAGTTGCATGGGTGTTATATATCATGGGTGGAAAGCAAAAAGCTATTCATTAACCTGTCTACACCAATATCACAACGAATTACCTGCATCGATAATGTTCCAACCACCCACAGATCTTTTTACTCAATGTGAATGGGATATCATTTTTCTTTTTTTACAGAAAAAGACCAAAAAACAGATTGGACAAATATTGAATATCACCTATCATACTATTGAATCTCACATGGTTCAGATATATCGAAAAATAGGTATTAACTCCAGCCAACAACTAGAAGAGTATTGTCAGGCTAATAATTTCAATCACTTTATACCAGAGAAATTTATATTGTCTTAAATTACGTATTAATTCCTATTTTCTATATATTTCCTTTGTCCATTATTAATGGACAAAATAATCAGTTCCATTGGAATATATAATTATTTATAAATATAATAATTATATTCAATAATTTCTTAAAGGTTATTTATGAGTGAATCAGGATATCAAAAATCTCCTATTATTACCTCTCAATTAACGAACACATGGGACAGAAGTTCCGAGCCATGGTTTGTAAAAGATAAAGAATTACGTTTCATTTATGCGAATACAGTATTTATTAAAGCCAGTAAGTTACCTGAAAATTTTAATATTATCGGACATACTGATAAAGAATTACCTACACCATTTAATTGTTTTGCTCACCTTTTTGAACAGCATGATCGTAAAGTCTTAGAATGTATGCAACGAATATCATCTATTGGGATTTATCCTCAAGGCAGCGATCAACAACCCAAATCCTATTTTTGTAATAAATACCCACTAATGGATGAAAACAATCAATGTATTGGAATAATCTCCCATGCCAAAGAAATAGACCATTTTGCAATATCTCATTACATTAAGAATAATACCTCTATATCTATCCGGCTTAGGCCACCTAACAATATATTAACAAAGAAAGAATGGATTATCATTTTTCTATTCTGTCGTGGTATCAGCAATAAATGCATTGCCGATGAAATGAAAATTTCATACAATGCTGTAGAAAAATATTTTGAATGTATCTATAAGAAACTATCAATCGGTTCAGCAATTGAATTAAGACTATTTTGCAAAGAAAATGGTTATGATACGTTTATTCCATCAAAATATTTTGAGCCTATAGGCCATTTTTTATTATAAATGTTCGAGTTTACTATTATGTATTTTCATATTGTCTATTTAATTAACATGAATTACTAATAAGATAAATACGGATTTGACAGAATAATTTTATATCAATAAATATAATTTATATATTATGTCTTTTACTTTTTGCCAACAATTTTCAACATCAGGGTAAAAATTGATAATCATAGACCAATATACATCTGACCTAACATTACCAGTACTTTACCGAGTGTATTGTAAGGTCATCATAATGGTTAACTTTTTTGTAAATTCCTTTGCAGTAGGTAACATATACCCAATAGATTTCAAATTGCAGCGCGGCGGCAAGAGAACGCAGCCAACAAAGAAGCAACTTGAAAGATGACGGGTATATACTGTTCTAAGTAAGTTTTCTATCTAATTATGCTTTAAAAACCAAATTCAGAAGAATGTAGCTAACCTTAATTTTATTTAAGAATAGCTATTTAAGAAGTTCCTTGTTCTTCCAGACTGAAACGCTCCAATAGTCAATCCTGCCGCCATATTCAACAAAAAGCTTATCGAATTACGATATTTAGAATGTTACATTTAAGAAAGAATATTTAACTAATTCAGCACTATTTCAATTAGATCTATTTCCCCAGCATTATTCTGTTCCAAAGGAATAACACCTTTTATTTCATACTGTTATAAGTATCTGTTATCAGAATAATTCTTGTTTCTACAATTCATGACGGAACATTTATGACACAGATCACTTATTGATCAATAGATTAAAAATCCAACTCATTAACCTGACTACTTAGTAAGTAGAACAAATAATACTTATCAAAAATAGTATTGATAGTGATATTTATTAACATTGAACATTACTTTGAAAAACAATAAAGAATTTAATTAATAAATATATGTATTTTGACGAATAAATTATTATATTCTATTATATGACCAAGCTATTTTAAGTATAATCAGCAAATAACCCCATCTCATACAATGGCTTGAATATAGTTTAGGAGCTGCAATGAAAAATATAAGAAACAAACCCAATAATATCACTCCACAATTAATCTATACGTGGGAAAGAAGTGATGAACCCTGGGGAGCTAAAGATCTCCAGTCACGATTTATCTATGCCAATCCTGCTTTCTATCGACTACTCAATTTGCCTGAAGATCTCGATATTACTGGGCTTTCAGTCAGTGAATTACCTTCACCTATTGCAGAATATGAAAAAGAATTCCGCCGTCAGGATCAAAAAGTTATCCAAACCATGCAACGAGTAACTTCACTAGAAACTCATCCACTTGGAGAAAATAGAGTTAAGCAAACTTACCTCTGTAATAAATATCCGCTTTGTGATGAAAAGGGTGACTGTATTGGTATTACCTTTCATATATACAAAACACAGAATTTTTCTGTTTCTTATTATTATGAAAAAACATTACCAGCAACGCTAAAGTTTATACCCCCTAACGATATACTGACCCAAACTGAATGGGAGGTTCTCTTTTTAACTCTGCGTTCAGTGGATGAAGAACACATCAGTGAAGAATTAATGATAAATACAGAAGATGTTGTTAATCATATTCAATCCATTTACCAGAAATTTAATTTACCGAAACATAAAGAACTAACAGATTTCTGTAAGGAAAATAAGTTTGATCTCTATATTCCAGAAAGATTTATCACTATTGGTAGCATAGAGCTAAATTGATCATAAAACTCAGATATTAAAAGTTAAACTAAAAAACTGTCAAAACGGAATGATAATATGAAGAATAAATTAACTATCTCATCCCAAGTCATTAACACAATGCAGCAAAGTAATGACCCTTGGGGAATAAAAGATCAAAATTCATGCTTTATTTATGCTAATAAGGCATTTAAATATCTCCAAAATTTTCCAAATTCCTTTGAATATGAAGGACTTTACGATGACGAACTTCCCTGGGATGGTGCTGAATTTGCAAAAGAGTTTATTGCTCATGATAAAAATGTAATGACAAAAGAACAAAGAGTATGTTCACTTGAAACACATGTATTTGGGAAAGAGCAAATTCTATCATCTTATTTTTTTGAAAAAACGCCTCTTTATCATGATGATGGGAGTTGCATAGGGATTATATTTCATGGTTGGCCAGCCCAAGATTTCTCATTAACCCGTCTGTATCATGGAAAACTGCCGGCATCAATACTATTCCAGCCACCGACTGATCTTTTCACCCAACGAGAATGGGATATTATTTTCCTCTCTTTACAAAAACATACCAGTAAACAAATGGGGCGAATATTGAATATCTCCTATCGGACTGTTGAAACCCATATGTCACGGATATATAAAAAGATTGGTGTCAAATCTAGTTATCAATTGGAAGAATATTGTCGCTTTAATGATTATGATCTCTATGTGCCAGAAAGATTTGTGCACCCAGAAAGCAGAATGTTTCTTTAACCCATAGATTTATAAAGGATTTTTTACCAATATGAAGAAGAACTATGTAATATCACCTCAAATTATTAACACAATGGAGATGAGCAATGAACCATGGGGAATAAAAGATAGTTCTTCAAATTTTATTTATGGTAATTCAGCAACAAAAAAATCCATTCATAATTTCAAAAAATCGTTTGATTACGAGGGACTTTACGATCATGAACTTCCCTGGGATGGTGCTAAATTTGCAAAAGAATTCATTGTCCATGATAAAAATGTCATGGCCAAAGGACATAGAGTATGTTCACTTGAAACACATGTATTTGGCAAAGAACAAACTCTATCCTCTTATTTTTGTGAAAAGCTGCCTTTTTATCATGAAGATGGGAGTTGCATAGGAATTATGTATCATCTGTGGAAAGCTAAAGAGTACTCATTGGCCCACCTATATCAATATTATGACAAACTACCCCCTTCCATTATACTCCAACCACCAACTGATCTTTTTACTCTACGCGAGTGGGATATCATCTTCCTCTTTTTACAAAAACATTCCAAAAAACAGATTGGACAGATACTGAATATTGCCTATCATACTGTTGAAACTCATATGACCAGAATATATCATAAGGTTGGTATTCATTCCAATCAGCAATTGGAAGAATACTGTCTGGTCAATAACTTTCATCACTTTATCCCAGAGAAATTTTTATTGTCTTAGGTTACGTATTAATTCCCAGTTTCAATATGCTACCTTTGTTCATTATTTATTGATAAAATAGACAGCTCTGCGGGAATATGTTTTTCTTGATAAAGAATATACCTACATTCAATAGGTTAAAAAACAATAATTACCTCGAAGGATATGTATGAGTCAATCAGCATTTAGAAAAGTCCCTTTTATTACCCGTCAGTTCACAAATATGTGGGATAAAAGCCCTGACGCATGGTTTGTAAAAGACAATGAATCCCGTTTTATTTATGCAAATACGCTGTTTATAAAAGCCAATAAGTTACCTGAAAACTTTGATGTTGTCGGATATACTGATGAACAATTACCAACGCCAGTCAATGGTTTTTCCCACCATTTTAAAGAACATGATCGTCGTGTCTTAAAATGTATGCAACGAATATCATCTATTGGGACTTACCCTCAAGGTAATGGTCAACGATCTAAATCCTATTTTTGTGAAAAATATCCCTTGATGGATGAGAATAATCAATGTATGGGAATTATTTCCCATGCTAAAGAAGTCGAGCATTTTACCGTATCTCATTATATGAAGAATAGTACGCCTATATCGGTCAGCTCCAAGCCCCCGAATAATATTTTAAAAGAAATTGAATGGATCATGATTTTTCTATTTTGCTGCGGTATTAATAACAAAGATATGGCCGATGAAATGCATATGTCATGCCGTACTGTAGAAAAATATTTCGAAAATATCTACGAAAAATTGTCTGTCAGTTCAACGATGGAATTACGATTACTTTGTAAAGAAAATGGTTATGACCTATATGTTCCACCAAGATATTCTCTATCTATAGGCCATTTTCTACTGTAAGCAGTCGATTTTGCTATTATTTATTTCTCTTTGAACATATTGATAATTTGAACAATAATCAGGAATACAATCAATGATATTGCAGATTTTTCTACTCCATCAAGTTATAAATCTTGAAACTGACTCTTTATATTCTAAATATGTTAAAACGTTTTAAGTAACTGATAATATACCGCCCATTGTGGCGGATGTACCGCCTCCAAAATAATCCTCTACTTATCTGGCTTCTGATCACTACAAGGCAAGGCGACAGCCCGCGCACAACTTTCACTCAAAACTCGCATCACCGTTTCCGCACCACTTCGATTAGGATTTATTCGTATCATCCGCTTTTCTAAAGTGGGATCAGATTGACGGAATGTACCAGATAACCGGTAAAATAGTGGTGGAATTTCGAACTTTGATTCAGCACCAACCGGATAAGGCAGCGCACCAAGTTCATGAGCAAAGCAAAGGACTTGTTCTGCAATCTCGTCATAAAATTCTACCAGCAATACTTTAGATTGCGCGTTTGCAATTACTGCCTGTTTTACCTGCGGTATTATTCCCTGATTAAGCCAGGTAACCAACGTTTCACTTACTTGAGCCTGCACCGCATGCATTACTGGCGCAAATACCAGCCCGCGCAACACTTCCAGTGCCTGAAATCCCTGCACTTGGCTTCCGCCGGAATACATACTACGCCGGATGTTGTCGATTGCCGATTTTTGACCTGCCACAACACCAACACCTTGCGGACCAAACAATTTAAAACTAGAGAAAGTTGACAACACAGCGCCACATTCACAACCAATATGTTCTACTTTCATAACTGCGTAATTATCATCAACCAGTACCGGTAATGACGCAGCATTCATCAATGAAATCACCGTAGCCAACTCATAAGAATCATCGATTTTCTGGCGTGTATGTTGTACCAGCCCGGCTACCGGACGATGTTGCAAAATTGCAGCACGTACTTGTTCAGATTGATTGAAATCAGCCCGTATAAGGTTTAAACCCATCTGTCCAGCAATGGTCGCGGTTGTGGGATATAACGGCGCATCATGAACCAATAGAGTATCACCCACGTTAACTAATGCCGCCATGCCACTGCGTATTGCCCCAGTTCCCGCTCCTTGCACTAATATAGCTGACTCAGCGGAAAAGAAATCGGCAATAACACCTTCAACTCGCTGCGTCATCTGTGGTTGGTTCAGTCCCGGAACCAATCCCAAATCGCCAGTAGTCAAGAAATCTGCGCCGGGAAAATGGCGGCAGATAATATCAACTAAATGGAACTGTTTTTGCTGCGCCTGTTCCATATTCAAGCTACGTAATGGGTAAGTGTTCAATATCTGCTCTCCGCCCCTCTCCCTTTCTTGTTGCCATCACAATGCCATCACAAAGTAGAGGGAGAGGATATATTTATTCAATTAACGAATACCTACCAGATGAATAACGTTAGCCAGAACACCAACCACAATCGTTGCAATCGGCCCAATAGCCATTTCAACTAAAGGACGTTTAGACGTGCGATTGAGCAGATAAATGCCCGCCACCACCATAAATCCCATTCCCGGCAGAATAGCGTTGGAAGCAATCATTCCCCCCACTAATAAGGAAACCTCCAACATGCGGGTAATGACTGTTCGAATATGGTCGCCACAGGCTTTCACTCCAGGATATTTATCCAGCCAGATAGCAATTCTTGCCAGTAGTTTGATTTCCATAAACATAATCACGCTGCCAGCAATGAAGGCAATCCATAGGTTATTCGTGGCTAATCCGGCAACAAACACGAATTTCATCCCCACCGGGCTATACACCCCGGTGGCAATAGCCGTCATGCCAACTAATGGAACAAAGCTGATTGCCCTAGCCAAAGCCACCAACGTAGCGTTAGCCCCTTCCCCCTGCGCCATCAATTGCAGTGATACCGGCCCTTCCGCCAGCAGACTGAGTGACATCGAAGCAGCTACAGCAGTCAAGCCACCACTCAGTACCAATAGCCAGATGTTATTTTGAATACGCTGTATTCGCGTAGAAAATAATCCAACCAACATCTCATTTGCACCTTTGGTTGAATCTTGTCCATTTTCTGCTTTGGGAGCACGTTCTTTCATTGCAAAGTAGAACATTACAATCATCGAAATCAGGAGCGCTACCCCATTGGGGTCCAGTTGTACTGGTTTGCTCAAGGCTCCACCAAAACTGAGTGAGCCTATCGCTTTCGTCGCGATATACCCCATCAGTGTCGCAATCAGCACCCATATCCCTTTGCGATATCCATATTGATACGCCACAACAACCGCAGGGAATAATGCAAAGCAGGCAACGATAGGATCGCCAACCTTACTCAGGTTGTTCATGAAATTAACGGGTAAATGGGCAAAGATATCAACAACAGATCGTAAACCCGTCATCAAAGCAATGGCATACAGCGCTCCTAGGACACCGGAAGTCACGAAACCTTTTTTACTGTTTGCGCACCAGGTGCCGATCACATCTGTTCCCAGCAACAAGCTATGCACCAAGATAATCGGTGCTGTAAGCGAGAACGGAATGCCAAACCCGATAACCAGACCAAAACTTAAGGCAAAACTGGTCGCCGCTAAGGTTTTACGATTCATACGCCCTTCAAGGTGTTCCGGGATTAAAGGGCGCAACCCGTCATGAAATACCGCAATACCACAGTTAGCCATCATGGCTGATATCCCACCAATAACAGCCAGCAAACCCGCTTTAAACGGATCAATTTCCATTAAACGTGTGAAAAATTCGTATTCCATCTTCTATGTCCTTATGAAGAAAAAATAGCCCTGATAATCACCGGGATGACAGTTTCTATATCCTGACCAATAAAACCAAATGCAGTCTTCCCGGCGTTCACATGCGCAATAATCTCTTCGTCAGATAGAATTTTTCCCGGCATACTGAGCGTGGCACATTTATCGATACCCACGATAGCAATTGCCATTGCCAAGGCGCCCCCACCAGTATTACAGGCACCCAAATAATAATCCGCACTACCACTCTTAAGTGCCATAGCTGCTTCAATGTCGCTCATTAAGGTAATGGACGAAGCTTTATCTCCAGCCAAACAGCGTAAAGTTTCCACAATTTTTTCTTTCTCAATTTGTCCTCCGATAACAAATCTCATATGTTTTTCCTTTATTTGAAAAATACCGCTGGGTTGTCACGTAACATTAGATCAATTTCTATTTGCGTTAATCCAGCATTCCTCAGCATGGGAACAAAGGTGCGGATTAAATATTCAAAACCATTGCCACCATTGGCCTTCAGATGGGATCGGCGGGTTATATCCATCGATAACATGATACGGTTAAGCAGACCGCGCTGGGACAGTGTCTGTAGCATGGCGACACGTTTTTCATCCGGGTAGTAATCGTTCTTACCAATCGTGTCAAATTGTATATAAGCCCCTTGTTCAATCATACGCAGGATATTGTCCAGATTGTCCCGCAAGTCACAATGCCCGATAACTACCCGCTCAGTATCTACACCCTGCTTTTTCAGTAACGTCAGTTGCTCAAGCCCCATGGTGCTTAACGACGTATGCGTAGAAATGGGGCGTCCAGTTTCCAAGTGAGCTATCGCTGCGGCATGAAATACTTTCTCTTCATCAGGTGTGATAACTCCCTTACTGGAACCAATCTCCGCAATCACTCCAGCTCTCAGCGTTGTGCCATCAATACCCTGCTCAATTTCAGCGATCATTTCATCCGCCAGTTGCTGAGCCGTGGTATGTGCTACATGCTCAGGAAAAAAGGCAGACTGGTAATAACCCGTTGAGGCAATCACATTAATGCCAGAATCCTGCATCAAATCCAGCATAAACTGGGGATTGCGCCCCATATAACGATTGGTCATTTCCACAATATTGCCTACACCAAGGTTGACCAATATTTTCATCTCATCACAAATCAAGTCATATTGATCCAGCCGACAATCAATGTTGTTTTTAAATGACGATAAATCAATATGCAGATGCTCATGTGAATAGGTATAGCCGGACGCATCAATCCTATTTTGCTTCGTCATCGGAAAGAGTGTCCGAATAAAATGGTGACAATGAATTTACTCACAGGTCATTTCCCCATTAACAGGAATGCGGTTTCCCTGGCTGTCATAAAGTCCTTCCAGCACTGGATGCCCTGACTGGATACCACTGACCAATGCCACATCACTGCGAGTCACAAATATCTGAGTACGAAAGCACAGCACCACAGCACAACCAACTGGATATTCACCACCAAGAGAAAAGTGGTAATCAATACTGGTATCATCCATCGGTAACAAATGAGTAGATATAATCTGTCCATTTGGAATGAAGACTAACGCGTTATAAGCCTGTCCGCGGCGATAATGACCGCCTCCATAGCAATAGCTGTTGCCATTAAACCGGTGAGATATTTCCGTCAGATACAGCATAGCAACGCTTTCAGGCTGTTCTCCCTGAAAATTAGCCAGGACTGTACCTGTCAGTGCATGCCCGGGTTCCGTATGGGTAACACCATACTTTGCGAGTAACGGTAGTGTGCTACAGCTTGATGCCGATGGCGCATTTATCTGCGTCACCTCAACCCCTGCCTGTTGTAAAATGTCTTTTGCTTTTAACAAAGTGAACAAATTTGGTGCAGGCACTGTTCGCTGCTGTGCCTCCTGCCACAATAAGCAAGGAAAATGGGTCAATCCCACCAGTTTTACGCCGGGCAGCGCCATAATACGATGAGTAACAGCATTCAATGCCGATAAATGAAAACCTGCTTCCTGACCAGGATAAAGATGATCATGATCATCATAAATTTTTAGCATAATGCATTGCACATGTCCCTGATGCTGCGCAAGACAAGAAATTTCCTCCGCTTTTTCTAAAGAAAACACTGTGATCACTTCCGGGCGTTGCTGTATCACAGTGGAGACCATATTCCGCGGGATCTGCACCAGATGACCAGCATGAATAACTGGGATCTTCCGTCTTATCAATGTCCTTGCTTCCTTGAAATCCACCGCTGTGACACCCCGATAGCCCAATTCTATAAGCTTGCGTGCCAGCCACGGATTACGCCCAATCTGTTTGGTCATCAGATACAGAGAAATATCATAACGCTTCGCTACAGCAAGCAATTTTCTGGCATTTACCAAAACTTGCTCAACATCAATGACATAAGTATCAGGCAGCAAAACTCCTTGCGCCCATAACGTACGGGCTGCCTCAATCAATGCCGGATTTTGTTTGTTCAATGCATTAATAAATATGCTGTACCTCCTGTACTACTTCAGCGGTCAATGCCATTGCAATAAGTTAGATGTTCAAATCATCATTTTTTTGAATATTTGATGGAAAAAAAATTCCCTTCATCTCTGTTATTTATTGTCGTGCTATTGCTGATCCTTTGCCATCCAAAGGCTAAACAGGTTTGCCAGCAAATACCCTTCTTCACAGGGATGTAATTGCACGTCAAAATGTGCCAGCAGCGAAGCGTTAATCACTTGCAAATGAGAAAAGGCATCAGACTGACGTACTTCCATCAACAGTTCAGTATCCAGTGAACCAATTTGTTCTCCCCGGCGTGAGCGCATCAACGCATTCGCCATATGTGTTATCGCCATTTCCCCCAACGCATTCCTGACGGGGATTTGCCAATCTTGTTCAAGCTGAATCACAACTTTCATCATGCCATCACAAATGTCCTGATCGATGACATTTCCCTGACAGAGCAGATTCAGCCGATTTTCCATTTCATTTTACTCCGTCCATTTTAAATCAGTAACTTGGGTCCTGTTGACCGGCCAGTACTCGTTGTTGATGAACCAATAATGCTGTTTTATCCACGGTGGTACGCAAAAGTTGCTGAATCGGAATATCATCAGCTCTGGTTAAAATTACCGCTTCAGAAGCTTGCATAAAACAGACATTTCCACGCAGCGGTACCGCAATAAGCTCCCGGGAACTCAATTCAACTTCCCTGCTAACGTTCCAAATCACTGCATCGATATCACCCTTAGCCACCTTATACAAACATTCGTGGTAAGAGATATCCACCAACGTGATAGCCTGCCCGGCAAAGTACACTTCGGTCATGATCTTCTGGTCGGCAGAACGATTATCTAACCCAACACGACGGATGTTATGCTCTTCACCCTTGCGGTAAATCAGTTGGTGTCCACCAACATAGGTGTGTGGCCCCAATTCAAGTACAGCAAGAACATCACGCTGTTCCAGATAAGTTTGTGCAGCCAGACCTGACACTACAGCCATGTCATAAATGCCGTTACGCAGACATTCTACCCGGGCATCCGAACCTCTCATGTGAGCAAAGTAAAACGGAATACCATCAAACTGCGCTTTTAAACCACTCGCCAGCCCTTCGTACAATCGGGTATAAGGTAACGGCATCGCACAAACTACATTACCGATATCAGCATGTGCTAACAGTGCTTTGTGATCCATACTAACCAGATAACTGCCATTACGCCCCCGCCTCTCTAGGCGAACCGCACCAGAATTCTCCAGTTTTTTTAATGCAAATTGTACCAATCCAACAGACAGCGCATAGTCAGATGCCAGCTCATCAATAGTCTTTAAACGATTACCACAGCACTCACCTAGCAGATAACGGGCCAGATATGCCTGAGCAACCCCCTCTTTTTTAAGCAGCTCACGACTCATAATTATTCTTCATTTTTTTGAATGTATTTATATCTAACTTAAAGAGGTAAATAACAATCGGAAAATACCAAAAATGCGAATTCAGTCACGAATGTGAGAGTAATTTTTGCAATTGAAGCAGAAAATCCGCCTTACCTTCGTACTAAGGCAACTTGGAGGGAACTTCCCGTGCGTGTTCATTAGTTGCGCTATGTGGGTCTCAATAGAGCAGAGGCAGAAAAACAGAGTTGTGAAACGCTATTAAGCCCGCTAGCGTGGAAGTTATTGTGGGTAAAGCAAGAAAAGAAAAAGGTCCCTAAGACAGCGCAAAGTGTTTACTGGGCCTATATTAATTTGGGAAAACTAGCGGGTTGGTATGACTCAAAACGAAATGGCCGAGTGGGATGGGAAAGGCTGTGGCAAGGATGGTTCATGTTACAAACCCTCCTTGAAGGTTATTTACTGTCCAGTCTCTTGATCTATGAAATATGATCAAGAGACAGCTGAAGGACGGGGTTTTACGGCGCATCGGATAAAACCATTAAAACCAAAGTGGCGATATTCTCCAACAGATTACCCTAATAAGATAACCTTTATGTATGCGCCCTTAACAGGCGCATACATCAGAATACCTTATTCAACTGAACAAGCATCAGCCCTTGGGATATAATCAAAGTGTAATTCTCGATACCGGTTCCTTTTTATGCTCCAAACACCGTGAAAACGTTCTGCATTACTGGCGGTATACCTCACCGTGTGGCGAATGTTACTGTGTCCAAGATAATCTTGTATCAGCCGAGTATCCACTCCCCTGTCAGCAAGAGCATAACCACAAGCATGGCGTAACATATGTGGATGGGAACCTACTGAAATATTAGCCTGTCGCCCTAATTGGTTAATCAATTGATAAATACGCTGACGTGTAAGCGGTCTTCCGGTGCGTGACAAAAATAACCAATCACTTTCCGCACCTCGAAAAGTTTTACGTACTTCAAGCCACGCGTTAATCGCCTTGATTTCATAACCTAAGAGGGGATGGTTTGTACAAAACCCGCCTTTTAAGCGCCGAATATACAAACTTCCATCATCCAAATCCAAGTCGGATAACCGTAAATACCTGGCTTCACTAACACGTAAGCCATGAACAAAACTCATGTACACCAGGCAATAGTCGCGCTCACCATTAGCACTACTTTTCGCCACTGCCAGCATACTTTCCACTTCGTATTGCGTTAGATGTCTTCGTTGACCCATTATGGTCTATCCCAAATATTTTTTGTCTCAACGCATGTAATATTCTGCGTTATCTGTAACTGATTTAGACCCGGAACCAACCTTAAATCCCCTATGGTAAAAATGTCTGCACCGAGATGGCGGCAGATGACTAAATGAAATTGCTTTTGCTGTGCTTGAGCTTCGCTCAAGTTGTGTAATGGACAGGTATTCAATGTCTGTTCTCCGGGAACCCCCTATATTCTTACCATCATAAGATAAAAAGAAAAATACTGATTCGATTAACCATCACTCGCTAAATAAGTTGATCTGTCTGAAAAAACAACAAAAATTATCACAATAAGCCCAACAATCATTTTAACAAAGGATAGGCCAATCAGATCGATTTTTGTTTCAAATCACGCAGAGTCTCGGTAAATCTTTATAGGCCCATTTACCGATTCTGACACAGAAATTACAAGTGTCAGCAGGGAAACAATCGTAGAATTTTCCTCAGTAATGCAGTGAAATATGAAGTTTTTATTGCTATCTCTCGCAGAGGTCAAACAGAACGGGTATTGGATAAAGCATATATTGCTCATAATATCGGTATAATTGGTATGATGGTAATTGCATTTACACGTGCATCAGTCAATTCACTGGCTGATGTGTGCTTCGCATTGTATGACAAAACAATTCATTTAACAATTATACCTGTCATCTTTCAAGTTGCCTCTTTGTTGGCTGCACTCACTCACCCCGGTCACAGAGTTCTCTATGACATAGTTATCTATGCTCCCGGGGATTCGCTCCCTTGCCGTCGCGATGCATCTTGAAATCTATTGGGTATAGAATAAATTATCAGTAAATAATCTAAATAATTTCAATATTAACTACCTATCCCAATGATGTTATTGTTGTAAACCATTATTATGAATGAGTAGTTAACATCAGCAACGTAAAAAAACTGGAGTGCACACGTAGTACGTAAGGAACGATTCACTTAGCTCCCTCGTTAAAGTTCAATCAAAAGTTAGTGCTTCTGTTTGAACATTGCTCATTTTCACTCCTTATAACAAAAATGGTAAACAAAATATTCTAATAAGATAAAAATAATATTGGTAGCTATATTTTTCTATATGTAAATATTTTACACAAAAGAATAAATGATTTAATTAACAAATACAGATAAAATAAAAAAATCTTATCTTTTTACAAATTAATTATTGCAATCCATTATATATTCAGGTTATTTTAAGTGAAATCAGTAAAAACCACTCAGACAGTTACTTAAATAACAACTAATGAGTTATCATGTCAAATATAAAAAACAAATCGAATAATATTATTATGAAATTAATTTTTATGCGAAAAAAAAGTCATAATCCTTGTGAAACCAAGGGTTATCAGTCAGAATTTATATATGACAATCCTACCTTTCACCAAAAGCTCGATTTACTTAAAGGTCCCAATATAACAGGGTTTTCAATGGGTGAATTGACCTCGCATATTGCAAAATATGAAGAGGAATACTACCGCCAGAGTCAAAAAGTTATCCAAACTATTCCAAGAGTGACTTCATTAAATACCTACTCGTTTGAAAAAAATAAAACCAAGCAAACTTGTACCCATTATGAATATTCACTTTGCAATAACCATGATCGTTGTATCGGTACCACTTTACAGATGTACAAAGCTCAGAAATTTTCTGTTTCTTACTGAAGTTAATCTCTACACACCAGAGATATTTTTGCAACCAAAAATCATAATGTTTTCTTAAATCAAAATATTATATAAAAAATATGACCAGAAAAAATTTCATTATTTCATCTCAAATAATAAACACCTTGGAAACTAGCAACGAACCATGGGGGATAAAAGATAAATCTTCCTGTTTTTTTTATGGCAATGATGCATTGACTAAACTTCAAAATATAAGTTCTAATTATGATTATCAAGGTAAATATGATAGTGACATTCCGTGGCAAGGCAATGAATTCTCGGAAGATTTTATTAAACATGATTTGAGGGTGATGGAAAATGAAGAAAGTATTTTATCATTAGAAACACATGTATTTGGACAAGATAGAATTTTATCATCTTATTTCCAAGAGAAACTTCCGCTATATAATGATAATGGTGAATGCATCGGCATCCTTTTCCATGCCTGGAAAGCTCAAAATAACTCACTAACTCGCCTATTTCACAATAAACTACCTGCTTCCATTATATTTCAATCACCAACTGAGCTTCTTACTCAACAAGAATGGGAAATCGTTTTCCTTTTTTTACAGAAATATAGCAAAAAACAAATCAGTCAATTACTTAATATCCCTTACAAAACCATAGGGAAGGATATGAAAAAAATTTATAATAAACTAGATGTAAATTCTGATTTACAACTGGAGGAATACTGCCAAATAAATAGTTTTAATCTCTATGCACCAAAAAGGTTTTTATTGTCTTACTTATAAATGTCGTTTATTTGTTTATTCAAATTTTTTATAAGGTAATAATGTTATAAAGGTCAAATATGAGTCAATCAGGATGTAAAAAAGTCCCTTTTATTACTCCTCAATTAACTAATATGTGGGATAAAAGCTTAGAACCATGGTTTGTGAAAGATAAGGAATTCCGTTTTATTTATGCAAATACAGCATTTATTAAAGCCAATAAGTTACCTGAAAACTTTAATGTTGTCGGATATACTGATGAAGAATTACCTATACCACTTAATCAATTTGCTCACCTTTTTGAGGAACATGATCGTAAGGTCTTACAATCTATGCAACGAATATCATCTCTTAACACTCATCCTCATAGCAAAAACGAACAATCTACATCCTATTTTTGTAACAAATACCCATTAATGGATGAAAATAAGCAATGTGTTGGTATCATTTCTCATGCTAGAGAAGTGCATAATTTCACCGTATCTCATTATATAGAGAATGATATTCCTATATCGATTAGATTTCAGCCACCTAACAATATATTGAAAGAGAAAGAATGGACAGTCCTCTTTTTATTCTGCCGTGGCGTCAACAATAGATATATCGCCAGAGAAATGAAGATTTCATATCGTACCGTAGAAAAATATTTCGAAAGTATCTATGAGAAACTATCAGTTAACTCAGCTATTGAATTAAGAATATTTTGCAAAGAGAATAATTATGATCTCTACATTCCACCTAAATACTTTAAATCTAGAGGCCATATTTTGCTATAAATAATCGATTTTATTATTACATATTCTCTCTATTCTGTTTAACTAATCTGAGTTTTCTCTTAGTCTGATATATGGGCAACAACTTGATAAATTAAAATAAAGGACTTAAGACGTGATTAAATTATCATTTTTTTGAATATTTTTTCCTTATTTATATTAAAAACTTTCAGAAAATTCAGAAACTATACAACTAGAGTGAATACTAACTAAAATTTATGGTCAAATAACTTACATCAACATATTGGCAAAAGAGATCGAGACAGGGAACTATACCCAATAGATTTCAGATTGCAGCGCGGCGGCAAGTGAACGCAGCCAACAAAGCAGCAGCTTGAAAGATGAAGGGTATATAACCCTGTTTCAATCCTAAAATTCCAGCAATCCCCAAATCAACGAACAATCACTCCCAACAGAATGCCTAATGCACCAAAATCAGCATCACTAAATGTCGTGTTGGCAATACCGATATTCCCCAAGACAGGCAATAAGAATACGGGCAGGAAAGTGATCAACCAGCCCTGAATAAAGGCACCGAGAATAGCGCCTCTGCGACCACCTGTAGCATTGCCGAAAACCCCAGCCGCAGCACCGACAAAAAAGTGTGGCACCACCCCCGGAATAACTACTGTCATGCTCAATGCATACAGTACAAACATACCAATAACACCCGCAATAAAACTGCTCAGAAAGCCTACCAGTACCGCATTAGGCGCGTAAGGGAATACAACCGGACAATCCAATGCAGGTTTAGCATTCGGAACCAACTTGTCGGAAATTCCTTTAAATGCAGGAACAATTTCTGCAATTATCATTCTCACTCCTTGTAAAATGATATATACACCGGCCGCAAAGGTAATAGATTGCATTAACGAAAACATAAATCCATTTTTACCACCACTGACTTCTCTTACAAAATCACCACCTGCAAACAAACAAGTGACAATAAAAATAATCGCCATCGTGAAAGAAATAGCAACCGGCGTATCACGCAAAAACAGTAAACTTTTCGGTACATTCATCTCCTCCGTTGAATGTTCTTTATTGCCCAGTTTACTGCCAATAAAACCAGACAGAACATAGGAAAGTGTAGAAAAATGCCCAATGGCAACTTCATCAGAACCTGTCACTTTCTTCATATACGGATGAGCAATCGCCGGGAAGAAAACCATAGCAACACCAACAACCACAGAACCGATAACCACTAGCTTAGTTCCGTTGATCCCGGCAGTTGCCAGAATCACTGCCACCATCATGGACATAAACAAGGTGTGATGCCCTGTCAGAAAGATGAATTTCCAAGGTGTAAAACGGGCAATCAGGATATTAATCACCATGGCAAAGAACATAATCATTGCCATTTCTTTACCAAAACTTTTCTGTGCAATGGAAACAATCGCTTCGTTATTTGGTACTACCCCCTGAATACCAAAGGCATGTTGGAAAATTGCAGCAAAATCCCCCAGTGAAGAAACGACTAACCCAGCGCCCGCCCCCAAGATCACAAAACCCATTATGGTTTTTATGGTGCCTTTGATACATTCGGTCACTGGCTTTTTTTGTACGATCAGCCCAACAAGTGCGATAAATCCCACCAAAACCGCAGGTTCTGACAACACATCACTCATCAGAAAGTGGAAGAATTCCATAGCTACCTCCGGTTACAATGCACCAAGCTCAGTTAATGCCACGGACAGGCGTTGTTTCATTGCGGTTTTATCCACCATATTGTCCAGTGCAACAATTTTGCCATTGACTGCCTGAGCAACTAATTGTTCTGCAATATCTTTCGTACCAACAAAAATATCGCTTTGAGTTGCTTTTGCTGACCCCAGATCAACGTGATCAACACTGGCATCTATTCCTATATCTTTCAGAATATTTTTGATGCTCATTTCCATCATCAAGCTGGTACCTAATCCATTTCCGCAAACGACTGTGATTTTCATACTGTTTTCCCATAGCAAAAAATAACGACTTAATATCTGTCGATAACAGATATAATCTCTTCTTTACTCTTAGCTCCCATCAATAATTTTGTATCTTGTTGATTATCAAAAAGCGCAGCAAGCTGAGAGATCACTTCGATATGGCTGGCATTGTCGATCGCTGCCAGCACGATCAGTAATTTAACTGGATCATTTCCTTCAGAACCGAATTCAACGCCCTGACTGACAACGGTTAATGCTAACGATAATCTGTTCACCCCCTCTTCAGGTCTGGCATGTGGCATAGCAATTCCCGGCCCTACAACGTAATAAGGTCCAATTTCTTCATGAGAGCGATAAATAGCATCAATATAACGGGGAGAAATTGCACTATTTTCCACCAACGGTTGGCAAGCAACCGCGATAGCTTCCCGCCAATCTTTAATATTCGGGATCAATTGGATCACATCTTTGGTGAGTAAAGTTTTTAGCATCAGCTTTCTCCTGGTCGAAACTTTATTCTGTTTAATGATGTTCAGCCTTGTCAGGAAATGAAGCAAATCGTTAAAACACCCTAAGTCCGTCTCTGGCATCTCAAGCCATATCATTCACAATATGAATATATTTCACCCTTATTCTGCTAAACCTGACTTCAAATTCGCTTTCTGGTGATATTAGTCACAAATGGTAGCGCTATCTACCCTCATAAGTCATTATTGTGATAGCGCTATCATTTGTTATCTGAATGATTTACCAGAATGGCAACGCCCATCATGTTTTTTTCCCCCACGACTTACTTGAGATAAGGTAGAATCCCATCGTCAAATTCATAGCCGTTAATTAAAAAAATAGAAAAATATTGATGGGAAAGACACGAAAACGCCGTAATACAGGGCGAGTAACACTACAAGATGTTGCTAAGTATGCCGGTGTCGGTTCAATGACGGTTTCACGCACATTGAGAACGCCAGAAATGGTATCGGATAAATTACGGGAAAAAATTGAACAAGCCATACAGGAATTAGGATATATCCCAAATGGTGCCGCTGGAGTACTCGCCTCCGGCCAAAGCAATATTATCGCGGTTCTTGTTCCATCATTGACAGATAAAGCCTGCGCCACATTTATACAGTCATTACAACAGGTGCTGAATAAACATTCTTTCCAAGTTTTACTTGGATGTCATGAATATAACCGTAATAAAGAAGCCGAAATTATCATGACATTGCTGCAAAGTAACGCGGCAGCGCTGATTATCTTCGGCTCTCAATTGACAGATAAAGCCTACAACAACATTTCTCATATCAATATCCCGATTATCAATGTTGCGGGATCTCATCAACAACAGACGACTATCAATATAGAAACAGATTTTTCCGAAGCTGCCTATACTCTGACTGAGTATATGCTTAACAAAGGTCGGAAACATATTGGCTATATTGGTGCACAAATGGATAACCGTTTACTAAATCAGCAAATTAATGGCTGGAACAAAGCAATGCTACATCACTATCAGAATGCAGACCAAAATATCACTACCCCCGATGCTGCCAGTATGCAATTTGGTCGCCAGGCAATTACTGAGATGTTATTACGGCAACCTGAACTGGAAGGTGTTGTTTGCAGCCATGAAGTGATTGCCTTAGGAGTGATGTTTGAATGCCAACGTCGTCTACTAAAAATACCAGCAGATCTGGCTGTCGCTTGTTTGGAAGGCTCAGATAATTGTGATCACACACAACCAACACTGACATCCATCCGCATTGATTACCCCAAAATAGGAAAAGACACAGGAAAACTACTGGTAAGGTTGCTCAATAAACAAAATGCAGATGAGCCAGAATGTCAAAATAATCAACATCATCTATTTTCGTATAAGTTTGAGCCCAGACAAAGCACTTAGCAGAGATGAAAACGTCAACCCAAGTAGTAGCACAAATTTTAATGAAAGCTTATATACCTGTTATCTTTCAAGTTGCCTCTTTGTTGGCTGCGTTCACTTGCCGCCGCGATCCATCTTGAAATCTATTGGGTATAAAAGCGCTAATTATTTAGCCTGCTGCTTAAATCTGGTGGCTTAAAAGGAAAACCTGCGCAATCTTCAACTCTATTTGCCATATCAGCGATTGTCGTTTCAGCAAGAGCTGTTTCTAGCGCACAAGTAATACGCGAAAACTCATTTTCCAACACCGGGGTAATATTGTGTCCAATATAACATTTAGGATTAGGTTTGGAACGATGCAACGTGAAATACAGAGGGTCTTCAACTGCGCGATAAATATCTAGTAATGAAATTTGCTCCGAAGGCCGGGCCAGTAACGCTCCCCCACCTTGACCCATTTGCGAATAGGTAAGTCCCGCATCTGCCAGAATCCCTAAAAGCCGCCGGACCACGGTCGGGTTGGTATTCACACTTCTTGCGATATCTTCAGAACGTACAGCTTGTCCATGATAAAGCGCAATATCAGTGAGAATATGAATAGCTACAGCAAAACGGGTAGATGTTGGCACCGGAGTATCCTATATACCTAAGGATGTGATTGAAAAACGGCAGAAAACTGGAAAAAAGATTACATAATATGTAACTAATTTTGTCACATAATAAGTAGTGAAATTCAGAATGTCAATCTGTTCAATTAACACCCTCATTCCTTCAGCTCTGCCGTCACATACAAGACCATCTATACCCAATAGATTTCAAGTTGCAGTGCGGCGGCAAGTGAACGCAGCCAACAAAGCAGCAGCTTGAAAGACGAAGGGTATAAATACATACTTCTATACAAGCGTGACCTTTATCCCATTAAGACTTCGTTACATTGACCCCCTTTTTTTAAACTGAATTAGCACGATCAATCTGAAGCGTATCGGAGGTCTGCTGTAATTTTACTAGCTGTTCGCCCTGCACTGTCCATATATGAACGAAACGAGAAATAAATCGTTTTCCATTCTTTACTTTCCCTAAATAATTACCTAAAACAATCACATGATCACCTGACTCGAAAAATTCAGAACTTTCTACAACAAATTCCTCAAAGTCATTAAAAAATGGCACAAAAAAATTATTTAATACGTCATCAATCCCTTCATAAAACCCACCATGTAGAGCGCCTTCGGTAATATCCCAAATAATGTCATCTCCCATCAACGGGCGAATAATATTGATATCACCCATAGACTCGTAAAAACGACGAACAATAGATACATTTAATGAATCTGACATTGATAATTCTCCTTCAAATTATCCTGCTATGAAAAATGGCTGGTTGCTATAAAAAAAGCGAACCGACCTGTATCTTGGGATGTTCAGTGAAAAAAGTCTTAACTATCACCCCTAGAAAATAATGCAAGCATCTTTCATCTTAGGCGATATATTGCGGGTAAGATATCCCCTTACTTAGGTAAGCCTGAGTATATATAGCAGTCATCACATATATTTTGGCGTTTCAAATATCATCTGGTTGGAACACCGAAGTATCGATTTAAGCGGTCCTTTAAAGTATTTCGTTTATTTCTCCCCAATGTTGCCCCGATTGAGTCATTTTTTGAGCCAGAGAACCCGCGCTTTTAAAGTGCTTAGCTCCTCCAACACCAATCAGCCCCGTTGTTACAGCGCTTCCCGATAACAATGGCAAGGCCAAAATACTCCCTTCTGCGGCAACCATAGTCTGGCAAGAGAGTGGCGTATTACCACTACAGGCTTTCTGGATTTCGGTTTGCTTTTCCTGTTAATTTCTCAACTATGCCTTGCTTATTCGCTCTTATTCGCTTCTGCTGCCGCCAGTAAATTCGCCAAAGAGTTATTCTCGATTACAACAATTACGTAGAAAAAAATAAAGCCAAACAATATAAAATAACCTAGATAACCATAATAATGTATTTTGAAGACTTATTTCCATTTTTAATAAATTCAAACCAAATTCCAGACATATAAATAACAAATAATATTATCATGGGAAAATTAGCAAGTTTGTTTTTATTAAAAAAACAAAAATCAAAAAAGAGCAATGGAGATTTTACACTTCTTAGTGAAATTTTTTTGCTCAAGCCAAAGTAGATGAAGCATGCAAGAAACCCCAACAGACTCAAGACCATCAAAATAAACGGAATATATACAATCATGCTCATTTATCCTTAAACTCATGTTTATATATTTCAGTGCCAACTTTGCCATTCACGTCTGTTTCACCTAATGGAGTTTCCCTTGAAATACCCCCCATGCGTATTACCACGATAGAGATCACTGAGGGTTATTGGGTGATCTCCGAGGACGAAAATACGCAGCATTCTAGCTTTTTCCTGAATTTCACTCATCCGGGCGCTGTAATCACCTTGCAATGCCCGCAACTCTTTGGCAACAGCAACGCACTGGTCAGCTCCTGAACCTTGTCATATTCCTGCCGATATTTATCCCTAACGGCAGAACGGCAGCTGGTATCACCCTGACAATTAACCAGTTCCTCACTGCGCGATTGATTCTGCTCCACACTTAGGTGGTTGTTGTCCACAACAACCCATTCCATTGCGACGTTGACCGCCGGACGCCGATTTTCCTAATTTTCTCAGTCAGTTACAACTGTTGTGGTCAATAAAAATCGGTCACTAGCTTAGAGTTTTCCCAAAATAATCGTTCTGGAAAGGGATTAAGCAGAATTGATGAACCGGGCATCAAACCCGGCGATAGAAAAATCAAATGTATACTTAATATCAACACCCTTTGGGATTAAAATTGTGTAGATATTTATACCCTATGGATTTCAAGATGGATCGCGACGGCAAGGGAGTGAATCCCCGGAAGCATAGGTAACTATGTGACCGGGGCGAACGAGTGCAGCCAACAAAGAGGCGACTTGAAAGATAACGGGTATATATTTAGGTAAGCGCGGGATAATCGGTATAGCCTACTGCTCCAGGAACCATAAATGTTTCTGGCTGTTGTTCATTAAATGGCGCTTCGGCTAAAAAGCGGTGAGGCAAATCTGGGTTAGAAATAAACAATTGACCAAAAGCCACCGCATCAGCTCTACCATCAGCAAGCACTTGTTCCGCGCTCTCTTTAGTCAGCTGTTCGTTAGCAATATAAGTTGCCCCGAAGACTTCCTTTATTTCCTTACTGAAATCACCATCAACAACAGCATCACGCGAGAAGATGAAAGCAATACCCCGTTTACCAAGTTCACGCGCGACGTATCCAAAAGTCGCCATAGGATTGGAATCTTCCATTGAGTAACTACCACCCCGTGGAGCCAAATGCATACCAACACGTGATGCTCCCCAAACTGAAATACAGGCATCTGTGACTTCCAGCAATAACCGGGCACGATTTTCTACTGAGCCACCGTACCGATCCGTACGTATATTGGCATTATCTTGTAAGAATTGATCGAGTAAATACCCATTAGCCCCGTGTATTTCTACTCCATCGAATCCTGCCGTTTTCGCATTTTCTGCTCCGCGTCTGAACGCTTCGACAATGCCGGGAATTTCATTAGACTCAAGCGCTCGCGGAACCACAAAGGGGCGCTCTGGACGTAATAAGCTGACGTGACCATCAGCCGCAATCGCACTCGGAGCTACTGGTCGTTCCCCATTGAGGAAAATAGGGTCCGAAATCCGCCCTACATGCCAAAGTTGTATAAAGATACGCCCACCAGCGGCATGTACCGCATCCGTGACTAATCGCCAGCCTGCAACTTGTTCATCTGACCAAATACCAGGAGTATTAGCGTAGCCAACTCCCTGTGGAGTTACTGACGTCGCCTCACTGATAATCAAACCAGCAGAAGCGCGCTGAACATAGTATTCCGCCATCAGAGCATTGGGGATACGTCCTTCTCCTACTGCACGGGTACGTGTCAAAGGAGCCATAATGATACGATTTGGCAAGTCAAGATCACCAATACGAATTGGGTCAAAAAGTGTAGGCATATTTTTTCTCTCATATGGACTAAATAAATGCACTGCGTTGCAAACCATCAATACGTACATAACCAAGTAACACCGGAAGCAAATAACATCAATCAGGAAGCATGAGCGATTTCTCTTAATCCTCAATCTTTAACAATTGGATGCTTTTCCGATATGAATTAATGTAACTCACACAGTTACATTAAACAAGAGGGATCTGATACCAGATGTCAGGATATCTGCAAGATTAATGCTATGACACAGCAATGACTTTGTTTGAGAATGACATAGGATGCCTGTTTGTTCATGGTTTATACCCCAAAAGCTATGCTGTTCACCAACATCATTCTTTGTGACTGCTCCCCGCCGTAAACGGCGAGTCTTCCCACTTCTCAGGCCGCAACCGTCTGTGTGACGGATTTACGCTGGCCTCCATGGGCAGAAACGACGAGTCCCGCCGCCTGTAATTCCTGTATGCCCTTGCGCCGGATGTTGAGCGCCGCATTGATA
>NZ_RCWA01000050.1 GCF_018448905.1 Photorhabdus heterorhabditis | reverse complement strand
GTTTCTTTAACAACGGCGAGGTGTTCAATCAGAGTCATCATTGAGCTATCTGAAGAGAAATAAGCGTGATTAGATCATGTCATTACTCTACTTTCAATAGGCGTTAAAAAAGTATGCTCGCGCCCTGGGGGGCATACAGCACATGGTTTTCCAGCAGCATAATTTACATCTTGATCTGGATAAGCAGTTCCATTGATAAGATCCACTTTATTTTCTTTTAATCGGCTATTGTCGTTAGCTATATCCATTAATAGTTTTTCTGTCGAATTTTCTGGTGTCATATTTAAAATCCCTTTTTATTTAATTGCATACTGTTCAATATAAATTGAATAACTTAAATCATCTATTTTTAATGCTGATAAATCAGCTAACACTTCGGCTGTTAAGCGATATTGGCCATATAAGTATGGGGTTCCAAAATCCACTAAGCTAAATAAATTATTACCTTTCCATCCAGAAGAAGATGTTATCTTAGTATGAATTTTTTCATATACAATGGTCTCTGTTAAATCATCATTGATTTTATATATTTTTATATCCAAGATGGGTTTATCTTTAATGTCATGTATAGGGCCGTTATCTCTAAATATATCACTAATATAGAATCCTAAATTAGAATCTTTTCGCGTCTTGATATTCAACCTGATCTTAGGTGATGGAGTGTTGGCAGGCAAAAGATAGAAAAGCTTAGGTGTAGGTTGAGGAACCTTCCAAAACACCAATTCTACTTTTTCCCCTTTTTTATACAGTTCAATTGGAGTTTCGATTGCGTGGTAACCACCAAGTGTAGTTGGTTTAGGATTTAAAAAAAAGTAAGGATCTTCCGTGGGGGGACGCATCCATTGGATTAGCATTACAATACCTGCTCCCAAAAAAACAGCCATAACCAATAACATAGTGCTTTTCACCATAATTTTTTGTTCCATCAGAAGTGAAGAAAATTTAGGGTTCCGTTTCACAGAATAAGTTAAGGTGTATACAGAACAAGATATAACAGAATTATTTATCTATTCAAGTCTGGATATCAACACATCAAGAGAATTGTTATTAAGCTCTATACTTAAACAAAATTAGTCAATTAGTGAATTTTAATTTCGTGTAATACAAAAGATTAAAGCCAGACTGACGCGCTACGCTTGTCTTCTCCGAGTTACCGGGCTAATACATTAACCCGGTAACTCGGAGAGCTGAAAAACACCTGCCAGAAAAGATTCTTATTTAACCCACCCTATTAAAGAATTAGTGATAAAACTGTTCACCTATTCACTTTTAAATATTTTTATTTAAATTCATAATGTTAAGTGGTGATAACCTGAAATCAAACTCATCATTACTCTTCAACTAACCCTTCACCTCAAACTTGAAAAAATGGTGAACAGGGTTGAATACTTGCGAACAGTTTAAAAATAACTATCAACCCTATAATAGATTGATATATCTGGTTTAAATTACAGAGTGAATAATGGTGAACACTTTTTTATATTTCTTTGAAAAATGTCTGTACAAGAAAAAATTATTCTTCTGGTTGGTCATTCCTTGTTATTTTTGGCATCCATTCATTAGCTGTGTCGACATTGAGGTTCATATTGCTGCGAATGCCGTATTTGCTTTTCTGGCGCAGGTAATGCAGCCCATACACTGCCAGTGCGCCCGGCATATCCATGCTAAAACGCGTTACGGAAACAGGTTTATTCAGATTATTGCCTTTCATATAAGCAAGGTAGGCGTGATAAAGGTATTTGCGAGGATTGAACGGCATAATTTCCGCATTGCCGATTAACCGGCCATCAGCTTCATCGGACGCAATCAGATGGCCGCAGAAATCGACCAGTGGATCGGCGAACCGATGCAGCAAGTGTCGGATAATTACGGGCAATTCTGCTGCGATTTTATCCCGCAACCGTGGATCACGTTCATTTTCTGGCACAACTTCGGAAAAGTTGAAAATGACCCGACGCCGCGACACACCACCACTGCGATCACTGAAACTCATGGCGTTATTGTTCACTGCCAGTACGACAGCAGGAATACGGGTTGAATAGGGTTGTTTGTGCTTCGGATCAATAGCAACTTCATCACCGCCTGTAATGGCCTTAATACCGGAGCCATCTCCTACATAGCGAGTCTGATCTGGCAGGATAATCAACGAATATCCGACAATCAACGCCCGTTCCCGTGGGTTTTCCAGAGCAGCCATACTGGCGGAAACGGTGTTGCCTTTGCCTGCCAGCATAGCGCAGATTTCAGCAAAGATGCTTTTTCCACTGCCTCCGGCGCCGGTGACTTCCAGAAAAAGCTGCCAGTCATAACGGTTCGCCAGCACCATAAACAGTGTCGCCAATACACGATTGAACTTGTTTTCACAGTTGGCTGTTGCCCGATTCAGCCAGTGCCAGAACTGTGGCGCATGGTTTTTCAGGGTTTCCCCAAAAATGGGGGAATTGAATTCAACATCATTAGCAAGTAGCAACCAGTCACTTTTACGATGTGACCGGAACTGGCAGATTTTCAGGTCAAACACGCCATTATTGAACCCGATTAAATGGCGCTTTGGCGGTTGCATCATGGGAAGCTGTAATTTCAGTGCATCCACGGCAGAGCTAATACCATGCGGTGAGTACGGCAGCTTTTCTTCCATAAAGGCCGCCACCATTTCCCGTTTTAAATCACGGTCACTGACCGGACGCCAGACAATACCGTCATAGTGATGAACGCTTTCCGAAGCGCCATCCAGTGCCAAATTGCCGTCATAACGTGCCAATAGCACTTCCCCGCGCTGGCTGGCTCCCATCTGGCATAATGTCAACTTTGAAGGCTCGGCATCATTGGTCTGAGTAGTTGCTTTTTTCTTGGTTGATGTCGGTTGATAAAGTCCCTGAGAAAAGGCCAGTTTTGCCATTTCCACACCATGTTGCTGGCGATAATCGTCCCAGTCGGCTTTATGTTCTGTCGGAGGCAACGTAATCCAGCCATTAACTGCAAGGGCAGCTTTTTCTGCCGAGATCTTGCCGATATTCACTTTTGGTTTGCCGTTCTTATCCAGTTCGCCGGGGCTGTGCCAGTCATTATCAGCAGCAAAGATGATTTTCGTGTCAAGCCATCGTTCCCGAACTGATTGAGCGACAGAGAGCAAATTACCTGTATCCAGTGCCGCCAGAACAATACCTTTATAGAGTTGGTTAACTGTGAGCGCAGTGGCATAACCTTCGGTAATAATTACTGTATCGGAGTACTCTTCCAGCTTTGATAAGGCAATAAATGATCCTTTCTTCTGGCGGCCAGAGAGTAATTTTTTCTCGCCATTGGGCTTAATGATCTGTGCGCCTGTGACTTTTTTATCTAATGTTGTCAGTGTCAACACTATCGAATTATCGGACAACAGCCGCTGACCAGGGCAATGCAGCCCTTTTGCGGTCAGGTAGGGAGATTGCCCGGCGACAGTTTGCGCCATCAGTGCCGTCACTCTTTCAGCAATCGACTGTGTTGTTTGAATGCTTTCCCTAGTTGGCTTGGGTTCTGGCACAGGTAATGCCAGCGTATCCGCAATAACTTTTTCTGCTTCAAGAATTGAGATCCCTTTGGTTTTTGCCACTAAATCCAGCCCATCACCATAGTTTGGGGCGTCACATTGGCGACAATGCCAGTTGCCATGATGATGGTCGTCAATAAAGTGAAAACGGTCAGTACCACCGCAGACAGGGCAAGCGCCATGTTTCCCCTTTGCGGGAATGTCGATACCGCATGCAGGCAGCAGATTTTCCCAATGGTACATAAGCGGATCTTTTCACGGTCTGAATCAGATCGGGCGGTTTTTGTCCGTCTGTTTTATCTGAAGATGTAAATTTAGGGCGAGTTTGGTTATGCTGTGTATCAGCCATTATCGTTATCTTTCAACGGTTATTGGTCAGACGGCCTGTATGTGTTGCGAGTACTACGGGGCGTTGTTTTATTTGGTTACTAAAATTAAAATGGTCATTACCATGTAATTTAAAATATCCTTGGGTAATTACCATGTCAACACAAAAAGAAAAACGATCTCCACAATACCAAATGAGATTAACGGAAGAATTCAGGCAACAACTTGAAGAACAAACAAAAGCCGATGGTGATGCTTCCCTTGCTACATGGATCAAGCGCATACTCCGTAAAGAACTCCAATCGCGTGGTATTGAACCCAAAGGTTGAACCAACCAACAGTGAGTCAGGAGGATAGCTCCCATACCGCTATCCTTTTTTCGTTTAAATAACAATTGCAAGATTTGTCTATCTCTCAATGAATGGATTACCCGCATCGTGAACTCATGCACCAAAATTCAGTCAGCACGCTATCAGGAGCGGGATTCAGCAATACGCTGATCGACCCAGCCATCAATTTCTGATTCAATAAACGCAACCGAACGAGGGCCGATTTTGACTTGCTTCGGGAATTTATCTTCTTTAATGAGCCTGTAGATCCATGCCTTGCTGTAGCCCGTTCTGCGCTGAACTTCTGGCAGGCGAATAAGACTTTCTTTAGATGTTGTCATTGTTGGCATGTATACCCCCTGTGATCGAGTCCTTGAAATGCCTTAGTGGACGTTATTTGACGACAGAGGGATTATTTAAAAATTCAGATTAATTGAAAGCGTAAACTCTTTAACCAATTCGTAAAATTAATTGCTGTCTATTGACTGTATAAAAAGCAACCTTATGTGCCACGGGAACAGCAGCCTAAAAAAACACCATACCATATATATAGCTGTGATGGTAAATTTAACTAAATGAAAAATAAGGAAAATGCATGATGAGTCAGGGTATGGGATTTTTAGTTGATTACACACTGTATTAAAAATAGTCTTTGTTGTCCTGGGCAACAAAGTTTAAAAAAACACCTTTTGCATAAAGGTTAATCAAAAGAAAGATAAGATAATTCATTGACAAGATCAGAATATGGAATTCTTACCTGTTTATGCTCTACATAAAAAACAGGCTATGCTGGCACTGCCAGCAAAGGTTAAAAAAACATCATATGATGATTGCCATAACAAAGGATAGGATGCGGAGTTTTTAGCTGGCTATGTATTGTGTGAAAAGTAGACTCTGTTGGCACTGCCAACAAAGTCTAAAAAATCATCATGAACTCAATACGTTCTGAGCATTAATCCATGTTATTTTCGGCGTTTTTTCGCAAAATCATACGGTGTGACATGTTTTTCTCGGTTGGCATCCAGATAATCCGCCCACCATTGCACCATCAACCGCCGTTCGTCCAGATGTTTAGAGGTGTGAATATAGGCGGCTCTGACGTTCTTTCTTTCCATATGGCTTAACTGGCGTTCGATGGCATCATTGTTCCATAATCCCGATTCCCCCATTGCACCGCGAGCCATTGTTCTGAACCCGTGCCCACAAACGTCTGTTTTGGTGTCGTAGCCCATGCCACACAAAGCATTATTAACCGTGCTTTCGCTCATAACTTTTTGTGGATCGTGATCGTTAGGGAACGTAGACCTAAAAAGAAAAGACCTGATTGATTTATCAGGTCTTTCTAAGAGTTAGTTTACTAGAGTAGACGTTAGTAAACTTATGTTTGGTGCCCAGGGCGGGACTTGAACCCGCACAGCCTTACAGCCGAGGGATTTTAAATCCCTTGTGTCTACCGATTTCACCACCTGGGCTGAATCTGGAGGCGCGTCCCGGAGTCGAACCGAGGTTGACGGATTTGCAATCCGCTGCATGGCCACTCTGCCAACGCGCCTTAATATCAGCAACTCATCGTCTTGCCGACTAGTTTTTTGGAGCGGGAAACGAGACTCGAACTCGCGACCCCAACCTTGGCAAGGTTGTGCTCTACCAACTGAGCTATTCCCGCACCGCTCCGAACTGGCTGATTTACTTATTTGTTTTCGTAAACCTCATGTGCCGTTCGATGCGTTGCATTCTACTTACTTAACGTATCGAGTCAATACAATTATTGTTACGATGCGTTTGTTCGGTGTTTTTTACGTCAGTTCGATCAAGCTTCACGCAAATCAGACCATGCCGCGTTTACATATTGAAACATTGACCAAAATGTCATCACTGTAGCAACGTAAAGTAATATGAATCCACCAAGTTCGAATTCAAAATTAGGGCGCCATAATAAAGCGACTAATGCTGCCATTTGAGCTGTGGTTTTTATTTTACCCATCCAGGAAACGGCAACATTACTGCGTTTCCCCAATTCGGCCATCCATTCTCTAAGCGAAGAGATGATAATTTCACGTGCTATCATGGTTGCGGCAGGTAATGTTATCCACCAGGTATGATAATGCTCGCAAACTAATACTAATGCGGCTGCAACCATGATTTTGTCAGCGACAGGATCAAGAAATGCGCCAAAGCGGGTGGTCTGTTTCCAAAGGCGGGCAAGGAAACCGTCAAACCAGTCTGTCGCCGCAGCGACAATAAAAATTATGGCACAAACCATCGGCGCCCATTTGAATGGCAAATAAAATGCCAGTATGAAAAATGGGATCAAGACAATGCGGAACAGAGTGAGCCATGTTGGTATATTTAATTGCATAGTGCTTCTTAACTATCTGGCTATAGTGGAGTTTATAAGTATGGTGCATCAATGCACTTAGTGTTTCAATGCATTATGAATTTTTTCTGCTAATGCATAGGAAATAGTCGGTATTTTTGCGATCTCTTCTACATTTGCGTTGCGCAAAGGCTGTAAACCTCCCATATATTTTAGTAACATTTGCCGGCGTTTTGGGCCAATACCTTCAATGGATTCAAGGGTACTGGTATTTTTAACTTTAGCTCTACGCTGGCGGTGCCCGGTTATTGCATGATTATGTGATTCGTCACGAATATGCTGAATAACATGCAGGGCAGGAGAGTCCGGTGGTAATGCCATACTTTCACCTCCAGCAGCAAAAAACAGTGTTTCAAGCCCCGCTTTGCGATCGCTTCCTTTGGCAACACCTATCAATTGAGGATGCGTTTTATCCCATTTAACATCAAGAGATTGGAATACGTTGATTGCCTGAGCCAACTGGCCTTTACCGCCATCAATAAAAATAATGTCGGGAATTTTTGACTCGTCCAATGCCTTACCGTATCGACGGCGCAATACTTGATTCATCGCTGCGTAATCATCACCTGGAGTAATACTACTAATATTATAGCGCCGATATTCAGAACGTAGTGGGCCATTGCTGTCAAAAACGACACAAGATGCAACAGTTTGTTCCCCCATAGTGTGACTGATATCAAAACATTCCATTCTTTGAATTTTTGCCAAATTAACTAATTTGGCGAGAGAGTCCAATCTTTGATGAATAGTTGATTGTTGAGATAAGCGAGTAACCAGAGCTGTGGCGGCATTTGTACGGGCGAGTTTCAGATAACGAGCTCTGTCTCCACGAGGCCGGGTTTGAATATGAATTTTTCGGCCAGATATTTCAGATAAAGAATCAGACAGAATTTCTTTTTCTTGCAGCGCAAAATCTAGCAAAATCTCTGATGGCAGAGCCCGGTTTTGACTGCCTTGTAAATAAAATTGACCAAGAAATGTTTGTACAATCTCGTTAAGCTCTGTCCCGGCAGGTATTTTAGGGTAATAACTGCGGCTACCCAGTACTTTGCCTTGACGTATAAATAGTACATGTAAACAAGCCATTCCCGCTTCAAATGCAATGCTTATGACATCCAAATCATCGTCTGTTCCTGAAACAAATTGCCTTTCAGTGACCTGACGAACAGCCTGAATTTGATCACGATATTTTGCAGCATCTTCAAATTTTAGTCTCTGACTTGCTGCTTCCATGCGGTTAATTAATCGGGTTAAAACTTGTTGATCTTTGCCTGAAAGAAATAGGCGAATATAATCAACTTGTTGCTGATATTCTTCTTCGCTCACTAATCCTTTAACGCAAGGCCCAAGACATCGGCCAATTTGATATTGCAGACATGGACGGGAGCGATTGCGGTAGACACTATCTTCACATTGTCGGATAGGAAAAAGTTTTTGTAGTAAGATTAATGATTCACGTACTGCATGAGAATTTGGGAATGGGCCGAAGTATTCACCCTTAGAATGTTTGGCGCCCCGATGCATTGCCAGCCGGGGATGTTTATCTGAGCTGAGAAAAATATAAGGGTAAGATTTATCATCTCGTAGCAAAACATTATATCGGGGTTGATGCAGCTTGATGTAATTATGTTCCAATAACAGCGCTTCTGTTTCTGTGTGAGTGACAGTAACATCTATTTGAATAATGTTTTTGACTAAAGATTCAGTTTTGCGGCTGGTCACTTGCGCCCGAAAATAACTGGAAAGCCGTTTTTTTAAATCCTTAGCTTTGCCGACATAAATAACTGTCCCCGAAGTGTCATACATTCGATAAACACCAGGCTGACTGGTTACTGTTTTTAAAAACGCTTTTGAATCAAATTGTTCCGTCACTATTTAATAGACTCTCTGTGTCGAACAGCCCATAGCGTATTGCCATATGCGTTAATTCTACATCACCGTTGATATTTAGTTTACTAAACATTCTGTAGCGATAGCTATTGACGGTTTTTGGGCTGAGGTTAAGTTGTTCGGAAATATCACTGACCTTTTGCCCCCTTGTGATCATCAGCATAATCTGTAATTCACGATCAGACAGGCAACTTAATGGATTTTCTTTCTGTGGGTTAATCTGACTAAGTGCCATTTGCTGGGCAATATCGGGAGCTATATAGCGCTGACCCGCATTCACAGTACGAATCGCATTGATCATATCTTGAGGGGTAGAGGCTTTACTGAGATATCCCCTAGCTCCAGCTTGCATTACCTTCATTGGTAATGGGTTTTCAGTATAGATAGTCAGCATAATTACACGGATATCGGGGCAATAACGCAAGATTCTTTTTGTCGCCTCTAGGCCGCCAATACCCGGCATATTCATGTCCATTAACACGATATCTGCTTTATTGACTCGGCACCATTTTATCGCATCTTCACCACAGTTGACTTCTCCTGTAACTGTTATCCCTTTCACGTCATCAAGAATACGTTTTACACCAACTCTGACCAATTCATGATCATCGACTAACAAAACATTAATCAAAAAAGTGTCTCCAACTGGCCCTATGTTCATACAATGGGCTTTATTGATATTGCGTGTGTATTAAATCTGCTTCAGAAGAGTTAACCTCAGTAATCTATTTTTTGAATTTTTAATAAAGACTATATAAAACAATAAAATAGGGAAGTTCTCCCAAAAACTCATCTGGAATGTGGACATTATACTTATATCTCCAAAAGACAAAAGAGAATTGTCTTATATAGTTATATGTATTATTTATTCGTAATAAAGATATCCTGTATATTCTGATTATAATAGAATTAATGACTGTATAAATATTTGCGAAATAAATAGTTTTAACAAGAAATTAACATTTGTTTTTGCTGGTCTATTTATGTAGTGTATAAAAATAAGGGGTAAATTATATGACATAGTTATTATTTTCATGACGTAATTAATGCTTAAGTAACGACTATAAGTAAAATTGATCTCATCTCACGGTTCGATACTGAAATTCTGGCAACAGAGGTAGCATGTTTAAAAGTTCTGCTAGCTTTAGATCAAAAAATTTTCGATTTTAAAAGCTTCAGATTTTTGAAATCATGGAGTTAAGCAGAAGTAGGGCAAATCATACTTAATCGGGAATTTGTTATTGTTTTTGTTTATCAAATAATGCTATTTTTGAAAATATCTTTCTTTTCCTATCCATACAAAGATATTTTTATTTATCGTTAATTTTACTGTTCAACATAAATATGAATATTTAATAATATTTACTTCGATAAGACGCTTGTTTTTTGTTGTGACTGTCAGATGAATATTATGTATGTAAAATATTGAGATTTTTATTTTATTGTAAGAAACAGATGATATATTGAATAAAGGCATTAATTTATTTTTCTTGCTACAGGAAAAATCTGGATATGTTTTTACGACAAATAGTAATAAGTTTATAATGATGAGCATTAATTTTCTTACTTTATAAGCAAAAATGCCATGAGAAAAGTATTGATTACAGATCTTATCAATATGAAATATATACCCAATAGATTTCAAGTTGCAGTGCGGCGGCAAGAGAACGCGTCCCCAGGAGCATAGATAACTCTGTGACTGGGGTAAGTGAACGCAGCCAACAAAGCAGCAGCTTGAAAGATGACGGGTATAAATGTTTTCTGTTATTTTTTCATCTTATTGAATAACTCATAGTAATTAATAAAATATTGAGTATACTAAGATAATAGTCTGGTTTGGTATGTAAATATAGGAGAGTGCGTATGTACAACACTATTTTAGTACCGGTAGATATTTCAGAAGATGAACTAACGAGTAAGGCTGTTAAGCATGCTCTGTCTTTAGCTAAAGAAACAGGCGCGAAGCTTCATATTCTTCATGTATTACCAGTCTCATCTGCGATTGTTAATGCATATTCATTGGGATATGAGGAAATTAAGGATAAAGCGACAGTTAAAGCAGAGAATGATTTAAAAATGCTGCTCGATACAATAGATTTTCCTGATGAAAGGCTATCCTATTCTATTGCCTTTGGTTCGCCGAGAGATGAAATAGTAGAAGCTGCTACAGAAATTAGCGCTGATCTTATTGTTATTGGCTCAAGGAGGCCCAATATCTCCACCCATTTATTGGGATCTAATGCCGCAGGTGTTGTTAAATATTCGAAAATTTCTGTTTTGGTTGTTAGGTAGGATAGTAAAAATTTAATTGATAAATTGGCTAGCCATCTTTGGATGGCTTACCATATATATCAGTAGGTTAAGGCTATGTTGTTATATTTTAGTTGACTTTATTTTCATTGGATTTGGTGTGATTATGTAAACGTGTTGAGAGTGAACTAATCGTGGAAAAATTTACTGATAAACTGATTCGGTTGGATCATTTTTTATGGCGAGTAGCTCGTTTTTATCTTATTGCCGCAACATTTTTCTTTATTGGGATAATTCCGGGTGTACTGGGGTTTTATCTGATAGAAGGGCACTCATTTTCTGAATCTGTACTTAACTCTTTATCTATGCTTGGTGCACAGGGATTAGATCCTGCCCCTGTCAGCTTATCGGGTAAATATTTTATTGCCATATATGGGTTGTTTCTAGAAAGTGTGTTCTTTATCACTTTGGGGCTGGTTGTAACACCTTTTATTCACCGAATTTTACATAAATGGCATCTTGACTCTGAGTAATCGAGTAATTTGTTTGATTTAGTTAAACAACTCACAGCAAATAATGGAATATTTCATATACTCAATAAAGTAGCTCGGTTTGGTATATTCAATTTGCAGCGCGGCGGCAAGAGAATGCATCCCCAGGAGCATAGATAACGATGTGACTGGGGTAAGTGAAAGTAGCCAACAAAGCAGCAACTTGAAGGATGAAGGGTATAAATATAGGAGTGCATATGTACAAGACTATTTTAGTACCGGTAGAAATTTCAGAGGATGAATTGACCGATAAAGCGATTGCACATGCAGAGTATTTGGCTAAGTTGTCTAATGCTAATATCCATCTTTTCCATTCCGTTCCTGATATATCAAGATTTTCAATTAGTTATAGTTATCAGTATGACTTACTCAACTCTTTTGCTAAGAAATCCATTGCCAGATCAAAAGAAGAACTGGCAAAAGTTGCTGAAAAAATAGATTTACCAAAGGAACGGGTATCTTTCTCTGTAGCCTTTGGTTCACCGAGGGATAAAGTATTATCGACAGCGGGTGAAATTAATGCAGATTTAATCATTATTGGTTCCAGACGACCTAATATTTCTACCCATTTATTGGGTTCAAATGCTTCAGGGATTGTCGGATACGCAAATATTTCAGTTTTAGTAGTCAGATGAGTTATCTATCCAGTAATGAGAAAGTCACTTATTGTATATACCCAATAGATTTCAAGTTGCAGTGCGGCGGCAAGAGAACGCAGCCAACAAAGCAGCAGCTTGAAAGATGAAGGGTATAGTATCAATTGCTTAAGAATACCTATGTGATAATCCGGTGCTAATGTTTTTTGCGCCGGATTTTTCTATTTTAAAACGGAATATTGCATTTATTCTGGGGATAGTTGCTTTTAAGTTGCCTCATTCTCATTAAAAAACTGATCCACACAGGATTAATGCTGGGTTGAATACCATGTTTAAAGCGAGTATCAGGCAATGATGCTGCATAAATTGGTGACTTATGTGTTTATGGCAAAAATAAGCGTGATTTTAATTTATTGGCTATAGTTAATTTTAGCGAGGTAGCTCTTTGATGACTGGATGAGGATAAAACATGTTAAGAAAATTAGCAGCTGAATTATTTGGAACGTTCGTTTTGGTTTTTGGCGGATGTGGTAGTGCAGTATTAGCTGCCGGATTTCCTGAATTAGGTGTTGGTTTTGTTGGTGTAGCTTTAGCATGTGGTTTAGCCGTTTTGACTATGATATATGCAGTAGGGCATATTTCTGGGGGGCATTTCAATCCAGCAGTGACAATTGGTCTGTGGGCTGGTGGTCGTTTCAGAGCAGCAGAAATCATCCCTTATATTATTGCCCAAGTCATAGGCGGTATTCTTGCGGCGGCAGTGTTGTATGTTATTGCTTCTGGGCAGGCTGGTTTTGATGCGACAGCCAGTGGTTTTGCTGCCAATGGTTATGGTGAACATTCACCTGGTGGTTTTTCGCTTCAGTCAGCTATTGTTGCTGAAATTGTTTTAACAGCTATTTTCCTGATGGTTATTATTGGTGCGACAGATAAACGAGCACCTGTAGGTTTTGCGCCATTAGCAATAGGTCTGGCGTTGACTGTCATTCATTTGATTAGCATTCCTGTCACAAATACCTCAGTCAATCCTGCACGAAGTACTGCTTCTGCTATATTCCAGAATACCTGGGCTTTAGAACAGTTATGGCTATTTTGGGTGATGCCGATTATTGGTGGGATTGTTGGTGGTGTAATTTATAGGCTCTTATTGGCTGAAAAAGAATAACTTTTACTGACGGCTACCTTGCTGAAAGTCATGCGGTCTATTTTTCTGAAATAAGGGTACTTACTGGCAGCATATAAGTAACTGTCTTTCACTTTAAACCGTGTGGAGTGATTTGTCCCACGGTTTATTTGTTTTTACCATGGCATAGAGAATGACCCGTAATTTACACATACAAGCAATGATTGCGATTTTATTAGGCTTGCTGCTATCAGTCTTATTATTTTTTGTTCTTTCTTTAAAGCATAATCTATGTATTGATTTAATAATACTCAATTGACCATACTTTATTCTGCTCGTTCTGGCATCAATTATCTGTTGTCTGGCAAAATTAGAGTGATATTTCAACCTGTTTATTGAATAGCCTTTCGTTTTAAAAAGAGTGTTAAGAAGAAATGCAAAGAAATAATGTTTGTCTTATAGGTCGGTTGTAAGGCAACATAATAGGGAAAGATCAAAACGATATTTTTAATAAATAGGATTTATCATTGAAACAGAAAATTAATTTTGGAATAATTTATATTGGGTGTGTTAGTTTAATCATTCCACTATCTTCCTTTGCCGCTCCAGCTACCTTTGAACAAGCTAAAGTGGAACTGCGTAACCGCATATATCACGATCAATTTAAGTCAGAGGAAGGGACACTTTATTGTGGCTGTCATTGGCAATGGACAGGTAAGAGCGGTGGGCGTGTAATTCTTCCTTCGTGTGGTTATCAAGTCAGGTCACAACAGAACCGTGCTGAACGGATTGAATGGGAACATATTGTTCCTGCCTGGGTTTTTGGTCATCAGCGACAATGTTGGAAAAATGGCGGGAGGAAAAATTGTGTCTCTTCAGATCCTGTTTTCAGGTCAATGGAATCTGATATGTATAATTTGGCTCCATCAATTGGGGAGGTTAATGGTGATCGTAGTAATTTCAGTTATGGAATGTTATCGAAAAGTATGCCGAATGTTTATGGTCGCTGTACCAGTAAAGTTGATTTTGAATCTCGCACGTTCGAACCTAGAGATGAGGTAAAAGGTCAGGTAGCTCGGATTAGTTTTTATATGCACGATCACTACAATCTTTCTATGTCCCGCCAACAACAACAATTATTTATGGCTTGGGATCGTCAGTATCCACCGAGTAAATGGGAACGGGAAAGGGATAACCGAATTGCCAGTATTATGGGGCATCATAATCCTTTTGTTACCGGTGAGCAGAAATGGGAGTTGTGGCATAAGAACTCTGCTGCTGGTATTCCACAAGCAGAGCAAAGAAAAGGGGTGGGAAACAATAACCAAACAGATAGCAGGAAAAAACTGACGTCATCAGATACACCACGTACAGGATTAATTAAAGGCAATAACAATAGCAAAATTTATCATTTTTCCCATTGTTCGGGGTATAAGATGATTATGGAGAAGAATGCCATTTATTTTAAAACAGAAACTGAGGCAAAAAATGCCGGTTTTCGCCTCGCTCAAAATTGTAAGGGTACTTAATAGAACAGATAATTAACGATACCCTTCATCTTTCAAGCTGCTGCTTTGTTGGCTGCGTTCACTTACCCCAGTCACATAGTTATCTATGCTCCTGGGGATGCGTTCACTTGCCGCCGCGCTGCAACTCGAAATCTATTGGGTATAGGCTCCCGGGGATTTGCTCCCTTGCCGTCGCGATCCATCTTGAAATCCATAGGGTATATAATTAATTATTGTTTTGAGAAGGATATTTAAGTTAATAATATTCTTATTATCTTATTATCTTATTATCTTATTATCTTATTATCTTATTATCTTATTATCTTATTATCTTATTATCTTATTATCTTAATTCTTTTATTAATAGATCTGAGGTTTGTGTTAAATATCACTCATCATATTATACTTATAATGAGTGATATTTTATTTTGTGTGATGATGGTTGGAGTTAATTTTATGGATATATTGGTATAGCATAGAGAATTAAATTATCAGATTGTATAGAATAAATTTATTATAAGAATAGCTAGTGATAATTTCACCAGTTGCAACGTTATCAGTTAAACATATTTTCTTAGGTATTGATTCAATAAACTTGGATACTATTATTATGCAAAATTTGCCGATAAATAGAAGTGATTTATTATATGAAAAACCAGGCAAGTCTCATGAGCTTATTATGGCTTTTGGTCTTGGTGTCGATCTGCCTGAAAGTAACCCACTTGAGAGTTGTCAGTATGATGAGTATCAGATGAAATTGTCTGCAAAGTTGACGGAAGCGTTACGTTTGCAGGCGGATCGATCAGGTGTTGGTTTAACTAGTTTATGCCATCTTGCTTGGGGAGTCGTATTAGCAAAATACAGTGTACAGCAACAGGTTATGACTGGCACATTGCAATATTATCAATCGGACTTTGGTATTTTCCCCCTGTTTCTGGATATTGAAGAAGGAAGTGTGAGTGATCTATTATTGGATATCAATGAATATTTATCGCAATTGTTAATGATTCCCACTAATATCTATTCTACAGCAACGAAATTTACTGCCCTTATTCATTATCAATCACATTATAATAGAATTGAGCATTTTGATGAGATGAATGCCCCGTTAATGCTGATTATTAATGATGATGGCAACAGTTTAAAACTGACAACCCGGCTGATAGCAATGTCCAGAGTTTCAGCTTTACAGTTATCCGGTTATTTGCAACAAGCATTACAGCAATTGGTTTGGGTATTAAGTGAACAACCCACAATGGCTGTGAGTCAATTGAATATTCTGCCATTGGCTGAGCGAAGATTATTATTGGAAACCTGGAATGCAACACAAACCGAATATCCAACCGAATGTTGTGTCCACCATCTCTTTGAACAGCAAGTTGCCGCTTCACCGGATGCTACTGCGCTGATATTTTCGGGGGAAAAATTGAGTTATGCGCAGTTGAATCGACAGGCAAATCAGCTGGCTCATTATCTGATCATGAATGGGGTAGTACCTGACAGTTTGGTTGCTCTTTGTGTTGAACGAAGTCCAGCTATGATTATTGGTTTGCTGGCTATTTTAAAAGCGGGCGGCGGTTATGTGCCACTTGATCCAGATTATCCGTCAGAAAGGCTGAGTTATATTCTGGAGGATGCAAAACCTGTGTTGGTATTACATGATATTGCTGGTGGTGCTGCATTAAAAAATTATTTTAAAACGGCAAATAATAATCTGGATATGGGGCAGTTATCACTAACGGGTTTATCACAAGAAAATCCTGATGTAGCAGAATTAACTACTCATCATCTGGCATATGTCATTTACACATCAGGATCAACCGGGCAACCGAAAGGCGTTATGGTTGAACAGGGTAATGTTGTTAATTTTTTACTGACCATGACGGACAAGCTATTATTTTCAAAACAGGAGAGAGTTCTGTTTTCTACTACCATATCGTTTGATATTGTTGCAGTGGAAATATATTTGCCTTTGATTAATGGAGCTACCGTTTTTATCGCGCCTAAGAAATTATTCCTGAATAAAGAAGTGTTAATAAAGACTATCACTGATAATCAGATCACGATGATTCAGGCAACACCTTCTACTTATAATTTAGTGGTGGATGAGGAGCACGCTTCTTTTAAAGGTGTAAAAATATTGTGTGGTGGCGAAATAATGCCAACCAGTTTGGTCGGTAAATTATCTGAAAAGAGCCACGATATTTGGAATTTATATGGGCCAACAGAAACTGCAGTTTGGTCTACGGTTTACCATCTTAGTAATGAAAACAATGAGAAGGTAAGTTCCGTATCGATAGGGAAACCTGTTGCAAATACCTTTATTTATCTGCTAGATGACCAACAACAACCAGTGCCTTTAGGTGCTATTGGCGAGATGTATATTGGCGGGGCTGGTGTGACGCGTGGTTATCTGAATCGTACGGAACTGACAGCAGAACGCTTTTTAGCTGATCCTTTTAATTCACAACCGGGTTGCCGTATGTACCGTACTGGCGATTTGGTACGTTATGCTCATGATGGAAATATTGAATATATTGGTCGTAATGACTTTCAGGTGAAAATTCGGGGCTTTCGTATTGAACTGGGTGAAATAGAAGCTCGTATTAATGCGCATCCGTCTGTGCTGGAATCAATTGTTGTTACTACTGAAGCAGAAAGGGGGAATAAAGGATTAGTGGCTTATGTTGTTATTTCCCCTGAATTGGCAACTGCGCAGGTTTCAGAAACTTTACGTGATTATCTGTTATCTAGCCTGCCGGAATATATGGTACCCGCTGCCTTTGTGGTGTTAGCGAATTTTCCATTAACACCCAATGGTAAGCTTGACCGTAAAGCACTACCGGCTCCCAATGCTTCGAACTATCAACGGCAAAATTATGAAGCTCCACAAGGGGAAAAAGAATCTTTGTTGGCAGGAACTTGGGCTGAATTACTTGGACTTAAACAGATTGGTCGCCATGATAATTTCTTTGCTCTCGGTGGTAACTCGTTGTTAGTTGTACAGTTGATAGGGCAGTTAAGAAAGCAAGAATATGTAGTACAACAGGCAGGAACACTGTTTTCCACGCCAATACTGTCGGAACAGGCATTGTTGCTGGAAAAGGCCGATTCGCTAACGATTCCGGCTAATTTAATTGATGTTGCATGTGAACGGATCACGCCAGAAATGTTGCCACTGGTTGATATCAGTCAGGCCGATATTGATATGTTGGTCAGTCAAGTTCCGGGTGGGGTTAGTAATATTCAAGATATCTACGCCTTATCACCACTACAAGAGAGGTTTTTGTTTTACCACTTGATGGCGCAACGGGGTGATCCTTATCAAATGATGCTCCGAATGGTATTTAATGATCGCAATAGTCTGGATACCTATATTGACGCTATGCAGCAGATGATTAACCGTCACGATATTTTACGTACTGCTTTTTTTGTTGAAGGATTGGCTTGTGGCCCGGTTCAGGTGGTCCTTAGAAATGCACCATTGCAGGTGATAGAGGTAACGCTTTCTGCAACATCGACAGATTCCTTTATTGAACAGCTCACTGCATATCACACTATTTCTGATCACCAGTTTGTACTGCATGATGCGCCATTATTGCGCTTGATTGTGGCACGAGAGCTAGGTAGTGAACGCTGGCTGGCTCAGGAAATTATTCATCATTTGCTGGCAGATCATACGACACAGGAAGTCATGCGTCGTGAGATAGGTTATTTTCTATTCGGTCAGGGAAGCTTGCTGCCAGAAACTGTGCCGTATCGTAACTTGATTGCTCATTCTCGCCAGGCGAATGAGAGTAAAGCTTATGAATCTTATTTCCGCCAGATGTTGGCTAATATTGATGAGCCTACTGTGCCATTTAGTTTTTATGATTCCATGCTGGGGGATGAGCCGCTTGATGAATATTATATTGAGTTACCAATGGAACTGAGTAAAACCTTACGAGAGCTGGCTTGCCGGCACAAAGTTAGTTTGGCCAGTTTGGTGCATTTGGGTTGGGGGCTGGTGTTGGCAAAAAGCAGTGAACGGCAACAGGTTGTGACGGGTACCATACTGCTTGGACGTATGGGTAGTGACACGGGGGCAGAACAGAGCGCAGGGCTGTTTATTAACTTTTTGCCATTACGGATGGATATTGATGAACAGAGTGTGACAGATGCGTTAATCCAAACCCATGAGCGTTTATCGCAACTGCTTGCTTATGAGCATATCCCATTGACGGATGTGCAGCGTTGCAGTGGTGTGCCTGCACCGGCTCCGCTGTTTTCATCCCTTATTAATTACCGTCATCGTAGTCTAATTGATGGGGAACAACCTGCTCTGTCCAATTGGCCTAATGTGGAGATTTTGGGAATAGATGAAAGGTGTAACTACCCAGTGATTCTCTCGATAGAAGATGATGGTGATAGCTTAGGATTAACCGCGCAGGTTGTGGTCACAGCTCCGCTTTCTGCTGCCGGTTTATGTGACTATGTCCAGCAGGCGTTGGCACAGTTGGCTTGGGCATTAAATGAACAGCCGACCCAGCCCATATCTCGCCTTAATGTTTTACCACCGGATGAACTTACATTGTTACGGCAAGGAGGGAATCGAACTCAGGCGAAGGATCGAAATGGTGTGGGCGGTCATGGTGATAACGACAATATTGAATATATTGGATGCCATGATCATCAAGTTAAAATCTGGGGTTTTCATACTGAGTTACGGGAAATTGAGGGATTACTGGAAGCGTATAATGGTATTCATCAGGCGGTAGTTATTGCCAGAAACGATATCGGGGATAGCTTATGTTTAGTGGCTTATCTCACGTTGTCTGAGGGTTTTTTTGATGAAAATCTGGTTAAAAAATTACGTTATTATCTCTGTCAACATTTTCCGCCGCATATGATACCCGTGGCTTATGTGGTACTCGAATCTCTACCGCTAATGCCAAACGGTAAAGTAGATCGAAAAGCCTTATCTCATTCTGATTCATCTAGTTATCGACATTCACATTATGAGCAGCCAGAAAATGAGCTTGAAGAGATGTTAGCTAGGATCTGGAGCGAGCTTCTCGCCGTTGATAAGGTAGGTCGAAACGATAATTTCTTCCACTTAGGTGGACAGTCATTATTGGTTGTAAGATTTGTATTCAGGTTACAAGAGGAGATAGGATTCCTTTTGCCATTCTCATTTGTTTTCAAAAACCCAGTACTCAGCGATCTTGCTGATAACATTAGCATTTCTTTGGTTAAGAAAAGGTAGGGGATGGAATAAGTGTATTGAATAAACTTGTAGGAACACGCCGTTGGCGTTTCGCTGGCGTGATCCCTTGAGTTTTTCACTCATCAGTGTTTGGTGGTTGATGTTATGTATTAATCGTTCCTATTCATCATCATCACTTCATCGCGTAAGTCGTGATAACCATCTTCGTTAAAGCCATATCTCCAATAGGGGATGGCGCATAGTTGGTGGCGTTCATAACCTTTTTCACGGCGAACATAGCGACGAAGTTCTTTTACCAATTTATCTTCACCTGCGAGCCAGAAAGTGACATCTTCTGTGGGTAATGACCAGGACTTGAACTCGGATACGATATCGTTGGTGACTTTAACATTGCCAACTACCCAATGGATTGATATTCCTTCAGGTTTTTTCAGATCTTGAATATCCAGTTCACTTTCGACACGAATAATCACTTGCCCGGTAGCATCTGGGTTGTTGATTGTCTCTAATAAAGCCGCAATTGCGGGCAAGGCACTGGGGTCGCCAGCCATATAGTAGTGACTGACTGTTGGCAGCAATGGATCAGGGCCACCGGGGTTGGTAATGCCTATCCAGTCACCGATTTTGGCTCTATAAGCAAATTCCACAGCGGGACCTCCACCGTGATGCAATGCAAACTCAATATCGATCTCTTTTTGTTCGGTACGGAGAGCCCGAACGGAGTAAGCACGGGTAATTGGACGAAATTCATCTGCAGGCCATACCGGGCCGTCTGGGGATAAGGTGGGTAATATCGGTTTTGTTTGTCCCGGAAGCGGTAAGAATATTTTTAAAAGTCCACCCTCACATTCAGTCGGATAACTATCGAGACATTCACTTTCGAAAGTAATCCTTCGCATATTGGGTGTCACATCAAAAATGTTTTTTACTTGAACAAGTCTCGGTGGGGCAGGGCGATAAATGTTCTTTTCTTCAATTGGTTTAGTAGTCACGTAAAATTTCCTCTGGAAAGCGTACTTTTTTAATTATCAGGTATGACCAAATTTAGTGTAACAGCAATTGACGCAAATGCTAATTATTATCATTCAAGAAGCTGCGTCATATTTATAATTTGGTTTCATATTCTTTTTCAGTCTAATAAAAACTGAATTTCTATTTCTGTACCGCCTTGTTTACGATTTTTTATCTGTAATTGCCCACCCATGATGTTAACCCTGTCTTGTATAATAGCTAGCCCAAATCTGTTTTTATTGATGGCATTCAGATTGATTCCTCGGCCATTGTCACTGACAACGGCAATGATTTTGTTATCGATAGAATCAATATGGACGCTGATCCAGTTTGCATCAGAATGTTTGTAACAGTTATTCAAACATTCTCTGATAATTTGTATCAAGTGTTTACTGTAATTGTCAGAGATGTGCTGATATGTCAGCAGGTAATTGAACTCAATATTGAAGCTCAAACGGTGGTTAAATTCGTTAACCAGAGCTTGTAAAGATTCTTGTAGATTGCATTGGGGTTGTTCATTCCGAAAGGCGGCAAGTAATTCTCTTAGTTGACAGTAAGCGATATTCAACTCATCTTTAATCATATTTAGTGAGGCTAAACTTTGCTTGGATAAATTATCACTACATATATACAGGCAATTAACTTGGATCTTAAGGAAAGAGAGCGATTGGGCAATTGAATCATGGAGTTCACGGGAAATAGATGCTCTTTCTGCTGCTAACATGCTTCGCTGATGGCACTGGATTTGGTTTTCCCGGAACAACTTATTTGTTATTAAGGCAACGACATCCTGAACCAGGTTTTTTTCATCTGGAGTAAGATCACTATTTCTATGTGTCTTTATCCAGAGTGTTCCATAGTTATCAATATTATCATCCAGATTCCACCTCATTGTCAGAGGCATATCGAAATAAGGACACTGGTGGGGGTTACGGAAAAAATATTCTTGTTGTGAGGGATAAAGGATGATTTTGGCTTCACAGAAAGGGATCAGGCGGCTGAGATGAGAAAAAATCTCGGGAAGCTTTTCAGGCAAAAGCTTGCAATTTTGTATTTTGAAATGGCTTTGGCAGAGAAAATCCAGGTAGCCGTTTTTTTGTTTCAATGCATTAATTTCTGCTTTGTATCTTGAATGTTGCCATTCTTTAACAGGAGTAGAGTTATGTACCACTCTTATCAGAAAATACACATTTGTAATACTTAACATGATCAGTAACGGTAGAATTAAATCTGGAATTGATGGTTTGTTAATCAATAACAGTATAAAAAGTAAAAATAAATTTATAACAGAGTTGATCACAAACAGTTTTTGGTTTTTGAATATGGTGTTATTTGAACTTGTTTTCATCAGGTTAAGATTCCGTTCTGCAATACTGATGAAAACTTTAGCTCAATTTATTAAATAGTGTTAACAATTACTTTAATTTCATGCCTGCTGCTGTCATCAAAAGGCGAAATAAGCTGGATACAGCATAAAGTGTCATCACACTGCAACACCAGATCATGACCATCCAGCCTATCCGTTTCCATACGGAAGGGCGTGGGGTATTTGGATTAGTGGTAGCCTTGTTCATGGTTAACTTTCCCCCGAAAAACATAATAGCTCCAGTAGGTATAAACCAGAATCACTGGGATAATAAGCAGGGCACCGACCAGCATAAAACCTAAACTCTGTGGTGGTGCTGCTGCCGCTTCGTAACTGATTGCTGGTGGGATCAGGTTAGGCCAGATACTGATACCTAATCCACTGTAGCCAAGGAAAATTAGCAACAGTGCTAACAGAAACGGTGTGTAGTGTGCTTTGCGTTTAACTGAATGCAGTAATTTCCAGCCGGACCAGACAACTAACAATGGCACAGGCAGGAAGAACAGCAAATTAGGTAAGCTAAACCAGCGTTCAGCAATTGTTGGATGAGTTAATGGTGTCCACAAACTGATTATGGCGATAACACCCAGCATCAGAAAAATGAGCGGACGGGCGACACGGTACATCTCCTGTTGTAGATGGCCTTCCGTTTTCATAATCAGCCAGCCACAGCCTAACAGCGCGTAGGCAATGAGAAGCCCAAAACCGCAGAACAGTGGAAAGGGGGAGAACCAGTCAAAAGATCCCCCCGTATAAGTACGGTTTTCAACGGGGAATCCCTGTATAAAGGCGCCAACTACAACCCCCTGAACGAACGTGGCAATAACAGAGCCACTGATAAAGGCTTTATCCCAGATATGGCGGTGCTCAGGAGATGATTTGAAACGAAATTCAAAAGCAACACCGCGGAATATCAGGCCGAATAACATTAATGTCAGAGGAATCGCCAGAGCATCAAGGATAACGGCATAAGCCAGAGGAAAGGCACCGAATAAACCTGCTCCCCCAAGTACCAGCCAGGTTTCATTACCATCCCAGACGGGGGCAATACTGTTCATCATTAAATCACGGTCACTGTTACTTTTAACCGTGGGATAGAGCAGTCCAATGCCAAGATCAAAACCATCCATCACAATGTACATCATGGTACTGAACACAATGATGATGAACCAGATTAACGGCAGATCAATACCCATTTTCTAACTCCTTTTGGGGTCCTTTTCGGATAAGTTTCATCATATAAGCGTAACCCACACCAAATACTGAGCTGTAAACCACGATGAAAAGTAGCAGACTGATACTCATATGCATTTCTCCGTGTGCAGATACCGCATCTTTGGTGCGTAACAGGCCATAAACTACCCATGGCTGGCGGCCTATTTCTGTGGTAAACCAACCAGCAAGAATGGCGATCAGGCCGGAAGGTGCCATCAAAAACATAAAACGCAGAAAGACTTTTGACTGATAAAGCTGCTTTTTATAGCGCAACCATAATCCCCAGCAGCCAGCAATGATCATCAACATACCAAGACCGACCATCACCCTGAATGACCAGAAAACCATCAGGGCATTTGGTCTGTCTTCCGGTGGAAATTCCTTAAGGGCTGGAACTTGCTTATCTATGCTGTGAGTCAAAATCAGGCTGGCAAGATAAGGAATTTCTACGGCATAACGCGTCTCTTCCCGTTCCATGTCAGGGACGCCAAATAGGATCAATGGCGTTGCTTCACCGGGAAGATTTTCCCAATGGCCTTCCATTGCGGCGACTTTGGCGGGTTGATGCTTGAGTGTATTAAGACCGTGAGCATCACCAATTAGTGCCTGTAAAGGAGCAATAACCAGAATCATCCACATCGACATAGATAGCATTTTTTTCATTGCGGTCGAGTCATTGCCTTTTAATAAATGCCATGCTGCTGAAGCTGCAATAAAGAATGCTGAAGCGAGGAATGCCGCAGTACACATATGAGCCAGACGGTATGGAAAGGAGGGATTAAATATTACTGCCAGCCAGTCGACGGGGACGACCTGATTATTGATAATTTCATGGCCTTGTGGGGTTTGCATCCAGCTATTGGATGCCAGTATCCAAAAGGTGGATATCAGCGTACCGAGAGCTACCATGCAGGTGGCTAAGAAATGTAATTTTTCACCTACACGGTTCCAGCCAAATAACATGACGCCAAGGAAGCCTGCCTCAAGAAAGAATGCAGTCAGTACTTCATAAGTCAGTAAGGAGCCGGTGATCGAACCAGCAAAATCGGAGAAAAAACTCCAGTTGGTGCCGAATTGATAAGCCATAACCAAACCGGAAACAACGCCCATCCCGAAGTTAACAGCAAAAATTTTCGACCAGAAATGATATAGCACTTTGTAATCGGTATTACGTGTTTTCAGCCATAATCCTTCCAGTACGGCTAAAAAACTTGCCAGCCCGATGGTAATCGCCGGAAAGATAATGTGAAAGGAAACGGTAAAAGCGAATTGAATTCTGGCCAGTTCAAAGGCACTTAAGCCAAACATAGTGACCTCTTATTTTAGTTTGAATAAAGGCGGGAAATGTGTGCAGTAAGTAAAGCATGGAAAAAGAGGCTATAATAGTGACAATTTTGTGTATATTAACTATAACAGTTTGTGGAGCGGTCTGAATTTATGAAGCGTTATGAACAATTTGCCAAGCAAATTCTCCGACATATTGAAGATGGTACTTGGTTGGTAGGGGATAAATTACCTTCACTGAGAGAATCAGTAAAACTATCGGGTTTGAGTTTGATGACTGTTGTTCAATCGTATCAGCTATTAGAGAGCCAGGGATGGATCATTTCTCGTCCCCAATCTGGTTATTATGTTGCTAAGCGTCTGCAACCCTTTGCTACGGCGAAAGGGGGAAAAAGGTTACATTTGAGTGAAAACGTGGAAATAAGCGCTTCTATTTTTGATGTCTTACAAGCGTGTAAAGATCCGTCGATTACCCCTTTTGGTTCAGCATTCCCGGACCCATCTCTATTGGTTCAGCCTAAACTTTCTAAAGCGTTAGCCGCAGTTGCAAGGCGAATAGCGCCGCATAGCTCTTTGGCGAATTTACCGCCGGGTAATGATAAGTTACGCCGTAATATATCGCGCCGCTATGCAATGCATGGCATTCATGTTTCTCCTGAAGAAATTGTGATTACCGCAGGTGCGATGGAATCGCTGAGTTGCAGTTTGCAGTCGGCTACGGAGCCGGGTGACTGGGTAGTGATTGAGTCGCCGGCTTTCTATGGTGCTTTGCAGGCAATTGAGCGTCTGCGCCTGAAAGCAGTGGCGATCAAAACTGATCCGCAAAATGGGATTGATTTGGATGCGCTGGAAGAGGTGGTGAAAAAATACCCAATAAAAGCCTGTTGGTTAATGACTCACTTTCAGAATCCGCTGGGGGGAACGATGTCTGCTGAAAATAAATTACGGTTGGTCAATATCCTTAACAATAATCAGGTTGTGTTAATTGAGGATGATGTGTATGGCGAGCTATATTTTGATCAGCAACGACCTGTACCGGCAAAAGCATTGGACCATGAAAATAACTTTATGCATTGCTCTTCGTTTTCCAAATGCCTGGCTCCGGGATACCGAGTGGGCTGGGTCGCAGCAGGAAAACATGCTAAGAAAATCCAGCAGTTACAAATGATGAGTACCGTTTCTGCCAGCATGCCGACGCAATTGGCAATTGCTGATTATCTTGCGGAAGGAGGATATGACAACCACTTACGCCGCCTTCGTCGCACATTGGAACAACGTCAGCATTTGATGTTACGGGCGATTGGTGACTATATGCCTGCTTCAGTAAAAGTAAATTGCCCTAAAGGCGGTTATTTTCTCTGGTTGGAATTTGAGCCTCGGTTCAGTGCACAGCGGCTTTACCAGCTAGCATTGGCGGAAGGGATTAGCATTGCACCTGGCAGCATGTTTTGTACCAGCGAACAATTTAACCATGCCTTTCGCCTGAATGCCTCTTTTGATTGGGATGATAAAATGGAACGTGCCATGCAAACTTTAGGTCATCTTTGTCATATGTTACATCTGGAGTGTTGAAATAAGAAAAATCAGGGATATCTGATTGATATATACCCAATAGATTTCAAGATGGATCGCGACGGCAAGGGAGCGAATCCCCGGGAGCATAGATAACTCTGTGACCGGGGTGAGTGAGTGCAGCCAACAAAGAGGCAACTTGAAAGATAACAGGTATATCTTTATTTTAGTGCTTATTATGGATATACATTAAGTATATCCCAATATGAGGAAAATTTTATGGTGCAAACAACGATATTTAAAAGCAACCGTTCTCAGGCGGTTCGACTTCCTAAAGTTGTCGCTTTTCCGGAAGATGTGAAGCGGGTTGATATCATTGCTGTAGGCCGTACTCGCATAATCACTCCGGTTGATGAGTCTTGGGATAGCTGGTTTGATGGCCCTGGTGTTACGGACGATTTTATGGCGGAGCGCGAGCAGCCGTCAGTACAAGAGCGTGAGGGGTTCTGATGCTGAAATACATGCTTGATACTTGTATTTGCATCTACACACTCAAGAACCGACCCCAGAAAGTGCGCAAAACTTTTCAGTTCTATCACGACCAGTTGTGTATTAGCACTGTGACATTGATGGAACTGATTAACGGTGCAGAGAAATCGGGAAATCCAAAAGCTAATATGATGGTACTTGAGGGATTTGTTGCTAGATTGGCGGTTTTGGATTTTGACAGTAAGGCTGCTGTACATGCCGGTCAGATTATTGCAGAACTCGAGCGGAGCGGTTTACGCATTGGGGCTTATGATCATCAAATAGCAGGGCACGCCAGAAGCCAGGGATTGATTATTGTAACCAATAATGTGCGAGAATTTGAACGGGTTGCTGGTCTTCGCGTTGAGAACTGGGTCAACTGAAAGTAATGGCATTGATTTATTGCCTGTTTGATGAAATGGATGGTGTCCACTTCACGCTTTTGTAGACACCATTTTAGGATTATTTCACCGCATTATTCTATACAAAGCGCTCTTACATTACTGCCTTGTTTTCTCCGAGTGGTCATACTGTTCATCCAATCTTCTAATGATACCTTCTGTGCTTTCTCGAATGCAGGTCTTACATTTATCCATGATTCGTACCTCAGGTTATATTCTGCTTGTGGCAGGAGATAACTAGGCTGTGTCCCTTAATATCAATTAATAGTATTATTATCTGATTGATTTCGATGCAGGAACAAAATAGTGGCACGTTACGACATTTCTGATGATGCTTGGATATTGATAGAATCTTGTTTGCCCCC
>NZ_RCWA01000049.1 GCF_018448905.1 Photorhabdus heterorhabditis | reverse complement strand
AAAATAGTCAGCATTATATTCTTGATGTCGTTTTTAAAGAAGATGATTCACGGATTGTTCTGGATGGTGCGATTGAGAATCTTGCGTTATTCCGGCGTCTTGTCTTGAACATGGTTAAACAATGTGACTGTGGCGCCCCGAGCCAGAGAAACAAGCTCAAGAAAGCAGGCTGGAGTGATGATTATCGTGCAAGAGTGTTCTTTGGATGAAGATGAGTCAAAGTATGCTCGCGCCCTGGGGGGATATGAGGGAGTATCTGAATCACAAGCTGAATTAATTTTATCTCTGTACCCTACCGAATAACGGAGTAAAAAACATGACAAATAAAAATGCGGCCTTAATTGGTCAGGGCTTCGCTCACTCTGAAAACAGCCAGAACGATATTAACGAATTATCTTTTGCTGAGATGCTGCCCATTATTCAAAGCAATATTAACGGGCAATTAGTAAATAGTGTAAGTGCGAAATCATTACATGAGGCATTAGGGGTGGGGCGTGATTTTTCGACCTGGATTGATGGGCGTATTGCTGAATATAGCTTTATTAAGGATGTTGATTTTTTCACCTTTGATTCCCCGAAACGGGGGAACCAAAGCGCAGAAAGTGAACAATGGAAATCGAGGCGAGGGGGTGACAGACGCAGTAAAGATTATTTCCTATCTCTGAATATGGCTAAAGAACTTGGCATGGTTGAACGTACCGAACAAGGTCGATTGATTCGCCAGTACTTTATTAAGTGTGAGGAAGCACTACACAAAGTCGCCCCAGCATTGACCAAACAGCTACGAAATGAGCTTAAATCACGCCTGAAAGTAGCGAACTACTTTAAGCCCATGTGTTCAGCATTGGAACTGGCACGTATAGAACAGGGTAAAACGACACTACCACGCCATTACACCAATGAATCAAATATGCTGAACCGTATTGTTCTGGCTGGCCTGACAGCTAAACAGTGGGCGAAACAGCATGGTGTTATCGGTGAGCCTCGTGATGCGATGAGTGAGCTACAGCTTGAGCATCTTTCTTATCTGGAACAGACCAATACCACGCTGATTGAGTTAGGTATGGACTATCACGCCCGTAAGGACAAGCTGACCGGACTATCTCAAAAATGGTTAGCACAGCGCGTGGAGGCAAATTAATGAATGCCTTCCAAGTGAGTAATTCCCTACTGGCTAGATCCGTGGTCACTGAATCAATGACCTCGACAAAATATCTTGCTCAGCACTACTCAGCGAAATTTATCGCTCAGTCATCGGCTAAAGTTTCAGCCGATGGGTATGAGAATATTTTCGCACACCCACCAGCGAAATATTTCGCTGATACACGGCAAGATTTTATTGGCATCACTACGCGAGGATATAGCCATCACAAAAATAGTGATCACTGTCTCTTTACTTTGTCATCAAACATTGGCTATATTGATGACGCACCAGCAAAATCTGGTGTCAGGCGTGGAAACCTGAATATACTAAAGGCGACACATGACGCGCCAAGCGTCTTTTTTTATGTCGCAGCATCACAGCACCTATCGTCTAAGGCATTATTAGCCTACATGTATTCAATGGTGATGCTAGCAGAGCTACCGAAAGGTAGGCTGGTTTCCTTTAGTACCAGTATTTCCACCTCTGTTAGTGTCACCGCCCCTATTGAGCGTGGAAACTCAAGCGGTGACTCCTTAGAAAAACTAAAGGAGATCATCGTCATGATGACTATCCCAGCCCCAACACATTTCAAATTCGTATTTTTGAGCATCAAACGTTCAGATGCCACCGCTAAACCTTGCCGTATCGAAGCCACAGCACCGCATGAGCACAGTGCCCGCCTGATGCTTGCCTGTGACTATATCCTGCTATTTGCCGGTCGCGTACCCGTTCAGGGGGTAGCAGCATGAACAAGGATGCAATCAAGCTCCTGTTACAGACATCACTGGAAACACCCATGATGAGGGCTGACCAATTGGAATCGATGTTATCGAACTAGCTCGAACTTGGGGGAGAGAAAGACACGCTGAATATGATTAGCGTGGCGTTACTGTGCGTCACTGAGATTAAAACCTCGCTGAATGAAGCTATGGAGGCAGGGCAATGAGCAAATATCACACTGAGGTTATCGGGGCAGAAGTCAATGCCATGAGACGCAACGAGAGCGGGGTATTTGAGCATATTGACCTGATACCGCTGGTGGACATTCCCACCCGTGCCAACGCTGGTGAATGGGATAATGAAAAAGTGCTAGGGATGCGCCTGATTGCAGAATATTTAGACCATGCACGAGGTGATAGAAAGAACGATTTACTCGCTTTCCGCTGGCTGGTCGCAACGCTTTACATCATGGAAACCACAGCGAAGAACAAAATGCCCTACTACCGCAATCATGGCGTGGTATTGCCGCTACTGATGGACTGTGAACACTTTGCAATGGCAAACAATATCGAGGGCGCAATGCTTGAGCGGTTCGGTAAGGTGCAAGGCACAGAGAACGCCATCTTAATGTACAGCGGCATGCTGGACGATAACGGCCTTTTAAAGCTGTCACCGATGGGCGTTGAGGTGATGGATAACCTACACGAAGCCTTTACGCTCGATGTTGCCAATGGCGCGCTAGATGACGCCACACCAACAGCACACTAAGGGGGATATATGACACTCATCACTAAAAATTTTCGCCTCAGTGCGCTGGCTAACGAATTTGCAGCGGCCATCTATCACGATGTAACGACCCGTAACGGCGGCGATCACTTCACGATGCAGGTCGGAAAAACAGAAATCAATGTCGCTATTGTCGATGGGGTAAAAGGCATTCGTGAGCTGGTGGATAGTTACGCACTGGAAGCACTCCAGCAGAACTATCCAGCATGGGAAGTCATCGCTATTAACCTAATGGAGAAATGCGTAGTCAATGGCTACCTGACAGGCTACGGGCGTGAAATATGGCAAAGCATACTATCTAACATCGGGGCAGAATTGCCCCTAAACCAGCATACCGCTTGCCCTGCTTGCGGTAGTAAAGACCGGTTCCGCTTTGATGATAAGGACGGTAACGGCACATTCATTTATAACCAGTGTGGCGCAGGTGATGGCCTTAATTTAGTTCAGCGAGTATTAAAGGTAAGTGTGACCGAAGCCGCTCAAGAGGTCGCCAATATTATTGGAATTGATACCCGTTCAAATAATCCACCAGCCTACAACAGCAATGAGATTAAAACGCAACAGGCGCAACGCAGGGCACAGCAGGCACAAAACCAAGCCAATGCGCTTTACTGAGCGATATAACCGCCTTTTATCTCAGGTTCAGCAGGGCGAATCTGCCTATCTGAATAACAAAGGGTTACACGGCTTCCCTATGCCATTGCTGGTGGACGGTTCGTTATTGCTCCCATTAGTGAATGCTGGTGGCACAGTGACAGGCGCACAGACTATCAAGCCGAGCGGAGATAAACGACTACTAACCGACAGCACCAAGAAAGGCAGCTACTACCCGATTAATGCACCTGAGAACGTCTCAGAGGTGGTTATCGCTGAGGGACTGGCGACCGCTTTAACGTGTCATTTAATCCGGCCTGATGCGCTGACCGTGGCAGCCATTGACGCTGGGAACCTGATTGATGTTGCTGAGGTGATGAGAAGCAAGCACCTGAAAGCCAATATCATCATTGCGGCTGATAACGACATTAAACCCGATGAGCCGAACACGGGCAGACTCGCAGCAGAGAAAGCCGCCAAAGCCATTAACGGGATAGTCGTATTACCACCAGCAGAAGATAAAGCCGATTGGGACGATTATCGCCAGCAGTACGGCATTGAGGCAGCAAGGCAAACATTTAGTGAAGGGTTGTATCAGGTGGGGGAGAAAATGGCAGTATCAAAATCGATGGTCATTAATCTGGACGAACGCAGGGAGAAAGAGCGAGATCCGTTAAAGTCCTTTATTGATGTGCGTAAACATGGAATTTACTACGTTACGCCAAAGGTAGACAAAGACAGCGGCGAAGTTATCAATGCGGAACAATGGCTATCAGACCCGATGAAACCTATTGCTAGGGGCGTTAATGAGTTAGATGAGCACTATCTCATCATTGAATACGATAATGGCAAAACAAAAGCTTTACCCAACGATGATGTAGGAGAGCGTGAGGGTTGGCGGGCGCTCAAAAAATCGGGCGTTAATGTGACTGCTAAACCAGCAATGAGGAATACGTTATCGGACTGGCTGAATACTCACAGGCACTTAAAAACATGGAGTGTTACCCATAAATCAGGCTGGCATAAAGGCGCATACATCATGCCGGACGGTTCGATTATCGGCGATCCTGAGCAGCCTATTTTATTCAATGGTCAGAGCGCAACCGCTACCGCGTATCAGGTAAGCGGCACAATTGATAGCTGGCGGAATAACGTTGCTAGACTGGCTAACGGCAATATCTTCATGATGTTTGCTATAGGGGCAGCATTAGCCGCACCAATGACGGGGATCACTCAGGCAGATAGTTTCGGCATTCATATCTATGCACAATCTACAGCAGGGAAAAGCACCACCGCAGACATGGCAGTCAGTCTCTACGGCAACCCCGACTTACAACGTTTGACATGGTACGGCACAGCTTACGGTATTGCTAACGAGGCTGTAGCACACAATGACGGGCTTTTATACCTTGATGAAGTCGGACAAGGGGCAGACCCGAAACACGTCTATAAGTCTGCTTACACGCTATTTAATGGCAAAGGAAAGATACAGGGTGCAAAAGACGGCGGCAACCGACCTCTGGAAAGCTGGCGAACTGTGGCCATTAGTACGGGTGAAAAAGACATTGAGACATTTCTATTAAATTCAGGCGTAAAAATAAACGCTGGTCAGTTAGTGCGCTTGCTCAATATTCCGATAGAACGCGCCACAGAGCTACACGATTGCGAGACAGGGAAAGAGCACGCTGACACGATAAAGATCAACTGTAGGGCTAACTATGGCGCAGCAGGGCGCTATTGGATTGAATATCTTTCTCACCATAAAACCGAGGCTATGGAAGCCTATACCACCGCACAAAAACGCTGGGGTAAGTTAATCCCGTCCAGCTACGGTGAGCAGGTTCACCGCGCGAGTGATCGCTTTGCCGCTATTGAAGCAGCATTGCTGGTGGGTCGTATTGTGACTGGCTGGAGTGAGCAAGATTGCCGCGATACGGTACAGGCTGTATTTAACGTGTGGCTGGCGGAATTCGGTACAGGCAACAAAGAGATTGAGCAGATAGTGGAACAGGCTGAGGGCTTTTTAAATGCTTATGCCTTTAGCCGCTTTGCTATGCACCCCTATGTTACAGGCAGCGACCGAGTAAACAATATTGCAGGCTATCGAGAGATTAGGGACGGAAAAACGATATTTCACACTTTCCCGAAAGCGTTTATTGATGAAATCGCCAATGGGTTCAATCCGAAAGTTTTTGCTGATGTATTCGCCAGACAGGCGATTCTAGAGAAGCTACAGCGTGAACTTTGATGATTAAAGGACATGTTAGGGAATGATGATTTTTAGAGTCCATAAAAACGAAAAATCCTAACACTTCCTAACATGTTGCTGGTGGCTGAATCTTAAGATTTCTTAAGGGGATGATAACAATTGATAACGTAATTCGACTATAAGTCGAGCTTTCCGGCAATATCTTTGTGACGCTTCCATGCTGAGTAAATATCTTTATCCCACGCTTTACCCGCTTTAGTCTGATAACCCGCCTCATTAATCCGTTCAGCAATAACACGACCGTTATCAATGCCCTCAGAAAGCACCTGATTCACCACAGCAACAATAGCCGGTTCATTATAGGCATGAGGTGGAATATCAGCCTTACCCACAATCAGGGAAGCCGCAGCCGATTCTAGCCGTTCCACCAGCGATAACATACGAGTGTCAGGATTGCTTTCTGGACGGTTTAACTTCTCTTTGATAGCTGAGACTATCCACGATGATTTATCGCTGCCAGAAGTCGATACAGCGTCATTAAATAGGGCTTGAAGTTCAGCAGGCAGGCGAAAGGCAATGAGATTAGATTTACTCATGATAATAATCCTTACCAATTCAATGTATGCTCATTATATCAGCGTATAACAGTGTTATACAGATTAGATTTTAAGCTGGTGGTACGCAAGCAGGTACGCACCGGAACGGTTTATAATGCGTACTGTACCGGCAAGGTATAGAGATAATCACAACACCTTAAGGGGAAGCTATGTTAAACCGTGAGACGATAGAGGCTGTTATGATGGAATTAACCAGCAGGGGCAATCACTCACTGGACGGGATAGGCTGGCAATTAGAACGGGAGTCTCGCAGACATTACAGGCTAAAGAGCGCCACCGACGCAGAATGACCGCACCGACCTATCAATGGACGAAACCAGCACCAAGACGCTAGATAGTGATACCGTGAGGCCAAAGTGACGGTCAGAGGATAAATCAATGGGTTACATCAAAAATGTGAAATCACACTTTGGTTTGTCAGTCATCGGCTGAAATTTTAGCTGATGTATCAGCCTACCCGATTTAATCTGGTAGCCTATTTGTACAACTCTTATTGATATACGCAAAGTAACCAGTCCTCTTTAAGAGGTGAGCCAGTCAGGTGAAAAATATTTTTCGGTTGCTATCATTTCGTGTGAAACGGAGGCAGTAACAAAATAATGGAGAGGGTTATTCTTGGATGGCATAACAGTATTTGAATTATGTTAAGAGTAAGCTATCCGTATTATCAATCTATACCACGAACAAACATGAGAGGTTCGATACATGGAGCAGCATCACCAACCATTTGAAGAAATAAAAAGAATTGATGAGACTGGTATCGAATTCTGGTCGGCTAGAGAGCTTTCTAAACTTCTTGAATATTCTGAGTATCGTCACTTCACACCTGTTTTAAAACGAGCTAAAGAAGCCTGCACCCATAGCGGACACAACATTGAAGACCATTTCGAGGATATCCTCGATATGGTCAATATTGGCTCAGGAGCACAAAGAAAATTAAAGGATATAAAACTATCCCGTTATGCCTGTTACCTCGTTGTACAAAATGGTGATCCGAGTAAACCAGTTATAGCAGCAGGACAGACATATTTTGCTATTCAAACTAGACGGCAAGAGCTAGCAGATGATGAGGCATTTAAACGACTTCGAGAAGATGAAAAGCGGCTATTCCTACGCAATGAGCTAAAAGAGCACAACAAGCAGTTAGTTGAAACAGCACAGAGAGCAGGCGTAGAAACAAATATTGATTTTGCCATTTTCCAAAATCATGGCTATCAAGGTTTATACGGTGGACTAGACCAGAAAGCAATCCACCAGCGAAAGGGATTAAAAAAATCACAACGGATATTAGATCACATGGGGTCAACGGAGCTTGCTGCTAACTTGTTTAGAGCAACCCAAGCCGAAGAAAAGCTGAGACGAGATAACGTAAAAAGCAAAATACAAGCAAACCAGACTCATTTTGACGTTGGAAAAAAAGTAAGGGATACAATTCAAGAGTTGGGTGGAACAATGCCAGAGGATTTACCATCACCAGAGAAAAGCATCAAACAATTAGAAACGATAGCAAAGAAAAAACTCAAAAAGTAATCACATCGCTAATATATGATTTTCATAGTTGTACACATTTTTATCAATTCAGAGGTACACTCCGATTTAGCGTGTACCCAAGGGTGTACCCCTAGAAAATATTGAATAACACCAATCCAGCATTCATGCTGGTTTAAGCCTGATACTCAATGAACAGATTCGACGTTCCTTAGCATCTCAGAGAAAATCATAAAGCCAGATATACATTGTTATATCTGGTTTTTTTACTGTCAGAGCATGAAAGGTTTGAAGGGAAAGCGATCCGAGAATTAGGCGGAACGATGCAGAGGATTTGCCATCACCAGAGAAGAGCATCAAACAATTAGAAACAATAGCAAAGAAAAAACTCAGTAAATTTCGACACGTGTTAACGATATGTCGATGATATCGACATATGGAAACTGTGGGTCGAGAAAACCAGAAAATATCGACGTGTCATCAACAAGCGTCGATATCATGATCTATCATTAAATTGTCAGGTACTTTACCCAACCATCATAAACAGGATTATTCAGATACCGGACTAATCTTCGCCGATCTCCACGCTGTAAATAACGCTAATAATGGTGCGATAGCAAATAGCAGGAACAACCAGTGTGCGGCAGAAGCGGTACCTGCTACACCACCGGGTTCATTAAGCCCTGAAAGGTTTACGACCATACCCGCCAATGCTGATCCAAAAGCTGTAGCAAATAACTGCACCGTTGTAATTGAAGCGCCAGCGATATCTTTATCAGCATCTGACGATATCTGTAGGATGCGAGTTAACAAATGCGGCCAACCAAAACCGATACCAAATCCTACCAAAGTCAGTGCAATCACAATAGGTATCATCACTTGCCAATGTCCAACTGAGGGATGTGATAATATCAACGACAGAATTAACATACCTATCAGTACGAATATCGGACCACTGATAATTGCCCGGCGAATACCCGCTCCACGCCAGCCTGCACTAATTATCTCTGCAACAGTCCAACCTGCTGCCATTGCAGCGGCCATATAACCGGAAGCCAACGGCGATTGACCATGCAATATTTGCAAGAAATACGGGATAAATACTTCACTGGTCATGCTAACCACCAATAATGAAATAGTGGCAAATAGCGCCACATGAGGTGAACCCAAATATAATGCACCATGAGGTAACAAACGTATGACTGAACGACGTTCATAGCAAATTAGTAATATTATCAAAACTAATGCCAGCATAATTCCCGCAAAATTCAGCTTCACACTTTCAGATACGCTGCCAGCAGAAACTATCAATACCGCCCCCGCTAATAAAACTAACTGCACCAGTGGCAATGCTGTTTTATTCTGACCCTGCGGTTTACCTTTGGGCAAAATTAAGTAAGTGAAAACCGCATACAACAACATTATTGGCAACATGATGCCAAAGGCATAACGCCAGGCATGCATCTCAGCAAAGATCCCACCCACGGCGGGACCAACCAACGTCGCAACACCCCACATTCCAGATATTAACGCCATTGCCCGAGGCCAAAGCGCCTGTTCAAATACCAGATTGATCAACGCATAGGAGAGTGCAAACAACAATCCACCACCAAAGCCCTGAACTGTCCGCCCAATCAGCATCACTTCCATCGTTGGCGCAAGCGCACATAATAAACTGCCAAAAAAGAATAACAGTGCCGCAACCAGATAAGCATTACGCGAACCCTGTGAATTAAGCAAACGTGCAGATAAGACAGAACCAATAATAGAAGCGACGACGAACAGAGTCGTATTCCAAGCATAAAGGTTCAGGCCACCAATATCCTGTACAACGGAAGGTAAGATAGTTGTTGCAATTAAAATATTAATCGCGTGTAACGCAACTCCCAACGATAGCGCCAAAGCACTGGCCGCATTTTTACCGGAGAACAAATCTCTCCAATGGCTTTCATTGGTTATTATCACAGTCGTTATCCTGCATTAGCATTGAGTTAATATGGGTCTTGCGTTAAATTAAGCAAGAATTTTCTTGGAATAAATTAAGACGAGGCGAAGCAATATGTCAAGCAAAAGCTTTGAAAATAGCACAATAGTTACACAGTCCGTTAGTGAAAGATTACTGATGTTATTGAAAACCCGTGGTCCTCAACAGGCTTCCGATGCCGGAAAAATACTGGGAACAACGGGAGAAGCCGCCCGGCAACAATTTGTGAAGTTAGCTAAAGAAGGACTCGTGGAAGCTATCGCTGAAGCACGAGGGGTTGGTCGTCCAATCCAGCTTTGGCATTTAACAGCCGCAGGTCATGCGCATTTCCCAGATGCACATGCTGAACTGACAGTACAATTATTAAACACCATCCGTAAGCAGTTGGGTGAAAAAGCAATAGATTTGCTAATTGATACCCGCGAGCAAGAAACCCGTATTAATTACCAGCAGGCAATGAATGGGGCGGCTAACCTACAAGAACGAGTCGAGCGTCTGGTTGCCATAAGGTGCCATGAAGGTTACATGGCTCAGTGGTCGCATACCGAAGACGGCACCATTTTACTGGTAGAAAACCATTGCCCTATTTGCGCTGCCGCTACTACCTGCCAGGGTTTTTGTCGCGCTGAGTTGAACGTTTTTCAGGAGATACTTCAAGCTCAAGTTAAACGAGTAGAGTACATTCTAACCGGTTCACGGCGCTGCGCTTATCGCATAACTGACCATATTCAACCGGAATAATGCGATATCTTTGGCAACACTAGCCTGACTAAACGACTCTGCTACTTTCTCTATTGCCTTCTCCGTTAAACATAAAAAACAGTGCACCAGTCAATAATATCAACCCACCACATATTATTAAAAGAGATTGAACACTAATATAATCAGCAACCGGACCAAACAACACCATACCTAATGGCAAAGAACAGGACATAGATATTTGGACTAAACTAAATACCCTTCCCATCATCTCAGGTTTAACCTTTTCCTGAAAAGTTGCTACTATCGGTGCGTTAAAACAAGGCATTATCATGCCCAAAAAGACGTTTAATGCCAGATAAAGCGGGAACCAATACGCATAGCCAAGAGCAATCGTAAATATACCAGACAATGCGCAAGCTACTGCCGTTATACGCAGTTTATTTTTATATTCATTCAAGAAAGAAATCAGCAATCCGCCTAAAACGGCTCCCGCACTAAATGTCACTTCATTAATAGCTAAACGCCATGATTCTTCACCAAATGTTCGGTTAACCAATAGCGGCGTCAAAAACGCAGCCGGACTAACCAGGAAGCAGTCACAAATCAGGAAAATCAAAAGATTTCTAATTATCTTATTCTCTCGCAGATAGCGAAAACCAGCTAAAATCGCCTGAAATTTATTATCCGGCATGGAATCAGAAGCTACTGTAGGAATAGGAATAAATGCAACAATACTAATGCCAATAATGGCAGTTACCACATCCACTAAAAAAATATTTTCAAGCGAAGTTTGAGAATACAAAAAACCACTGATGGCAGGAGATGCCAACATCATTAGTGAAGTCAGAGAAGTATTAATACCATTGACCCGCAATAGTTTTTCTTTCGGGACCAGTTGTGGAATGATGGCACTCACTGCCGGAGTCTGAATTCCCGTACAAAATGAACGGAGAATCAGGGCCACAAATAGCAATTCAATGCTCTTAAATCCGAGCATAAAAGAGATCGCCAAACCAAGAGTCACTAATGCAATTAACGCATCAGAGGCAATACTGAGCAACTTACGGTTGTAAGTATCAGCCCAAACCCCCGCAAATAAAGAGATTAATACCTGTGGAAGAAATGCACAGAGTACCGAAATAGCCAGCATTTCTCCTGATGAAGTACTTAAGGTGATATACCAGACGATGGAGAACTGGACAATGGAAGAACCCAGCAGAGAAATTGTTTGAGCCGATAAAAATAAAGCTGTTTTTTGTTTCCAATCTGGAAGTATTGCACTCATTTTAGCGACGCCCCTTAATATTTAAGAAATGTAATGTCTGAAAGTAATTATTCAAACACAAACTCCTCTAGCTCTTTTATAGTTGGTGCACCAGCAGCACCAGAACGGTTGACAACAATGGCAGCAACACGATTACCAAGCTTAACCGCATCTCTCAGAGACATTCCCTGCGATAAACCAGCCAGCATGCCACTACTATGAGCATCACCGGCTCCGATAGTATCTACCACTTTCACCTTATAGGAGGGAACATGCTCGGGGACGCTGTCAGGCAGGCATATCCACGCCCCTTGTGAACCTAACCGACAGATAATCGTGATTTTTCTTTTACTCGAATAATAACTAGCCTGAGTGACAGAATCGCCTGCTCCACACAACATAGCAATCTCATCACGGCTCAGTGTCAGAATAGTTCGGTCAGCAGGTAATGCATCAATGAAGGCGGGATCTATCTCTGGTAAACGCGGACCAAAATCCAGCAACAACGTCTGGCCAAGAGGTGACAGCAGTAACCAGTCACACAAAATCGCCGTAGTTTTACCCGCCATGACATAACCACTGGCATAGAGATACCCCTTTTCCGGCAGAGCAATAGAGGAGAGCATTGCCGCACTCCAGTCAACTTCACAACCACTAACAGAAACAAAGCTCCTCTCACCATCCAGCTCAACCATTGCCAAACACCAACCATTATCAAGATATGAGTTGGTTAACGTCACCTTAAGCCCAAGAGCTTGCATCTCTTTAATTACCTGCTCCCCCCAATATCCATTACCGACAGGAATACCATTAATCACAGGGATTTGCAGACGAACCAAAGCCCGGGCAACGTTAAAACCTGAGCCGCCGATCTGCCGCTCAATTTCCCTCGCTTCCCGGTCTTCACCACTGCGAGGAAGCTTTGGTAAACTGAGAACAATATCTCCCGCAGCCGCACCGATCACAGTAATCGGCAGTAACCCGCCCATCAGACTCTCCTTTTTCTGGCTAAACATAAGCCATAGCCCGGCAATGAAGAAAGAGACGAATAACCCGAGGCTGTAATCCTCACCTACAGGCCATCAATAAACCCACTTTTGGTAACCCATGTTTACGGTGGATAAAGATCGCTTACCGCACAGCCAGAAATGGCTCCAGCCATGGTACCGATGGCGTCCGCATCTCCCCCGAGGTTGGCGCAAAAAATCACACACCGAACCGGATAACCATCAACTAAATCCACCATGACCAGAGCACAAGAAACAGACTCCATGATGTCCATTCCGGCACCAATAAAGTCATAAAGTTCTTTCAGCTTATCCAGCCAAAATGCTGCCACTTATTGCAAAACCCATAGTTCAGAAGGCACACCGAATACTTGACCATAGCCAAATAAATAACCAGACACGATATCTGATGCAGGTTTAGTCATCTTTAATTCCCGAACAAAATACATAAGAAATATTTACACTTTAACATTAGCAGGGGCCAAATAAGAATCGGCCTGTATAATTATGTGATACCAGTCTAAATCCATTGGTAAGACTGAAATTTCATTTATATATTTATATGCACTAAATATATTGAATTCTCAATATTATCAATGATATTGAATGGCTTTATTGACTGAATATGCGAACAATTTAATAATAGAGGGGATAATCATCTCTATTATTATGTTACAAAAAATGATGAAAGCGTACTTGAAAAATAATTAAAAAAGGTTAGAGAAAGTTTACCGACATTTAAAATATAGCAAGTGCCATATAAATATGGCACCCACTCGCTTATTATTTTGTGATTTAGTTTTTATTAGCAACTTTCAGTTGATGATAAATATAGTATTTGTAACTATCTACCAGCTCTTTATCCTGACAATCATCCAGCGCTCCTCGACAGAGATGGCGCATCGTCATATTCGCCCGATAAAAAGGTGAAACATTCAGCTTAGCTCTCTCCATAATCATTCCACCAAGGTATGAAATATCAGTCAACTCATCAGCCTGAACCGGTTCTCCCTGTTTCAAATTATCCCGCATGGTGAACTGAGTGATATAACCCGGATTTGAAAATACACTATTGTATTGATTTAAGTTGATATTAGGCTGATGATCACCGAAATAAAGGAAAATGGTCGGTTTTTCCCGTTTAGCAACAAACTCGCTGAAATCTTTGATTGCCGGATCAGAGGCTTTGATTTTCTCCATATAGTGGCTGAACTTACCAGCTGCCTGTGAATCTCTCACATGCCCGGAAAGTCCGTAATCATCAGAATGATCTTCATCATATGGGCCATGTTCATACATAGTCAGTGAAAAAATAAACAGCGGCTTATCGGTTTCCTGTACCAAGATTTCTTTCACATAATTCAACATACTCTGTGTAGGGATAGTCCACAGATTTTCATCAAGGCTGGCAGGATAGCCTAATTCCTGCGGTTGAATAATACGATCAACACCCAGTGTCTGATAAGCATGACCAGAATGATAAGAGGATTTATTAAATGGTGTCAGAACAACAGTGTAATAACCATTTTGTTTCATCTCGCGGAATAGACTGTATTTCAAGTGATCGACGATAAAATAAAAAACAGCGTTTTTGCGTGAACCAAAATCATCAGTATTCAAACCCGTCAGAGCAGAGAATTCGGATAACCAAGTACCACCGCCAAAAGTTTGTACCCTCATTGCGCTTTGTGCACTGACCCCGGCATTCCGCTGGAACATATAAAGATTAGGTAGCCGTGAACCATCCGGTAATTGATAGATATGTGGAGTCACTGTTGATTCCTGCAGTAACATCACCACATCTGGTTTGATTTCCGACTGCGGCACAGGCAGCGTGACACCTTTAGCCAGTTGCAGGAAATAATCAGATGATTGCCCAAACTGAGGAGCATGATATTTGGCATCTTTAGCTGACATTACCATATTGGTGACTGTACCACGCCCTTTTGGTAATGAAGATTCCCACTGCTCTCTAAACGCATTAGCGGTAACACTCACTTCCCATACACAGATCACAATCAACACCAGGCTGGCAATTCGCCATTTGAAACCACGGAAAGGGGATGATTTTTTCCAACTGAGTATCATATTAAAAATCAACCAAATAAACATAGCAACAACGGCTAAGCCAGCTAACCAATAGTGCCGCAATGTTTCCTGATTGGCAGGATCAAACATCAGGTTTAGGTCAGAGAACATGAGCTGTTCTTTGTAATAATGAACTTTTATCTGATTAAGAAATTTAAAGATAATAAATAGTGTCCCGGTAAAGGCAGCAGAAAACAGTAACCTGGCCGAAGCAAAAAACACTATACCAAATATTATTCCAAATACACCGAGAGCTACCAATGCCGGGTAAATATCATCACTATCACTTTTTTCAAAAACCAGTATTAAAGTTGCAATAAACAATAATCCCAGATAAACACTCGATATTATCTTCTTTTTCATATCGTATTCAATCCAGTCAATAGAAAACCCATGTTAGTAACAGTTGGCAAAAATAACACAGGCAAGTTAAATCAAGCGAACCAAAACTGTAATTTTGCTGATCCTGTCCACTTTTTAAATACAAAAAACCATCAAAACAATCCATGATCCCTGAGAATATGTAATTCAGCCTGACGACGAGTAAAACCGCTGCGATCAAAGAATTCCAGTATCTGAATAGCCAGTTTACGACCAATACCCAGTTCATCACGAAAATCAGCAGCAGTGATCGCACCATGACTTTGATTAAACTCCCGGATAAGTTCCGCGAATTGCTGCATTCGTTGGCTACAATAATAGCGATCAGGAACAATGGCCGTAATATGTCCCAATTGCGCTGCTTTTTTCAATAAACTGCGAATTGTCACGTCTTCTTCCTTTAAATCAGCAGCCAAGTCACGTACCCACCAAGGATCATCTGAAAAATAAGGAGCTATTCGCTGCCACAGTTTTTCTTGCCCGTCACTGAAAGACAAACCATGTTCAGGAAGATATAACCAACCTCGAGCTTGTTCTAATCGCCCATTATCGAGCAATACATCGATCAGAGTATAAACTAGCGCTTCATTCAACGTTGGCAAAGCCATTCGCTTTAAGCGGGCCCTTCCCAAACCCAGTTGATCAGCATGTTGCTGATGATATTCAGCCAAAACTTGCAATAGCTTCTGTTCTGCCAACTCAGCATGACTCTGTGATAACACCATACCACCAGCAATAATCACATCCATACCAGAGATTAACTGATGGAAAGTCTCTTCCGTTAACTGACGCGCCCAAGAAAAATGGTTAACGGAAAGTGCCCCCCGTGACAAATGGAGTACTAAATTAGCCGCATGATCCGATGTTCTGGCAAGCAGAGTGAGCCAATGCAAAAACTCTGTCTGACGCTTACCACGACGAGGAGAATTTAGGTTTATCACGCGTGCTCCGGCAAGCGTTCTTCTGGCACCGATATCGCGCAATATCAATCGGTCGTTCTCAACCAGCCATAATGGGCGATCAAATACCAGTTCAGCTAACAGAAGCTGATCAGAAAGCTGATTTAGTAACGAAATCCGGCCAGTGATATGGCTGGCAGCATGATGAATATGAAGAGATTGCCAATTTCGCAAAGGCTCATCAGTTTCTAGTTCTACCAACACCTTCTCCACACTCTCAACGGGCTTTTGAGAAAGTAGCCAATCACCACGGGAAACCTGCTCTTTACTAATATCACCGGTAATATTCAGTGCAATACGCAGCCCGACCTGAGCCGTATCTGTCTGTTGATTCTGAGCATGCAGGCCACGCACTCTAACTTGCTTATCACTGCCCGTCAGCCAGAGAATGTCCCCTACACTGACGCATCCAGCCAATGCCATTCCCGTTACTACCAGACCCGTGCCTTTTACACTGAAAGCGCGATCTATCGCCAAACGAAAACGCTGATTTAACTTTTCATGTTGTCTGTTTTGCTGGTGTAACTGCAACAAATGCTGCCGCAAAGGGGCAATACTCTCTTCATCAGTGGCAACCGTTACAAACAGAGGAGACCCGATCCACCCCTGAGTTGTCAGCTCATGTTCAATCTGTTGGCAGACCTCAACCACCCGTTGCCATTCCACCCGATCTGCCTTAGTGAGCACAGCTGTGATTGCAGAGCAACCAATCAAACGCAAAATAGCCAAATGCTCTTTGGTTTGAGCCATTACCCCATCATCACAGGCAACCACCAGTAAAACATGATCGATACCCCCTATCCCTGCCAGCATATTAGCGAGAAATTTCTCATGTCCGGGCACATCAACAAAACCAACCGAAGACCCATCTGGTTGCGGCCAATAGGCATAACCCAAGTCGATGGTCATACCTCGTTTTTTCTCTTCCGGCAAATGTGCCGTATTAACACCGGTAATAGCTTGAATCAGCGTAGTTTTACCATGGTCAACATGACCTGCGGTGGCAAAAATCATATATAGTTTCAGAAAATTATGGTGGTTCCAAAAAATTATGGCAGTTCTAGAAAATTAAAGTAATAGTGCCTGCAACAACGCTCTTCCATCTTCAAGGCAACGTAAATCCAGCCATAAACGCCCTTCAGAGATACGGCCAATAACCGGTTTCGCCAATCCACGCCAATGCTGTGCCAACTGTTCCAAAGTCCCACCTTGACCACCAATGGCAGTGAAAGTCAAAGCCCAGCTAGGCAGCAGATCGACCGGCAGTGAACCACTGCCAATCTGTGAATAGCATGGCTCATCACGCACAATAAACTGGTCACCATAATATGCCTGAATCTGAGGTAATAGCTGTTGTGCCAAATCATACATTTCTTGCTGTGAACGGGTTAACAAACGCAACGTTGGCAATTGGCAGCAAAGTTGTTCAGGGCATTGATACAATCGCAATGTAGCTTCCAAAGCAGCCAAAGTCATTTTGTCGGCCCGCAAAGCGCGTTTCAGTGGATGACGCTGGATGGCGTCTATCCATTGTTGCTTACCGAGGATAATTCCAGCCTGCGGTCCCCCCAGTAATTTATCCCCAGAAAAAGTGACCAGATCGATGCCCTGATTCAGATAGTCCTGGGGCAAAGGTTCAGCAGGCAATCCATATTGAGCCATATTGATCATGGAACCACTACCTAAATCAATAGCAGTAGGAATTCGAGATTTAACCCCCAATTGCGCCAGTTCATGGCCGGAAACTTCGGCAGTAAAACCTTCAATGCTGTAGTTACTCGTATGAACTTTCATCAAAAGAGCAGTTTCTTCATTGATAGCCTGTTGATAATCTTTCAGGTGAGTACGATTAGTGGTACCGACTTCAACCAATCGGCATCCTGCCTGAGCCATCACATCAGGAATACGGAATGCCCCACCAATTTCCACCAACTCACCACGAGAAACCACAACCTGCTTACCGGATGCCACAGTTGCCAACAATAACAACACAGCCGCTGCATTATTATTAACGATACAGGCATCTTCCGCCCCGGTTAATTCACACAATAAATTCGCCAAAGCACGATCACGGTGTCCACGCCCAGCGCCATTGAGGGAATATTCCAGCGTTACCGGTGAACGCATCACCTGTGTCACCGCCTTAATAACCGACTCTGCCATTAATGCCCGGCCAAAGTTGGTATGAAGTACCGTACCACTGAGATTAAACAGCGGCTTTAAGGACAAAGCTTGTTTTTGTTCCAATTGCTGACCAAGTGCCACCGCCCAATTATCACACCAATCAGGCAGTTCCTGATGCTGCCTGATATTTGTTCTGGCCTGTTGCTGCATTTTTCTTAATGTTGCCGTTACCAGCGTCTGTCCATATTGTTCCACGAATAGGGCTATCTGTGGCTCATGCAACAAACGATCAATAGCAGGAAGCTGGCTGTACAATGGACTTTGGTTTTGTGTCATAGCAATTCCGTCAGTTAGCCGTTACTCATTTGGGAACAGAAATGGATTGATACTACTACGGGCAAAACCTTCCTCTTCCATTTTGGCATCAAGGATCAGTGAAGCCAGATCATCAGCAATAGCCTCAACTTTTGGATCTTTTTCCTGATAGAGGATTTTTAGATAACTGCCACAATCACCACAACTTTCCGCTTTCACTGCTGTTTGTTCACTATTCAGCGACCAATAATTGAGATCATGAGTCTGTTCACAGTTACTGCACTTCACCCGTACCACATGCCATTCACTTTCACACAGACTACAATGCAGGTAACGCAGCCCATTAATGGTTCCAATCTGCACAACACTGGCAACCGGCATACTGCCACAAACAGGACAGAACTGACGATGTTCACCATATTCTGCCCGCGCCTTTCCTGGGATTTGATTTGCCATTTGTGTCCAATACAAGGAAAGGGCAGCCCAAATAAATAGTGCTTTTTCAGGACTGACTTTACTAAATTCATTTTTCAGCAAAGCATCAGCCATCTGTTCCAATTCCTGCTCCGACGCTTTTTCCAGATTATCCAAAACTATGCTGATATGTTCTGGAGCATCAGGCAGTAATTCTGCTATCAAAGAGTAAAGCAATTTTTGCCAGTGCTCAGTACGTGGGAATATTTTACAATCCAGAGGCGGTTTACCCTCAGCAGCAGATTTTTCCAAAATATCTGCCATCTCTATTTTCAGGGGATTGTCATGTAACGCTTTTTGCTGGGCCTGAACTACGTCTGCTACAAAGCTAAGATAGTCTGCAAATGGATTATCTACAGCCAGTTGTTTAAGACGCTCAGCACGACGCTGATAGAGGTTTTTCAGATTAACAAAAAGCAGTGGCGGGATATAATCTGCTGCTTTTTCATTGACACATTCTTTACTCAATTGCTCTTTAGGAACGATGCGAATACTCATTAAGCTCTATCTTCCTGTTATCTGTTATACCCGTTATCTTTCAAGTTGCCTCTTTGTTGGCTGCACTCGCTCACCCCGATCACAGAGTTATCTCTGCTCCCGGGGATTCACTCCCTTGCCGTCGCGATCCATCTTGAAATCCATTGGGTATATACGGCTTTCCGGTTAATAATAATCCTAAGCCTATTTTTAGCGTTCAGCATAGATCAAAAGTGGACTCTGAGCCACAGGGAGAATATAGAAATTACAGTGCGAATTTAGGTTAAAATACTGAAAATTATGTGCTGGATGGTAGTGAGCATATTCAATAAATACCTGTAATTTCCCAGGATTTATCATTATTCATTTTTTCATAAATAATTTTCTTAAAAAACATTTTACTACGCCATATTATTTCATTTAATTTTCAAAAATAGTTAACTGTGATCTTCATCATTTCTTTTTATTGAATTTAATATAGTCTACCAGTTGATAGTTTACTTATAGAAGTTCATCATCCAGGTTAACCAAGTCATTGCCAAAGGAGAAAATAAGCTTCATTACCTAACTGGGAAAATATATTAAAACTAACAATTACATTTTGGTCGAAATATTTTATCAAGATATTCAATAACACTCTGTAATTTACAGAAAACACTCATTTCTTTATAATCATAAAGGATAACTCAATGCTAACCGAACTTATTAGATCATATAGAAAATCAGCAGCAATCTATGCTCTTGTTAATACAGGATTATCTGTTCATCTTAAAGATGGGATCTATGTAGATATAGGTGAACTTTCCCATAAATGCGGTATTGATAACTCTCGCCTTAGCCGATTATGTGATTTTTTAATTGAAATTGGGGTATTGGTTAGCAACAACCATGGAGTTGCCCTTTCTGATGAATGCAGTGCACTTGCAGATCCTAATAGTCTAGAATCATTATTAGTAAAACATGAAATTAGCTCATATAACTGGAATTCTTGGTTAGCGTATCCAGAATCCTTACTGAAAAATGATAACAAGTCAGCATTAGAAATAGCACATGGCAAGCCATTCTTCGAGTATTTGGACAATAATAAATTAATAAAATCAAATTTTGATTCTTTAATGTCAAGAAACTCGGACAAATTAGCTAAAAAGTTACTTGAAATTTATGATTTCAGCAAACATAACAAAATATTAGATCTTGGCGGAGGAGAAGGAAATCTTCTGGTAAAAATCAATGAAAAGGTAAAAGGAAAACATTACACCGTATTAGACAGATATAATGAAATACCTATTTCAGAAGATATGGATTTTATAAATGGAGATTTCCTGAAATCAGTTCCATCAGGTTATGATCTCTATATTTTAAAGAATGTCATCCATAATTGGTCTGATGATGACTCAATATTAATTTTGAAGAATTGCCGGAAAGCGATGGATGATAACGCCACTCTCTTATTGATCACCATAATGAAAAAACCACAGTCCTCTATAGCGAATATAGCTAAGTCTATGGATATATTCATGGATGTGATACTTTTAGGGAAAGAACGTTATTTGACTGAGTTCGAATATTTGGCTGACCAAGCAGGACTCATCATTCAAGAAACCGAAGATATAGATGAATCATTTTCATTTATTAAACTAGGGGTAAAATAAATTATAGAAATTAAATATTATTCACCCAGATAGCCCTATGAATATTCCAACATAGAGAAACATATATTTAAAACATGGCATCGAGATATCTGATGCCATGTATTATTTCATATCGGAGAAAAAAGCACTCTGACAGTTTCAAACAGATAAAATACACCAAGTTATTTTATCTTATTTAACTTTCAAAAGTCCTGAAAAGTAGTTAACTGTGATCTTACTCATTTATTTCTATCAAACTTGATATAGTCTGACAGTTAATCGTTTACTTCTATAAATCCATCATTAAGATGGACCAAACAATTACCAAAGGAGAATTTAATCTTTATTATATAATTAACAAAAGATATCAAATTTAATAATTACATTTTTGTAAAAACATGTTGTCACAATATCCAGAAGTATTACCTGTAATTTAGAGGAAATTCCTCATTTCTTTATAAGAATAAAGGATAATTTAATGTTAAACGAACTTATTACATCATATAGAAAATCAGCCGCAATCTATGCTTTCGTTGATACAGGTTTATCTGTTCACTTTAAAAATGGAGCCTATGTAGATATAGACGAACTTTCCCGAAAATGTAATATTGATCATTCTCGCCTTAGCCGATTATGTGATTTCTTAATTGAAATAGAGGTATTAGTCAGTAACAACCGTGAAGTTGCTCTTTCTGATGAATGCAGTGCACTTGCAGATCCTGAAAGTATGGAGTCATTAATGCTAAAGTGGGAGCTTAGCTCAGATTGCTGGAACGCTTGGTCAATGTATCCAAAATCCTTACTTGAGAACAAAGGTAAATCAGCATTTGAAATAACACATGGGAAACCATTCTTCGAACATTTAAATAGTCACAAATTTCTCAAATCAAATTTTGACTCTTCAATGTCAAAAACCTCAGACAAAATAGTTGAAAAATTACTTGATATTTATGATTTTAGTGAACACAACAGAATATTAGACGTTGGAGGTGGAGAAGGAAATCTTCTGGTAAAAATTAGTGAAAAAGTAAAAGGAAAACATTACGCTGTATTAGACAGATATAATGAAATTCCTGTTTCAGAAAATATAGACTTTATAAATGGAGATTTTCTAAAATCAATTCCATCGAGTTATGATTTATATATTTTAAAGAACATTATCCATGATTGGTCCGATAATGATTCGATATTAATTTTAGAAAACTGCCGAAAGGCAATGAATACTGGTGCCACTGTTTTATTGATAAGCTTCATAAAAAAACCACAATCTAAAATGATCATCTCTTTAGACATATTAATGGATACATTATTTTTAGGAAAAGAACGTTACCTGGAAGAAATCGAATACTTGGCTAATCAGGCCGGGCTTGCCATTAAAGACACTAAAGATATAAATGAAGAGTATTCAATTATAGAACTAAACATAAAATAAATGATACCCAATGGATTTCAAAAGGTATCGCAGCGGTAAGTGAACGCAGCCAACAAAGAGGTACCTTGAAAAATAACGATATGGATATTATATCTTGGAGAAATATACGTAACAGATATAGAAATTGGCATCAGAATTTGATGCCAAATTTAATTTTAGTTAAAAATAATAATAAGTTTAATGATCAAAATTTTTATTGAAATTTCATAATAAAAAGCACAATACCGTAGAGCAGGCCAGAAAACTCATAATCAGACAATAGGGAAGAACACATAAATAACTATCTCCAAATATTAGGTGTTGAATAATCATACATGTGAATTAACCATCTCGAATAAGTCCTATTAGAACAATAGTCCAATGCTATATTTACACTTATCCCTTTAAACAGAAACATTTTAAAAAATAAAGCTTTAAACCATGATATTCTTCAATATCCTGAACATCATAAAAAGCAAATCCATGGCGTATACGGCTAGGACATTAACTTAAATGATAATGTTACGTTTCTCTGTAAATTAATTATTTTAGAAATAACCTTTGGTGAATATTTTAATTACTAACAATCCACTTAAAATTATATTATTATAGTGATCAATGCATCATTTCAAGAATATATTATTGACTCACCATTCAGATTAATGTAATTGTAGATTGTATAATTATAAAACACTGACATATTGCATTACACAGGGGAAATGGGTTATGAATAATAAAAGCCAATTTAAAAACTGGCAAGCAAATAAAATTATGCACTCGCTACCTCATCAAGAAAAAATATGGGGAAAAGGCATAAATGATTTATCTATCATCTCAAGAAAAGATAATCGTATTATCGTTACTAAAGGTAAAAAATATTATGTAGATTTTATGTCGTGCTCATATTTAGGGCTTGAAAGTAATAAACGTCTTTCTGATGCAGCAAAATCAGCGATAGACCTATATGGAGTACAATATTCAGCAGCAAGAACAAGAGCAAAATGTAGCATTTTCGATGAATTAGATGAACTCCTTAACCTGATATTCAAAAATTCATTCACAATTACATTCAACTCAGTTGGTGCTGGACATTTAGGTATTTTACCCTTATTAGGTTCAGGAATGTTGCCTGGATATCCAATTAGTGATAGTGGAATTGTTTGGATTTTAGACAAAACATCTCATGCATCTATACAAATTCTTCAGGGAATAATGAATCAATTTGGCGTTATTAAAAGAATTGATTTTTCAAATATCTCTGATATAGAAATAGAAGCCAAGCAAAGCTCCGCTGAAAGAAAAACACCCATTTTTATATCTGACAGTTTAGGTTCTATGGGAGGGGCATCCCCAATAAAAACCATTAGCCAATTAGCCGAGAAATATAATGGTTATATATACCCTATGGATTTCAAGATGCATCGCGGCGGCAAGGGAGCGAATCCCCGGGAGCATAGATAACTATGTGACCGGGGTGAGTGAGTGCAGCCAACAAAGAAGCAACTTGAAAGATGACGGGTATATACATAGACGATGCACATGGCACATCAATCATAGGAGAAAATGGTTGTGGTTACGCTCTTCATTATCTTGAATGTTTTCCTTCAACCTTAATATTGGTTTCTTCCTTATCAAAAGCATTTGGTGCACACGGTGGTTGTGTGTCATTCCATAATAGTAAGGCAATGGAGTTTGCGAAAAAATATTCTCACAGTTATATTTTCAGCGGCCCCCCATCTTTACCTGGCATAGCTGCATGTGTTGAATCAGCCCAAATACATCTTTCCAATGAAATTTATGAGTTACAAGATAAACTGTGGATCAATGTAACATTGTTTGATGAATTAATAGCAAGTAAAATTAGTTCAAAAGAAAAGCACAGCCCTATACGAACTATACTTATTGGTGATGAATATTTAGCAATAAATATTTCTGGTATACTTAGGGAAAAAGGATTTTTAACAACAGCAGCAATGTACCCCACTGTTCCAAAGAATAAAAGTATTCTACGAATTGCAATCTCATCATCACATTTAGAGGAACAAATAAAAAATTTATGTTACGAAATTAATGAACTAATACAATAAAGGATATATTTTTGATAACTGAATTAATTACATCATATAGAAAATCAGCGGCAATTTACGCCTTTGTTGATACGGGTCTATCTTTTAATTTTAAAGATAATACTTATATAAGTATAAGTGAACTTTCCTACAAATATGGTATTGATAGATCTCGTCTCAGTCGATTATGTGATTTTTTGATTGAAATAGGGGTATTGGTTAATAGCAGCCTTGGAGTCAAACTTTCTGATGCATGCCGTTCACTTGCTGATCCTGAAAGTCTAGAATCATTGTGGATAAAATGTGAACTTGGTTCAGCCTACTGGAAGTCATGGCTAATGTACTCAAACTCTTTACTTAAAAATGATGGAAAGTCAGCATTTGAGAAAACACATGATCAATCATTCTTTGAATACCTAGAAAATAATGAATTGCTCAAATCAAATTTCGACACTCTAATGTCAAGAATCACAGATGAAATAATTCATGAATTAGTTGATATTTATGATTTTAATAAAAACAACAGAATACTAGATATTGGAGGAGGAAAAGGAAATCTTTTAAAAGGAATTAGTAAAAAAGTAATAGGAAAACATTATGCTGTATTAGACAAATATAAAGAAATTCCCGCATCGGAAAACATAAATTTTATAAGTGGAGACTTTTTAAAATCCATTCCATCTGGTTATGACCTATATATTCTGAAAAATATAATTCATGATTGGCCTGATAATGATGCAATATTAATATTAAAAAACTGTCGGAAAGTTATGGATAAAAGATCAACTCTATTATTAATAGACTCAATAAAAACACCACAAAGTCCAATAGGAAAATCTCTGGATATATTAATGGACATTCTATTTTTAGGACAAGAGCGTTATTTATCTGAATTTGAACATTTAGCCAATCAGGCAGGATTAGTTATAAAAAAAACTGAGAACATGAGCGTATCAAAATCAATTATTATATTGGAGGCAAACAATGAATTATAAATTATTTTGGATTGTTCCAAAAGATGATTATATAAACCCAAAATCCTTGGAAAATACATATAATGAATATAAAACATGGTTTAAGATTTTTGATATAGATTTTAGCTTTATATCTATGAAACACATAGATGTTAAAATAGAAGATGATCTGGGTTTATATCTCAATGGTAATAATCTAATTGATGGGAAGACGGCATTTATAATATCCCCACCAAACCTAAATAGCCAAGGTTTAAATTTTTCCTTAACGTTAAAAAGATTAATAAAACAATCAAGAAATGCTTTGATTTTAAACCAAAAAATAGCAGATATTGACGATATGGAATGGGATAAATCAGCACAACATCTATTTGTTCATCAATTAAGTGTCCCTACACTACCTCTAAGTCTGCTAGGTTACGGTTGTAAATTTTCACACATGATGGGTGATTTCTCGAAAAACAATAATCACCCGTTAATGTTAAAACCAAATGGTTCAGGAATGGGATTCGGTATTATAAAATCAGATACTTTCCAACAAAGTATTAGCACCGCAGAACTTATTTCAACATCTAATCTTATTTATAATATTACGCCTTATATTGAAGGTGTTATTGATGTAAGATTGTTCTTTCTCAAAAAAGAATTAATTTTTATAAAAACCCGATCTCCTGTAGAAAATGGATATCTTGGAAATACTGCATTTGGAGGAAAACAGGTAATTTATGAAAAAAGAACATTCAATAAAACTTTTTTCAAAGACTTTAGGGAATCAATATCCAAAGAAATAATCAGGAACAGTGAAATTATCATGAATAACTCTGGAGCTGATATAATTTCTATTGATTGGTTAGTTAAAGAAAATCAATTCTACTTCAATGAAATGTGTACGGCAGAAACTGGATTAACAAAGCTTCCAGAGAACATTGCTTTGAAAGTATTTGGCAACATATCTTCTTATATAAAAGACAAATTATGTTAAAGTATAAAATAGTTACACTATATGCTTTAGTATTTTTCTTTGAGTTTGCTTTTTTTTGTTCATTGCCCATTCTTTCTTCAGAGAGAAATCTATCAGCAAAAGCAATATCAGGAATGTTTTCATTCGCTGTTATACTTGAATGTATCTTAATGCTGACAATTACAAATAAACTAAACAAACTCAGTAAAGGATGGATATTCTTAATATCCTGCCTATTAAGAGCTATTTCTTTCTCATTTCTAATACTATTCTCTGGATTCTATTCTTGGCTATTATTTTTTTCAACATTAGCAATATCAAAAGCAATTGCAAAACCGTTTACTCGTGATATCTTGTCTGAAATAATACCTAAAAGAAAATTAAAGAAAGCATTCTACAATTATTCATTCTCACAGAATGCTGCCATTGTATTGGCACCTATAGCTGGAGCATATTTTGCTAATAATAATTATAAGAATATTTTCTTTGCCACTATTATAATTATGAGCTTATTTTTTGCGTTTATATGCTTCTTTACATGGAGGGAAAAAAGTAAAAATATTAAAATTCAGAATAGTATAATTAGACCTAAAAATTTGAGCTCACCTTCATTTTTATTTCTGCTTTTTAGTTCATTTTTCTCCTTTTCATTGATGGGCGTATTTATAACTGCAACTACCTTGTCAAATAGAATCAATAATCTCTTCAATGATTATGTAGGATTATTCTTTACCATAGTTGGATTAGTCGTTTGTCTCTGGCAGTTAATTTTTTCTAAGCTATTTGATTTTTCTGAAAAAACCATTAAATACAGGCGGATTCGACTAATAAGTGCAATTTTTCAGAAGGGCGGTCAGTTGCTATAGTAGGCATCTTTCCCGCCACAGGAAAATGCACAATGACCTATATACAACTGACCGAAACAGAAAGATACCAGATTTCCAGTTTAAAAAAAGCCGGTTTTTCACAGCGTTTCATTGCTGAGTCACTTAAGCGAAGCCCGTCGACCATCAGCAGAGAATTGAAAAGAAATCAAGAAGTTCAAACCTATTGTCCTGAACAGGCTCATTTGAAGGGATTAGCTCGTCGTCATTTTGCTAAAAAAGCCGTAAAAATAACGCCGGAAGTCAAAAAATGGATAAAACGGTTAATTTGGCAAGATTTGAGTCCTGAACAGGTGGTTGATTATTTGAAGCGGCATAAAGGGATATTTTTGCATCATGAGACAATTTATAGACTGATTTATCAAGATAAAATAGAGGGGGGTGATTTATGGCAACATCTGCGAATTGCCAGAAAACCCTATCGTAAACGCTATGGTCGCTATGAAAAAAGAGGCAAAATTAAAAATCGGGTCAGTATTGATGTTCGACCAGAAGTCGTT